>NZ_AYWZ01000003.1:0-287500 GCF_000502335.1 Mesorhizobium sp. L2C066B000
GCCGAAGCATTGGGCGTGACGCCGGACCCGGCAGCGGTTCGGGCCGCCGATCTGGCGGCCGAGCAGCCGGCGATGGACGCCGCCGCATTCGGCCCGCCGCCTGCAGGCCTGACCGACGACGAAGCCGCTAGGATGGCCGCCCAGGGCCTGCGCGCGGCCGAATTGCCGGATGACATGCGCTCGTCGGCGATCGACCGCATTGTTGAAGGCCGAAAGGCCCGCGAGCCAATCCGGACGGCCGTAACGCCAGCGGGCGAGGCAATTCCGATTTCCGCCGGAGACCTGCCCGAGCTTGGCCTGGTCGTTGCCAATCGTTACGAGGACGGAAATCTTTACATCGGAAAGCCGGGCGAGCCGCATTTCGCGGTCGATGACCGCTATCCGCATTCGCTGCGCGGTGATCCGGTTACCACGGGCTTTGTGACGCCGGACGGTCAATTTCTTGATCGCGTCGAGGCGCTCGCCTGGGTCAATGCCAACGAAAAAAAGATCAAGCCTTCCTCGAACATGGTCGGCGAACTGGACGCTCTGGACTATCGCGAGCAGGTTCCCGATGGCAAAAAGAAGGGGGTGACCGTGCAGCCGGCGGAAGTTCAAAATCCGCCTTCCTTTCTGGCAAAATTGAGCCCGGAAAATCGCGCGGCTTTTCAAGCCTCATCCGATGTTAACAAGGATGTCGCCCTCCGTCTGGGGAGGAAAATCGACGAACTGACAGCTTCCGGCAGCGACCGGGCAAGTCAACTCTCGGAAAAGCTCGGTGATATCCTCGAAGCAATGAACCTTGCTCCCGAGCCGATCTTTGTGCGCGACGGAGCGCCTGCGCCCGAGCCGGCGACGGCCGAGGCGGGCGAGGTCGCCGCGCTCGCACTGACCGAAGCGCGCCGGCCGACTGCTGGTGAGGCAAAGCCGGTCAACCTCGAAAGCACCAAGAAGCTGTCCGTCTGGGATGCGATGCCGGCGGCCAAGGCTGCCGACGGCGACATTTTACACGCCACCCACGAAACGATGATTGCCGATGCCGACAGGACCGAATTTTTCGGCGACCTGATCGCGGCTTGCAAGGATTGAAACCATGGAAAAGATCGAACACGGGTATCAAGTCTATAAGCCGACCGCAAAAGAGAGATTTTGGAACGCGCTGGGGTTTGGTCTTGCGAGCGTTCCACGTCCCGATGATGATCCGGCTTTCGCTGAAGGCTGGGCGGTAACCACCATAGTCACGCACTTTGATTGGCGTGACCGGCTGCGAATTGTAATCAGCGGCAAAGTCCAGACAAAGGTTAGTCTGAAAACTGACGTGCCAGTTGCTCGCGCCAAGACTTACGCCGAAACACGTGTGATGCCGCCATGGGCCTGAAAGACTGCCTGATATCCGCCGTCGAGCAGAAGGCGATCACGCGCGAGGAAGCTTCGTTCCTCGCCGACGAATTCGATGAACGCTTTGCTCAAGCTCGGCTTTCCATGGGCGACGATCTGGCCAAGGCGAAGGCGCGCAAGGATCTGGAAATCCAGCTGAAGGCGGAAGCGGCCGAAGCGCGCCGGCGGGCCGACCTGACCGAGGCGCGCCGCTTGGGCGTCAAGGGTTTCCTGCAGGGCTATCGCGGCCGCGACGGCAAGGCCAACGTGTTCGAAGCCGCCATGGCGCTGCTGTCGCACTACGGTTTTCGCGGCGAATCGAGCGTACGCGGCAAGACCGAAGCCATCATCATCGGCGCGCAAAAGAACCTCGACAAGGTGATGTTCTCCTTCGAGCGCAAGGGCCTGCTGGGCAAGCGCGCCAACAAGGCGCTGCAAAGCGACGTGGTCAAGGAGCTGCACGGCGAGGCCGCCGGCGACGCCACGGCCAAGCAGCTGGCACGGGCGATTTCCAGCGTGTTCGAAGATCTTCGCCAGCGCTTCAACGCCGCCGGCGGCGCGATCGGCAAGCTCGACAATTTCGGCCTGCCGCACGATCACAACCGGCTGAAGGTCAAGGCCGCCGGCCGCGATGCCTGGAAGGCTGAAATCACCGAATTGCTCGACCCCAGCCGGATGACCAACCCGCTGACCGGCCAGCCGCTTTCCGCCGGCGGGCTCGACCAGGCGCTTGACCATGTCTGGGAATCCATCGTTTCGAATGGCCGCGCGCATCTGCAGCCGTCCATGGTGCGTCGCGGGCAGGGCGCCATTGCCTCGCAACGGCAGGAGGAACGTTTCCTCACCTTCCGCGACGCCGCCAGCTGGGAAGCCTACAACGCGAAATACGGCAAGGGCGATATCGTCCAGGCGATCTTCGGCCACATCAACGGCATGGCCCGCGACATCGCGGCGATGGAAGTGCTGGGGCCGAACCCGACCGCCATGGTCGAGTATATGAAACAGGCGGTGGCGCACGAGATCGGCAAGCTGGAAACCGGCAAGCCGACGCTGGCCAAGGGTGCCACCATCTTCAAAGACAGCCAGGCGGCGGTCGCGGCGCACCGCATCGACAGCCTGTGGCAGAACATGCGCGGCCGGCCGGAAGTCGCCAGCGGCGCGGCACTCACCACGTCGAACATCAAGAACGTGATGACCAGCGCCCAACTCGGTAGCACCGTCATCCTTGCCGCTACGACCGACCCGTTCGTGTCGCGCGCCGCGCGCAAGCTGGCCGGACTGCCGCTGACCTCGACGATCGTCGACATGGTCAAGCTGATCGGCAAGGGCAATCGCGAGGAAATATTCTCGTCCGGCGTGATGTGGGAAGAATATCTGCACGTCATGAACGACGAACTGCGCTTTGCCGGGCCGGCGGTCGGCTCCAACTGGTCGCGCTGGCTTGCCGACCGCACCGTGTCGCTGACCGGCCTTTCGCCCTTGACCACGGGCCGCAAGCTCCTCGAGGCGCGCGCGTGGCAGAAGACGGTGGCCGACAATGCCGGCAAGACCTTCGGCCAGCTCGATGCGCGGTTTCGCACCGCGCTGGAAGGCTTTGGCGTGACGCCGGCGCATTGGGACATCTGGCGCCAGGCGAAAGACCCCGCCGGCTTCGTCACGCCGCGCCAGATCGAGCTGAATGGCGGCGCCGTGCAATATCTCGACATGCGCACGGCCGCGCCGCACCAGATCGCCGGCGAGGCCAAGGCGCTGGCGCATCGCGAGGCTGGCGAAAAGCTGTCGGAAGTCATCAACAGCTGGTCGGAGCGCTCGGTGCCGGCCGGCACGCCGAACAGCCGATCGCTGGTCACCGGGCTGGCCGAGCGCGGCTCGGTCGGCGGCGAGCTGCTGGATTTCCTGCTGCAGTACAAGAGTTTCGGCCTGTCGTTCACCGCCATGCAGCTGGAAGCCACGTTCGAAATGGCGGCACGGCGCGGCGGCGGCAAGGGTTTTCGGTCGGGTGCGGCCTATTTCGCGCCGATGGCGATCATGCTGACCATGGGCGGCGCCGCCTATATCCAGATCAAGAGCCTGCTCGACGCCAAGAAGCCGGAGGATATGAACCCGGCGACCAATCCCGGCTTCTGGCTGAAAGCCGGCCTGCAGGGGGGCGGCTTCGGCCTGTTCGGCGACTTCGTCAAATCGACCGAAAACCGCTTCGGCCAGTCGATACAGGAATCGCTGCTTGGGCCGGGCATCGCCTTTGTCGGCGACACGGCCGGGCTGACGCTCGGCAATGTGCAGGCGGCGATCGCCGGCGACAAGATCAATCCCGGCCGGCAGGTGCGCAAATATCTGCAGCGCTACACGCCGATCATCGCCTCCAACTGGCTGACGCGCGGCGTCTACAACCGCCTGGTGCTGGACAATCTGCAATGGCTGCTCGACCCCGACGCCGACAAGAGCTTCAAGGCGCAGATCGGCCTGGCGAAAAAGAACGGCACGCCCTACATCGTCAAACCCGGTCAGCTGACGCCGCTGGGCCGCTGACCATTTGACGCTTGCCGCCGCGAGTCATCCTGCAGCCTCAACCATTGAGGATTGCAGATGGCCGCGACCCCATATCCGCTCCCGCGCGAAACCCGCGAATCCGCCATCCTTGTCGGCAACGGCACGGTCGGCCCTTATGGCCCGTCACTCTACAAGATCTTCGACACCGCCGATGTGAAGGTGTTCGCCAAGCTGCTGGGCGCGACCGTCTACAGCGATGTGACGGCGAATTGCACCATCGCCAAGGTCAACCCGGCCAACGCCTATGATTTCTTCACGGTAACGTTCAACGCGCCGGTGCTGGCGTCGACCAGCTGGTATCACCAGGCGCGCCGGACGGCCGAGCGATCGGTGGCGGTGACCAAGGCCGGCACGTTGGTTTCAAACGAGCTCGAAAAGGAGCTGTCCAAGCAGGCAAGCGTCGAAAGTGAAGTGCGCCGCGACCTTGACCGCGCCTATGCCGCGCAACCGGGCAGCGATCCGGGCTTCGTTATTCCGGGCGCCGCCGGCGATCTGATGATGTCTGATGCCAGCGGCAACCTGGTCAGCTCCGGCGAAAACGTCACGGCCATTGTCGGTTCGACGGCCACAGCTGTGGCAGCGGCAGCTGCGGCCGCCACGCAAGCCGGCATTGCAACAACCAAGGCTGGGGAGGCCGCGGCCTCGGCTGGCATACTGGCGTCTCTGGTGGCGGGCTTTGCCGCCCTGTGGACCACTGTTCTGCAAACTGCGACCTTCGCGGAAGCATGGATGGTGCTGAAGCTAAACGGCTCGCTGTCGACCCGGGCGCTTATCAAGGCCTTGGTGCCTCAAGTGGGCATGTCCGTCCTCCTCACCGAGGCCGGGCGCGTCGGCAATTTCGTCTGGACCCTCGGCGACTTCACAGCTCGGATCGCGGACGACACGCAGGAAGGAATGTTCCTCAAGGCGAACAGCATCGCAGCCGGCGTCGGCGCCTGGGTTCGCAGTTTTGAAATTCTTAATGTGGAAATGTTCGGTGCATCACTTGCAGCATCGCCTGCGGCGAATAAGGCGGCAATTCAAGCCGCCGTCATCATGGCGCAGAAGTACGTCGGTGAGCTTTTTTTCCGCGAACTCTATGGGACCGATGGTCCCGTTACCCTTTCCAACACGATCAAAGTCTACGGTCGTCAAGCGAAGCAGTCCGGCCTGTCTAGCAGTGTTGGCGCGGCTTTTAGCATCGTTCCGGACACTGGCATCGCTAATAACAACACATGGTGGGACTTCCGCAGCCTCTCCATCATCGCCACGCAGGCCGGCCACTACGGCGTGGAATACGCGTCGGGAGGTGCGGAGTATCTTTCAAACTTTACCGTCGACGGTGTATTCGCATCCGGCCCGGCTGGCAGCATGGTGTTTGACAGTACCGGTTCAACAGTCGGAATTTTCTCTTGTACGCTTCGTCGCAACTGGCTGAACAACGGGATCGTAATCAAAGACGGTGGCGATAGCATCATCATAGAGGAAAACACGATAAACGGCACAGGTATAGGTATTCTCATTCAAAACCTGAAGACCGGCGCGCGCCAATGCACGATAAAGAATAATAACATCACCACACGTTCTGAATGCGTCTATTTGCTCAACGCTCACGGCACGCACATCGAAGAAAACTGGATGGAGACGCCGTCTTATCTTGGAAGTTATACAGGAACGACAGGCGCGCTACTGTTCGCGCAAGCCTGTGATGATCTAAAGATTACAAGGAATACGATCCAGCCTCTCGACGAAGTTGGCGGCGGGTTCGTCGGCGCGGATTGGTGCATGTTCCTTGGCACCTCGGGCGACCGCAGTGTGATTGACCACAATGATCTTGCGGACGGTGTGCTCGGTCATGTCAAGGCAAATGGACAGACCAATCTTGAGATAGGCTCGCGCGGCAGACTGGCGGCTGGCGAGACAAGCATGGTGCTTTCAATTGACGCAACCACCAAAGCGTCGATCCGTAATAATTGGGCTGTGCCGCGTTGTAAAACCACACGTTCAGCCGACCAAGCCGGTGTAGTTAGCGCGACTTGGACAAAAGTCGTTCTGAACGTCGAAAGTCAAGACGTTGGCGGGTACTTCGATGAAGTGACAAATAACCGGTGGACGCCGCCTAAAGGACGAATTGCTATCTCGGCAGCAATGCGGTTCAGCGCCGGTTTGCAGGATCAACAGACTTACGCTTGCTCGATTTACAAGAACGGCGTGATTTATCAGGTCGGCGCTTTCTTCCATTCGAGCGGAACTGCCGTCATAGACCCCACAATAATGATGTACGACGACGCCAGCGGCACCGATTACTATGAACTCTGGTGTTATGGGGTATCTGCAGGCACTCTCACCATTCAAGGTAACGTTGCCTTCACATGGTTTGAAGGGCAATGGCTCGGTCCCATCGCCTAAAAGCTAGAAGGAAGCCGGCAGGCTTCCGTCAGTCGTCCTTCACCAGGACCTCGCCGTCAAACATGACGGGCGCTCCATTGACGAAGGCCTGCCAAACCTTCCGGTCTCTGCGCCCGCCGTCGCCTCGATAGACAAGAACCTTGTTCCTGCGCCAAGACCATGCCGCCGTGATGAACGAAAGTGCCGACCGGAAGAGCATTGTCGAAGACCTGATGATTTAGAGCAATAAATCCAAACAAATCTTTAGGCCGCAGCAGTTCGGCATGCAAGAGCAGCGTCCCCACGCAATTGACGATTCCGCCTCGCGCCTATCCTGCCGGCAACCATAGGAGGTTTTTCGGCATGGCAAAGGGCAAGGCACAGGATCTGTTTCGTTCGAAGGCGCCGTGGATCATGGCGTTGCTGATGCGCGATTTCAAAATTGCCGTTGACGACGCGGCCGCGATCGTCGGCAATCTCGGCCATGAGAGCGGCGGCTTTGCCTCGCTACAGGAAACCAAGCCGACCGTGCCCAGCTCGCGCGGCGGCTTCGGCTGGGCGCAGTGGACCGGCCCGCGCCGGCGCAGCTATGAGGCGTATTGCAAGCGCAATGCCCTCGACCCCGCCGGCGACCAGGCCAATTATGGTTTTCTGTTTTCCGAGCTTAAGGGCTCCGATCGCGGCGCCATCGCCAAGCTGCAGGCGGCCAAGGGCCTGGCCGGCAAGGTCAAGGCGTTCGAGCTGGTCTATGAGCGGGCCGGCGTGAAGCACTATGCCAGCCGCAACCAGTGGGCGGCGATCGCGCTCGAAGCATGGAACGACGCCGGCGCGGCACCCACGCTGCCCGCCTGGGCGCTGCCGCCGAAGAAGGATGCGCCGCCGCTGAAGCCTGCGCCGAAGCCGCCGGCCACGCCGCCGGCGCCTGCGGTGGTGGAAAAGAAAGTCGTCGCCGATCCCGGCGAGCTGCACACGCCGGTGACCAAGTCGAAGACATTCTGGACGTGGCTGCTGACCGCGATCGGCGCGCCGGTCGCCGCCTTTGGCAATCTCGACTGGCGCGTGCAGCTGGCGATCGTCGGCGTGATCGTCGCCTTTGCCGCCTACGGCATCACCAGGCGCGCCCAGCTGGCCCAGGCGGTACGCGACCTCAAGGCCGAACTCGAATGATCTGGCTCGGCACAGCCTTCAGCCTGGGCCTGCCGGCGATACTGAAGGCGCTGGGAGCGCTTTGGCGGTTCGCGATGACGCCGTTGGGCCGCGTCATCCTGCTTGCCCTGCTGGTGGCCGTCCTTGTGGCCGGCAGCTACCTTTACGGCCGCCGCGATGGCCGCGCTGCACTCGCCGCCGAGCTGGCCGGCGACCGCATCACAATCCTTAAGGACGGAAAGGCGATCGACAATGAAGTGCTTGCCGCTGATGATCCTGCTTTGTGCGCTCTGCTCGGTGGCTGCCTGCAGCCCGACGCTGACTAGCCCCTGCGACGTGCTGGTGAGCATGCAACCAAAGCCGGCGACGAATTCTTATATCGTCGCCAATGACCGCAGCTTCGCCGTCGCCGTGGCGCAGCATCGCGGCCGCTTCCAGAAGTATCGGTGCAGCTGATGACCGCCAGCCTCAACGAGATCTACGACCGGCTGGGCCGCCTGACCGCGACCCTCGAAGGCGTGTCCGAGCATCTTGAGAGGCAGGACAGAAAGAGCGAGGCGAGCCGGGGCACGATGCACAAGCGGCTCGATGATATCGCCCTGCGGGTCGGCTACCTCGAAAGCGATATGGGCGCGGTGAAGACGACAACCACCGACATGAAAGTGGTCACCGACGAGGTGGTGGAATGGAAGCAGCGCGGCATGGGCGCGCTGGGCGTGATCGGAATAGGCGGTGCTGTCCTGGGCGGCGCGACCGTCTGGTTTTGGGGCCAGATACTGCAGGCGCTGCGCGGCTAGAAGCGTGCGACTTTCGCGCGGCCGATTTTGTAAGTGGTTGATTTTGCTGAATTACTGACGAACTTTTAATCAGTAGGTCATGGGTTCGAATCCCATCGCGCTCACCAGCAAAAATCAAGCAAGATCAAATATTTAGTTTGGATTACCACCTCCCCGTTTCTGGCTCGTTTCAATGAGGGGTAACGCCAGGGGTAACCTGTGATGTTCCGACATTCGGGTATTCGAAACGGTGAGAATCGCAACATCGTAGAATCCATTCTGCGCGGCGACTCGTTACCCTCTGTTCATACCTAGTTGAACAAGGAGCGATTCCGTGACTGATAGTTCTGATCGTTTGCTTCCCGCCCACGAGATGAAAACTCGCGTAGGCGGTGTAAGCGACATGACCATTTGGCGATGGCTTCGAAAGCCCGGTCTAGGCTTTCCGCGGCCGGTCAACATCAACGGCCGCAACTACTGGCCGGAAGCCGAACTCGCCGCATTCATAGAGAGCCGTCGTGTCCGCTCCTGAAGCGCGACCTTTCTATTATCGAATTCAGGCGGTGCAGCTTTGATCCTAGATTGCGAAAATCGTGGCGGCGAGCGAGTCGCGGCGCCTGCTAGTGCGCCAGACGAGCGTTTGCGTTTTGCAAACGCTTTGCCGCCTAGCGACGATAAAAAGATTCTGGAATTCATCGAAGCGATGCGCTCCGCTGGCGTCCATATCGACACCGCTAACGCGCGCGGCTCACCCCATCCGATAGCGGACGGCAAGATCCACCGCGCCAACGCCCAGGGAAAAGCGAAGTCCAGGAATCAACACGTTTGGTATGTGTTGCATCTGGACTTCCCAGCCTCCGGCGCCTTCGGCGACTTGCAAACGGGCGTGCAAGATACCTGGACCGAAAAGCAGCCCTCGGCGATGACAGCGGCGGAACGTTCCGCCCTGAAACAGCGCATGATCGATACGCAGTGCCAACGGGACGAAGAGCGCGCCGCGTTGAATGCTGCAGCTGCTGCTGCCGCCGCTCTAATAATGGCGGAAACAGATAAGGCGCCTGCATCGCATCCTTACCTCGCGCGAAAGGGCCTGCCGTCGTTCGCTGGTCTTCGCAGGCTCAAGAAGGATGTTCGCTACACGATCGATCCCGAGGAAGCGCCGCGTACCGCTCGAGCAGGTTCGCTTGTTGTGCGCCTCTATACTCCGACTTCCGAGCTTGTGGGTGCCCAGCTTATAAGCGATGACGGCACAAAACGCTTTCTCAAGGGCACCGCAAAAGAGGGCAACTACCATCCTATCGGCAAGCGGCCCGAAGATCCTGACGCCGAATTCATCATTGCCATAGCCGAGGGCTACAGCACTGGCGCCCGCGTCCACCAAGCGACCGAGTACCTAACCATTGTCGCCTTCGATGCCGGAAACCTAGCTCCGGTGTCGAAGGCAATACGGAAGAAGTTCCCGAAGGCTCGCTTGTTCTTCGCGGCGGATAATGACCGGTTCACGGCAATGCCGGACGGCAGAATGAATCCCGGCCGCACTAAAGCGGAAGAAGCGGCCGCCGAGGTCGACGGCCTCGTCGCTTATCCCGAATTTGACGACCACGAAACCGAGCTTACCGACTTCGATGACCTTGCCCGCAAGAGCGGCGTTGACCGAGTCCGCGAAGTTATTGACGAGGTGCTGCTTCGGAAGCCTGTTGCCGAGGAGAGCAACATGCCGCTCCTTGCTGGCAATTACGATGAAGTCGACCATGACCCCGTCGCTGTTGGTCACGCTGGTGAGGTAGCTCCGCGAGCCTTAGGCCATGACAACGGCACCTGCTTCTATTGGTGTCCGCGGCGAGGTCAGATCGCGTCCATCTCCATGGCGGGTCATTCGAAGCAGGCTCTCCTGTCCATGGCGCCACTCGCTCATTGGGAACTTCTGCATCCGGCGAAGGGCGGCTGCGACTGGGATGCCGCCGCCAATGAGATGCTTCGTAGATGCGAGAATGAAGGCGTCTTCGATCCTTCGCGCAAGGTGGGCCGAGGAGTAATCATCGACAAAGGTCGAGTCGTTGCGCATGTTGGCGACCGCTTGATCGTGGACGGCAATGAGACCGAGCTAAATCTGGCAGATTCGCACTGGATCTACCAAAAGCGCACTCGTATCAACGTGCGCAAACTCACGGCACTTTCCACGCCCGACACGAAGCGTCTGGACGCGCTTCTTACCAAGCTGGGCTGGGTCACATCCGAAATGGGCAGGTTGTTTGGCGGTTGGCTGGCGATCGCCCCAATCTGTGGCGCGCTGACGTTCAGACCTCACGTTTGGATCACCGGTGAGCGCGGTTCTGGCAAGTCGACCGTTATGGATGCCGTAGCCGGACGCTTGCTTGAAAGCGTCTCGATAAGAGTACAAGGCGATACGACAGAAGCCGGCGTGAGGCAGGCGCTCAAAGACGATTTGCTGCCCGTCTTGTTCGATGAGTTTGAGGCCAAGACTGAAGATGATCGAAGGCGGATCAGCAAAATAATTGGGCTGGCCCGTCAAGCTTTCTCGTCCAACGGCGCGCCAATCATTAAGGGCGGCGCCGGGGGCGAAAGCGTGGCTTATCGAGTTCGCTCAGCCTTCCTGTTTGCCAGTATCGATAAATCGATGACGTTGCCTGCGGACGACAGTCGGATCGTGACACTTGAGCTTCGCGGGCCCGATCCCAATGCCAACGAGGCAGCGAGGCGTCTTCGTGCGGACTCTTTCGCTCAACTGCAAAGGGAGATGGACAGCCTTCTAGCTGGTGATTTTTGCCAAAGGTTTTTCATGCGGTCCCTTAGTCTTGTGCCGATCATAAACAAGAATGCCGAAACCTTCGCGCGCGCTATCGCAAAGAGGACTGGCAAACAGCGCTTAGGCGACACATTGGCAGCTCCGCTGGCCGGCTGGTTGAGTCTTCATCACGATGGCCTGATTTCTGAGGAAACCGCTGCGGAGCGCGTGCAATCATGGAAGTGGCTAGGCGAGGCAATTGAGCGCGGCAATACCCACGCCGATCATGACGCTGCGATGGTTCACCTGATGCAAAGCGCCCTCATATTGGACGGCGGCGTCCGCCGAACAGTCAGCGAAATGATCGCTAGGGTCGTGGATGGGGATGTCGATTTCGCGCCGTCCTACAACCAAGCTTTGTTGCGTCATGGTCTGAAGGTGGAGGTACCGGAAGAGCCTGGCGCCGGCGCGACACTACTGGTTTCGAATACGCACCCAGCCATCAAGACAATCTTCCAAGGCATGCCGTTTCATCAGGGAACACTTAAACAGCACCCTGCGGTGAAGCCTCATGAAAAGACAGTTCGCTTCGAGGGGAGGGACAAGGTCAGGTGCCTACGCATTGACCTTGATGCATATGGAGAAGGCCAAGATGACTGATTCGATTGCTGTCCCACGCCTCGACCCCGGTTGCGTCCCCAACCCAAGTCATTGGAATGTTACAGGAAAGCTGCAAGTGGGGACGCAGGGACACTCTTTTCCTGGAAAGAGATGCCTATACGTGACTTCGCTATCTGCGGCATCTACGATCGAGAAGCAGATAGTTTCGCCGCTTCTGTCTATGTATAGGGCGTCCCCGACGTCCCCCTTTATCTATCTATCAGAATTATATAATAATAATAATAAGTTAGGTCGGGGACGGCACCGGGGACAATACTGGGGACTGAAAGTTGGCTTGTCCCCAGAGGAAGATGGCCCCAATGCCTGATCGTGCGAACCCGAACCACCTATCGTACGGCCAGTCTCTTATGCCGCCGCCGACGCGGGATGACATCGAGCACGCGCAGGCGATTATTCAGAAATTCGCCCGACACTTCGTTGGAACAGGCGAGGGCAGAACTTTTGCGGAGTGCGCGAAGCTTCTGTCAAAACTCGATATCAACCCTAAGAGCTGCGCGGCAAGGCAACGTGGATATCGACTTCGTCGACTGAGAACCGACGAGTCTCGTTACGCTGCACGCGCTGGTTTTCAAATCTTCGCTCGTGCATTTTTGGAGGATGCCTGGCGCTACGAAGCGCACCGCAGCCAATACGACGACATCGAGACGGGCGCCCGCTTCGAGTATTTCCCAAATCGTTCACCTCTACGGCGACGAAGAACCTGACTTGCAGGACGCCATGCGTGACCTTGGGAAATAGCGGGTCCTTCCCCCTGGGTGCCATGGTGAGGGGAGCGCTGCATGGCAAGAACTCAGTAGCGACAGGATGTGTGAAAAGCATGCCTTCACTACGCGCAATGAATATATCTGCCAGGCCAACAAGCTGAAACCCATAGTAGCTGGCTCTTTTGATATGCGCGCATCGTTTTCAACTTTCCGGTCTGAATGAGTTTACAGAACCATGTCTACTTCGCGCCTCATGACAGTCAGTCCCACGGTTCAGTCCATTCATCAAAAGCGGGCGTCGACAAACGGCCAGCCCTCAGGCTGTTATCTTCGCGGCAAATGCCCAGCTGGGCCGAATGGATGAGGCGCGACGATACCAGGCAAAATTCTGGGCACTCGCGCCGGACGTCACGAGTCCTCGCAGCGCAGGCCGATCTTTCCCGCTGCATGTTCCTGCACGCGTTCGGAAACGCAGATCCTGCCAGGCTCGGCGATCCTATCCAGACGCGGCGATGTTGACCCCCGCGCCCAAGACGTGACCGTCCTGTTCGATGATGTCGCCGACGATCTTGCTGCTCGCTTGGCAATACAGGGATCGAGGTGGTCACGATGGCTGTTCAAGCGCTCGAGGGCACCTTCTTCGTCAGCGCCCATCAGTTGACTGTACCCGGCGAGGTCAGCCGCAAGGATCGCCGAGAGCTTGCGCTCGACCCGAACGATTTCCATCCAGTCCCTCTGCAAGGCGTCAGGATCATATTTGCCCAGGTCAAGCGATCCAAGTCCGCTCTTCCGGTTTTCTTTGGGATCGCGTCAACCATGTCGGGCGCACCCGTTCGTACGGAGCAACTGGCGCTCCGCACGAGGGACAGGGCAACTCACTGGTGACTGGGTGCGTGCCTGACGAAGCTCTTCGTTTCGGCTGAGATAAATGCTCTCACTTACGGAACATCGCAGGTTCGTCGAAGTTGGAAAGCTACGGAGGACGTGCACATGAACAGTGTAATCTATCTTATCGGCCTTATCGTCGTCGTGCTCGCGGTCCTCTCCTTCCTCGGTTTTCACTAGGTGGCCTCATGCAGCATGAGAAGGATCAGGGCGGACAGCCCACCGATTTCGACAAGGCGAAAAGCGACGTCTCCGAAAGACTTCGCCAGGAAAATGAGCGTGCCAGCGAGTTGCTTCACGACGCGCGGGACGAGGTGACCCGTAAGGCTGGCGACTATGCATCTGAAGCCACGCAGGTCATCTCCGACAAGGCGGAGGAGGCGCAGCGCGACATCGGATCGAGCTTGGCGGCGTTGGGTGGTGCACTGCGAGCGGCCAGCGATCACCTTGCCAGCAACGATGAAAGGAACGCATCGAAGTTCGCTTTGGATGCTGCCAGTGGCCTTGAGCGGCTTTCATCGTCCTTGAAACAGAAGCCCTTTAGCCAAGTCCTTGATGACGTGCAGTCCTTCGGCCGGCAAAATCCCGGTGTCCTGCTTGCGGGATCGGTGTTGGCCGGATTGGCTCTCGGGCGGTTCATCAAGGCTTCTCCGCCGGCAAGGCCCGATTCTGAGGCCGCTCCGGGAGGCCTCAAATCACACACCGATCAGCCACAGGGTTGGTCCGCTGATCGTCCACAAGATTTTGGCGTGGTCGGCGATGATGGGGCCACGCAGATCGCGGAGCAGGACAGATGAACAACCAGGACAATCCCAGCCTTGCCGGGCTAGTCACCGATTTGGCCCAGAATGTCACCACTCTGGTGCAAACNCCGCTGATCGTCCACAAGATTTTGGCGTGGTCGGCGATGATGGGGCCACGCAGATCGCGGAGCAGGACAGATGAATAACCAGGACAATCCCAGCCTTGCCGGGCTAGTCACCGATTTGGCCCAGAATGTCACCACTCTGGTGCAAACCGAGGCGAGGCTGTTTCGGGCCGAGCTCTCTGAAAAGCTTACCAAAGCCGGAGCAGGTGCCGCGGAAGTGCTGGGCGGCGCGATTTGCCTGCTCGCCGCGCTCTTGGTGTTGCTGCAGGCGCTCATTATCGCACTGACGCGGGCAGGGCTTGGCGCGGGGTGGTCTTCCCTGCTGGTCGGTGTGGTCGTGGCGGTCCTCGGCGTCATCCTGCTGCGGACCGGGACGGCCAGCATGGCGCCTTCGGAACTTACCCCCGACCGGACCCAGGGACAGCTNCGTCATCCTGCTGCGGACCGGGACGGCCAGCATGGCGCCTTCGGAACTTACCCCCGACCGGACCCAGGGACAGCTGAAGCGCGACGCGAGCGCGATTAAGGAACAGGTGAGATGAAAGAGAAATCCGCAGCCGAACTTGAACGCGAGGCCGAGGCGGCTCGCGCCCGGGTGATGGAGACCGCCGAATCCATTCGAGGCAAGATGACGCCGGGACAATTGCTGGATGAGTTCACCGGGCTGTTCTCGGGAGGGGAGAGCGCGGCCATGCTCAGCAATCTCAGAACNCGTCATCCTGCTGCGGACCGGGACGGCCAGCATGGCGCCTTCGGAACTTACCCCCGACCGGACCCAGGGACAGCTCAAGCGCGACGCGAGCGCGATTAAGGAACAGGTGAGATGAACGAGAAATCCGCAGGCGAACTTGAACGCGAGGCCGAGGCTGCTCGCGCTCGGGTGATGGAGACCGCCGAATCCATTCGAGGCAAGATGACGCCTGGACAATTGCTGGATGAGTTCACCGGGCTGTTCTCGGGAGGGGAGAGCGCGGCCATGCTCAGCAATCTCAGAACGCAGGTCCGAGACAATCCTTTGCCGGTCACCATGGTGGGCGCAGGTCTGGCCTGGCTGATGTTCGGCAGCGGTGCCTCAAACACCGCCCACCGTTCGGCTGGCTATCCATTGCCTTCAGCGCCGGGACGACATGATGTAGCAGGGGAGCGCGGCGGTTTGGGCGGCACGCTCTCCGACGCCGCGGAATCGCTCTCCTCGAGCGCTACCAGCGTCGGCGACACCATATCGAGCACCGCAAGAGCCGCTGCGGCGGGTCTGACGGGAAGCGCTGCCAATGCAANGGACAATTGCTGGATGAGTTCACCGGGCTGTTCTCGGGAGGGGAGAGCGCGGCCATGCTCAGCAATCTCAGAACGCAGGTCCGAGACAATCCTTTGCCGGTCACCATGGTAGGCGCAGGTCTGGCCTGGCTGATGTTCGGCAGCGGTACCTCAAACACCGCCCACCGTTCGGCTGGCTATCCATTGCCTTCAGCGCCGGGACGACATGATGTAGCAGGGGAGCGCGGCGGCTTGGGCGGCACGCTCTCCGACGCCGCGGAATCGCTCTCCTCGAGCGCTGCCAGCGTCGGCGACACCATATCGAGCACCGCAAGAGCCGCTGCGGCGGGTCTGACGGGAAGCGCTGCCAATGCAAGCTCGACGACTGGGGACATGGCGGCGAAAGCCAGCCGCTCCGCGCAAGATCTGTTGGAGGACCAACCCTTGGCCGTAGCGGCCGTCGGTCTCGCCATCGGCGCCGCTATAGGTGCAATGCTGCCCCATACCGCAACGGAGGACGAGCAACTAGGCGCCTATGGCGACAAGCTTCGCGATTCCGCCGAAACTTTGCTCAATAGGGGCCTCGATGAGGCCAAGCAGGTCGCCGCCGAAGCCTATGAGACCATTAAGCAGGAAGCTGGCCGGCAAGATATGGAAGCAGACACGATAGCCGATCAGCTCGGCGAGATCGTGAAGTCCACAGCAGACAAGACCGAGCATGCCGTGNAAGCTGGCCGGCAAGATATGGAAGCAGACACGATAGCCGATCAGCTCGGCGAGATCGTGAAGTCCACAGCAGACAAGACCGAGCATGCCGTGCGCGAACGAATTTCCGATACGTCTCAGCGCCAAACCTAGCTTGATGATCCTGGATCAACGATAGCCGGCCTCTCCAGAAAGGGGCCGGTGTTGTCCGTCAAACGGTGACCCGCTCGAGTCACTTCAGAGCCGTGTGCGGACTGATGTCCCTTGCCGATAGTAATCCAGCGGATCAGGTTCTCTGGATTGTTGGCCAACCCGCCGCCGATAAGACGCGGTCAGCAAAACTGGCATCTAGGCGAGGACCGACATTGCACTTGAAGTTCGCAGACCGAGGATGCCGGTCCGCTCTGGGACGTAGGGCGACACCCCACTTCACCCCCCAGCCAGCCGCGGCAGCAGAAAAATCTCCGCCCCCGGCGGCAGTTCCTTCGACCACGTATCGCGATAGATCGTCCCGTCGATCGCCACCGCGATGCCCTTCTCGATCCAGGGCTCGATGCCGGGATACTGTTCAGCCAGTTTCCTGAACAGCTCCCTGATGTCCTTGGCCTCGACCTCGACCTTGCTCTGGCCGCCGGCGAGCTGGCCCAGCGCGCCCCAGAGCGTCACTTCGACCATTAGGGCAAGAACCTCATTTTTGCCCTAGCCTCCCCGTTCCGCCTCGATCGCGGCGAGGACCCTTGGCGGCGACATCGGGATGTGGGTCATGCGTACGCCGGCGGCGTTGGAGACCGCGTTGGCGATCGCCGCCAGCGGCGGCACGATCGAGGTTTCGCCGACGCCGCGCACGCCATAGGGGTGGTTGGGGTTGGGGATCTCGAGGATCTGCGTGTCGATCATCGGCAGGTCCGAGCAGACCGGGATGCGATAGTCGAGGAAGCCGGCATTCTGGAGGCGCCCGTCCTTGCCGTAGATATACTCCTCGTTGAGCGCCCAGCCGATGCCTTGCGCGGCGCCGCCCTGGTACTGGCCCTCGACATAGGTGGGGTGCACCGCCTTGCCGGCATCCTGGATCACCGTGTAGCGGATCACCCTGGTCGAGCCGGTATCGGGGTCGACCTCGATGTCGCATATATGGGTGGCGAAGGAGACGCCGGCGCCGTCGGCGACGAGCTCGCTGTGGCCGGCGATCGGCCCGCCGGTCTTGCCGGAAGCGGCGGCGATCTCCTTCAGCGACAGGGCTGCAAGGTTGCCGTATTTCTCGCCCTTGGCGATGGCGTGGCCGTTTTCCCAGACCACGTCGTCGACGGGGATGTCCCACGTCTGGGCGGCGCGCTCACGCAGGATCTTGATCGCGTTGCGGGCGGCCGAGATGGTCGCCATCGAGGACGAGAAGGTGCCGCGGCTGCCGTCGGTCATGTCGTTGTAGCCAAGCGAGGACGTGTCGGCGACCACCGCCTTGAGCTGGGCATAGTCGATGCCGAGCTCCTCCGCCGCTACCAGCGACAGCGACGCGCGCGAACCGCCAACGTCCACCGTGCCGACAGCCAGCGACACCGAGCCGTCCATGCCGATGTTCAGGTCCACGCAGGTCTGGCCACCGAAATTGAACCAGAAGCCGCAAGCCATGCCGCGGCCCTGGTTCTTGCCCAGCGGCGCCTTCATGTGCGGATGGTGCTTGGCCGCCTCCAGCGTCGGGCCGATGCCGATCGGGCCGTAGACAGGGCCATAGGAAGAGCGGGTGCCTTCCTGCGCGGCGTTCTTGATGCGGAACTCGACCGGGTCCATGCCGAGTTCCTTGGCCAGCTCATCCACAGCGCTTTCCACCGCGAACGCCGCCATCGGTGCGGAGGGTGCGCGATAGGCCGCGGTCTTCGGCCGGTTGACCAGCACTTCGAAGCCGACCGTCTTGACGTTATCGAGCTTGTAGCAGGCGAAGGCCGTCATGGCGCCGATCTCGGCCCATGTGCCGGCATAGGGGCCGCTGGTGTAGCGCAGCGTCGCTTCGGCGGCGGTGATGGTGCCGTCCTTGCGGGCGCCGATCTTGACGTCGATCGAGGTGGCGCTGGTCGGGCCCGAGGCGCGGAACACCTCGTCGCGAGTCATCACCAGCTTCACCGGCCGTCCTGCCTTGCGCGACAGAGCGAGTGCCACCGGCTCGGCCCAGACATGGGTCTTGCCGCCGAAGCCGCCGCCGATCTCCGAGGAGGTGACGCGCAGCTTCGAGGCTTCCAGCCCGAGCAGTTGCGCACAATGCTGGCGGTAGACGAAATGGCCCTGCGTGCAGACCCAGAGGTCGGCGGTGCCGTCGGACGAGACGCTCGCAACGCAGGCGTGCGGCTCGATATAGCCCTGATGCGTCTGTTCGGTCTTGAAGGAGCGCTCGACGATGACATCGGCGTGCCCAAAGCCCTGATGGACATCGCCATGGCCGAACTGGCTGCGCTTGGTGACGTTGGACGGCTTTACCGGCTTTTCCTCGAGACCCTCGGTGAAGATCGTGTCGTTGATCAACGGCGCGGTGTGCTTCATCGCCTCGTCGACATCGGTCACATGCGGCAACAGCTCGTACTCGACCTCGATGAGCTTCAGCGCCTGCCTGGCCGTGCGGGCATCGACGGCGGCGACCGCGGCCACGGCGTGGCCGTCATAGAGCGCCTTGCCGCGCGCCATGCAATTGCCGAGGACGTCGTACATGGCGGCATCGCCATCGGTGAGATCGGGCAGGTCGGCGGCGGTGATCACCGCTTTCACGCCGGCCAGCTTTTCCGCTTTCGAAGTGTCGATCTTGAGGATTCTGGCATGCGCATGCGGGCTGCGCAGGACACGCCCGACCAGCTGTCCCGCCATGTTGAAGTCGGCGCCGTAACGGGCGCGTCCGGTCACCTTGTCGACGCCGTCGGGACGGATAGGCCGCGTGCCGACGGAGGAGAATTTGCGGCCCGAAAAGCGTGGATCGAAGTTCATGCGTGCGCTCCCTTCATCACATTGGCCGCATCCTGGACCGCGCGCACGATCTTGTCGTAGCCGGTGCAGCGGCAGAGGTTGCCGGCGAGGCCGAAGCGGATTTCTTCCTCGGTAGGATCGGGGTTCTTGGCCAAAAGGTCCTTCGCCGCGATGAGGAAGCCCGGCGTGCAGATGCCGCATTGCAGCGCTGCATGCTCGAGGAACTTCTGCTGCAGCGGATGCAACTGATCGCCATGCGCCATGCCCTCGACGGTTTCGATATGCCGGCCTTCGGCTTCAGCGCCGAGCACAAGGCACGAGCAGACAAGCCGGTCGTCGAGGATGATCGAGCAGGCGCCGCAGTCGCCGGTGCCGCAGCCTTCCTTGGCGCCGGTCAGCCCGAGCCGGTCGCGCAGGACGTCGAGCAACGTCTCGTCGGGCTGGCAAAGGTATTCGACGTGATCGCCGTTGATTGTCGTTGAAACTGCTACACCGGCCATCATTTGCCTCCTGCGCGTGCGTAGGCGGTCGTCGCGGCCCGTCCGGCCAGCACGCCCGCAACTTTTCGTCTGAACTCGATGGTACCGCGCTTGTCGTCGATGGGGCGGCAGGCCCCAGCGCAGATCTTGGCGAGCCGCTCAAGTGCCGCCTCATCCAGCTTCCTGCCGATGAGAGCCTCGGCTGCTTCTTCCACCAGAAGCACGGTCGGGGCCGCGGCGCCCAGCGCGACGCGGGCGGCCGTGATGACGCCATGCTCGTCGAGCGACAGCTTCACGCCGGCGCTGACCACGGCGATGTCCATCTCGGTGCGCGGGATGAATCTGAGGTAGGCGTCGCCCGAACGCGGCGCGCGCTTGTCGAGCAGGATCGCCTCGACGATCTCACCCTTGGTGAGCGAGGTCTTGCCAGGCCCGATCGGCACAGCCTCGACCGGAATGGTGCGCTTGCCCGACGGACCGGCAACCACGGCCTTTGCGGCGGCGGCCACCAAGGCCGGGACGCTGTCGGCGGCCGGCGATGCGTTGCACAGATTGCCAACGATGGTGCAGCGGCCCTGGACCTGTTTCGAGCCGATCAGCTTCGACGCTTCGACGACACCGGGCCAGGCCTTCTTCAGAACCGAGCTCTCGCCCAGGACGGCGCAGGGGACGGTGGCGCCGATGCTGAAGCCGTCGGCCGTCTCCCTGATCTCGCTCAAGCCCTCGATCGCCTTGATGTCGACGATCAGGTCGGGATCGACAAACCCGCCCTTCATCCGAACGAGGAGGTCACTGCCTCCAGCGAGAATGGCTGATGTGCCGGAAGCGTCGGCCAGCAGGCCAACGGCGTCTTCGATTGAAAGCGGACGTATGTAACGCATCGTCTCCCCTTGGTGATGGTGATCTCGCCGACCGTTATAAACAGTCTCCTCATAATGACCATCCGGTTGCTGATTTCCAGCGATTGGGCCAGCACTGCGAGAGAGATTTTTGTCTAAAGTCTTTGTTTTGATGCATGTCGTTGTCCCAGAACCGCGCACACTTCTGGGCGACATGCATTTAAGCGGCGTCTTTTGCACGGTCGAGGCTGATGCCGATGTCCTTCAAGGCCTCGGCCACGGCCTCGTCCAGCGGGGTGTGCGGGACTTCGCCGATGATGCCTTCCAGCCGGTCGGACACGAGCCGGTGCGGTTCGAAGCGCAGATAGGACATCGAGACGATCTCGCGCCACATCGCCACGAACGGGCTGCCGGCGCGCAGCACCCACCAAGGCATGAAGGTCAGTTTCAGCGGACGTCCCAACGCTTTCTCGGCCGCGGCCTTTATGTCCATGTCGGTGACGGCGTGGCCGGGGAAGTTGAGCGCCTCAAAGAAGCCGAGCTTGCCCTGATTACGCGCCAGGCCGACGAAGCCGATGCCGAAGTCCGGCAAATAGGCCCATTCGTGCACGAGGTTGGCAGGGCCAGGCGCGGTGTAGACGCCCTTGCTCATCTTGGCGGCGACGACGAGGTCGAACCATGATCCGCTGCCGGTGCCGCCGAAGAAATCGCCGGCGCGCAGGATGATGGTGCGGACGCGGCCGGCATCGGCCTCGCGGCGAAACAGCGCTTCCATGGCGCAGCGGATGCGGCCCTTCTCGGTCGTCGGACGGAATGGCGTGTCTTCGGTGACCACTTCAGGCATGGGCGAGCCGTAATTGTAGACAGTGCCGGGGAAAAGATGCAGCGCGCCATTGGCATGGCAGGCGGCCATGACGTTCTCCGCCATCGGCAGACACTTGCCCCAGTCGGTGTAGATCGGGTTGAGGGCGTTGAAGATGATGTCGACGCCTTGCGTGGCGCGGATCAGCGCCTCGCGGTCGAGCGCATCGCCGGCGACGGCGGTGGCGCCCTTGAGTTCGGCTGGGACCTTGCCGCTGCGGGTGACGGCGCGGACGTCGAAACCGGCGTCGATGAAGGCCTTGCCAACCACGCGGCCGAGCCGGCCATTGGCGCCTAGAATTGCGATCTTGGTCATTTTCTTCTCCGTGTCTGTGTTTGCACGGCGAATATGATGCCTCCATATGCGAATGAAAATTGACTAGGGATGCAGCTTTGTTATTCATAATTGAATGGAAGATATCGACTGGAACCTGATCAAGAGTTTCGTCAGCGTGGCGGAGACCGGCAGCCTGTCGGCCGCGGCGCGCAAACTGTCGGCCAGCCAACCGACGCTCGGGCGTCACATCGGTGAGCTCGAACAGGCGTTGGGCGTCACCTTGTTCCGCCGCGGGCGGCGCGGCTATGCTCTGACGGAAGCAGGCGCCACGCTGTTCGAACGCGGCAAGGGGGTGAGCGAGCAGGCGAGCGCGTTCTCACTACTGGCATTGGGCTCGGTCGAGGCGATCGAAGGCACGGTGCGCATTGCCGCCAGCGAGGTGGTGGCGGCCTATGTGCTGCCGAAGATGACGGCGCGGCTCGGCATCGAGGAGCCCGGCATCGAGGTCGAGATCGTCGCCTCGAACCAGGTCGAGAACCTGCTGCGAAGGGATGCCGACATCGCCATCCGCATGGTCAAGCCGGCGCAGAACGAGCTGACGGCGCGCAAGGTCTGCGATATCAAGCTCTGCTGCTGCGCGGCGAAATCGTATCTCGACCAGCACGGCCGCCCGCTCAAGCCCGCCGATCTTCTCGACCACCCGCTGATCGGCTTCGACCGCAGCGACGAGATGATCCGGGGCTTTACCCAGGCCGGCATCCCCGTCACCCGAAGCAGCTTCCGCTTCAGGGCCGACAACCAGATCGTTCTGTGGGAAGCGCTGCGGGCGGGAAACGGCGTCGGTCTCGGCCAGGAGCCGCTGGCCGACAGCGACCCCTTGCTGGAGAAACTCCTGCCCGGCCTGCCATTGCCCAGCCTGCCGGTGTGGCTGGCCATGCATCGCGACGTGCGCACCAGCGTGCGCATCCGCCGCGTCGCGGATTTCCTCTATGAGGAGCTGAAGCGCTATTCGGCGGGGGCGGCCGCGAATTCGGCGCGGTGAGCGAGCCCGGCCATCAACAGCACGACGATCAGCAGCGCCGACATGGCGACGAAGATCGGGCCGAAGCTCGAATGCTCGGCGACGAAGCCGATCGCCGACGGCGCCACCAATATGCCGGAATAGCCCATGGTGGTGACGACGCTCATGCCGGTGCCCGACGACATGCCTTCCTGATTGCCGCCGGCCGAGAAGATGATCGGCACCATGTTGGCGATGCCGAAGCCGCAGAGGGCAAAAGCGGCGATGGCGATCCAGGGCGAGGGCGACAGGCCGGCGACCAGCATGCCGGCGGCGGCCACGATGGCCGAACCGCGCAGCGTCGCCACCGCGCCGAAGCGGTTGCGCACGCCGTCGCCGAAAAAGCGCATGACAGCCATGACGCCGGAGAAGGCGGCGTAGGCAAGGCCGGCGATGGCGAGGTCGGCGCCGAGCTCCTGCCGGAGATAAAGCGCTGCCCAGTCGAGCACGGCGCCCTCGGAAATCATCGTCAGCAGCGCCATCAGCCCGACAAGATAGACCAGCGGGTTGGCCGGCAGCGTTAATCTGTGATGCTCGGCGGCCTGCGGCTTGTCCTCGGCGATGAGGTAGCCGACCGCCACGGCAATGACGGCAAAAGCTATGACCGTGACCACAGCCGCATGGGCGAGGTGGCCGTAAGTCTGGATGGCGTAACCGCCCAGACCGCCACCGGCGAAACCGCCGAGGCTCCAGAAGCCGTGCGAGGACGACATGATGGCGCGGGACAGCCGGCGCTCGACCACCACGGCATTGGCGTTCATGGCGACATCCATGCCGCCGATCGAGCCGCCGAAGATGATCATGGCGATCGACGCCAGCGGCACGTTGGGCGCCAGCGCCACGATCAGCAGGCCGAGGCTGCCGCACAGGCCGAACCAGCGCAACACGGTGCGCGAGCCATGCCTGGAGATCAGATGGCCGCACCAGCTCATGGCCGCGACCGCGCCGACGCCGAACAGAAGGATCAGCAGGCCGAGGGTGAATTTCGAGATGTCGAGCCGGGTCAGGAACACCGGAATCTGCGGCGCCCAGCTGCCGGTCAGGAAGCCGTTGGCGAGGAAGATCGCTGCTACGGCCCATCGCCCCTGAAGGGCGCTCTGCATGGTGTTTTGCGCGTTCATGGCCCGAATCCGGTCAAAGAATGGCTTTGCGCGGCAAATTAGATCGATTCAATTTCTCGTCAAGCGCTTGGCTGCGAAAAGCTTGTGGGCCACATCTAAGGGGAAACCGTTAGGCAGCGTTCCTTCGCGCCCCCCTCTGTCCTGCCGGACATCTCCCCTACAAGTGGGGAGATTGGCGGCTTCGGCGCCTCGCTTATTCTTGCACCGCTGGCGATTGGCTAGAGCCTGCGTGACGGCCAATCTCCCCCCAAGTGGGGGAGATGTCCGGCAGGACAGAGGGGGGCGCTGTCCCGCCGACGTCAATCCTGTGAACCGCGCGCTACCTCAGTGATCCCTCGGCCGTCTTGCCTCGAACTCCGCTTTCTTGGCGTCCGAAGCCTCGGTCTGGTTCAGCGCCTGCCATTGCGCATAGGGCATGCCGTAGACGATTTCGCGCGACTGATCCTTGCCGAGATCGACGCCCTCAGCCTCGGCCGCTTCGCGATACCAGTTCGACAGGCAGTTGCGGCAGAAGCCGGCGAGGTTCATCAGGTCGATGTTTTGCACATCGCTGCGCTCGCGCAGATGATCGACCAGCCGGCGGAAGGCCGCGGCCTCGAAATCGCGTTTCTGGTCATCGCTGAGTTCGGTCATTGCCTTGGATCCTCACAGCGGCCCGGTGCGCGAGCCGAACATCTTCACCTGATGTATATCGGGACGGCGGTCGATGGCGTCAACGATCGGCGCCAGCCGTTCCGCCCAGGCCAGCGCCCCCTTGCGGTCTGATATCAGGTC
Source organism: Mesorhizobium sp. L2C066B000 (assembly GCF_000502335.1). Lineage (NCBI taxonomy): Bacteria > Pseudomonadati > Pseudomonadota > Alphaproteobacteria > Hyphomicrobiales > Phyllobacteriaceae > Mesorhizobium > Mesorhizobium sp. L2C066B000. The sequence continues at coordinate 24,396 of NZ_AYWZ01000003.1, forward strand.
CTGGCGGATCTCGATCAGCGCATGGGCAAAGCCGTTGACGATGGCGTGCTTGAACATGGTGTCGCCGCGCAACGCGCCGTCATAGGGTTCATTGTCGCCAACGACGAGGTTTTTATCCTGCGCCAGCATGTCGATCAGCGGCCGCGCCACGCGGTCGTCGAGGTCCCACAATATGCCGACATGCCAAGGGCGGATGAAGCCCTGCATGACACGGGTGAAGGAGTGTACGGAGAAGATGAACGGCGCTTTGCCTGAGGCGTGCGCCACCGACGCGATCATGGCGCCGACCGCGTCCTGATAAGGCCGGTAGAAGCCGTCGAGCCGCCTTTCGCGTTCTTGCGGCGCCATAGGGTAGTTTCCCGGCACGACAGTGCCGTCATAGAGCTGGCGGATCAGCGTCGGGTCGTCCTCGCCGCGATTGGGATCGATCAGCAGCCGCGAAAAATTGGCGATCACCGCCGGCACGTCGAGCGCTGCGGCCAGTTCGCGCGTCACCGTCTCGACACCGATGTCGTAGGCGATATGGCGATCGAGTTCCGCCGCCGGCAGGCCTAGACTGCCATACTCCTCCGGCAGGTCGCGGCGGGCATGGTCGGCGACAAGCACGATGCCTCGCTTGCGGTCGCCTTCGACGATATCGAAAGGCGCGAAAACTGTGGATCGGGTCATTGGCTGGAAAGGTCTGTTCGCTGGCTTCCGGGGAGGGTGGTATCGTCATTCCCACGAAGAGGACTGTTGCGCAATGCCGTTGTTTGGCCACGGTTTCTGCGAAAATCCTGTGACGCGCGGCAGATCGCGTGTCGGGGGCCTTTCTAAATCGATTGGAATTGGACAGAACGGCGCGTTGACATGCGCCCGGACTTTTCCGAAAAGGGGCGTTGAGAGATGCAGATGACGTTATTGAGGGGTTTCGGGATGGGTTCCGCCGGCAGGCCGCGTGCGCGCACCGCCTTTGCCGTGCCGCTCCTGACCCTGACGCTAGGGCTCACCGCGCTGGTCGCGGCTTCGCCTGCCCGCGCCGATTTCCGCGTCTGCAACGCCACGCAGAACCTGGTCGGCGTTGGCATCGGCTACCGCGCCAAGGCAGGCTGGATCACCGAGGGGTGGTGGCACATCGAAGGATCGAGCTGCAAGACGCTGATCGAAGGTCCGCTGTCATCGAGGTTTTACTATCTTTATGCAGAAGACGCCGAGCGCGGCGGGCGCTGGGATGGCCCGATCAACATGTGCGTGGCTGAAAAAGAGTTCAAGATCGCAGGCGTTACCGATTGCGTCGCCCGGGGCTTCCAGCGCGCCGGATTCCAGGAATATGACACGGGCGAGCAGGCAAGCTGGATGGTCCAGCTGACCGATGAGTCCACAACGGGAGGCGCTCCAGCCGCCCCGGGAACAAACAGTCAATGAGACGTAGCCGCAAGGTCAAGATCCTCGCCACCATCGGTCCTGCCTCCTCGTCCGAGGAGATGCTGCAGAAGCTGTTCGAAGCCGGCGCCGATGTCTTCCGCATCAATATGAGCCACACCGATCACGAGCTGATGCGCACGCTGGTCGGCCGCATCCGCGCGGTCGAGGAAAAGGTCGGCCGTCCGATCGGCATCCTGGCCGATTTGCAGGGACCGAAGCTGCGCGTCGGCAAGTTCGCCAACGGCAAGGAGGTTCTGACGCCGGGCCAGACCTTCACCCTCGACAACAATCCCGAGCCCGGCACGTCGACCCGGGTCTACCTGCCGCATCCCGAAATCCTGAGCTCGGTCGAGGCCGGCCACCGTCTGTTGATCGATGACGGCAAGCTGGAGCTCAGGGCGGTGAAGAGCGACGGCAAGTCTATCACCTGCACCGTCGTCGCCGGCACCACCATTTCCGACAAGAAGGGCGTCAGCCTGCCCGACACCGACCTGCCGGTCGGTGCGCTGACCGAAAAGGACCGCAAGGACCTCGATGCGGTGCTGGCGGAAAGCGTCGACTGGGTGGCGCTGTCCTTCGTGCAGCGGCCGGAGGATTTGGCGGAAGCCCGCAAGATCGCGCGCGGCCGGGCACTGATCATGGCCAAGATTGAAAAGCCGCAGGCCGTCGCCCGGCTGGCCGAAATCATCGAACTCTCCGACGCGCTGATGGTCGCCCGCGGCGATCTCGGTGTGGAAATGCCGCTGGAAGCGGTGCCCGGCATCCAGAAGCAGATCACGCGCGCCGCGCGCCGCGCCGGCAAGCCGGTGGTGGTCGCCACGCAGATGCTGGAATCGATGATCACCGCGCCGGTGCCGACCCGCGCCGAGGTGTCCGACGTGTCGATCGCCGTGTTCGAGGGCGCCGACGCAATCATGCTTTCAGCCGAATCCGCTGCCGGCGCCTATCCGGTCGAGGCGGTGGCGATGATGAACCGCATCGCCACCAAGGTCGAAACCGACCCGACCTATGCCGGCATCATCAACGCGCAGCGCTCGGAACCGGAAGCAACCGGCGCCGACGCCATTTCGCTCGCCGCCCGCGAGATTGCGGAGACGCTGAAACTGTCGGCGATCATCACCTATACGGCGTCGGGCACCACGGGCCTGCGCGCCGCGCGCGAGCGGCCGCAAGTGCCGATCATCGCGCTGTCGCCGATCCTCAACACGGCGCGGCGGCTGTCGCTCTTGTGGGGCACGCATTGCGTCGTCTCGCCCGACGCCAGCGACCTCGACGACATGGTCGACCGCGCCTGCCGCATCGCTTTCGAAGAGGGGTTCGGTCAGCCGGGCGACCGCGTCATCATCACGGCGGGCGTGCCGCTGAGGACGCCGGGTTCGACCAACATGCTGCGCATCGCCTATGTCGGGTCGGACGTGCAGGCCACCCGCAACATAGGTTGACAGAGGCTTCAACTCATCACAGTTCGCAGCGCTCTTGCCGCACCTTCGGCGTGATCGATACGCTGAAGGAAGCGGTGTGCGCGAGGAACGGGGTCGTGCAGGTACTGGTCCGGACCCAGCATCTTTCGCCGGTTGAGTTCGACTGTGTCGAGCAGATCGAAATCGACCGTGGCGATCGTGCAGTGCCACCCGGGATTGCGCGACGCCCAGCCCCTCTTGTGGTGTTCCAAAAGCCGCTCGCGGGCTGAATAGCCGTGGTAGTCGAACGCGATCACGCCGTTCGTCGCGTAAATATGGTTCCCGGAAAAGCCCTCGCCAGGAATGATCCGTTCGCCGTAAAAGCCGTCCAGAGGAGGACGCTCGAGAAAGGCGCCGGCAAGAATGGCGCACGCGCCATAGCCGAAGAAGATGCGGTCCGGCAACGCCCATCGCTTCTCCGGGTTTCTCTTGATGCCGTGTTTCAGGACATAAATTGCGATCAGGTCGGGGCCAGTTCCGCGTCGGGCACCGTAATGTCGGGGCACTGTGCATCGTTGTAGGCATCGCCGGCGATGCGTGCTTCCACGGTTTTTGCCATTGCCTGCAGGTCGACGACCTTGCCGGCGACTTTCTCGATCGCGCCGACGACGAGGTCGGAGGCGATCCAATCCGGCTTGTGGCCGAGATTGTGGACCCAGATCAGTTCGGCGCCGGGGATGTCCCTGACCAGGCCGACCGAATGGATCGAGGCATAGACCACCTTGTCGCGGTCGCCCGAGATGACGATGGTCGGCGCTGTGATGTCGCGGTAATGCGGCGCGGCCTTCAGCGTATAGTCGTAGAGGCCGGCGACATCGATGGCGTTGGCGCGGAAAGCGCCGGGACGCAGCACCAGCGGAATCGAGGCATTGCCGACATAGCCTTCCGGCACCTTGTTGGGAGAAAACACGCAGGCCGTGGCGCCGTCCATCTGCAGCGTGCCTGCCGGATAGGTCAATGTCTGCGAGAACAGCCAGCCGATGATGGGGGTGGCGGTCAGCTTGTAGTACCAGGCGGTCGCGCCGCCCGGCCAGGGGTGGCTGACCGGCGACAGAAAGACCAGCCCGAGCGTCTTCTCCGGGTGTTCGCGGCCAAAGGCGGCGGTGATCACGCCGCCATAGGAATGGCCGACGATGATCGCATTGTGGATGCCGAGACGGTCCATCAGGCTGGCGATGGTGTCGGCCTGCGCCGACGGGCTCTCATTGTTGCCGGGGCCGCGTGCCGACCAGCCGAAGCCCGGCCGGTCGAGGAAAACCATCTCGGCGCGGCCTTCGAGCAAAGGCCTGATCGGCAGCATCTGATCCCTGAGATTGGCGCTGGCGCCGTGGATGAAGACGATGGCCGGCAGCTCTGCATTTTGCGGAGCCGGCACGTGGACATAGTGGATGCGGGTGCCGTCGATGTCGGCAAATTCGCCGGCCGGCGGGTTGCGCCACTCGATCAGCCACGCGCCGGCCCGGGTGACACCGGCCAGGGCAAAGACGAGCGCGAGGAGCAAAGCACAGGCGGCGTAAATGAGGTTCATGCGCGGAGATACGGGGGTGGAGGGGGATAAGTTCTAGGGAGTAGGGAGTAGGGAGTAGGGAGTAGGGAGTAGGGAGTAGGGAGGTGGCGTCTCGACCAATCTTCTCTACTGACTACTCACTAATCCCTAATTCCTACTGCCTAATCAAATTCCTTCGCCGGCAAGCTCTTCCGAAATTGCCGCGACCTGGTCCTGGGCGCTGCGCATCATCGGGTAGATAGTCAGCACCTTCTGCCAGGCTTCCAGCGCCGATTGCTTGTGGCCGGTGGCGGCCATGATCTGGGCCAGGCCGGAAAGCGCGCCGAAATGGCGTGGTTCCAGCTGCAGCGTCTGGTCGATGTCGGACATCGACTTCCCGAAATTCTTCATCATGTAATGCACGGTGGCGCGCCGGTTCCAGCCTTCGGCATATTTTGGCTGCAGGACGACGACCTGGTCGAGGAAGTCGAGGGCGACGTCGAACTTCTGGTCGTCCATCGCCTTTTGCGACCATTGCATCATCAGGTCGATCGAGGCGCTGCCGGACTGGAACCATTCGCCCCAGATGCGCCCGGCGATGCGCTCGGCCGCCTTTTCGTTGCGCTCGCGCTTCAGCTCGGCAAACAGTTGGTCGAGCCTGGCTTCCCTGGTCAGGGCAACCGGCGGCTTTGCCGGCGGATCGTCCGCCGACGCCGGAGCGACGCCGAAAAGAAACAGGGTCGCCAAAAATGCAAAAAGAATCCGCATCGCCGGAATCTAACCCCGGACGGCGGATCGTCAAACTGAAATTAGCGTGAAAGTGCCTGAAACCAGGCAATTACCATCGTATGGACGGAGGCAACGAGCCTCCGGCCGAACACTCAGCCCTGGCGCGCCTTGTAGCGTGGAGCGGTCTTGTTGATGATGTAGACGCGGCCCTTGCGGCGAACCAGCTGGTTGTCGCGGTGACGCGCCTTCAGCGCCTTGAGCGAATTCTTGATCTTCATGGTCTTGCCCGTCGGTCTGGGCCCTGTCCGGGCCGAATTATTAAGGCGCGCCTGAAAAGCGCGCCTTTGAACTTGCGGTGGCTCATAAACGAGGAGCCTTGCCCGTGTCAACCGCAAGCGTGCTGGATAGAGGCCGAGAATGGCTTTGGCCATCAAATATCCGCCATCTCGGCTCCACGCCATTGCGCGGCCGAAGGCGGGCTGGAATGGTGCGGCACCCGCAAGCCGATTTGGAGACCTCTATGCGCCTGTTGTTTGTGTCCGCGAGCCTTGCCGTTATGGCAGCCGCCTCCATCGCGCAGGCGCAGGAATGCGACCGCAACGACGACAGCCAGCAGATGATGAACATCTGCGCCGGCGAGGACTATCGGGCCGCCGATGCCAAGCTCAACCAGGCCTACAAGGATCTCGTCGGTCGCAACGACGACAAGGGCAGGAAGCTGCTGCAGGTCGCGCAACGCGCCTGGATCGCCTTCCGCGACGCCGAATGCGCCTATACGACGACAGACAGCGAAGGCGGCTCCATCCATCCGATGGAGGTTTCACAATGCCTGACCGAACTGACGGACCAGCGCATCAAACAGCTCACCGCGGGCGCCAATTGTAGGGAAGGCGATGCGAGTTGCGCCAGCCCCGACGAGGACGGGGATCTGAACGACGAGCTGCAATAGGCTCGAGCCACGCCCTCGCGCAAAGTGCCGGAATGGCTTAGCTACGGCGGCTGATGCGCGTGAAATGGCCCATCTTGCGGCCTGGGCGCGCTTCCGCCTTGCCGTAGAGATGCAGCATCAGATCGGGCTCGGCGAGCAAAGCGGGTACGCGCAGCACATCGTCGCCGATCAGGTTTTCCATGATGCAGTTTGAATGCCGGCCAGGGTTGCCCAGCGGCAGGCCGGCAATGGCGCGGATATGCTGCTCGAATTGCGAAACGATGCAGGCGGCTTCCGTCCAGTGGCCGGAATTGTGCACGCGCGGCGCCATTTCGTTGGCCAGCAGCGTGCCATCGGCAAGAACGAAGAACTCGACGCCGATGACGCCGACATAGTCGAGGGCCGACAGGATTTTCGCCGCCGCGGCCTGTGCCGTTGCCGCCGTCTCCAGCCTGATCTGGGCCGGCAGGGTCGAGGTATGCAGGATGCCGTCGCGGTGGACGTTCTCAGCCGGATCGTAGGCGGCGACCGCGCCGTCCAACCCGCGCGCGGCGATGACCGAGATTTCGCGCTCGAAAGCGACGAAGGATTCGAGGATCAGCGGCACATTGCCCATGGTCTCGCATGTGCCGGCAAAGCCGCCCGTCTCCATGTTGCGGAAGACGCGCTGGCCCTTGCCGTCATAGCCCATGCGGCGGGTTTTCAAGATGCCGCTGCCACCGAACTCTCTCAGCGCCGCCGTTAGCTCGTCGTCATTGTCGACGGAGCGGAAATCCGCTGTCCTGATGCCGATGCCGTTCAGGAATAGCTTCTCCGCCACCCGGTCCTGGGCGATTTCCAACGCCCTGGGCGGCGGATAGACCGGGACCTTGGCGGCGAGCGCGCCGGCAGCCGCTACCGGCACATTCTCGAATTCGTAGGTGACGACGGCGCTGACTGCCGCCAGTTCGGCAAGGGCGTCCGCATCGTCATAGGCGGCGGTGATCTGGCGGTTGGCGACCTGAGCCGCCGGGCAATCGGCCTGCGGTTCGAGGATAATTGTGCGGTAGCCGAGGCGCGCTGCGGCAACAGCCAGCATGCGGCCGAGCTGGCCGCCGCCGATGATGCCGATGCTCGATCCCGCGGGCAGGCTCACGGCGCGTCCGTCGGTTCGGTGGCGACCCTGGCGGTTTGGGCGGTACGCCATGCATCCAGGCGGGCGGCAAGTTCTTCGTCGTTCAGCGCCAGCACGGCGGCCGCCAGAAGGGCGGCGTTGGCCGCACCCGCCTTGCCGATGGCAAGCGTGCCGACCGGAATGCCGGCCGGCATCTGGACGATGGAGAGCAGCGAATCCTGGCCGGACAGCGCCTTCGATTCGACCGGCACGCCGAACACCGGCAGCGGCGTCATCGCCGCCGTCATGCCGGGCAGGTGGGCGGCGCCGCCGGCGCCGGCGATGATCACCTTGTAGCCGGCCGCCTTGGCGCCCTTGGCGAAATCATAGAGCCGGTCCGGGGTGCGGTGGGCGGAGACGATCAGCCGCTTGTGCGGAATGCCCAGCGCCTCCAGCGTTTCGGCGGCGTGGCGCATCGTCGCCCAGTCGGACTGGCTGCCCATGATGATGGCGACGTCGGCGCGGTGGTCGGTCAAGCGCATGCTCCCGGCGGTAAAGGCGCGCCTTAGCGGAATTCGGGCTGGCCCGCAAGGATGGCGGCCGCCGCAGCCTAGTCCGGCCAGCGCAGGGCGCCGGATGAATCCTTTCGCGGCTGTCTCATCGCATCCGCCGGCCTGTCGGCCGCGGTGAGCACGGCGCGGAGGCGTTCGGCGACGATCTCGGCCTCGCCTGGGTGCAGGTTGCAGGGGTCGAGAAAGAAATGGCCACGCTCGACCTCGTGGTTGCGCACGATGATGGGCGGCGATCCGGCCGCCAATGCCGAGGCGAGGCCGGCGGCACTGAAGCGGCTTTCGGGGGAGACGAAGATCTGCAGCCGGTCGAGCGGATTGGCGGTCGGGTCGGGAATGATGTTTGCGACGATGCCGGGTATTCCCTGCAGCGAATCCCTCCATAGATTGAGCGCCGCTTCCTCGCGCTGGCGGATGCCGGCATGGTCGCGCTTTTCCCAGGCTTCGAGCGCCGCCATCGTGCCGGCGATGCTTTCCTTGCCAACCTTCATGGCGCGGGCGACGCCGCGGTTTTGCAGATAGGCGGCGCGGACGAGATCCTTGCGGCCGGCGACGATGCCGCTGGTTGGCCCCGAAAGGAATTTGTGGCCGCTGTAGACGACGATGTCGGCTCCGCGGGCCAGGAAGCTGCGCAGATCATATTCGGAAGCCGCATCGACGATCACCGGCACGCCCCTGGCGTGGCAGATATCGCAGAATTCCTCGAGGGAAAGCATGCCGTATTGCACGGTGTGGTGCGCCACGACGTAGAGCGCCGCCGCGGTGCGCTCATTGATCGCCTCGCGCACGTGATAATCCTGGGTGACGCTGACCGTACCCGCCGAAATGACCTTGGCGCCGGCAACGCGGATCGACTGGTCGATCGGCGCGCCGTAATTGACGATATGGCCGAGCTGGATGACGACTTCGGACTTCAGCCCCTCGGTATCGTCGGGCAGCCGTTCGATCGCCAGCAAATTGGTGCCGGTCATCGCCCCGGCGATCGCCATGGTGATGCCTGAGGCGCAGCAGGCGGTGATGAAGCCGGCCTCGCCGCCGGTGAGGCGGGCGGTGATCACGCTTGCGGCGCGCTGCAGATCGTCCATCTCCACCCATTGCGAGGCGATCTCGGCCATGGCGCTGATCGCCTCGGGAACGATGATCGAGGCGCCGAGGGTCGTCATCGTGCCGGAGACGTTGATGATCGGCCGCAGTCCCAGCCGTTCACGGATCGTGGTGTTGGAGCCGGTGTCGGAATAGGTTTTCATGTTCAGCAATCCCTTGACGGTCAGGCGGCGATCTCGACGACCGCTTCGATTTCAACGGTGATGTTTCCAGGCAGCGAGCCGACCCCGATCGCCGAGCGGGCATGGCCGCCGATCTTGTCGAAGACGCTGGCGAACAGGTCCGAGCAGCCATTGACCACTTTCGGGTGGTCGCTGAAGGTCGGCGTCGCATTGACGAAGCCGAGCAATTTGACGACGCGCACGATGCGGCCGAGATCGCCGGCGGCGGCGTGCATGACGGCGAGCAGGTTGAGGCCGGTGAGGCGGGCATGCTCATAGGCCTGCTCGACGGTGACGTCCTCGCCGACCTTGCCGGTGCACAGCGTGCCGTCGGCGCGCAGCGGCCCTTGACCCGAAAGAAAGATCAGCCGGCCGCTTTCCGCATGGGTGACGAAATTGGCGATCGGCGTCGGCGGCTCGGGCAGCGTCAGGCCGAGCTCGGCGAGCCGGATGTAAGGCGTCATGGAAGAATTCTCCTCGGGCCGGCCTGTTGTTTTACGCAATTCCCAAGGGAAAGCGCTTCGCGCTTTTCCCGGGAAAACCGCTTACACTTTTCCTGGAATTGCTTTGGGCCGCCCATGTCAGAAATGCGAGGCGCGGAACCGCGCCAGGAAAGAGCGCAGGCGCTCATTGGTGGTCTCTTCGGCAAGGATCTCCTTCGGCGGGCCAACAGCGCTGACACCGCCATCGGCCATGAAGACAATGCGGCTCGAAGCGTCGCGGGCAAAGGCCATCTCGTGCGTGACCATCACCATTGTCATGCCGTCTTCGGCCAGGCTGCGCACAACGGCCAGCACCTCGCCGACCAATTCGGGATCGAGCGCGGAGGTGATCTCGTCGAGCAGCAGGATCTTCGGCTCCATGGCGACTGCCCGCGCTATGCCGACGCGCTGCTGCTGGCCCCCGGAGAGTTCCGCCGGCAGGCTGTCGGCCTTGTGGGCGAGGCCGACGCGGCTCAGCCAATGCTCGGCGATCTGGCGCGCCTCGGCCTTGCTCTTGCCGCGCACCTTGGTGAGGCCGAGCATGATGTTGCCGGCGGCGGTGAGGTGCGGAAACAGGTTGAAGCTCTGGAACACCATGCCGGTTTCGGCGCGCATGTTGGCAAGGTCGCGCTCGCTGCGCCGCTGGCGCGCGCCGGCCTCACGAAAACCGACCTCCTTGCCGTCGATGCGGATCGAGCCTGAGTCGTAGCTTTCGAGAAAGTTGACGCAGCGCAGCAGGGTGGTCTTGCCGCTGCCGGAAGGGCCGATGACGGTGACCACCTCGCCCCTGTCCACCTTGAGGCTGACCGAGCGAAGCACCTCGACCGAACCAAAGGCTTTCGAGACCCCGGCAATGTCGAGAAGGGCAGCATTGTCGTTCGAGCTTGTGGCCATCGTGCTAGTCCCGGATGAAGGCAAAGCGCCGTTCCAGCCGCCGGCTGGCGTAGGAAAGCGCATAGTTGACGGCGAAATAGATCAAGGCGCCGAGGATGTAGAGCGGCATCGCCTCATAGGTGCGGCCGATGACCTGGTTGATCGCCTGCATCAGGTCGGTGATGCCGAGCAGCGAGACCAGGGCGCTGCCCTTGACCGCATCGGTGACGCCGTTGATCCAGGGCGGCAGGAAGCGCCGGAAGGCCTGCGGAAAGATGACGTAGGTGAGCCGCTGGCGAAAAGTCAGCCCAATGGCCATCGCCGCTTCTGACTGGCCCTTGGCAATGGAGCCGACGGCGCCGCGGAGATACTCAATGACCTGCGCCGTCTTGAACAAGGTCAGCGCCAGCACCGCCGCCGAGAAGGATTGCAGATGCAGGCCGATGGCCGGCAGGCCGTAATAGACGAAGAACATCAGCACCAGGATCGGGATGCCGCGGATGGTGTCGGAGAAGATGCGCACGGCCCAGCGCAGCGGCGCCGGGCCGTAGACCAGGCCGACGCCGAGCGCGACGCCGGCAATCAGCGACAGCACCACGACCAGCAGCGACACCCACAAGGTGATGGCGAAGCCCTGGGCGAGGAACGGTACGGCGTAGAGGATCTGGCTCAGCATGTCAGCGCGCAGCCCTGAACCGGCGTTCGACCAGCCGCAGCCCGAAGAGCAGGGTGTAGCCGGTCACCAGGTACATCGCCGTCGTCACCAGATAGACCTCGACGATGCGGAAGGTGTTGAAGTTGATCCACTGGGCGCCGAAGGTGAGCTCGGGCACCGAGATCACCGAGGCGATCGACGTGTCCTTGAACAGCGAGATGAAGGTGTTGGACAGCGCCGGCAGCGTGATGCGCAGCATGGTCGGCAGGCGCACGTGAACCAACCGCTGCCAAGGCGTCAGCCCGATCGCCTTGCCGGCATCGAGCTGGCCGCGCGGCACGGCTTCCAGGCCGGAGCGGAACACCTCGACCAGATAGGCGCCGCTATAGACCGACAGCGTCAGCACGAACGAGGTCGGCGCGTCGTAGGCGACGTCGATCACCGTCGGCAGGCCGTAGAAGACAAGATAGACGAGCAGGATCAGCGGCACGTTGCGGATGAATTCGACGTAAGCCGCAATGATGGCGCGCACCACGCGTCCGGCCGAGACATACCAGACCGCCAGCACCAGGCCGATGACGACGCCGATGGCAATCGAAATCACGGCAAGCTCGAGGCTGAGCAGAAGGCCGCCCCACAGCTTGTCGAAGTGGCGCCAGATCAGGTTGAAGTTGAGCGTATAGCCCATGCGTCTCCCGCAATAACCAAGGGATGCGAACTAGAAGGCGGAAGGGCTAACCCTTCCGCCAGCGCTTGTCAGACAACCGGGAAACCGGAATGGCGGGCCGGCGGCTCCTGGCCGAAATAGTCCTTGAAGGCGGCGTCGTAGAGTGCGGTCTCATGGCCGAACATAGCGATGGTGAAGGTCTGGTTGACGAAGCTCAGCCAGTCCAGGTCGCCCTGCCTGACCGCCGCGCCGTAGAGCATCGAGTACCAGCTCTTGCCGGCATCGAAATATTTGTCGGGGTTGCGCGAGGCCAGCCAGCGCACGGTTGAAAGATCGACGGCGGCGGCATCGGCGCGTTTCGATTCAAGTGCCTGCAGCACATTGGCCTGAGTGTCGATCTGCAGCACCTGCGCCTCCGGCAGGGCGTAATGGACCGAGCTTTCGGCATCGACATTCTGCAGGATCGAGATGCGCGTCGCCGAACCACCGGCGAGCAGCTTGTCGAAGGTCTTGTTTTCCGCCGTCGGCAGCGTCAGCAGGGCGACGCCCTCGACATAGTATGGCCTGGAGAAGTGGATCAGCTGCGAGCGCTGCGCGGTCATGGTCATGAACTGGATGGTGATGTCGACCTTGTTGGTGGTGACATTGGGGATGCGCTGCGCCGGATCCTGCATGACGAACTCGACCTTGCTCGGATCGTCGAACAGACCCTTGGCCAGGATGCGGCCCATGGTGATGTCCATGCCGACCAGCTCGCCGGCATCGTTTTCGAAATGCCATGGCGCGTTGGTGCTGCCGGTGCCGACGATCAGCTTGCCGCGGTCAAGCGCGGTGCGCAGAACGCTGTCGGATGCGGCTTGTGCCGCCGCCTTTTCGGCGCTGACAGCGGTCATCACGCCCGCCGTTGCAAGCCCGGCCATGCCCAGTTTCAGAAAATCTCGCTTGGATGCGTCGTTCACTGCGACCTCCTGTTGTTTGAGTTCCCCTTACAGACACACGTGTCGCCGACCTGAATTGTCTCTTACAATAGACACATGTATCCTGTACAAGACAGATACTAACATCAGGAATCAGTTATGCAAGACAGCAATGGACTCACGGATCGGGCGGAGCTTGGTCCAGCCGAGAGCCCGACGCCCGACAAGACCTCCGGCTCGCGCGAGAAGGGCCTCAACCGGGTGCTGGAGATCCTGGACTTCCTGCATGTTACGCAGCGCGCCATCGGCATTGGCGATCTAGCCAAGGGGGTGAATGCGCCGCGCTCCACCACCTATACGCTGGTGCGTTCGTTGGTCGATGCGGGTCTCCTGGAGATGGAGGGCGACGGCAACCGGGTCTATTTCGGCAAGAAGCTGTACCTCTATGGAATGGACTATGTCAGGGGCAACGACCTGCTTAGGCGGGGCCGGCAGGAGGTCGACAATCTGTCGCGCGAGACCGGCGAGACCTCCGAATTGTGCATGCTGCAAAGCGGGCGCTACACCATCGTCCATTCCAGCCCCGGCACCAGGCCGTTCCGCATCAGCTCGGCCACCGGCCTGCAGATCCCGCTGCCATGGACGGCATCGGGGCGGCTGCTTCTGGCCGGATTGGAAAGGGCCGCCATCCAGGACATGGTCTCGGAAGACGACCTTTTGCTGCCCGACGGCCGCAGGCTGCAGTTCGACGACTTCATTGCCGATATCGCGACGGCCAGAACGACCGGCTATTGCATCACTTCGGGGCTGGTCGACGCCTACACCAAATGCCTGGCCGCCCCTGTCTTCGCGGCCGCTGGCAAGGTCGAGGCGACGATGTGCCTGGTGGTGCCGATCGACACTTCAGCGGAGAAGACCGACGAATTGCTGACGTTGCTGCGCCATCGCGCGGCGCGGCTGTCGATAGCGGGGTGAGCAGTGCGCGATTCAGAAAATTTTTTGAATATCAACTTCGCCAACATAGAAGAAATGTATCACATCATTGATATAAATCTCTATTTCGACCTGCCCGTCATCTAATGTGTCACTGACCAATAAAGGGGAATTGTTTAGAAAATTTCTTACAATATCTTGGTCATCTATCTCGACAAATCTAACGAGATTCCCGATATCCCCGGTGTACCTGACGAAGTCTCCGCGACTGACCGACGGCATGGTTGATCTCCGACGTTTAATATCGGTCAGCTTCGGTCGTTTGCGGCGTCAAGCGATGATGTCCGGAATGATCTTGTCTTCCAGCGCCATCAGCCGGTCCTTGAGGAAAAGCTTCTTCTTCTTCATACGCTGGATCTGCAAGGGGTCGCAGCCCATGGCGATCATCGCATTGATGGCCGCGTCGAAATCGGCATGCTCCTGCTTCAGGCGGGAAAATTCGAGGCGGACATCGGCCTTTTCCTGGTCGGACATTCTCTACCGTCTGCATGTCTGCGGCGCCCGGCAATGGGCATGATTGGGCGGGGGCGGCATCAATTGCCGCCGGCGCGCAGCCAATATCACATATCACATTGTCGTGGAATGCTACCACGCAGCATTCGACATCGCAGCCGGATGGTGGCAGACTGTCATGGTGCCGTCACAGATGCGACCTGCGGTGGACGTGCCTTTGACGGCTGCAATCGAGGAAAACCATGAAAGGGAGAACCAATCATGTCTCTTGCATCCCATCTTGATGAGTTGCAGCGGAAACACGGTGACATCGAACGCGAGATCGACGATGCGATGAACCATCCATCGGTCGACGACCTCGAAATCGTGAATCTGAAGCGACGCAAGCTGGCACTCAAGGACGAGATTGAAAAACTGAAGGCGAAACCGACGAGACACTGACGCCCTTCCAGGATTAGAAGCGCCGCCTTGGCGCGTGACTATCGCTCCGGTGGCGACATGCCGCCGGAGGCCTGTTTTTGCTACTGATTCCGATACTGTTGGCCGGCGAAACCCGTCTGTGGGGTCACCGCGCTGCTGCGATTTGGCGGCTCTGCTTGTCTGTCGCCATTGACAAGCCATCTTTGCTCCTCCACCTCATGCCCGAACCTCAGCGCTATGCGCTGATAGCTGATTGAGCGTGCGTCGACGTGGACGTATGTCGCTCGGGTGATCAAGAGGCTGCCGGCATGACCGGGTATTTTTCCTCCCCCTTTGCGCGCCGGACATCGGTCGGCGTCGATGTCGGCGGCGTGGTCGTCGGCGGCGGCGCGCCGGTCGTCGTGCAGTCGATGACCAACACCGACACGGCCGATATCGACCAGACCGTCGCGCAGGTTGCGGCTTTGCATCGCGCTGGCTCCGAGATCGTGCGCATCACCGTCGATCGTGACGAGAGCGCCGCCGCCGTGCCGCGCATCCGCGAACGGCTCGAGCGGCTCGGCATCAATGTGCCGCTGGTCGGCGACTTCCACTATATCGGCCACAAACTGCTGGCCGATCATCCGGCCTGTGCCGAGGCGCTGGCCAAATACCGCATCAATCCTGGCAATGTCGGCTTCAAGGACAAGAAGGACCGCCAGTTCGCCGCGATCGTCGAAATGGCGATCAGGCATGACAAGCCGGTGCGCATCGGCGTCAATTGGGGGTCGCTCGATCAGGAGCTGCTCACCCGGCTGATGGACGAAAACCAGCGCCAAGGCTTTCCGCTGACGGCGCAGGAAGTAACCCGCGAAGCGATCGTGCAGTCGGCCATCCTGTCGGCCGAAATGGCCGAAGAGATAGGCCTCGCCCGCGAAAAGATCATCCTGTCGGCCAAGGTCAGCGGCGTGCAGGATTTGATCGCCGTCTATGCCGAGCTTGCCACGCGCTCCAACCATGCGCTGCATCTTGGCCTCACCGAAGCCGGCATGGGATCCAAGGGCATCGTCGCCTCGTCGGCTGCCATGGGCATCCTCTTGCAGCAAGGCATTGGCGACACCATCCGCATCTCGCTGACGCCGGAGCCGAATGGCGACCGCACGCGCGAGGTGCAGGTCTCGCAGGAACTGCTGCAGACCATGGGCTTCCGTCAGTTCGTGCCGATCGTCGCCGCTTGCCCCGGCTGCGGTCGCACGACCTCCACCGTGTTCCAGGAGCTCGCCCAGAACATCCAGGCCGATTTGCGCAAGAACATGCCGGTCTGGCGGGAGAAATATCCCGGCGTCGAGAACCTCAAGGTCGCGGTGATGGGCTGCATCGTCAACGGCCCCGGCGAATCCAAGCACGCCGATATCGGCATATCGCTGCCCGGCACCGGCGAGACGCCGACCGCACCCGTCTTCGTCGACGGCAAGAAGTCGGCGACGCTGCGCGGTCCGTCGATCGCCGCCGATTTCGAAAAAATGGTCGCCGATTATATCGAGCAGCGGTTTGGACAGCACGGCAAGGCTGCGGCCGAATAAGCCATGCGGGGGCTGCTCAAAGCCGGTGTGATCCTGCTCTGCGGGCTGGGTGCCGGACAGGCACTTGCCGATCCACCGCAATCGCGCTCGGCGGCGAAACGATTGATCGGCCGTGTCTGTGACCTGATCGAGACGCATGCCGAGCGGAACGGCCTGCCGAAGGATTACTTCGCCCGGCTGATCTGGAAAGAAAGCCGCTTCGATCCCAATGCGGTTAGCCCGGTCGGTGCCGAAGGCATCGCCCAGTTCATGCCGGGCACCGCCAAGATGCGGGGGCTGGCCGATCCTTTCGATATCGACCAGGCGATCCCGGCTTCGGCGAAATATCTCGCCGAAATGAAGACCGGCTTCGGCAATCTCGGCCTGGCGGCGGCTGCCTACAATGCCGGCGAGAGCCGCGTTTCGCGCTGGCTGGGTTCCGGCGGTTTCCTGCCGATGGAGACCGAGAGCTACGTCTTCGACATCATGGGCGAACCGGCCGACAAGTTCTCCGACAGCGCCTACGCCGGAACGATCGAGCCGCTCGACGGGAAAACCAGCTTTGCCGTCGCCTGCCGCAAGCTGCCGGTGATCATGTCTAGAACCGTGGCCATGGCGTCGATCAATGTGAAGCCATGGGGCGTCCAGGTGGCCGGCAATTTCCGCAGGGGCGCGGCGATCAATCAGTGGCTGCGGGTCAGGAGCCGGTTTCCGGCGCTGCTTTCCGGTCGTGACCCGGTGGTCAGCCGGGTGCGCACGCCGATCGGCCGACGCGGCATCTACGCCGTCAGGATCGGTGTCGACGACCGTGCCGCCGCCAACGTCATCTGCCAGAAACTGCAAAGCGTCGGCGGCGCCTGTATCGTCGTGCGCAACCGATAGGGGGCGACATGACGGCCAAAATCGTCCTGCTTAATGGCGTCGGCAGCGCCGGCAAAAGCTCGATCGCCAGGGCGCTGCAAACAATCGCCACCGAGCCCTTCCTGCATGTCCAGATGGATGCTTTCATCGACATGCTGCCGCCGGCGCTGCAGGATCATGCCGACGGGTTTTCCTTTGAGACCGTGCTGGAAGACGGCAAGCCGTCGGTGGTGATCAGGAGCGGGCCGGTCGGCGCGCGAGCCATGCGCGGCATGCGCCATGCCATCGCCGCCATGGCCGGGCAACGCAACAATCTCATTGTCGACGACGTGATCTTCAATGACGAGATAGCGGAGCACCGCATGCTGCTGTCGGGTTTCGACCTGCATCTGGTGGCGTCATGGCGCCGCTGGAGGTGCTGGGAGCGCGCGAGGCCGCGCGCCGACAGGCTGCCTGGCCTGGCGCGCTGGCAATATGGACGCGTCCACAACGGCATAGACTACGACCTCGAAGTCGACACCAGCCGGCTGACGCCGCTTGAATGCGCCCGTCGCATCCAGGAAAGATTCCGACTATAGTGGCCGGTGTTCTTTTGTTGCAATCATAGCTCTTCCAATCGCCCGAAAGCGATAGTCACCCGTCATGTGCAGGGCGATTAAATATTAATGAGCCCTGCTGTAGCAAAAGAGGTCGATATCTCGACGAGAGCTTTTGCGATCGTCAAAAAGGCGGGGCATGGGGGCGGTGGCAAATTTCCTTAGACGCGTTGTAAGTGAACTTGAAACGCCGCGCGCCAAACGGCCGTTCGGTTCTGGCTGGCTGTCCGGCTCGATTGGCTTGCTTGCCGGGGTCACCGCCCTGCTGATGGTCATCGTGCTGCGCTACCCGTCGCTTACATCGATGCCGGATCTGGCCCCCATCCACCAGATGCTGTTCTTCAAGCCGGTGCTCTATTTCGTCCTCATCTCCGGCTATATCCTGGCGATCCTCAGCATGACGCTGCGCAGGCAAAAGACGCTCGGCGCGGCAGCGATGTTCACTGTGCTGCTGGCGTCGCTGGTCGGCATGCTTCCGGTGCGCCATCAACTGCACATCGAAGGGGTGTTCTTCGGGCTTGATTTCTTCATCCTGAACGCCTTGTTCATGGGTGTGCTGTTCGTTCCGCTCGAACGTCTTTTCGCGCGCAACAAGGATCAGACCGTGTTCCGCGACGAATGGCGCGAGGACCTGTTCTACTATCTGGTCTCATCGCTGCTGGTGCAGATTTTGACCTACCTGACCTTGGCGCCGTCCAACTTCGTCAATGCGCAGGGCGCCCTTGGTTCGGTGCGCGCCTGGGTCCACGACTTGCCGTGGCTGGTGCAACTGCTGGCGGTAATGTTCCTGACCGACCTTGCCCAGTATTGGGTGCATCGGGCCTTTCATCGCATGCCCTGGCTGTGGAAGTTCCATGCCGTGCACCATTCCGCCAAGTCGATGGACTGGATTGCCGGTGCGCGCATGCATTTCCTGGAAATCATCGTGCTGCGCAGCCTGACGGCCACCCCGATGTTCGTGCTGGGGTTCGATGAATCGGCTATCCAGACGTATATATTGATCGTCTACGTCTATTCGTCTTTCATCCATTCCAACATCGGAACCAGTTTCGGTCCAGTCGAAAAGGTGCTGGTGTCGCCGCGTTACCACCACTGGCATCACGGCCTCGAGAAAGAAGCGATCGACGTAAACTTCGCCATCCATTTCCCGCTGCTCGACCGGCTGTTCGGTACCCACCATATGCCCGAAGGGCGCTGGCCGAACGGCTACGGCATTCACGGACATCCCGTTCCGAACGGATACTGGCAGCAATTCCTCTATCCCTTCCGGCGCGGCTAGACTGGAGCCCTTCGCGAAGCGCGCGTGTCACCGCGCCCTGGCGGGGTTAGCCCAATCCATGACAAGCGACAGAGTCCCAGATGCTTGACGGCTATATAATCTGCGGCACGCCGAGAACCGGAAGCACCTTGCTGTGCGGCCTTCTGGCATCGACGAAAACAGCCGGCGATCCGCACTCATTTTACCGGCGGCAGGACAAGGCGGAATGGGCCGAAGAGTGGAAATTGCCGCATCCCGAGACGATGAGCGCGCATGATTTCGACCTCGCCTATCTCGGTGCGGCAATCAGCGCGGGAAGGGGCGGAACGGGCGTCTTCGGCTTGCGCCTGATGCGGGAAAACCTGGATGAACTCTCGGCAATCCTCGACCGGATCTACCCAGACCTGCCATCGGACAAAGCACGCTTTGAAATGGCCTTCGGGCGGGTCCTCTACATCCATCTTTCGCGCGAAAACAAGCTGGCGCAGGCGGTGTCGCTGATCAAGGCCGAGCAGACCGGGCTTTGGCACATCGCGCCCGACGGAACCGAGATCGAACGAGTCGCACCGCCGCAGGAACCCCGCTACGATTTCAAGCGGATCCAGCGCGAGCTTGCCGAACTCGAAGCCTATGACGGGGCCTGGAACGTCTGGTTCGCGGAGCAGGGGATCGTCCCGCTGCGAATCGGCTATGAGCGCCTGTCAGCCGATCCGGCAGCGGCATTGGCATCCATCTGCGAGGCCCTGGGTGTTCCGGCGCCGAATGCCGCCGACATAAAGCCTGGCGTCGCCAAGCTCTCGGACGAGACCAGTCTCGACTGGATGCACCGCTATTGTCTGGACGCGGCGATTTGATCAAGCCCTCTTTACCGCCACCGTTTCGCTGAGCCATGTGCCGATCTTGCTGCCGAGACGGTCGGGCGACACCGGCTTGGGCAGATAGTCGTCCATGCCGGACTCGATGCATTTGTCGCGGTCGCCCTTCAGTGCGTGCGCGGTGACGCCGATGATTGGTGTGTGATTGCCACTCGCTGCCTCCGCCGCCCGGATGGCGCGGGTCGCCTCGTAGCCGTTCATCTCCGGCATGGAGACGTCCATGAGGATCAGCTTCGGTCCCAGCGCCCGGTACATCTCGACGGCCGTGCGGCCATTGCTGGCGATGCGGTAGCTGAGGCCAAGCCCATTGAGGATCTGGCCGAACACCAGCTGGTTCACGTCATTGTCCTCGGCGATCAGAATATCGATCGGGCCGTTTGGCGTGGCGATCGATTCAGGCACTGTGGCCGCCGGAATTGCCGGGCCGCGAATGACGGTGAAGGCGGGTGGCGCCACAGGTGCCGCCTGCGGAACAACAGGCTCGCGAACAAACTGGGCCTTGCCGATCTGGGCCCGCACTTTCTGGATTGCCGAGATGACGGTGCCGAGCAGGACGGCCGAGCGCGCCGGCTTGGTGAGATGCGCGGCGATGCCGAAATCGATGACCATCTTGCCGAAATCGACCTGATCGACCGAGGTCAGCAGCACCACCGGGATGGCGGAGAGACGGCTGTCGGCGGAAATCGCCTTGGCGACATCGGCGCCGTTCATGCCGGGCATCTGGTAGTCGAGGATGATGCAGTCGACCGCAGCACCGAGTTGGCTGGCCCGGTCTAGAAAGGCGAGGCCGACGGCGCCGCTTTCGGCGGCCGCGCAGTCGAAGCTCCAGCTTCTGAGCTGCTCCAGCAAGATCTCGCGGTTGACCGGGTTGTCGTCGATGACCAGCACGCGAGCGCCGGTGACATCGACCGGCACGACCTCGTTGCGCGTGTCCTGCTGATGCGCCGGCAGCGGCACGGCGAACCAGAACACCGAGCCGCGGCCGATCTCGCTTTCGACGCCGATCTTGCCGCCCATCAGNCATCAGATCGATGAGGCGGGCGGCGATGGCAAGGCCGAGGCCGGTGCCTTCATGGCGGCGCGTCGACGAGCCGTCGACCTGCGCGAATTTCTCGAACACGTTCTCGAGCTTCTCGGCAGGAATGCCGATGCCTGTGTCCTCGACGCGGACCTTGAGCTGGACCATGCCGTCGACCACCTCGCCGCCGACATCGATCAGCACATGGCCCTTCTCGGTGAACTTCACCGCATTGCCGAGCAGATTGGTGACGATCTGACGGAACCGTCCGGCATCGCCGACGACATGGGCAGGCAGGCGCGGGTCGACACGCACGATCAGCTCGAGGTTCTTTTCGGCGACGCGCGCCGACACCAGTGTGGCCACGTCCTCGACCGCTTCGGCAAGCCGGAAGGGTGCAGGATCGAGCGTCAGCTGACCGGCATTGATCTTGGAGAAATCGAGGATGTCGTTGATGATGGTGAGCAGCGCATTGCCGGACTTGACGATGACTTCGGTGAAGGTTTTCTGGCGCGCGTTAAGCTCGGTCTTGGCGAGCAGTTCGGCCATGCCCAGCACGCCATTCATCGGCGTGCGGATCTCATGGCTCATATTGGCCAGGAATTCCGATTTGGCGCGGTCGGCCGCTTCGGCCTTGAACAAGGATGCGGCGGATTCGGTGAAGGCGCGGCGGATCGCATTTTCCATCGGCCGGAAGATCCAGAGGGCAACGATGGCAAGAACCGCGAACAGAAGGCCGCTTGCCCACAACAGCAGCCTGTCGCTGGAGGCGTCGGCCAGATGGCGTTCGCCATCCATGGCGGTACGCACACGCACCAGCATCGGCTGGACGAACAGGTCGTTCTGGTTGAGGATTTCGCGCGAACTCCATTCGTCGGTCTGTTGCGCCGCCGACATCAGGTTGAAGTTGCGCACGATGTCGCGCGACGACCAGAACAGGTCGCCGTTGACGGCGGCCGACGAGAGTTCGTCCAGCGTTTTGGCCGACAGGCTCGGCTTGATCGCGGCCAACTCCGCGGACAGTGTTTCGATCTCGCTGGTCAGGCGTTGCGAATGGCCGCGCGCTGCGGCGGCAAGGCCGTCACGGGTTTCGGTGCGCCAGGTCGTGCTGGCGGTTTCGGCAAAGCTGGAGGCGTTGCGCAGGTCGCGGGTGAAGACGACGAGATTGCTGCTCAGCGCGTCGATGTCGTGGCGGAAGGAATTGACGCGATTGAGCGCAAACATCACCGCGGTGGAAGCCAGCGCAAAGATGAGCAATCCCGAGATGTAGCGGATCCGGATCGAGCGGATGAAGAAAGAATATTCCGGCATGCGCAACCCCAACACATACGCATCATTTTAACGGTCGGGATTACGCTTGATTTACATTAAAATTCCGTTCGCGCCTGGCGGGCCGTCAAGATCCTGGCTGCACGTGCCCGGAGTTGGCGCCATAGAGGGTGGCATCGCATTCGCGCATCATGCGCAGTGCTTCTTCCTCGGTCAGGCCTAACTTGCGCATCATGCTCCGGATTTCGGGGCCTACAGCTATCTCCACCGGTCTTGCCGCCTGGCGGGTCTTCCTGGCCTTTTTCTTGGACATCAGTACGTTTCCCGTCTTGACCGACACATGTTTCGCATCAGCCCTGGCCCGGCCTCACCGTGCTGCGCCAGACCATGGGCGCATGGCAGATCAGGCGGCTGCCAGCCTCCTCCCGCGCGCCGGTCGCGAGCCGCACGGCGCGCCTGGCGATCTCCTCGATCGGCGGCGAGAACGTCGTCAGCCGGTAAGAGGCCCAGTCGGCCTGTTCAATGTCGTCAAAGCCGATGACGCAGAGATCGCGGGGTACGTTGATGCCGAACTCGTGGCGGGCCGCATCGAGAAAGCCGCACGCAATCAGGTCGGTCACGCAGAACGCCGCATCCGGCCGCTGCCGGCCGGAAAAGAGTCGCCTGGCGCCATCGGCTCCGGTGGCATAGCCGGTGCGGCCCTCGCGCCACACGGTCACCTCCAGCCCTTCCTTCTGCGCGGCGGTAAGGAAGGCGGTTTCGCGGGAGAGCAGGCTGGGCGTGCCGGCAGCCGAGGTCACCAAAGCGGGGCGGGTACAGCCGGCCCGGATGAAGGCATGCAGCGCTGCCTCTGCGGCTGCAGCGTTGTCGACACCGATATTGTGCGGGCCGTCGAAGCGGTCATCGCGATTGATCAGCACCAGCCGCTGGCCGTTCTCAAGACAGGTGCGGATCAGCAACTGCGGCGGCGAGCCGGACAGAACGATGCTCGCATCGGCGCGATAGTTCAGCGTGTTGCGCAGCGCCTGGTCGACATGGTGGCTGGGGCCGGAGGTGTTGAACACCATGGCCATTTTGCCGGCGTCCCGCAGATGTTGGGTCAGCGCCTTCTGCAGGCGGGCATGATAGGGCGTGTCGCCATCGGCAACGATGAGGCAGACAATGCCGGTCGAGGCCCGCATCAGGCCGCGAGCCAGATGGTTGACGTGATAGCCGAGTTGCTCGGCCGCCAGCATCACTCGCTCGCGGGTTTCCCCGGAAACGGAAGCGCCGGGCGTGAAGGTACGTGACACGGCCGAGCGTGAAACCCCGGCGAGGTCGGCAACCTGCTGGGCGCTGGAAAATCCGGTGCGGATTCTCGGAACCGTCAAGCGAACGCTCTCGCTGCTGTTTCGGTGATTCTTTGCACGGCCGTGCAATGTAATGCAACTCTTCTGCCATTGCCACCCACCGCACTTGACAGGCATGGCCGAATGCAACAGCTTTGCACAGCCGTGCAATACAAGCCGGCTCAAGCGTGGCATCGGAGGAATACCCTGTCCATTTCGCCGAAGACGGCATTGAGGGCGCGATTGTCCGGACCGGCTGCATGAGCAGGGCGGCGGCGCATCCGAAGGCGGACCGGCTGTCCAAGGCCGAGATGGACAGGCGTGCCGAGGTCTGCCGGAAACTGCTTGTCACGGCCGGGCAACTGGCGATGGAAGGCTATGCCCGGCAGGGCGCCGTCCAGCCGGTGGCGATGAAAGGCCCGCAGGATTTTGTCACTGAAACCGACGGCAAGGTCGAGGAGCACATTCGCGCCACTCTGGCAGAGGCTTTTCCGCAGGACGGGTTTTTGGGCGAGGAAGGCGGTGGCATCGGCTCTGCCCGCATGTGGGTCGTCGACCCCATCGACGGCACCGCCAATTTCATGCGCGGTATTCCGCATTTCTGCATTTCGATAGCTTTCGTCGAGGACGGCCGCAGCGAGATCGGCGGCATTGCCAATCCGGCCATCGGCGAAACGTACTTTGCCCGTCGCGGGCAGGGCGCGACGCGCAATGGCGCGCCGATCCATGTGTCGCCGACGCAAGCGTTCGACCGCGCCTTTGTCGAGTTCGGCTGGTCGCCCAGGATTCCCAATCGCGACTATCTGGACAAGGTGAGCCTTGTCTGGGCACTCGGCGCCAATGTGCGGCGCTCCGGCTCCGGAGCGCTTGGGCTGGCCTATGTGGCCGACGGCCGCTCGGATGCCTATGCCGAGCTGCACATCAATTCGTGGGACTGCCTGGCCGGATTGCTGCTGGTGGAGGAGGCCGGCGGCCGTGTGAACCGGTTCCTCGACGGCGACGGCATGGCGAAGGGCAATCCCGTGCTAGCGGCAGCACCCGGCGTTGCGGCGACATTGTCCCAGGTGATCGGAGTGCCGCTCGACGACGGGTAGATCGTTTCCAGTGAGAAGACAGGGAGGAATATCGATGAAGACATTTGACAGTAAGCAAGGCTTGCGCGCCGCCTGGCTTGGCCTTGGCGCGGCGCTGGCCATGTTCGGATTGGCGAGTGCCGCCCAGGCGGCCGACCGCAGCCTCACAATGTATTGCGCCGTCGACGAGGCCTGGTGCCGGGCGATGGCGACCACCTACCAGAAGGAGACGGGCGTCAGCGTCGACATGACCCGCATGAGCGCCGGCGAAATCTACGCCCGCCTCCGGGCCGAGAAGGACAATCCGCAAGCCGATATCTGGTGGGGCGGCACCGGCGACCCGCATCTGCAGGCGGCGGAAGAGGGCCTCACCCAGGAATACAAGTCGCCGCAACTGGCAAACTTGCGCGACTGGGCGCTGAAGCAGGCCGACAGGTCGAAGAACCGCACGGTCGGCATTTATCTCGGTGCGCTCGGCTACGGCTATAATGAGGAAGATCTGAAGCAGCGCGGGCTGACCGCGCCGGCGTGCTGGGCCGACCTGGTCAAGCCGGAATTCCAGGGCGAGATCGAGATGGCCGACCCGAATTCATCGGGCACGGCCTGGACCATGCTTGCCACGATCGTCCAGCTGATGGGCGAGGACAAGGCATTCGACTATCTCAAGCAGCTCAACAAGAACATCGCCGAATACACCAAGGCAGGGGCCGCGCCGGCACTCGCCGTCGGCAAGGGCGAGACGCTGATCGGCATCTCCTTCCAGCACGACGTCATCAACGCGGCCAAGCAGAACCCGGCGGTGAAGGTGGTGTCGCCTTGCGAAGGCACCGGCTTCGAGATCGGTTCGATGAGCATCGTGACGGGCGCCAAGCATGCCGAAGAGGCGCAGAAATTCTACGACTGGGCGCTGAGCCCGGACGCGCAGAAGCTCGCGGCGCCGAACGGCAGCTTCCAGATCCCGTCGAACACCGCCACGCCGGTGCCGCCCGAGGCGCCGGACCTCTCGAAGATCAAGCTGATCGACTACGACTTCGCCAAATATGGCTCGTCGGCCGAACGCAAGCGGCTGTTGAAGAAGTTCACCGATGAGGTCCGCAATGGCGGCTGAGCGCGTTCTTTTGCGCTCACTCTAGCATCTGATCGCCGGCTGCCCCTCGCGGCAGCCGGCGCACCATCCTTTGGCACAGAAAGACTTTGAATGGCCGCGGCCGGTTCCATGGTCAGTTCCGCTCCTGGACGCAACGCGCTCGCCTGGGTGATGGCCGCGTGGGCGAGCTTCGTGCTCTTGCCTTGGTACAAGGTCGAAGGCGGCTTCCTGTCGTTCGACTGGCTGGCACAGCCGACGGATGCGACGCCGGCCATCATACTGGCGCTCGGTGGCCGGCCCTGGNCTGGGTGATGGCCGCGTGGGCGAGCTTCGTGCTCTTGCCTTGGTACAAGGTCGAAGGCGGCTTCCTGTCGTTCGAGTGGCTTGCACAGCCGGCGGATGCGACGCCGGCCATCATGCTGGCGCCCGGTGGCCGGCCCTGGCTGTTGCCGCTTGTCCTGCCGCTTCTGCTGGCGAGCTGGCTGGTGGCGCGCAACAAACCCAAGAGCCTTGCGATTGCAGGCGCGGCGGGCCTGCTGTGGCTGGCCATCGAAGGCTTTTCCATCATCCATTCGGGCTGGGGATTTGGCTTGCTTACCCAGATCGCCGGCACGCCGGGACCGATGCAGCCGGGGCTCGGCTGGGGTGCGGCGCTCTATGCCGTGGCGATGCTGATGTTCATCGCCGAGGCGCTCGCCGCGCGCGGCTGGTGCAAGGGCGACCGTTTCGTCGTCGGCTCGCTCTCAATCGTGATTGCTTCGCTGATCCTGTTCGTCGCCTATCCGCTGCTGTCGATCCTCACCTCGGCCATCAAGGACAATGACGGCAATGTCGTGCCGGCGCTGTTCTTCGAAAAAATCTTCAGCGCCAACATATGGAGCCTGCGCTGCCTCTATGGCGAGGGCTCCTGCGGCGTGGCGTGGAACACGGTGGCGATCGCAGTCCTCGTCGGCTTTTTCTGCACGGCGCTTGGGCTGGCTCTGGCGCTGATTGCGCTTCGCACCAAGCTGCCGGCCAAATGGCTGCTGCGCGGCCTGTCCATCCTGCCGATCATCACGCCGCCCTTTGTCATCGGCCTGGCGCTGATCCTGCTTTTCGGCCGCGCCGGCATCGTCACCAACCTCATGTCGGTGCATCTCGGCATTCCGCGCAGCCGCTGGATCTATGGCATGGCCGGCATCACCATCGCGCAGGTGCTGGCCTTCACGCCGATCGCCTTCCTGGTTCTGGTCGGCGTGCTGCAAGGGGTCAGCCCAAGCATGGAGGAAGCGTCGCAGACCTTGCGCGCCAGTCGCTGGCGCACGTTTCGCACCGTCACCTGGCCGTTGATCCGGCCGGGGCTGGCCAGCGCCTTCCTGATTTCGTTTATCGAGAGCATGGCCGATTTCGCCAATCCGCTGGTGCTGGGCGGAAACTTCAACGTGCTGTCGACCGACATCTTCTTTGCAGTGGTCGGTGCGGCGCACGACCAGGGCCGCGCGGCGGTGCTGGCGATCGTGCTGTTGATGTTCACGCTGGCAGCCTTCGTCATCCAGCGCCGCTGGATCGGCAGC
The DNA here is from genome assembly GCF_000502335.1 of Mesorhizobium sp. L2C066B000. Classification (NCBI taxonomy): domain Bacteria; kingdom Pseudomonadati; phylum Pseudomonadota; class Alphaproteobacteria; order Hyphomicrobiales; family Phyllobacteriaceae; genus Mesorhizobium; species Mesorhizobium sp. L2C066B000. Next base: position 51,249 of record NZ_AYWZ01000003.1, read on the forward strand.
CGCAGCTACGTCACCGTCGCAGGCAAGGGCGATGGCGGTGTATCGGCGACGCTGCCCAAGGCCTTGCGGATCGGCTGCTACGCCGCCGTCGTTCCGTGGCTGGTTCTGACCATCGTGGTCTACGGCATCATCCTGGGCGGCGGTTTCGTGCAATCGATCGGGCGCGACAACACGCCGACGCTCGAATATTTCCTCACCGCCTTTTCGATCGAGAAAGGCGTCAATGGCTGGTTTTTCAGCGGCTCGGCCTGGCCGTCGCTGCTGATGACCATCGGCCTGGCGCTGGTGGCCATGCCGTTCACCGCGGCGCTCGGCATCCTGACGGCCTATCTGCTCGACCGGCAGCGTTTCGCCGGGCGCACCATGTTCGAATTCCTGGCCATGATGAGTTTCGCCATTCCCGGCACGGTGATCGGCGTCAGCTATATCCTTGCCTTCAACGTGCCGCCGGTGCAATTGACCGGCACCGGGCTGATCATCGTCATCTCCTTCATCTTCCGCAACATGCCGGTGGCGATCCGTGCCGGGCTCGCCAATCTGGGCCAGATCGACAAGAGCCTGGACGAGGCATCGCTGACGCTTGGGGCGCGGTCTTTTGCTACCTTGCGGCGGGTGATCCTGCCGATCCTGAAGCCGGCGATCGTGACCGCGATGATCTACAGTTTCGTGCGCGCGGTGACGGCGGTCAGCGCCGTCATCTTCCTGGCGAGCGGCCGGTTCAACCTCGCCACGGTCTACATTGTCGGGCGCGCAGATGTCGGCGAATACGGCATCGCGATTGTCTATTCGGCGGTGATGATCGTCGTCATGATGGTCATCCTCATCGGCATCCAGCTGCTGGTCGGCGAACGCCGGCTCGGCCGGCGCCGGCCTGGTCCGGAAGCCGTTGTGGCAGCAATCTGATGGGGAGAAGCGGCGTGGATCAGACGGCGAAGACTGCTGCCCCGGTTGCGACGGACAGGCCAGCGGTGCGGTTCGAGGGCGTCACCAAGCAATATGGCGCGGTGACCGCCGTCGACAATGTCAGCTTCGACATCGCGGCGGCCAGCCTGGTGACGCTGCTCGGGCCCTCGGGTTGCGGCAAGACCACGACGCTCAGGCTGATCGCCGGGCTGGAACAGACCAGCACCGGGCGCATCCTGATCGACGACAAGGACGTCACCTTGCTGTCCGCCGCCGAGCGCGATGTCTCCATGGTGTTCCAGTCCTATGCGCTGTTTCCGCATATGAACGTGATGGAGAATGTTAGCTACGGCCTGCGGGCGATGGGGCTTGGCAAGGCGCAGGCAGCCGAGCGCGCCGCCGAAAAGCTGTCGCTTGTCGGCCTGTCCGGCTACGAGAAGCGCCAGCCGAGCGAATTGTCCGGCGGCCAGCAGCAGCGCGTCGCGGTGGCGCGCGCCATCGTACTGGAGCCGAAGGTGCTGCTGTTCGACGAGCCGCTGTCCAATCTCGACGCCAAGCTGCGCCGGCGGGTGCGCGACGAAATCCGCGGCCTGCAGCAAGATCTGGCGCTGACCATGGTCTATGTCACGCATGACCAGGAAGAGGCGCTCGCCGTCTCCGACCGCATCATCGTCATGAACGCCGCTCGCGTCGCCCAGGACGGCACGCCGCGCGACCTCTACAACGAGCCGACCAACCGTTTCATCGCCGACTTCATGGGCGACGCCAATCTGCTCGACGTCGAGGTGCTTTCCAGCAGTGCGACCAGTGCCAGGGTCAAGGTCGGACCCTTGCTGCTCGACATGCCGGCTCGCGGTAACGCTCCGGGGCCGGCGATGCTCGCTGTGCGCCCGAATGCCGTGCGCATCTTGCCCGGCCAGCCAGCGGGCACCATGAAGGGCCAGGTGGTCAAGAGCTCGTATCTCGGCGACCACATGGAATACCGGATCGCGATCAGCGATCCGGCGGTCGAACTGTTCGCGACATCGCCTGATGTCACACCCGCCGTGGCGGAAGGGACGATGGTCGGGATCGATTTCGATCCGGCGAAGATCGTGCTGATCAAAGACGATTGAACGCGCCGGGAAAGCACCTTCGAAAAAATCCAGCCTGAATGTCACACCGGCCGGACCTGCCTCGTCATGATGTCGTATCCAACACAAGGACTGCAATCATGACCGCCAAGATCGACCTCTTCGCCGCCGCCCCTGCGCTGATCAAGCAGTGGCAGCGTGCATCGACCGAACTCTCCGTCGCCGCCGGGCTCGAGCACAGCCTCAACGAGCTGGTGAAGCTTCGGGCGTCGCAGATCAATGGCTGCGCCAACTGCATCAACCTGCATGCCACCGAAGCCCGCGAGAATGGCGAGACCGAGCAGCGCATCTATCTGCTGCCGGCCTGGCGCGAGGCGCCCTGCTACAGCGACCGCGAGCGTGCCGCGCTCGGCTGGACCGATGCGCTGACGCGCCTCTCGGAAGGACAGGACCGCGAAAGCGCCTATGATGATCTTAAGGCGCATTTCACCGAGGAGGAGCAGGTGAAGCTCACCGTTTTGATAAACATCATCAATGGCTGGAACCGCATCGCCGTTGGCTTCGGGCTCTACACCGACGCAGCAACGATACGCGCCAGCGCCAAGGCGGCCTGATGACGGCGACGGCACCCGACGACGCGGCAGCGGGCTTCGGCCCGCTGCGTCCGAAGCTGATGCGGGTCGCCTATCGCATGCTGGGCTCGGTGAGCGACGCCGAGGATGTCGTGCAGGATGCCTTCATCCGCTGGATGGGGACCGACCGCTCGCAGGTTCGCGAGCCAGAAGCGTTCCTGCGCCGCACGGTGACGCGGCTTTGCCTTGACCAGCTCAAATCCACGCGGCGCCAGCGCGAGACCTATATCGGCCCTTGGCTGCCCGAGCCGATCGTCGAAGAGGACGATCTTGAAGATGTCACCTTGCCGCTGATGTTGGCGCTGGAGCGGCTTTCGCCGCTCGAGCGGGCGGCTTTCTCCTGCACGATGTGTTCGGGCTGGAATTCGAGGAGGTCGCGACCGCCATCGAGCGCGATTCAGCCGCCTGCCGCCAGCTTGCCGCTCGCGCACGGGGCCATGTCCGCCAGGCGCGGCCCCGCTTCAAGGTGGAGAAGCAGCGTGGCCTGGAGATCGCCGAAGCTTTTTTCGCGGCATCGCGTAGCGGCGACATGCAGGCGCTCGGCGCGCTGCTGACGGAAGATGTCAGCGCTCATGCCGATGGCGGCGGCAAGCGTTCGGCGGCTTTGGCGCCGGTGCTGGGCTTCGACGCCGTCATGAAACAATACGCGCAAGTCGCGGCCTGGCTGCGCGACAATCGCTCGACGCTGGTGCGCATCGGCTTCGTCAATGGACTGCCGGGGTTCGTCACGCGGGAGGCCGATGGCGAACTGCAGACGACCGCGCTTGACATCGAGGACGGGAAGATCGCGGCCGTCTATGTCATGCGCAATCCCGACAAGCTCAGGCATCTGCGTTAGACCCGATTGAATCGGAGCGAAATACCGGTTCGGCCCGCCTCCAAAAGCCGGCCCTTCCTGTGTGCGACCCGAGGACGATGTCAGGGCTGCCCTTTGCCGCTGCCGCCACCGACCTCTAGGATGCCTTCTCGCCGTCACGTGGCTGGATCAGCCTGCGCGCGGCATCTGCTCCTGCCGCAAGGAAGCGATCCGACAATTCGGTCCCTGCCACCGCGCGGGCCAGTTGAAGCGCGCCGATGAGGGTCGCAAAGACGCCCATGGCAACGCCTTCCGGATCCCTGGCCTGCGGAAGCGCTGCAGACAACTGGCGCACCAGAACCAGCAAGCGTTCGGTATAGACTTGTCGCGTTTCGAGCGGCTGACGCGCGAGTTCCGGGAGCAGCGCGGCGTTGGCGCAGCCCGTTCCCGGGTTGTCCCGGTGCGCAGCTGACAGATACGCCGCTATGCCCATCTCCGGACCACCGGCGGCCAATACCTCCTGCAGTTGCTGCACCTGGCTCTCCAGTGCCGCTACAAGGCTTTCACGCACGAGCTCCGCCTTGGACTGGAAATGCGGATAGAAGGCTCCGTTCGTCAGTCCGGCGTCGCCCATAATGGCTGCCAGTCCGGACGCGGCGATGCCGTCACCGCGAAAACGCTGGGCTGCGACCTCCACGATGCGATCGCGGGAGGCGTCCTTTCGGCCCTTTTCGTAGCGCATGGCTGTTATTCCTTTCTGCTATTGCATTACGGTCGTAATTTGATATTATGATCATAATTCAACCAGCGAACGAAAGCTAGCCCCAGTGGCTTTGGAGCATAAAAAATGAATGCGAACTCTGGAAAGACCGCAGTCGTGACCGGAGCCTCTTCGGGCATCGGCCGCGCCAGTGCCGAGGCCTTGGCGCGGGCGGGGTATACCGTCTTCGGGACAAGCCGCAGCAAGGCCGGCAACGGCCCGGCTAAGGTGTCCATGCTGACCTGCGACGTGACCGACGGGGAGTCCGTCAGCGCCCTCGTTGCAACCGTGCTGGCCCAGACCGGCCGCATCGACCTCTTGGTCAACAATGCCGGTGTCGGCCTGCTTGGCGGCGCCGAGGAATCTTCGGTCGCACAGGTGCAGGTTCTGTTCGACGTCAATCTGTTCGGCGTCATGCGCATGACCAATGCGGTGTTGCCGTCGATGCGGCGCCGCGGCCAAGGGCGCATCGTCAACATCGGCTCGATTCTGGGATTGGTGCCCGCGCCATACTCAGCGCACTACTCGGCGGTCAAGCACGCGCTGGAGGGCTATTCGGAATCGCTCGATCATGAGGTTCGCGCCTTCAACATTCGCGTCTCGGTCATCGAGCCGGCATTCGTGCGCACCGTCTTCGACCAGAACGGCATCGAGCCGGATTCCCTATTAAAGGACTACGATCAGGCGCGCGCCGGTCTAAAGGCGCTGCTTGCCGATGTGATGCCCAAGGCCGATCGCCCGGAAGTGGTGGCGGATGTGGTCGTCAAGGCAGCGACCGATGCCCGTCCGCGACGGCGCTACACCGCCGGCAAGGCAGCGCGCCAGGTCAGCCTGCTGCGCCGCTTCGCCCCCGCGGAGATGTTCGACAAGACCTTGCGCAAGCAGTTCCGCCTGCCGGTCTGAACGACGGTGGGACGAAGAATTTCACGCACAAACGGCACGCCAACAGACACTTCCAGAAAGTCACTGCCATGAAGGCATTCGTTGTCGATAAATATAGCAAGAAAGGCATTTTGCGGCTGGCCGAGATGCCGGAGCCGGAGCTGCTGGACAATGACGTCCTGGTCGAGGTCCATGCCGCCGGGGTGAACCTGCTGGATTCCAAAATCAGGACCGGCGAATTCAAACTCGTCCTTCCCTATCGCCGGCCCTTCATCCTCGGTCACGACGTTGCCGGGAGGGTTGTCAGGGTGGGCTCGAAAGTCCGCAAATTCAAACCCGGCGACGCCGTCTATGCGCGGCCGCCCGACGGCCGGATCGGGACATTCGTCGAATTCATCGCAATCGATGAAGCCGACGTGGCGCTGAAGCCGGCGAACCTCAGCATGGAAGAGGCGGCCTCGATCCCGCTGGTCGGTCTGACCGCCTGGCAGGCTCTCATCGAGAGGGCGGGTCTGAAGACAGGCCAGAAGATCTTCATCCAGGCTGGCTCCGGCGGCGTGGGGACATTCGCCATCCAGTTGGCAAAGCACCTCGGCGCGATCGTTGCGACAACAGCGGGCGCGGCAAGCAACGATCTGGTCAGGGATCTCGGCGCCGATGTCGTCGTCGACTACAGGAAGGACGACTTCGAGAAAATCCTGTCGGGCTACGACGTCGTCCTGAACAGCCAGGACGCCAAGACGCTTGAGAAATCCCTGACTGTGCTGAAACCGGGTGGGAAGCTCATCTCGATTTCCGGTCCTCCGGATCCCGAATTTGCCAGGAAACAGGGACTGAACGTGGTGCTAAGGCTGCTGCTGCGGCTGCTGAGCCGTGGTATCAGGACCAAAGCCAAGCGCCGGGGGGTGGGATTTTCGTTCCTGTTCATGTCGGCGCAAGGTGAGCAACTGAGCAAAATCACGTCCCTCATCGAAGATGGGGCGATTCGCCCGGTCGTCGACAGGGTCTTTCCTTTTGAAGCGACCAATGAGGCGCTGGCTTACGTCGAAACAGGACGCGCCAAGGGCAAGGTCGTCGTCAAGGTCAGATAGAGCGCGCAGTTGCTTTGGGGCATTTGAGAGACACCAAAGCAAGGCAGCGCAAGGCCGACAAATTCCGAAAACGGTTCGGCATCCGATCGCCCAAACCTCAGTTGTTGCGGATTGCAACGAAGCTTGCCGCTGCCTTCAGCAAGACTGCCTGTTCACCGTAAGGCTCAAGCAATTCATGGGCCTGCTTGACCAGCCCATGGAGCTGGCTGCGCGCCCAGTTCGCGCCATGCAGCGCGACCAGCGTCGCCTTGCCGGCGGCTGCGTCCTTGCCGGTCGCCTTGCCCATCTGGCTGGCATCGGCGGTCAGGTCGAGCAGGTCGTCGGCAAGCTGGAAGGCAAGCCCGACCGCCGAGCCGAATTCGGCCAGCCGGTCGCGGTCCTGCGGTGCAGCGCCGGCAATGATCGCGCCGGCTTCGCAGGCGTAGCGGATCAGCGCGCCGGTTTTCATCGCCTGCAGCCGGACGATGCCGGCCTCGTCCGGCCTGTTGCGCTCGGCTTCGAGATCGAGCGTCTGCCCGCCGACCATGCCCCCCGTGCCGGCGGCGCGCGCCAGCGCCAGCACCAGCGCCGCCCTGCGCTCCGCCGGCAGCGCCGTCGCCTCATCGGCGAGGACATCGAAGGCAAGCGTCAGAAGCGCATCGCCGGCAAGTATGGCGGTGGCTTCATCGAAGGCCTTGTGCACGGTCGGCTGGCCGCGGCGCAGATCGTCGTCGTCCATGGCAGGCAGATCGTCATGGATCAGCGAATAGCAATGCACGCATTCGAGCGCCGCCGCCACGCGCATCGCCGCCTCGCCATCGGCGCCAAAAAGGGCGGCACTTTCCATGAGCAGGAAGGGGCGCAGCCGCTTGCCGCCGTTCAGCACGCCATGGCGCATGGCCGCCATCAGACGCTCCGGCCGGGCGATCTCGCCGGCAAGCGTGCGGCCGTCGAGCAGCAGCCTGAGCCCGGCCTCGATCGCCGCCGCCCGCCCCAGAAGTGCGGCCTCAAAGGCCAATTGCTCGTCTTTCGTCATGGCCGGGAGCGGTAGCCGACACTCAGACGTTGCGCAAGAAGCCTCGCGCCATTATGCCGGAGGCGGGAGAGTGGCGCGGGTGGGGGCGGCTTGACGGAACCGATCGTCGATCATGAAACCGAAGGGTTTGAGATGGCGCGACCGAGGCGCGTGAACCGCGCCGGTCTGAAGCGCCTCGCCCGGCGTTGCCTGGTCGTCGCCGCCGTGCTGGCGGCGATACCCGTTGGGCTGACCTTCCTCTATCTGCCGTCCTTCGTGCATCCGATATCGACCTTGATGGTCAAAGACCTCGCGACATTTTCCGGCTACGACCGGCGCTGGGTGTCGATCGACGATGTGTCGCCGGTGCTGGCCAATTCGGTGATCATGTCGGAGGACGGTCAGTTCTGCTTCCATCGCGGCATCGATCTCGGCGAATTGCGCGGCGTCGTCGACGATGCGCTGGCCGGCGAGGCGACGCGCGGCGCCTCGACCATCACCATGCAGACGGTGAAGAACCTTTTCCTGTGGTCGCGGCCGCTGGGCTCGGTGCGCAAGGTGGTCGAACTGCCGCTGGCCGTCTATTTCGACGCGGTGATGTCGAAACGGCGGATCATGGAGATCTACCTCAACATCGCCGAATGGGGGCCGGGCGTTTACGGCATCGAGGCGGCGGCCCAGCATCATTTCGGCGTTTCGGCCAAGCAGCTGTCGCGGCGGCAGGCGGCATTGCTCGCCGTCTCGCTGCCCAATCCGATCGCCCGCAATCCGGCCAAGCCCGGTCCGGGTCTGCGGCGGCTGGCGTCGCTGATCGAACGCCGCGCCGGCCGTTCGGGCGCGTATGTCGGTTGTCTTGATTAGGTCGAACCGCTGCCGGCTCAAAAAAAATCGCCACGGTGCTGGCCAAAACGGCGCAGGGCGTGTATAGGCACCCGACTTTCTCAGATTATGGCCCTGACGCGGCCCTTTCACGAGGGCTATCGGGGCATTTTGACCATGTAGTGGAGCATATCCATGGCCGTTCCGAAACGAAAAACCTCTCCGTCCAAGCGCGGCATGCGCCGCTCGGCCGACGCTCTCAAGGCCCCGACCTATGTCGAGGACAAGAATTCCGGCGAAATGCGCCGCCCGCACCATATCGACCTGAAGACCGGCATGTATCGCGGTCGCCAGGTGCTGACGCCCAAGGAAAGCTGAGACCAGCTTTCGAAGGGTTTGAATGCCAAAAGAACCGGCCATTGGCCGGTTTTTTTGCGTTTGGTGCGCGTCGCGCCGCCAACTATGCCAAAGACCGGGCGTCCGTGGCGATACAAGCTGCGGCGGCGGTGCTGTATTGAGTGATGCCTTGTCGCGGCGCTTCCGCGCGATGATCGGCCGGCTTCAGAGGGACCGCATGACCAAGCTCACCACAGCACCGCGCGATATCTTCCAGACCTTCATGAACTTCCCGCTGGTCGAGGACCTCGATGCGCTGAAGGCGGATGTCGCCATCATCGGCATGCCTTACGGCAGTCCCTACACGATCGACGAGTTGGTCAACGACCAGACCAACGCGCCGACGGCGGTGCGGCGCGCCTCGCAGCGCATCAGCCTCGGGCTCGACCGCTATGATTTCGACATTGGCGGAACCCTGTTCGACGGGCAGGACGTCAAGGTGGTCGATGTCGGCGATGTCCCCGGCGATGCCGCCGGCGGCCACTACAGGTTGGCCGAAGCGGCGATCCGAAAGATCCGCGTCGCCGGCGCCTTGCCGATCACCATTGGCGGCGATCACGGCATTCCGATCCCGATCCTGCGGGCGCTTGACGGCGAAGGGCCGATCACCCTGGTTCAGATCGATGCCCATCTCGACTGGCGCGACAATGTCAACGGGGTCAGGGAAGGCTATTCCAGCCCCATCCGCCGCGCTTCGGAGATGGCGCATATAGCCGGGATTTTCCAGCTCGGCATCCGCGGCCAGGGCAGCGCCCGGCTCGAGGAGGTCGAGGCGGCCCGCGCCTACGGCTCCAACATCGTCACCGCCAATGAATGGCAGGATATCGGTACGGCGGCGCTGCTCAAGCGCATCCCGGACCGTGGCCGCTATTACCTGACCATCGATGCCGACGGTCTCGATCCCGCTGTCATGCCGGCGGTCGAAGGGCCGGCGCCTGGCGGCATCAGCTACCGGCAGACGATCGAACTGATCAAGGGGCTGTTCGCCAAGGGACGTGTCGTTGGCATCGACATCGTCGAGATCGCGCCGGCGCGCGACGTCAACGAGATCACCTCGATGACCGCCGGCCTTTTCATCCTCAACGCTATCGGCGCCGCCGTGCGGACAGGCCAGTTCAAGCGCTGAATCCCGGCGTGTCGGTGGTCAGACGGGCAATTGCGGCTGACAGGGTTGTTTCGCGCGGTCTTTTTCCGTGTTTGCGGGCGCTAGCGAAAAATCTTGACGGCGTGCCTGCGGGGCATTCTACAGAAGGTGCCCCCATGTTTACGCAATTCTTGTAGGAAGCCGCTTTCCTGGATTGCTAGAGGAGACGCCTGATGTTCGGTGCCATCCCGCTGCTGATCGTGCCCTTTGTGGCCTACAATCTCGGACTCCTCGGAATATTCGGCAGCGGCGACGATCCTTGGGCGACCGAGATCTTCTCGTTCAGCATGATGTCGGGCGGGGTGTTCTCGATGACGCTCGGCGACCTGATGGTGGTGGTCGGGCTGATCTTCCTGTTCCTGGAAATGGTGAAGTCGGTGCGCACCACCAACGCTTCGATCATGGACCATCTGTTGTCGACATTGGTCTTCGTGGCGTTCCTGGTCGAATTCCTGCTGGTGAAGGGCGCGGCGCACTCCGTCTTCTTCACGCTGATGGTGATCGCCCTGTTCGATGTGCTGGCCGGGTTTTCGGTGTCGATGCGGTCGGCGAGTAGAGACATAAATTTGAACTAGCCGCCTTCGTTGGATGGTCGCATCCGTTCGCGATTGGCGTGGCTGCTCTTTCTGGTCGTCATCCCGGGGTCTGCGCCGCGTAGCTTCGCTCCTGCTTCGCCCTGGGATGACGAAGCTCCCCCTCAGCCCGGATCGGCAGTGAAGCCGGCGGCTTCGATGCCGGCGATGGCGGCGGCTTCGTCATTGTCCGACGTATCTCCCGAAATTCCGACGGCGCCGATGACGGCGCCTGCCTTGTCGCGGATCAGCACGCCGCCGACGACCGGCAATACGCGTCCACCCGAGACGTCGGAAATGCCGGCGACGAGATGCGGCCGCTCCTTGGCGAAAGCCTCGACACGGCGCGAGCCCATGCCGATGGCCAGCGCCCCATAGGCCTTGCCGGCCGACATTTGCGGGCGCAGGAACGAGGCGCCGTCCTGACGCTGGAAGGCGACGAGATGCGCGCCGGCATCCAGCACGGAAACGCCGAGCGGTTTGAGCTTCATCTCGGCGCCCTTGGCGAAGGCGGCGTCGATGATGTGCTTGGCTTTTTCGAGGGTCAGTGCGGTCATGGCTGTCTCCTGATCAAAACGCGTCAATCATCGACCTGACATGCGGGATGCGAAATCCCGGTTGCGGTTGAAATTGCTTCGCGCGGGAAAGCGGAAATGGCGAGCATTGCTGATCGTGGCACATGGCGGATACGATCCGCCGGCATCCAGATCGGGCGTCGATGAAGAAGGCCGCGCTATTTTTTCTTGGCTCGGGGCGCTTTCTTGACCGGAACGGCAGGGGCGTTGGCGAGGTCTTCCGCTTCCTTGGCAAGGCGCAATGCCCGGAGCTTGTTGGTCTTGGCCTGGCGGGCGTCGGCCTCGGCGACATACTCCGCCATCGCCTTTTGCCGCACCGTGGCGGCCTCTTCCTGCTTCTTGAAACGCATATCTGCCCGGGCGCGGGCAGTATCCTTAGAGTTCTCGACCAAGAGCGTTATCCATCCCATAAATTATGTTTTTCAGCCCCTTGATAGCAGAGCCGGCCTGATAATGGGGAAATAAGTTGGTCAAGCGGCCGGGGCCTGGATGCCGCTCGACGCCTTGCGGGCGACCACCGCCTCATATCCGGCCTGCAATGTAGCGCGGACGGAAGGCTGCGCGGGTGTGGCGACAGGCATGCCCAGATGGTCGTGGCGCAACTCGTCCATGAACTGCTCCCACATTGGCGGCCCGCCTTTCTCCAGCAGTTCGGCGCGGATCGAAAGCTCCTCGCTCACCGGCAGCCAGACGCGGCCCCAAGCGCCGAGATGCGCCATGATCGGCACCAGCGTGATAGCCATCTCGGTCAGGCTGTAGATCGCCTTCTGCTTGTGCGAGGGGTCGTCGGCCTTGGTCAGCATGCCGAGTTCCATCAGCCGCTTCAGCCGGTCGGCCAGGATGTTGGAAGCGATGCCCTCGATCGAGCCGTTGAGCAGTTCGCGAAAGTGGCGTTTGCCGCCAAAAATCATGTCGCGCAGGATGATCAGGCTCCAGCGATCGCCGAACACTTCCAGCGACAGATTGATAGGGCATCCCGAGCGGTGTTCGGTTTTCATCCGACTCTCCTCAAAAAACCGGTTGCATTATCGTATCAGTTTTATTATCGTGCAACCGATTGCAAAATGCAACCAGTTTGATTGGCCTTTGATTGGCCGATAGGAGGAGAGTCCCATGACAAGGGCCGCAGCACCCGAAATCGTCTCCCAGACGTTTGGCGATCCCGGAGATCCAGCCATTCTGCTGATCATGGGCGCCATGGCCTCGATGCTCTGGTGGCCGGAGGCGCTCTGCAAAAAGCTCGCCGGCGAAGGCCACTTCGTGATCCGCTACGACAATCGTGACACCGGCCTGTCGACCAAATATACGCCGGGCGAGCCGCCGTATACGTTCGACGACATGGCGGACGATGCGGTGCGCGTCCTCGACAGTTGCGGCATCGGCAAGGCGCATGTGATCGGGATGTCGATGGGCGGCATGATCGCGCAACGACTGGTGTTGAAACATCCCTTGCGTGTCATCTCGCTGACCGTAATCAGCAGTTCGCCGGTGGGGATCGACACATCGCAGCTGCCGGGAACGACCGAAGCCTATATGGAGCACTCGGCCGATGGCGCCAGAGTCGACTGGTCGAACCGCGACCAGGTGGTCGGCTTCGTCGTCAAGGATGCGCGTGCGATCGCCAGCACCGCGCATCCCTTCGACGAGAAGGCGATGCGGGCGTTCGTCGAACGGGACTACGACCGATCCGGCGGCTTCCTGAGCGCGACTAACCATTTCATGCTGAAGAGCTGCGAGGATCTGAAAGGACGCCTGCGCGAGATCAAGGTTCCGCTGCTCGTCATTCACGGGACATCGGATCCGATCTTTCCGGTCGAGCATGGCGCAGCCCTTGCCGACGCTGTTGCCGGCGGGCGGCTTGTCCGCGTCGAAGGCGGTGGCCACGAACTGCATCCCGACGACTGGGGCACGATCGTTGCCGCCATCGTCACGCATACCAAACCCTGAAGGCAGTCTGGAACCTTGACACATTCGCCTCACGGAAATAGTTAAGTAATTGCTTCAGTGTCGGCGCAGGCTGGCACCGCTCCAGCATCGGCGAACCACAAACAGACGAGCAAAAAATGTCCCTGACCTTCCATTTCCATCCGCAGGCATCGTTCTGCTGGAAACCGCTGATTGCGTTCTACGAGAACGACACGCCCTTCACGCCGGTTATCGTCGACCTCGGCGACGAGCAGTCGCGGGCAGCATTCCTGAAGGTGTCGCCGACCGGCAAGATGCCGGCGCTGCGTGACGATGCACGCAATCGCACGGTGCTGGAATCGACCATCGTCATCGAATATCTGGCCGCGCATTATCCCGGGCCGGTCGAGCTCATCCCGGCCGAGGCCGACCTTGCTCTCCAGGTCCGCCAGGCCGACCGTTTCTACGATTTCTACGTGCAGGCTCCGATGCAGAAGATCGTCGGCGACAGGTTGCGCCCGCAGGACAAGACCGATCCGTTCGGGGTCGAGGAAGCGCGCGCGCAACTGCGCAACGCCTATGCGATCATCGAGGAGGAGATGCGTTCGAAAATCTGGGCGGCCGGCCCCACCTTCACCATGGCCGACTGCGCGGCCTCGCCGGCGCTGTTCTACGCCAACAAGGTCGAGCCGTTCGGCGACAGCTATCCGGCCGTGAAACACTACCACGACCGCCTGCTCAAGCGGCCGTCCTTCGCCCGGGTGGTCGAGGAGGCGCAGCCCTACTTCAAGTTCTTTCCCTACAATAACGGCTGATCGCGATGCTGCACGATCCCGCCCAGCTCGACCTGATGTTCCAGGCGCTCGCAGACCCGGCCAGGCGCAGCATGGTCGAACGGCTGTCGCGTGGGCCGGCCTCGGTCAGCCAGTTGGCCGAACCGCTGGCGATGTCGCTGTCGGCCGTCGTCCAGCATCTCAACGTGCTCGAAGCAAGCGGGCTGGTGCGCTCGGAAAAGCTCGGCCGCGTGCGCACCTGCCAGATCGCGCCGCAGGCGCTGCGCAGCGCAGAACACTGGATCAACGAACGGCGGCTGACATGGGAGCGTCGGCTCGACCGGCTCGGCGATTTTCTCGCCGGGACCGAATGACCTGAAGCAGAGGAGAAATGACCATGCCCGGCAAAAGCAGAGCGGAGTTGATCCGCGGCTATTTTTCCGCCTACCAGGCGAATAACAAGGCTGCCGTCGCGGCGGTGCTCGCCGACGATTTCACCTTCACCAGCCCCTATGACGACGCCATCGACCGTGCGACCTATTTCGAGCGCTGCTGGCCGGACAGCCCGGCCTTCAGCTCGATCGTCATCGAGCGGATATGCGAGGACGAGGACGCCGCCTTTGTCCTCTATCGCTGCGAGACGGCGGACGGAAAGACCTTCCGTAACACCGAACTGCATCTGTTCCATGGCGACAGGTTGCGCGCCGTCGAAGTCTATTTCGGCGCGTCCTGTCGCGACGGCGTCTTCGTCGCGCAGAAACCATCAAGCTGACCAAGAGGACCCGACCATGGCCGAACGATCCGTCGTCCACTCCACCTTCGTCCTCGAGCGCCTCTATCCAGTTGCGCCGGCGAAAGTCTATTTCGCGCTCAGTGATCCGGCCGCCAAGCGGCGCTGGTTCGCGGACCCCGACAACCCGATGACCCACAGGCACGAAATGGATTTTTGCGTCGGCGGCCAGGAGGTCAATGCCGGCGGGCCGAAGGACGGGCCGATCCACACCTATACCGCCACCTATCAGGACATCGTGCCCAACCAGCGCATCGTCTACAGCTACGACATGCTGTTCGGTGATGTCAGAATCTCGGTTTCGCTGGCGACAATTGAGCTTCGCCCGGAAGGCACGGGCACGCGTCTGGTGCTCACCGAGCAGGGCGCGTTTCTCGATGGGCACGACACACCGTCATCGCGCGAGCATGGTACCGGATTCCTGCTCGATGCGCTGGGCAAGGCGCTGGCAACGNCGGCCTATGCTTCCCAGAACTGATCAAGCCAAATATTGAGCTTGAGGAAGCCGCCACTGCTGACTGTATAGACCCGCCTCGTGCCCTCGGCCTTGGCCTGAACCAGACCGGCGTCCAGCAACACTTTCAAATGCTGGGACACGGCCGGGCGGGAGACTGGAAGGCCCGAAGCCAGCTCGTTGACGGTTTTCGGGCCACGCCGGAGCTCTTCCAGAAGATAGCGCCGGTTGGGGTCGGCAATCGCCATGAAGGCGTCAGAAAAGATCATGCCTATACTTGTGGGGCAAAGCTTTTCAAATCTCAACCGTCGGCTTCCGCTTTTCTGAGCCGCAGTGCTTCAGGGGTGACCGAGCGATCGGCCGGCTGGGTCTTGAAGGCATCGCGGTCTTCGATTGGCACCGGCGCGCGGCGGCTGATGCGCAGCAACGTGTAGGCGGCGAGGCTGAGATGCGCCAGCGCGGTGGCCAGGAACAGGCCTTCGGGGCGGAGCCAACCCATCAGGGCGGCAGCCAGCAAGGGCCCGATCATGGTTCCGAAGCCATACAGAAGCAGCAGGCCGCCCGAGACCTTGACGAAATCCTCCGATCGGGCGTGGTCGTTGGCATGCGCCACGGCGATCGAATAGAGCGTGTAGGCAAAGGCGCCGTAGGCGGCGGCGAAGACAATGACGAGGACGGCGGAACGCGGTTCGAACAGGAAGATCAGGATGGCGAACAGTGCGGCGCCGAAAGCCGCGCCCGCCAGCACGAAACGGCGGTCGGTCTTGTCGGAGAGGCGTCCGGCCGGAAGCTGCATGGCCGCGCCGGCAATAACGACAAGGCTCATCATCAGTGCGATCTGGGCGGTGGAGATGCCGATACGGGCGCCGTAGACGGCGCCAAGCGTGCCCCAGGCGCCATTGGCGATGCCGACCAACAGGCAGGCGATCGCCGACACCGGCGAGTTGGCGTAGAGACCTTTGACATCGAGCTTGACGTCCTGCAAAGGCTTGGGAGACGAAGCCGACGACACCGCGGTCGGGATCAGCGACAGGCAGAACAATATGCCGGTGATCATGAACAGCGACGCCGATCTGACGTCGCCGCCGGCAACGATCATCTGGCCGCCCATGATCGAGGCATAGGTGACCATCATGTAGAGGCCGAAGACGGTGCCGCGGTTCTCGTTGGTGGCCTTCTCGTTCAGCCAGCTTTCGATGACCATGAAGGCTCCGGCCATGGTGAAGCCGGTGAAGGCACGCAGCAGGATCCAGACATATTCGTCGATGATCAGACCGGTAAGCAACGCCACGATGGCGCCCGAAGCGGCAAAGGCGCCGAACGCCCGGACGTGGCCGGCGCGGCGCACCAGGCGCGGTGCGAAGAAGCAGCCGGTGACGAAGCCACCGGCCCAGGCCGTGCCCATCAGACCGAGCGATGCCGTCGAAAACCCTTCGAGCTGGCCGCGCAACGGCAACAACAGGCCGTGCAGCCCCGAAGCCGCGAGCAGGAAAGCGGTGCCGCGAAGCAGCGAGAGGATCGGCCTGTAGCTTGCAAACATTGTTTGATCCGTCTGGAGATTCGGTGGCGGGGTCTGAAGACAGGCGCATTCGGGCTTTTCGGCGGCGGATGCTCAACGCCGAAACTAACGCGAAAACTAGCCGCGGCGAAACAGGGCTTCGGCCGCCGATTTGGTGCTGCCCTTGGTCTGGAGCTCGGCTTCGAGCCGGGCAATCTCCTCGCGCAGGATGCTGATCCGTTCGGTAAGGTCACCGACCGAAAGCAGCGACAGATCCTGTCCGATCTCATGCGGGCGGGCTTTCTTTTTGGGTTCGTCGTCGAAGATCGCCATCGTCGCTCCTCCCTATTCAGTATTGGGCTGATTTGGCCATTTGCCTGATCCGGCAATCAGCATACATAGGGCAGGGGCGCAGATGCAAACAGCCGGCAAGAAGCTGGCAGCCGGCGACAGACCGGCGGACCGAGACGGGAAATTTCATGGCGAGCGGACATAAAATTCCAGCCACGATGACGGCCATCGCAATCTCGCAACCGGGCGGGCCGCGGGTGCTGAAACCGGAAACGCGCGACGTGCCGGTGCTTGGTCCCGGCGAAATCCTGATCCGGGTGCGTGCGGCCGGCGTCAACCGCCCCGACGTGCAGCAGCGCAAGGGCGCCTATCCGGCGCCGCCCGGCGCTTCCGACCTGCCCGGTCTCGAGGCATCGGGCGAAGTGGCCGCCCTTGGCGACGACATATCGCGCTGGCGCATCGGCGACCGGGTCTGCGCGCTGACGCCGGGGGGCGGTTATGCCGAATATGTCAAGGTTCATGCCGGCAGCGTGCTGCCGCTGCCCGCCGGCTTCACCCACACGGAGGCGGCCGCGGTTCCGGAAAACTATTTCACCGTCTGGCACAATGTGTTCGAGCGCGGCGGCCTGAAAAAGGGTGAGACGCTGCTGGTCCATGGCGGCTCATCGGGCATCGGCACCACGGCGATCCAGCTGGCGTCGGCCTTCGGCGCCTATGTCGTCACCACCGCCGGCTCGAAGGAGAAATGCGACGCCTGCCTGAAGCTCGGCGCCGACCGGGCGATCAACTACCGCGAGGAGGATTTCGTCGCGGCGGTCAAGGATGCGACCGGCGGCAACGGGGCCGACGTCATTCTCGACATGGTCGGCGGCGACTATATCGCGCGCAACTACGAGGCCGCCGCGGTCGAGGGCAGGATCGTCCAGATCGCCGTCCAGGCCGGCGCGGTGGCGAGCGCCGATTTCTCGAAAATCATGGTCAAGCGGCTGACCCACACCGGCTCGACGCTGCGGCCTCGCACGGTCGAGTTCAAGGCGGCGCTCGCCGCCGCACTGGAAGCACAGGTGTGGCCGCTGCTCGGCACCCGGAAGGTAGCGCCGGTGATGGACATGATCTTCCCGCTGACCGACGCCTGGCGGGCGCATGAGCGCATGGAAGAGGGCGAGCATATAGGCAAGATCGTTCTCGACGTCGGCTAGATGGGGCGAGATTTAGGTGAGGCCGGCCTGCGAATGGCGGCTCCCTGCGCTTCCGGCCTTCGCCGGCCGAAGCCCTCATGAGGCGTTGCGGCAGTTAAGGCTACGGCCGGAGTAGGCCGGTGCTTCGTACTGAAGTACGCTCCGCTCCGGTTCTCGGGAGCCGCCATTCTCTGCTCGGCCTGACCTGAACCTCGCGCCATGCTCCGCGCTCAGCCTGTCGGCAAGATGAACACAAGCTTAATGCTGCAATGCAGCATTTGCATTGCGGCTATGCAAAGACGTCTGTTCAATTCGTGGGCAGCACTGCCTATCTAAGCGTCATCGAAACGATTTGATCCAATAACTGGAGGACAACCATGAACCCGATCCGCGCTTTCCGTAACTGGCGTATGTACAACGAAACCGTGCGCGAGCTGAACAAGCTCAACGCCCGTCAGCTCAGCGACCTCGGCATCAGCCGCGGCGACATCGAGAGGATTGCCCGCAAGGCCATCTAATTCGAAGCCTGGTCGGCCGATGAGGCCTGACCACGCGGCAGAAGCAAGAGCCGCCGCAGACGGTATCCCGTCGCCGGTTCCGAGCCCGCTGGACCCTGTCCGGCGGGTTTTGTCGTCTTGGACCCCCTGTACAACTCGGCATCAATGATCGCCGGAGCCGAGGTCCTCCTGGCCTCCCCCGCTGTCCGGTGTCCGACGGCTGCGCCCTGCGCCAAAAACATTGCGAAACGGCAGCGGAGCGGTTATACAGGCCGCGAATTTCCCATTTTGGTGGCTCTAAACCACCGCCCGCGCGGGAACGCGGGCGAACGAGAAGGATTTTGAAATGGCCAATACGCTGCTGATGCCCAAGGCGACCGCCGTCTGGCTGGTCGACAACACCGCGCTTTCCTTCGAGCAGATCGCGCAGTTCTGCGGGTTGCATCCGCTCGAGGTCAAGGCGATCGCCGACGGCGAATCGGCGCAGGGCATCAAGGGCATGGATCCGATCATGACCGGACAGCTGACCCGCGACGAGATCGCGCGCGCCGAGAAGGATCCGAACCAGCGCCTGAAACTGTCCGACCCCAAGGTGCGGGTGCCGGAATCCAAGCGCAAGGGTCCCCGCTACACACCGCTGTCGAAGCGCCAGGACCGGCCCAACGCCATCCTGTGGCTGGTCCGCAACCATCCGGAATTGAAGGACGCGCAGATTTCGCGCCTGGTCGGCACGACCAAGTCGACGATCGAACAGATCCGCGAGCGCAAGCACTGGAATTCGGCCAATCTGCAGCCGATGGACCCGGTGACGCTGGGTCTCGCTTCGCAGATCGACCTCGACATGGAAGTCAACCGCGCCTCGCGCGGCCGCGAGCAGGCGCAGCCTGTCGGCGACACGCTGCTGCCGGCTGCCGTGACCGAGCGCCTGGTGCCGGCGCCGGAGAAGCCGAAGGACGAGGATGCCGAGCTCGACGCAAACGCCGTGTTCGCCAAGCTCTCGGCGCTCAAGTCCAAGAAGGAAGATGCGGACGACGAGTAAGGTTTGCGACAGTTCATCAAAAAAGCCCGCTTCGAGCGGGCTTTTTCATTGATTATCGAAGTCTCAGCTGCGCGCCGCCCGGTCCGGCGTCATGCCATAGTCCTCCGAGCGTTCGACGGCGCGGTAGAAGTCGGCAAGCTGCTTGCCTCGCTCAGGCTTGAAGATGCGGCCGGCGATGACCACCGAGGCGATGCGGTCGATGCGGAAGGCGCGGAAATCGTCGCGCATCTCGCACCAGGCAACCAGCGTCCATACCTTGCCCCAGAACCACAGTCCGAGCGGACGGATGTCACGCCCGGTGCCGCGGCCGGCCTCGTCGCGGTAGTCGATGGTCAGCACCTGTCGCTTCTCGACAGCGCGCTCGATCACGTCGATCGCCTCACGCGCGGCGTCGCTCACCACCCACATCGGCGTGTGGATCTCGGTGCGGGCGATGCGGTCCTTCTCGGCGTCGGGCAGGACGGCGCCGATCTTGACCAGCGCCTCGTCGGCCGCACGCGCCATGGCCGCGCCGCCAAAGGCCCGCACCATGCGGGCGCCGGCGACCAGCGCGACGATTTCGTCACGCGTGAACATCAGCGGCGGAAGGTCGAAACCCTCCCTCATCATGTAGCCGACGCCGGCCTCGCCGTCGATCGGCACTCCGGTCGACTGCAAATCGGCGATATCGCGGTAGATGGTCCGCTCGGAAACCTCGAGCCATGTGCCGAGCTTCTGGGCGGTGACCAGCCGGCCGCCACGCAGGTGCTGCACGATCTGAAAGAGCCTGTCGGCACGTCGCATCGTATGGTCCCTCGGCTGCTTGTCTATGAATGTCATGGGGCCAAAACCGGTTCCGGGTGACATCCATGTCCTGTTTTATGCTTGTCGTTCTCCCAAAAACCGCTGCGCACTTTTGGGCGACACGCATTATGGTTTAAGTCCTTCGCGCTTGCGCTGCACGGCGACGAATTCCGCGCCGAAGGACAACTTCTTCGTTGTCGGCGTGTTCACGTCGAGCACACGCCAGTACGGCGTGATATCGTTCAGCGTCATGCCGCGTTCGAGATCCTCATTGGCGGCTTCGGCGACGGTTCGCAGATGATAGCCGATGGTTACCGGACATGTCACTTGCGCCCCATGCTCGATGGCGAGCGCGGTGCGCAAGGCGCGTACATCCATCTCGACGCCGTTGGGGATCGTGCGAATGAAATCATCGACCTGACGGGCCGTCGGCACCAGCATCGGCTGGCCCTCGACGACGTCGCCCATTGTGCGTGGCGTCGGCTTCACGCCGTTGACGCCCGGCGTGTTCAGCCTGTCGTTCCAGCTTTTCACCATTCATGTCTCCTGACACGTTTATGGCATGGTGCTCCTGACAGCATTCTGTCAGGAGCCTTCAGCATTGTCCGCAGCAGGCGCCAAAAGTCTTTGCGCCAGCCCGAGGGGTCGCCGCCCGGGGGTCGATGTCAATGATCCGGGCGTTGCGGGGTCCGCATCCAAGCATTGTCATGTAAAACGCCTCAGATCTCGCGAATGCGGCTGTGACCCTCATACATATCCGGCCAGCCAATGTCCTTGCGGATGTCCGCCGGCAAGGAGTTCAGGAAGCGCTGGGTACGGACTTCATTGCGCATCGTGCGGATCTTGCCGACATAGTGCTGTACGCTGTTCAAAATACCAAAGCTGTTCATGACCATCTCCTCTTCTCTGATGGAGACACTATCGCATACCCCTCCTGACAGCAGTCTGTCAGGAGCATGTCAGCTCGTTGAAGAAAGCTGCGAGGTGCTTGGCGGTCGGTTCGGAAACGAGCCTTTTGTCAGGAATGGCCAAGTCGACCGAGACCATGCAAGAACCGCTTTGACAGCCTGTCGCGATGCTGCTCAAAGGCGGGCATGTCGAAACTCCTCGCGCTCGTCATCATCGGCATGATGGCCATTCAGCTGATCAAGCCGCTCGGCTGGCCGGGCCTGAAGCGGCGCGGCGATTTCTGGAAGCTGGCCCTGATCGCCATGGCGGCCATCGCGCTGGCGGGTGCGCTGGGGCACTGGGCATAGCCTTGAGGGTCAGGTCGGGTCCACCGTTCCCATGGCAATCATCCGGATGGCGTTGAGGCTGGGCACGAAGAAGTAATCGCCACCGCGCGTCGTCATGAATTCCGGCAGGTTCGCCGCAATAAAAGGCGTGGCGTTGGCCGGGCCGGCCGGAATGACATGCTTGCTCGATTCGGCGCGGTTGCCGGTCAGCGTGCAGGTGTCGTTGCCGGTTTCGGAATCCAGGCCGTAGCTCGTCCATTGCTGCTGGATGATATTCTGGCTCAGATCCATTGGAAGCAGGCTGCAATCAACAGTATTTGGAAATACTCGCGTCAGTTCTCTGAAGCCCACCAGTCCGAGCTTGTGCCCCCTCAGGTCAATCGGCGAGCACCCATCCGACCAGATGTTCGGCCCAGGCGCGGTAACCGGCTTCCGAGGCATGAAAGCCATCGGAGGCAAAGCCGGCCTCAGGGTTGGTGATCGGCAGCCGTGGCGCCGGCACGGCGCCGCGCTCGAAACAGAGGCGCTCGCCCATGCGGTTCATTGCGGTAGCGCGGATTTCGAGTATCTTGCCGAGCAGCGGCGGCATGGCCGGCGCACGGGTGAATTCCAGCACCGGCGACCAGACGACGCGGGCCTCCGGCCATTTGGCGCGCAGCGCGTAAAGCAGGCCGCCGAACTCTTTCTTGAAGCGCGGCACCGAGTGGAAATTCTTGGTGTCGTTGGTGCCGATGGCCAGCACTATATGCGTCCACCGATCGGCCGACAGATTGAGCAGCACATGGTCGCGGATCTGGCCCGACGTTGCCGAGTTGAAGCCGGCGGCGCGCCAGCGCACGGCAAGGCCGGTTCGCTGCGCGATCATGACGGCAAGCTGCGCGGCAAGCCCGTTCTCGGAATTGCCGATGCCGACGGAAGCGGCCGAGGAATCGCCCAGCACCAGCAGCGAGATGGCCGGCGCCTTGCCCGTTATTTCGTGCATGACCGGCCCTTGTGCCGGCAGCATGCGGGTGGTGCGGCGGCGCACGCCGAGGCCCTGCCAGACATAGACGGGGTAGGCGAGCCAGGTAAGAAGGGCCGGGAAGCGCATGGCAATACCGTTAGAGGTTAACGGCAGCCTTAGCGCATGTTTGGGCGCAGGTGAACGCGCTTCTAGTCGCAGCAGTTTTCCTTAGCCGCCTGCTTTTCCTGATATTCGTCATGCAGCCGCACCCAGTCCATCAGGCTTTGATAAGGGCCATTTTCGCCGCGGCCCTTCGGCGTCATATCGAGATAGTCATAGGTGCCGATCTGCGCCTCGCCGCCGCGGGCGCGCGACATAAAGGTGAGAAAGATGTCGCCGTTCTCGTCCTTGTAGAAAACACTGGTGCCGGGAAGGTCCTTTGACGTGCGCGGACGCGTCTCGAAATTGTAGGTGGTGTCGCCGGCCGCGATCTGCTTGTCGGTGAAGGAGACCTGCATGTCGAAGTTGAAATCCGAGGCGTAGGACGACACCCAGTCGAATTTCCAGCCCATACGCTGCTTGTAAGGCAGCAGTTCCGCCAGCGGCGCGCGCGCAACCACCACCAGCGACACGTCGTGGCGCCTGAGATGCTGATCGGCGCCGTCTATATGGTCGGCAAGGAAGGAGCAGCCTTCGCAGCGGTGGTTCGATCCTGGCGTCATCATGAAGTGGTAGACGATCAGTTGGCTGTTGGCGCCGAACAGTCCGGCCAGGTTCTTCGGACCCTGCTCGGTCTCGAAGACATAGTCCTTGCGGATTTTCATCCAGGGCAGTTCACGCCGCTCGGCGGCGATGCGCTCACGCAACCGTGTCAATTCCTTCTCGCGCGCCAGATGCGCCTTGTGCGCCTCAAACCAGTCTTCACGCGAAACCACCTTGCTGCGAGTCATGAAGTTCTCCCTGTCTGTTCACCCAAGGACGTTTGGGGTGGGCAGAAACCGACATCGCCGTCAGCTTTTGCCGAAAAGGAGATAAGGATGGACGAACTCCGTCCAAGCCGGGCTTTGCATAAACAAACCCGGGCGCATCGGCCCGGGTTGTATGACAACGGGAGGACTGCGCTCAGGCGGCCTGTTCGAGGCTCGCCGTCCATTGTCCCAGCGCCGCCAGATGGTTCATGTGGGCACGATGGGTGAAGGCGGCCTGGCCGGCGGCGACGTTCGATGCCTTGCCGCTCCAGGCCTTTTGCGGGGCGGCCTGCAAGGCGCGGCCATAGGAGAAGGTCAGCTTCCACGGATGCTGGCCGATGGCGTTGATGGCGTTGAGGTTGGCGGTCGCCTCCTCGTCCGACTGCCCGCCCGAAAGGAAGGCGATGCCCGGCACCGCTGCCGGTACGGTTTCGCGGAACAGTTTTATGGTCTTTTCCGCGACCTCTTCGGGGCTGCTCACCTTGCCCGACTTCCTGCCGGCCAGCACCATGTTCGGCTTCAGGATGGTGCCTCCCAGCAAAACGCGCGCCGCATGCAGCTCGTCATAGAGCTTGATCAGCGTTGCCTTCGAGATGTCGTAGCAGGTGTCGATGTCGTGCGCGCCGTCCATCAGCACTTCCGGCTCGACGATCGGCACGATGCCAGCCTCCTGGCACAGTGCGGCATAGCGGGCCAGCGCATGGGCGTTGGAGGCAATCGAATTGACCGAGGGCACGCCCTTGCCGGTGTCGATGTCGATCACCGCGCGCCATTTGGCGAAGCGGGCGCCGAGCTTGTAATAATCTGCGAGCCGCTCGCGCAAGCCGTCGAGGCCTTCGGTAACGGTATCGCCGGGAAAGCCGGCGAGTGGCTTGGCGCCGGCATCGACCTTGATGCCGGGAATGGCGCCCGCCGCCTTGATGATGTCGACCAGAGGCGTGCCGTCGGCAGCCTTCTGACGGATGGTCTCGTCGTAGAGAATGACGCCGGAGATGTACTTCGTCATTGCGTCCTTGGCGCGGAACATCATCTCGCGGTAGTCGCGGCGGCTATCGGCGGTCGATTCGACGCCGATAACGTCGAAGCGCTTCTTGATGGTGCCGGAGCTCTCATCGGCGGCCAGCAGGCCCTTGCCGCCGGCCACCATCGCGGCGGCAATGTCTTCGAGACGTTCGCTCATTTTTCTTCTCCTAAGGGGGTACGTTCCGCGCGTAACGGAAGTCTACCGCCAAAGGAATGGGATCGGAAAGCTCGAATCGATTGAAAGTTCCTGGCGTCCGTTTTTGCGCCCCCGATCCGGTCAGGCTTGTTTCTTCAGCACGTCGACGCCGGGCAGCGGCTTGCCTTCCATCCATTCGAGGAAAGCGCCGCCGGCGGTCGAGACATAGGTGAAGTCGTCGGCGACGCCGGCATGGTTGAGGGCGGCCACCGTATCGCCGCCACCGGCGACCGAGACCAGCTTGCCGGCCCTGGTGCGGGCCGCCGCGTGCCTGGCCGCCGCCACCGTGGCGTGGTCGAAAGGCTCGATCTCGAAGGCGCCGAGCGGGCCGTTCCAGACCAGCGTCGCGGCGCGGTCGATCCATTCACCGATCGTCTTCACGGTCTTTTCGCCGACATCGAGGATCATGCCGTCAGCCGGGACATCCGAAATGGCAACGGTCTCGCTGGCCGCACCCGCCTTGAATTCCTTGGCGACGACACCGTCGACAGGCAGGATGATGGCGCAGCCGGCCTCGGCGGCCTCGATCATGATCTGCTTGGCGGTCGCGGCAAGGTCATGCTCGCACAGCGACTTGCCGACAGCGGTGCCACGCGCGGCGAGAAAAGTGTTGGCCATGCCGCCGCCGATCACCAGCGCGTCGACCTTCTTCACCAGGTTCATCAACAGGTCGATCTTGGTCGACACCTTGGCGCCGCCGACAATGGCGACGACAGGGCGGACCGGATTGCCGAGCCCCTTCTCCAGCGCCTCGAGCTCGGCCTGCATGGTGCGGCCGGCATAGGACGGCAACAGCCGCGCCAGGCCTTCGGTCGAGGAGTGCGCCCGGTGGGCGGCGGAAAAGGCGTCGTTGACGAAGATATCGCCATTGGCGGCGAGCCGCTCTGTAAAGGCCGGGTCGTTCTTCTCCTCGGTCTTGTGGAAGCGGGTGTTTTCCAGCAGCAGCACATCGCCCTTGTTCATGGCGGCGACCGCACTGCCCGCCGTGTCGCCGACGCAGTCGCCGGCAAAGCCGACGGGGCGGCCAAGCACCTCCGCGGCAGCCTTGGCGATCGGCTCCAGCGAGAATTCGGGCGAGGGACCATCCTTCGGGCGGCCGAAATGCGCGAGCAGGATGACCTTGGCGCCCTTGCCGGACAGCTCGGCGATGGTCGGCGCGATGCGTTCGATGCGGGTGGCGTCGGTGACCTTGCCGTCGGCGACGGGCACGTTGAGGTCGACGCGCACCAGCACGCGCTTGCCGCTGATATTGCCGATATCGTCGAGTGTCTTGAAGGCGGCCATGCGGGTTCCTTTCCGTGGAAAATCGCCGGGACCATACCTCGCATCGATGACGATGCAAGGCTTGAGCCGGGGTGCGAGCTAAATTTTGAGATCAAGGCGAAGGCTGTCGTGATGATGCGGGACGTCAGCGTGAACCGATCGCTTGTCAGCCTTCTGTCGTTATCTTTTCCGCCGTCGGCTCAAGGGCCTTCTCATTGGCTGTCGCCTCTGCAGTCTGCGTCTCGGTCGGCTTGCGCCAGTTGCGGATGAAGGCGGAGACACGATCGCCGATCTCGCCGGCGCTCAGGAACACCGGAACCCGCGCCACCGGCGCGGTCGGCTCGAAGGAGAGGCCGAGACCGGTGATCTTGCCCTTGTCGTCGACGTCGCGGACGATCAATTCGATCGGGCCGATCAGCACCCGGTCGGCATATTCGGCATGGCCGCCAAGCCTTGCCGTCACCAGCGCGCCGACGGTGAGCTTCTGCTCGGCTTCGCTCAATCCCGGTGTGTATGCGGCCTCGAGCTCTGCGGCCGAGCGGGCGGGATCGACGGCGAAGGCGCCGAAGAAGTCGGCATCCTCGGGGTCGACTACGGCGCGGCTGGCAAACAGCTTGTCAAGCAGGCGCGGATAGCGGTCGGGCACGAAGATGTNTCGGGGTCGACTACGGCGCGGCTGGCAAACAGCTTGTCAAGCAGGCGCGGATAGCGGTCGGGCACGAAGATGTAAACCTGGTCGCCGGCCGCGAGCCGGCCCATGTCCTGGAAACGCATCGAGCGGCCGTCGCGCAGCACCAACGAGGGCCGTGCCCAGCGCGGGATACGCTCGCCGCGCGCCACCGGGCTGCCGGGCGCCACGCGGTAGGCGAGCAGTTCGTGGTGGGCGGAGCCCGGCAGTTCGAGTTCGACCTTGTCGAGCGGCCCGAGCCTCGCCGGCACGATCAGGCCGAGCCGGCGCGCCAGCGGACCGACCGACCAGCCCTGCACCACCAGCGATACCAGCACGATGATGAAGGCGACGTTGAAGATGGTGCGGCCGTTCTCCAGTCCGCCGAGCAGCGGGGTGATGGCAAGCAGGATGGACACGGCGCCGCGCAGGCCGACCCAGGAGACGAAGGCGATCTCGGGACGCGGCAGGCGGAACGGGATAAGGCAGAGCCAGACGGCGACCGGGCGCGCTACAAACATCAGGAACAGGCCGAGCAGCACCGCCGGCACCATGATCGCCGGAAACTGCGAGGGTGTCGCGAACAGGCCGAGGATCAGGAACATGATGATCTGTGCCAGCCACGACATGCCGTCCTGGAAGCGCTTCAGGATGGTGACGGCGCGGATGTCGGAGTTGCCGGCAATCAGCCCGGCGAGATAGACCGCCAGGAAGCCCGAGCCGCCAATGGCGCCGGCCGCGGCGAACACCATCAGCGACAGGGTTAGCACGAAGATCGGCAGCAAGCCATGGTCGAGGTTGAGCCGGTCGACGAGGCGCACGATGCCGAGCCCGCCAAGCACGCCGACGACGGCGCCGAGCCCCATATTGAGCAGGAAGCCGAGGATCAGGTCGGTGACCAGCACATGGGTCTCGGGATTGGCGTGGGCGGCGATGATCTCGACCAGCGTGATGGTCAGGAAGATGGCGATGGGGTCGTTGGTGCCGGATTCGACTTCGAGCGTGGCGCGCACGCGCTCGCGCAGATTGATTTCGCCGGCGCGCAGCAGGAAGAACACCGCAGCCGCGTCGGTCGAGGCGACGGCAGCTCCCAGAAGGAAGGATTCCAGCCAGCTGAGGTCGAGCAGATAATAGGCGGCGGCGCCGAACAGGCCAGTGGTCAGGATTACGCCGGAGGTCGCCAGCGACAGCGCCGGTCCGGCCGCCTGGCGCAGCGCGTTGAGCGGCGTGCCGAAACCGGAATCGAACAGGATGACCGCCAGCGCCAGCGAGCCGGCAAAATATGCCACGCGCGCATTGTCGAATTCGATGCCGAGACCATCGACGCCGCTGGCGAGGCCGATGCAGAGGAAGAGCAGCAGCAAAGGGGCGCCGAAGCGGAAGGCGATCAGGCTCGAGAACGCTGCGGCGACGACTAGCGCTGTGCCGACCAGCGTGACGAGATAGATCGCATGCTCCATCCGTGATTTGCCCCTCGAATTCCTCTTTCTACCGATTCACGGGAGAGTGGGGCGAAGGCATGGCCGGTGCAAGGCGCAAGGATGGCTTTTTGCCTTATGCCGCTGATTTTCCGGCGTTTGGCGGCTCGGCGCGCCTTGCCCGGCGCGCTGACGAAAAACGCCCGGGCAAAGCCGGGCGTTCGAAGCTGCAAGACGATGCCTTCAGGTCAGGCGATGGTCTTGCCGAAGGCGACCGAGGTGTCGGCCATGCGGTTGGAGAAGCCCCACTCATTGTCGTACCAGGACAGCACCGAAACGAAGTTGCCGTCCATGACCTTGGTCTGGTCGAGCGCCAGGATCGACGAGCGCGGATCGTGGTTGAAGTCGATCGACACATTCGGATGATGGGTGACGCCGAGAATGCCCTTGAGCTTGCCGTTGGAGGCGGCGATCACCGCTTCGTTGATCTCCTGCACGGTGGTGGCGCGCTTGGCGATGAACTTGAAGTCGACAACCGAGACGTTGGGGGTCGGCACGCGGATCGAGATGCCGTCGAGCTTGCCCTTGAGGTCGGGCAGCACCAGGCCGATCGCCTTGGCCGCACCGGTCGAGGTCGGGATCTGCGACAGGGCAGCCGCGCGGCCGCGGTAGAGATCCTTGTGCATGGTGTCCAGCGTCGGCTGGTCGCCGGTGTAGGAGTGGATCGTCGTCATCATGCCCTTTTCGATGCCGACGGTCTCGTGCAGCACGGCGGCCAGCGGCGCCAGGCAGTTGGTGGTGCAGGACGCATTCGAGATGACGATGTGGTCCTTGGTCAGCTTGTCGTGGTTGATGCCGTAGACGACGGTGAGGTCAGCACCTTCGGCAGGCGCGGAGACGACGACGCGCTTGGCGCCAGCGGTCAAGTGCGCGGCAGCCTTGTCGCGGGCGGTGAAGATGCCGGTGCATTCGAGCGCGATGTCGATGCCGAGCTCCTTCCACGGCAGCTGCGCCGGGTCCTTGATCGCGGTGACCTTGAAGGTCTCCTTGCCGACGGTGATCTGGTCGCCCGAGACCGACACTTCGTGCGGGAAGCGGCCGTGCACGCTGTCATAGCGCAGCAGATGCGCGTTGGTCTCGACCGGGCCGAGGTCGTTGACGGCGACGACGTCGATGTCCTTGCGGCCGGATTCATGGATGGCGCGCAGGATGTTGCGGCCGATGCGGCCAAATCCGTTGATGGCAACTCTGACGGTCATTTTACTCTCCCTGGGAGCTGAAGGCGGCAGATGGGTCCGCAGCTTCATAGCGGCGGATGGCACAAGAATCCAGCCGCAGAAGGCCGAATTTAAATCGATTAGGTTGGTCCAGCCCCGCGAATCCGCCTTGGAGGTGCGCGGGACTGACCCTGATCTTACTTGCCGTGCAGGCGGGCTTCCGCGGCCTTGGCCGCGGCTTCGGCGGTGATGCCGAAATGCGGGTAGAGCTGCTCGATGGTGCCGGAAGCGCCGAAGCCGGTCTTGCCGATGAAGATGCCGTCGGAGCCGATCAGGTGATCCCAGCCCTGGCGGATGCCGGCCTCGATCGCCATCTTGATCGGCGCGTTGCCGATCGTCTCCTTGCGGTAGGCGTCGCTCTGCCGGTCGAACAGTTCGAAGCAAGGCACCGAGACGACGCGGGTCGGGTGCCCATGCTTTTCAAGCAAATCACGGGCGCCGAGCGCGATCTCGACCTCGGAGCCGGTCGCGAAGATCGTCACCGCCGCTTCGCCGCTCGCCGCGGCCAGTTCATAGGCGCCCTGGCTGCTGAGGTTCCTGGCCGAGTGCTCGGTGCGCACCGTCGGCAGGTTCTGGCGGGTCAGCGCCAGGGTGGACGGGGTCTTTTCCGATTCAATGGCAATCTGCCAGCATTCGGCGGTTTCCACCGCGTCGGCCGGACGGAAGACATTGTGGTTGGGGATGGCGCGGAGCGCCGCCAGGTGCTCGACCGGCTGGTGGGTCGGCCCGTCTTCGCCCAGACCGATCGAATCATGGGTCATGACGAAGATCGAGCGGATGCCCATCAGCGACGCCAGCCGCATCGACGGACGGGCATAGTCGGAGAAGCACATGAAGGTGCCACCATAGGCGATGAGGCCGCCATGCAGCGTCAGGCCGTTGAGGGCGGCCGCCATGCCATGCTCGCGGATGCCGTAGTGGACATAGCGCTGGCCGTAATCGTCCGGCGTGATGTTCTTGGTCTGGCTGGTCTTGGTGTTGTTGGAGCCGGTGAGGTCGGCAGAGCCGCCGATGGTTTCCGGCACCGCGCCGTTGATGACTTCCAGCGCCATTTCCGACGATTTGCGGGTGGCGACCTTCGGCTTGTCGGCCGACAGCTTCTTCTTGTAGTCGGCAATGACGGCATCGAAATTCGACGGCAGCTTGCCGGCAAGGCGGCGCTCGAACTCGGCCTTCAACTCAGGCTTGGCCTTGGCGAGCCGGCCTTCCCAGTCGGTGCGCGGCTTGACGCCGGCCTTGCCGGCGGTGCGCCAGGCGTCGAGAATGTCGGCCGGAATTTCGAAGGGCGGCGAGTCCCAGTTGAAGAATTTCCGCGCGCCTGCGATCTCGTCGGCGCCGAGCGGCGAACCGTGCGCCTTGTTGGTGCCGGCCTTGGTCGGGGCGCCGAAGCCGATGGTCGTCTTGCAGGCGATCATCGTCGGCTTGTCGGAATGGCGGGCGGCTTCGATGGCGTAGGCGATTGCCTCGGGGTCGGTGCCGTCAATGTGGCTGGCGTTCCAGCCCGAGGCCTGGAAGCGGGCGACCTGGTCGGTGTTGTCTGCAAGCGAAACCGGACCGTCGATCGAGATGTTGTTGTTGTCCCAGAAGACGATCAGCTTGTTGAGCTTGAGGTGCCCGGCCAGCGCGATGGCTTCCTGCGAAACCCCTTCCATCAGGCAGCCGTCGCCGGCCAGGACATAGGTGTAGTGGTCGACGAGGTCGTTGCCGAAGGCGGCGTTCATGATGCGCTCGCCGAGCGCGAAGCCGACCGAATTGGCGAGACCCTGGCCGAGCGGGCCGGTCGTCGTCTCGATGCCGGTGGCATGGCCGTATTCGGGATGGCCGGCAGTCTTGGAACCCAGCTGGCGGAAATGCTTGATCTGGTCGAGGGTCATGTCCTCGTAACCGGTCAGATGCAGCAGCGAGTAGAGCAGCATAGAACCGTGGCCGGCCGACAGGATGAAGCGGTCTCGGTCCGGCCAATGGGGGTTCTTCGGATCATATTTCAGAAAGCGGGTGAACAGCACTGTGGCGATGTCGGCGCAGCCCATGGGCAGGCCGGGATGGCCGGACTGGGACTTCTCGACGGCGTCCATGGAGAGAAAACGGATCGCATTGGCCATCCGGTCATGTTGTTCACGCGACGTCATGGTACCTCCGGGGTGGGGATTTGTGGGCTTGGCAGAGCCCAGGAAAGAGTGCGCGACACATAGCAGCCACGGGCTTTTAGTCAACAAATCGGCTGCACATTTGCCGGTCTTGTGATGGCTTTGAGACCTTATGGGGCGACCTACATTAGCGTTAGCGGGGGACAGTCGCGAGAGCTTTGTTGACGTTGCCTTCACCCGGTGCCTAATGTTTCCTTGTTAACGCGTTCTGAACGCGAAGCGATTCGGTGATGGGCAGGGCACAGGACGAAGGCCATGACCGGCGAAACCACACTCAAGGAAGTCATCCACAGGCTGGGCAAGGCCATCGAGGGGCTGGAAAACGCCGTCGCGGCCAAGCTCGAGCACGAGCGCGACTATTCCGAAGCCGAGGCTGAGGTGCAGCGCATGAACGCCGACCGTTCACGGCTGGCGCAGGAACTCGACAATTCCGAAGCCCGCGCCGAACGGCTGGAAGATGCCAACAAGGAAGTGTCGCGCCGCTTGGTGACCGCCATGGAAACCATCCGCGCGGTGCTGGACAGGTAGGAGCTGCAGGCCATGGCACAGGTCACGGTTTCCATCGACGGCAAGCAGTATCGCATGGCTTGCGACGAGGGTCAGGAAGAGCACCTGATCGACCTCGCCGAGCGGTTCGACCGTTATGTCTCGCATCTGAAGGATTCGTTCGGCGAGATCGGCGACCAGCGGCTGACGGTGATGGCCGGC
The DNA here is from genome assembly GCF_000502335.1 of Mesorhizobium sp. L2C066B000. Taxonomy (NCBI): domain Bacteria; kingdom Pseudomonadati; phylum Pseudomonadota; class Alphaproteobacteria; order Hyphomicrobiales; family Phyllobacteriaceae; genus Mesorhizobium; species Mesorhizobium sp. L2C066B000. The sequence continues at coordinate 82,939 of NZ_AYWZ01000003.1, forward strand.
ATCATGGTGATGGACGAGCTTTCGGAGCTGCAGAAGCGGGTCAAGGGCATGGAGACCGAAGTGCAGACGCTGCGCAAGACGCGCGACGAAGCGCTGACCAAGGCCGACAAGAACGACACTGTGCTGACCAGCGCGCTCGGCGCGCTCGCCCAGCGCATGGAAGACCTGGCCACGTCGCTGGCGGTCAACAAGGCCTGAGCCTTTCCCGCACAAACGAAAGATTGTCGGCCCAACGTCGGTCCGTAGAACGAAAGTGCTCGTTCCGTCGCCAATAATAGTTTTCTATTGTCCTGCAGCCGCGATTTTTGCGCTAAGATGCGGGAATGCCGGAGCGTTGACGCCGTCCACGGCCGCTCCTGACGAAATCTGTTGCTGGGGAAATAATGCCATGAGCCTTCGTATCAACGACATCGCGCCTGACTTCACCGCCGAGACCACGCAAGGGCCGATCAAGTTTCATGACTGGATCGGCGACGGCTGGGCGATCCTGTTCAGCCATCCGAAGAATTTCACCCCGGTCTGCACCACCGAGCTGGGCACGATGGCGGGGCTCGAAGGCGAGTTCAAGAAGCGCAACGTCAAGGTCATCGGCATTTCCGTCGATCCCGTTGCGAGCCACGACAAGTGGCAGGCCGACATCAAGACGGCGACCGGCCAGACGGTGCACTACCCGCTGATTGGCGACAAGGACCTCAAGGTGGCCAAGCTTTATGACATGCTGCCGGCGGGCGCCGGCGAGACGTCGGAAGGCCGCACGCCGGCCGACAACGCCACGGTGCGCTCGGTCTATGTCATCGGGCCGGACAAGAAGATCAAGCTGGTGCTGACTTACCCAATGACGACGGGCCGCAACTTCGACGAGATCCTGCGCGCGGTCGATTCCATGCAGCTGACGGCCAAGCACCAGGTGGCGACGCCGGCCAACTGGAAGCAGGGCGAGGATGTGATCATCACCGCCGCGGTTTCGAACGAAGATGCGGTCAAGCGTTTTGGCGCTTTCGAGACGATCCTGCCCTATCTCAGGAAGACCAAGCAGCCGTCAGCCTAGGTTTTCTCCGTCGGAGCTATTTGGGGCTTCAGTCCTATTTGTGGCAAGGCGTGCTTGACCGGCGCGCTTTGCCAGATGACCATGCTCTTGTTCAACCCGACGGAGAAAACGGTTCCTGTCGGGCAAGGGGCAGGGGGGCCGGACATTGGACATCGCTTCGGCCAAACCTGAGGTCGCCGGCTTCTACGACAAGCCGACCGGCGCCATCCAGTATGTCGTCACCGACCCGGTGACGAGACGCTGCGCCGTCATCGACCCGATCCTCGATTTCGACGAAAAATCCGGCGCGACGGCGACGAAGAATGCCGACGCCTTGCTGGATTTTATCCGCGAAAACGGGCTGGAGCTCGAGTGGATCCTGGACACCCATCCGCATGCCGATCATTTCTCGGCGGCGCACTATCTCCGGGAAAAGACCGGCGCGCCGACGGCGATCGGCGACAGGATCATCGAAGTCCAGGCGCTGTGGAAGGCGATCTACAACTGGCCGGATTTCCCCGCAGACGGCTCGCAGTGGGACCGGCTGTTTGGGGAAGGCGAAACGTTCATGATCGGCAACCTGCCGGTCAAGGTGCTGTTCTCGCCCGGCCACACGCTCGCCTCGATCACCTATGTCATTGGCGACGCAGCCTTCGTCCACGACACGCTGTTCATGCCCGACAGCGGCTCGGCAAGGACGGACTTTCCCGGCGGCAGTGCCGCGCGGCTGTGGCATTCGATTGAGGGCATTCTGGCGCTGCCGGACGATACGCGGGTGTTCGTCGGCCACGACTATCAGGCCGGCGGGCGCGAGCCGTGCTGGGAGAGCACGGTCGCCGAGCAGAGGGCAAAGAATATCCACCTCGTTGCGGCGCGCAGCGAAGCCGAGTTCGTCGACTTGCGCGAAGCGCGCGACAAGACACTGCCGATGCCGCGGCTGATCCTGCATGCGCTGCAGGTCAACATGAATGGTGGACGGCTGCCGGAACCGGAGGCCAATGGGAGGCGGTATCTCAAGTTTCCGCTGGATGGGCTGTAGATCGGTTCATGCTGTAGGCGCCGTCGCCGAAGCTGCCAATCTCCCCACTTGAGGGGGAGATGCCCGGCAGGGCAGAAGGGGGTGCTGTCCCGCCGACCTTTGCTGTGTGCTCGAACAATTCCAGGTTGGGGATAGTTAAAATCGCAAGCTGCGATCCGTCACGCCCCCCTCTGTCCTGCCGGACATCTCCCCCTCAAGGGGGGAGATCAGCTGTTGTCCGACTTTCGCTAACCGCCGACGGACGACAAAACAAAAAAGGCGGCGCCGGTTTCCCGACGCCGCCTTCTGTTCCTTAACCGAACCCAGCCTTAGGCCGCCGGCTGCGCCTCGATCGTGCGCAGCGCCTGCATCTGGCGCTTGGCGGCGGCCTTGACCGCGTCCTGCACCTTCTCGAAGGCGCGCACCTCGATCTGGCGCACGCGCTCGCGGCTGATGTCGAACTCGGACGACAGTTCTTCCAGCGTCAGCGGCTCCTCGGCGAGGCGGCGGGCCTCGAAGATGCGCCGCTCACGATCGTTGAGCACGGCCAGAGCGCCCGACAGCATGCCGCGGCGGTTTTCCAGCTCGTCCTGCTCGATCAGCATGTCTTCCTGGCTTTCGTGGTCATCGACCAGCCAGTCCTGCCATTCGCCGGATTCACCTTCGCTGGCGCGGATCGGCGCGTTCAGCGACGCGTCGCCGGACAGGCGGCGGTTCATCGACACGACTTCAGCTTCCGACACGTTCAGCCGGGTGGCGATCTCGGTGATCTGGTCGGGCTTGAGGTCGCCATCGTCCAGCGCCTGGATCTTGCCCTTCACCTTGCGCAGGTTGAAGAACAGGCGCTTCTGATTGGCGGTCGTGCCCATCTTGACCAGGCTCCACGAGCGCAAGATGTACTCCTGGATCGAGGCCTTGATCCACCACATGGCGTAGGTCGCGAGGCGGAAGCCACGCTCGGGTTCGAATTTCTTGACGGCCTGCATCAGGCCGACATTGCCTTCCGAGATCACTTCGCCGATCGGCAGGCCGTAGCCGCGATAGCCCATGGCGATCTTGGCGACGAGCCGAAGATGGCTGGTGACGAGCTTGTGCGCAGCGGAAGTGTCTTCATGCTCGGCGTAGCGCTTGGCGAGCATGTACTCTTCCTGCGGCTGAAGCATCGGAAAGCGGCGGATTTCTTCCAGGTAGCGGCTGAGGCCGCCTTCGCCGGAAACAATACTGGGTAGTGACTGGGCCATGATTGCGCCCCCTCTCTATTGGAGTGATGCCCCCGAAACGCGGCGGGCATGTGACGCGAGCACCAAAAGGCTCGCCCGCGGCAACTGATTTATATAGGAACAAAACCAGAAAAGACAGGCATTTGTTCAACACGAAACAGTGTGTCACGCTGAAGTGAACAATGCCGCTCAGGTTTTAGCTGGCTTGTTTAGACGCAATTCCGGACGGAAAACCGTTTCACACTTTTCCTGGAATTGCTCGGGTTCAGAGTTTGCGGAAGCCGCCGACGAGTTCCTCCATGTCCCCCGGTATCGGCGCCTCGAACCTCATCGGTAAATGGGTAGCCGGGTGCCGAAATGCAAGAAGCCAGGCATGCAAAGCTTGCCTGGAAAATGCCTTGACCTGACCCTTCAGCAGTTCGGGCAGCCGGTTGGCCTTGGTGCGGAAGGCCTGGCCGTAATCGGGGTCGCCGATGACGGGATGGCCGATATGGGCCATGTGGACGCGGATCTGGTGGGTGCGGCCGGTTTCCAGCCGGCATTCGACCAGGCTGGCGGTGGCGAACGCCTGCTGGCCCTCGCCGAAACGCTCCTTGACGGTGAAATGGGTCACGGCGTGGCGGGCATCGTCACGGCCTTCCGGCACGACGGCGCGGCGCACGCGGTCGGCGGCACGGCCAAGCGGCGCGTCGACCGTTCCGGTCGGCCGCGACGGGATTCCCCAGACCAGCGCCAAATAAGCACGTTCGAGGTCGCCGGTGCGGCCGTGGTCGGCAAAGGCCTCCGACAGCGCCTTGTGGGCGCGGTCGGTCTTGGCCACCACCATGACGCCGCTGGTTTCCTTGTCCAGCCGATGGACGATGCCCGGCCGCCTGACGCCGCCAATGCCTGAAAGACTGTCGCCGCAGTGGTGGATCAGGGCATTGACCAGCGTGCCGGTCCAGTTGCCGGCGCCGGGATGGACGACGAGGCCGGCCGGCTTGTTGATGACGATCAGCTCGTCGTCCTCATAAAGCACGTCGAGCGCGATGGGCTCGCCTTGCGGTTCGGCCGGTTCGGGCTCGGGCATGACGACCGATACGCGCTCGCCGGCACTCATTTTGCGCTTGGTCTCGTCGACCGGCTTGCCGTCGATCGAAACGGCACCTTGCCGGATCAGCATCTGCACCCGGCTGCGCGACATGTCAGGCCCGAGGGCGCTCGCCAGCCATTGGTCGAGGCGCTGGCCGGCCGCTTCCGCGCCGGCTTCGAGCACGGTCGGCGCCGCCTCTATGAATTGTCCAGCCTCTATCAATTCAGGGGTCTCTTCGTTATGAGCGCTCATCGAAAAAGTTCCGGAAAGTTCTGCCATGGCCCGGCCCGTTGCCGATGAAGAAGAAAAGCCGCTCGATCCCGAGATCGAAAGGGTGCGCGGCAGGCTCATCCGCTTCATGGCCATCAATCTCGGCCTGCTTTTGCTGGCCCTTATGGTGGTGATCGCGGCCATTGTCTACAAATCGCGCAAAGCGCCGCCCGCGAACCCGCCGCTCGCCAACGACATTCCAATTCCGCCCGGCGAGCCGCTCGCGGCCGACATAGTGCTCCCGGTCGGAGCCAAGGTGATCAGCCAGGCTCTGTCGGGCAATCGAATTTCAATCGACGCCGAGCTCAGCGACGGCAGCCGCACCATCTTCGTCTACGACATCGCCGAGCGCCGTATCATCGGCCGCTTCGCCATCCGCAACAAATGAGCGGGCCGAAACAATGACCGGGTTTGCCGACCATCGCCGCATAGCAACCGTTACGCTCGTCGTCGCCGATTATGACGAGGCGATTGCCTGGTATGTCGGCAAGCTTGGCTTTGCGCTCTGCGACAACATCGATCTCGGTGACGGCAAGCACTGGGTGACGGTGACGCCGTCGGCCGGGCAAGGCCCCCGGCTGCTTTTGGCGGAAGCGTTGGACGATGTGCAGAAAAGCCGCGTCGGCGACCAGACCGGCGGCCGCGTGGTTTTGTTTCTCGAAACCGACGATTTTGCCAGGGACCATGCGACGATGCTGGAAAACGGCGTCGATTTCCATGAAACGCCACGCCATGAGCCGTACGGCACCGTGGCGGTTTTCGCCGATCTCTACGGCAATCTGTGGGACCTGATCGAGCCGAAACGCTAAGTCCGCAAACCGAGATTGCACAGAAGCGGTCCGGCCGTTCGAAGCCCAGTTGCTTTTTCCAAACCGTCAGCCTATATCGCCGGTTCTTGAACGCGCCCATCGTCTAGCGGTCAGGACACCGCCCTCTCACGGCGGGAACAGGGGTTCGATTCCCCTTGGGCGTACCAAGCAACCGCTTTCCTTCCGCATCATCGACAATTTCGGGCAGCAGCCGCGCGGATCGCGTGTGACCGCGAGGGTCGGCGGCATCAGCGAAAACCCGGCAAATCCGCGTCACAGATACACCCAATTTAAGTCAGACCGCGACGCTTGAAAGCGTAGCGATCTCTGTTACTTGCGGTGCGGGGATAGCATCTGCGGCAACGCGGATTTGGTTGGGCATAGCAGGTATGAGTTCGGCAAAAATGATATGCCCGTGCTGTCACGGCAGCGGGCAGGTTTTCGATTGCTTGAAATGGCGCGAGTCGAAAGGGCATTGCTGCCCGCAAGGCACGCATCGGGCCGGCTGTCCCGGGCAGACGATGGCATGCGCCGAATGCGCGGGCCTGGGTACGCTGGAGGAGGCCGAGCTCAGAGCTGTTGCATAGCCTCAGGTCATGCAACTCAAGCCCCGTTCACCATCCAGCGCCGGCAGTTTCCGCGAGCTTCTGGCGCGGCGCGGCCAATTGCACTAGCATCATGTACGAAGCCTCGCCAAAGGGCGTTGCGGCGCGCAAGACGCCGGGGAACATAGGCGAGGGTCGGCGAGGAGGAGACCGATGCAGAAACTGCAGTCGCAGGGCGTCCATCACATCACCCTCGTCGGCGCCGGCCGCCAGACCTCGATCGATTTCTGGGAGGGCGTGCTCGGCATGCCGTTCATTTTCGAGCAACCCAATCTCGACAAGCCAAGCGAAAGCCATCTCTATTTCGATCCCGGCGACGGCAGGTTGATCACCGTCTTCACCGACGAGAGCCGCACGCCGGTCAAGCGGCGCACGCCCACCGAACCGGGCTGCGTCCATCATATTGCGTTCTCGGTGTCGCGCGTGACCTTCCTGCAGGCGGTCGCCCGGCTCGACGAGCGCGCCATCAAGCACAGCGGCGTCAAGGATCGCGGCTTCATGGATTCGATCTATTTCGAGGATCCGCTCGGCCTTCTGATCGAGCTGGCGTCCTACCGCTTCGAGCCGCCGGCCGGCTTCACCCATGCCGACGTCTTGATGCAGGCGCACAAGCTGCGCGTTGCGCGCGGCGACTACAACATCGCCGAAGTGCACCTTGCCGACGCGATCCAGACGCTGGTCGAGTGGTCGCGCGCGACCTTGTCGGACGACCGGACGCCGAAGAATCCATACTGACGGCCAGCAAAAGGGGAGGACCACAATGGCAAAGACAGTTAAGAGCGCTGGCAAATCAGCGCCCAAGCCTGCGGCAAAAGCGGCTGCGAAGCCGGCGGCAAAAGCGGCGGTAAAGGCCGCGCCGAAGGCAGCCGCAAAGCCGGCCGCGAAAACCGCGACGAGGCCGGCTGCCAAGAAATCCGCGCCGAAGGCCAAGGCGGCGAAAAAACCGGCGCTGAAGCTCTCGATGCTGAAGCCAAGCGTCAACAACATGACCGTTCGGGTGTTTGCCCGTGCGGCCGGGTTCGACGCCGCCGAGACCGACGCCTGGGGCCATACCCGGTCGCCGGAATATATGGCGCGCAATCCGGCGCATCTGACGCCGATGATCGAGGACAAGGGGCTGCCGCGCGGCGTGCTGTGGGAGAGCTGCGCCATCATGCAGTATCTCGCCAACAAGCACGGGCTGGAGAAATTCTATCCCAAGGCGCCGGCCAAGCGGGCGATGGTCGACAGCGCCATGTTCTACCTGATCGGCACGCTCTACCCGTATGTGGCGCGCGCCACCTATCCGGCGCTGGGTTTCCCGCACTACGCCGGCGAGGTCGGCCATAGCGACGCCCATCCGGAGAAGAAGTCCGAGGCGCAGAAGGCCGCCATGGCGGCAATTGCCGAGCCGCTGGAGGTGTTTCACTCCTTCTTCAGGGACGGCAAGCCGTTCATCGGCGGCAAGCACCCGTCGATCGCCGACATACGCCTGGCATCGACGCTGGAGTTCCTGGCCGTCATCGACTATGCGCTGCCCAAATGGGCCAAGGAGTATGTCGCGGCGATGGAGAAGAAACTCGGCCAGGCCTATGCCGAGCCGGCCGGCGATGTCAGAGGCTACATTGCCTATGTGAAGTCGCAGGCCAGCGCGCAACGCTAAGGATTCATTAACCAGAACGCTGTCTATTGAAGGCACCGCGCGACCACGGATGTACTGGCGCAAGGGTGAAGGGAAAGGTCGGCGCAATGCCGGCCTTTTGCTTTTCGCCGATGCGCCATCAGGCACGTCTCATGCTGTAAAGTCCGACATCAGGCATATTGCCATCGTCTGCTTCGACCCTACCATCATGGTCGGCGGACGACACACGAGGAGCTTTGCGATGAAGGGCGTAGCGAGAGTGTTTGCGATTGCCGGTGTTGTGTTGGTCGGAGGCTACCCGTGCAATGCCGCGCCGCTCGACACGATGGCGGAGGTCGGCGATGCCATCCAGGCGTGCTGGACGCCGCCGGCGGGTGTTGGAAATGCCAGCGTCACCTTGAGCTTCAGCTTCAAGCGCGACGGCACGCTGATCGGTCCGCCGCGGCCGACGGCGATCAAGGTCGATGGCGATGCCGATACCAGGAAATCATTCGTCGACGCCGCAACCACTGCTCTGCAAAAGTGCCTGCCATTGAGCTTCTCGCCGACGCTGGCGCAAGGCGTCGCGGGCAATGTCTTCACCTTGCAATTCGCCTCGCCCAAGCAATAAGCGAGCGGGCGAGCGTTTCACCGTTTCGCAGAAACGGCGACCCGCTCTCTCGTTGTCTTGACGCAATTCCCAAGGGAAAGCGCTACGCGCTTTCCTGGAATTGCTCTGATCAGTTGTGCGGGCGCCTGATATCGACATGCCGCTGCAGTTCCGGCGCCTCGAAGACGTAGTCGGCCCAGGCGGATTCCGGAATCTGTCCGGCCAGATAGCATTCCAGCAACAGGCTCTGTTCGGGATCGAGCGCTCTCGGAGCCCGCTCATGGTCCAGCCCCAGCGAGTGGAACAGGTTCCTGGTCAGGCCAGAGACAGTGAAGTGAATAGACATCTTCGTCTCCTTTGCCCGACACAACGCGAGACACCGGAGAAAGGTTTCATCCGCAAGGGCCGATAACGCGGGATCGATGATTGCGGCGGCCCGGGCTCGCCCGAGCCTGGCCTCGTCTCAATCTTGAAACAAAAGTGTAATAGCGAATTTACAGGAACCGGCATAATACACTCGGCATAAAATACCTGACGGTTGCTGGCGTCTCTTGAATTAGACTTGCCTCACGCATTGAGGCTCAATCGGCTGGAGCGGCGATCGGCTCCACAGGGGTACAGGGACCAGGTGTCGCCGATGATGCGTTTGTGGCTGGTCGTGACCTTTGCACTGGTGTCGGTAGCGGCAAGCGTCCTCGGCATTTCGGCTTCCCTTGCCGATCCATGCGCCGCGCTCAGGAGCCAGCTGGCACCGTCCGGCCGCAGCGGCGGGATCAGCCCCGAGCTTGCGCAGCTGCGTCGCCAGCTTGCGGCGATCCAGGGGCTGGAGAGGCAACGCCGGTGCACGGCGCAAAGTACGGTGGGGGGCTTCTTCAATGCTTGCGCCGACCTCGCCAAAAGCCGCACACAGGTGCAACGCCAGATCGCCGGCGCCGCGATTTCGCGCCGGGATGCGTCCGGACTGCAGGCCAGGCTCGTCGCGCTCGGCTGCACGCCCGCCGGGCAACAAAGACAGCGTCCGGCTGGCGCCATGATCGGCAGCAATTCGATGCTGTTTTGCGTTCGTCTCACCGACGGCTATTTCTTCCCGGCGCCGAAATCGCAGTTCGTGCAAGGCGGCGATGTCAAGGAGATGGTCGACCAGTGCCGCTACATCTGCGACGATGCCGGCGTCGACCTGTACACGCTCAGTGACCCAAGCCTTGAAACCGAAGAGATGGTCGCGCTCGATACGCGCACATCCTACAAGGACCTGCCGACGGCCTTCAAATATCGCGGTGATGCGAACTTCAGGGCCTGCGACCTCAAGCGCCATCACCTGCGCGTTGCCGAGCTGAGAGCGCGCACGGTGACGCCAGCCAATATGGCCAACGCGATCATTCCTTTGCCGTCAGCGAAGCCGGATCTTGGCACCGTGGCGCAACTTCTCCAGCCTGGCGCAGACGCTGCAGAGGCCAGGGGCGCCGCCCAGCGACAGTCGGTCGAGCCATTGGCCGGCTCGCGGCCGGTCAGGGTGGTCGGGCCGGCTTTCTTCCCGGCGAAGTAACCTGCGCCTAGAGCGTTTCACCGTTTCACCGAAACGGCGAACCGCTTTATGTCTTTGTTTTACGCAATTCCGGACGGAAAACCGTTTCACACTTTTCCTGGAATTGCACTAGTACCAGCTATTCGCAAACCATCCTGTAGCGTTTGCCGGGTTCGCTGACATTCTTGCAGGTGAGCGGATTGGCCGGTTCGGAAGCCATGCTGGGAGGGCTGGACCTGACGTGCCGCCTTGGCGCAGCTATTTGTGTCGTGTGCCTGCGTGCCGCGGGCCGGTAGGGCTCCTGCGGCGGTGGCGTCGGAAACACACCGGCTGCCGCCTGCATCTGGCTGGCCTCAGTCTGCGACGGATCGCGATCCCAGACCCGCCTGATATCGAGCGGCTTCGGGATCACCACCGTGCCGTCATAGCTGCGTGCGCAGCCGCTGCCCGCAAGCAGCGCCAGGCACAGGAAACAAGGCACGATCCAACCGGTCATCAGCAACACCCCCGCCGACTTATAGCCCGGCCGGGGTTCCGCCGACAACCGGCGGAATACCGCAGGGCAATGTGGCTCTGGCCGCAGTCTGGATTGGTTATGGTTAGCGGATCATTAATGCTTCTCGGGCACATTCCGCCGGCGAACCGCTGAGGGGGTTCGGCCTTGGCTTTCGGGGTGGGAACGGGATGGCTGACGGGACTGTTGGAACACGCGGCGGACGCGGTTCCCGAAAAGGGGTGGTGAACGGCGAGGATACGTCCGTCGGGGGTTCGCCCGAAGCGCTGCGCGAACTGGTCGGGGCCGGCGCCGACTGGGTCTGGGAGACCGACGCCGAGCTGCGCTTTTCCTGGCTTTCGGAGAACTACCAGGCCGCCACCGGCATCGATCCCGCCAGCATTCTTGGCCGTTTCCGCTTCGATTTCCTCAAGCAGATGGTGCACGGCAATCGACACGCCGCCGCGCATCTGGAGGATCTGCAGGCGCATCGGCCGTTTCGCGACTTTGTTTATGAGTTGAAGGGCGGCCGTCCCGGCTGCCGCTGGGTTTCGATCATCGGTTCCCCGCGGTTCGACGGCGAAGGCGAATTCATCGGCTATCGCGGCATCGGCCGCAACGTCACGGCACTGGCCGGTGCGCTGGACGAACTGCGGCAGGACGAGAGCGATCCGCCGGCCGGCGAGGCTACGCAGCACCTCGCCGATCTCGAGCGGACAATGGATGCCATGCATATGGGCGTCGTGGTGCTTGACGCGAAGTTCGACACGCTCATCGTCAACAAGGCCTATCGCGAGCTCTCCAGGATTCCCGACGGCGCCGTCACGGTCGGCGCGCCGTTCAGCCTGTTGATGGAACTCAACCGCCGCAACGGCATCTACGGCGATCTCGATGGACAGCAGTGGCAGCACTACCTCGCCACCCGCATCGAGGAGATCAGCGCCGGCTCGGTTGCGCCACGCGAATTTCTCCATGCCAATGGCAGGACGATGATGTTCTCCGTGACGGCGTTGTCCGGCGGCAAGCGGCTGTTGACCTACTACGACGTCTCCGAGCTCAAGCGTCGCGACGCCGAGATCGAGAGTGCCAACGCTAAGATCACCGAGACCTTCGCCAATCTTCGCACGATGGTCGACCAGATGCCGATCGGCGTGCTCGTCCTCGATGCCGACATGCGCGCGGAGGTGATCAACCGCGCCTTCTATGATTTCTGGGAAATCGATCCCCGGCGCGCCGGCATCGGCTGCGGCTTCCGCGAACTGATGCAGGCCAGCCGCGATATGGACCCGTACGGTGCTGACGATGCGGAATGGCAGGACCACATCGCCGAGCGCGAAGCAGAAATCTCGGCCGGCCTGGTGGGCTCCAGGCAATTGCCACGCAATGACGGCCGTACGCTGATTGCCTCGCTGGCGCCGCTCGCCGGCGGCAAAAGGCTGATCTCCTATGTCGACGTCACCAACATGAAGGATCGCGAGGCTGAACTCGCCCAAGCGCTGGAGAAATCGCGGCTGGCCGAGGCGGTGATCAACGGCGTCAAGGACCCGATCTTCGTAAAGGACGACAATCTGCGTTTCGTCTTCGTCAATGAGGCGTTTTCGGCACTGTTCGGACAGAGCCCGCAAGCGATGCTGGGCAGGCCCGGCGGCGACTTCCTCAAGCAAAAGGACGCCGCGCAATTCGAAGACAGCGAACGCGCCGTGCTGGCGACCGGCACGCCCTACGAGGTCGAGGAGACTTTCGACGCCGAGGGCGCCAGCCGCTCGCGCATCGTGCGCAAGAACCGCGTCGGCATGCCCAGCGGCCGCAACTATGTCGCCGGTTTCCTGTTCGACATTTCCGACATGAAGCGCCGCGAGACCGAAGCCGAGGACGCCCGCAAGAACCTCACCACGGTGCTGGAGTCGCTGCCGGCGGCCGTCATCATCTATGACCGCGACGACAAGTTCGTCTTTGCCAACCGCAAGCTGCAGGACACGCTGCCGGAGCTGAAACCGGCATGGCAGCCTGGCCGCAGCTTCCGCGCGGCCCTGGAACTTGGACATTCGGTCGGCTATTTCCGATCGAGCGGCGATCCAGAAATCGACAGGCTCTATGAAGGCGACCCCGATGTCTGGCTCAATGCCATCCTCGCCCGCTATCGCCTGCCCAACTCGTCCTATGAGCGCCTCAATGCGGACGGCCGCTGGTATCAGGTCTACGATATGCGCACCGAGGACGGCACCTTCATCGGCGTGCGCGTCGACATCTCGGAGATCAAGAGCCGCGAAAAGGCGCTGCAGGAAAGCATGCGCCAGATCGACCTGTTCCGCCACGTCATGGACGAACTGCCGGTCGCCGCCTTCATCAAGGCGCAGGATCTGAGCATGGAATTCGTCAACAAGGCCTGGTGCGCGCTGACCGGCATCCCCAAGGAGGAGGTCATCGGCCGAACCGATCTCCAGCTTTTCGGCATAGACGACGCCGAAACCTACACCCATGACGACACCCAGGTCGTCGTCACCGGCCGCGGCCGCGAGATCGAGGAGCCCGTTACCCATCGCGACGGCACGGTGCGGCAATTGATGACGCGCAAGAGCCGGCTGGTGGCGCTCGATGGGTCGGTGCACCTGGTCGGGTCCAGCACCGACATCACCGACGTCAAGGCGCGCGAGCAGGCGTTGGAAGAGAGCATGCGCGAGAACGAGGTGTTCCGCAATCTCATCGACAACGTGCCGGTGTCGATCTACGCCAAGCGCTCCGACCTCAGGCAGTTCTACGTCAACAAGGGCTGGTGCGACCTCACCGGCCTCCGCAGGGAAGACGCGATCGGCAAGACGGACATCGAGATTTTCGGCGAGGACGGCGAAGCCTTCGTCAACAGCGATCTCGCCGTGCTCCGCACAGGCGATACACAGGAGATCGAGGAAACGGTGACGCTTGCCGACGGCAGCGTGCGCCACCAGTTCGCCCGCAAGGGCGCGATGATCGCGTCCGACGGTTCGCTCTATCTGATTGGGTCGACCACCGACATCACCGAACTGAAGCTGCGCGAGGCCGAACTGCGCGAGGCGCGCCAGCGCGCCGTGCTGGCCGACCGCGCCAAGTCGGAATTCCTGGCCAATATGAGCCACGAGATCCGCACGCCGATGAACGGCGTACTCGGCATGGCCGAGTTGCTGGCCAAATCCGACCTCGATCCCAAGCAGAAGACGTTCACCGATATCATCGTCAAGTCGGGTAACGCGCTCTTGACCATCATCAACGACATACTGGACTTCTCCAAGATCGATGCCGGACAGCTGGTGCTCGACCCTGCGCCCTTCAACCTGCCCGAAGCGATCGAGGATGTGGCGACGCTGATATCGACGCGCGCCAAGGAGAAGGACCTCGAGCTCATCGTGCGCGTCGAGCCGGGCCTGGGAAGCCTGTTCGTCGGCGATGTCGGTCGCATCAGGCAGATCGTCACCAATCTGGTCGGCAACGCGGTGAAGTTTACCGACGAAGGCCACGTGCTGGTCGACGTGACCGGACAAAGGGGGCCGACGGGGACAAAGCTTACCGTTTCGGTCACCGACACCGGCATCGGCATTCCGCAGCAGAAACTGAAGCTCGTCTTCGAAAAATTCAGTCAGGCCGACACCTCGTCGACCAGACGCCACGAAGGCACAGGGCTCGGGCTCGCCATCACCTCGCGGCTGGTCGAGTTGATGGGCGGCGAGATCGGTGTCGAGAGCGCCGAAGGCAAGGGCTCGACCTTCTGGTTCACCGTGACATTGCCCAGGGCCGAGGAACAGACCGGACGGCGGATCATGCCGGTCGACGTGACCGGCTCACGGGTGCTGATCGTCGACGACAATGCCGTCAACCGATCGATCCTGAGCGAGCAGATGGCGTCATGGACCTTCGATTCCTGCGCCGCCGAAAGCGGACCCGAAGGGCTCAAGGTGCTGGTTGCCGCGGCTGCCTATGGCGTGCCGGTCGATTGCGTCGTGCTCGATTATCAGATGCCGGGGATGAGCGGCGCCGAAATGGCGCGCGTCGTGCGCAGCACCGCAGGGCTGGCCGACACGCCGATCATCATGCTGACTTCGGTCGACCAGTCGCTCGCCAACACCAGCTATCGCGATCTCGGCATCGACGCCCAGCTGATCAAGCCGGCGCGCTCCTCGGTGCTTCTGGAAACGCTGGTCGCCACCATCCAGCGCCACCATCACAATATCACGGGCGGCCGTGTGCTGCCGGCGGCAAGCAGCGGTTCCGGCGGCGGCAGGAACGAACCGTCGCCAGCAAAGCCGCCGCTCGCTGCCTCGGAACGGGCCCTACTGCAACCGCCGCCGGTTCGTGCCCGCGCCCGGGCCGCCGGGGATGAACGCCGGCTCGACATCCTCGTTGCGGAGGACAATGAAGTAAACCAGATGGTGTTCACCCAGATAATCGGCGAAACCGGCTACAGTTTCGAAATCGTCGGCAACGGGCGCAAGGCGCTCGATGCCTTCGGCCGGCTTAGTCCGCGCATGATCCTGATGGACGTCTCGATGCCGGAGATGAACGGGCTCGAGGCCACCGCCGCAATTCGCCGGCTTGAAGAACATACGGGTATGCATATCCCGATCGTCGGCGTCACCGCGCATGCCTTGAAGGGCGACCGCGAGCGCTGCCTGGAAGCCGGCATGGATGACTATTTGCCCAAGCCGATCAGCCCCAGGGCGCTGCTCGAAAAGGTCGAGCGCTGGGTCGGCATATCAGGCGAAGCCCAACGAGACGCTGGATAGCAACCTGCGGCGCCGCCGGGATTCGGCCGCGCCGCAACAGCCAAGGCTATGGTGCGATCGCACCATATCAAAGCTAGCGCCCAGTCAGGACAATGGTCGCAACGAAACCGCTCATTCAGTTACGGGCGGGAGCAAGCGACCGCCGACAAGAAACAGCGTCGAATCTACCCCAACGGACCTGTTTTTGGCGATGGCTCGGCCAAGATTCGCTCTGGCCACGGGCAACGCGCTCCCGTCCGGTTTTTCTTTCTCGGCATCGCGGCCTGCGATGTGCCGGGACTTGATGCCAGCACGAATCGCGCAAGCGTCTGATTCCAGCGGCAACTTCCATTCCCACAAACCGGCTTAAAGGGTGCGGCCCACAAGACGTCTGTGCGACGTTACCGGGCTGACACGAAACTGTCATGCGACTGTAATAATCGAAGGCTATTGGCCTCAGCGGGCGCCGGTTTGAAGAGGGCGCCAAGAGACCATCTTCCGAACAGGAGCAGGCCACATGAAGAAATTCCTCGTTACGGCATCGGCCGTGGCGGTAGCGTTCGCCGCATCGTCCGGTGTCGCCGCTGCGCGTGACCAGATCCAGGTCGCCGGTTCGTCGACCGTGCTGCCTTACGCCAAGATCGTCGCCGAGCAGTTCGGCGAAACCTTCACCAACTTCAAGACCCCGGTGGTCGAGTCCGGCGGCAGCGGCGCCGGCATCAAGGAGTTCTGCAAGGGCGTCGGCGAAGACACGATCGACATCGCCAACTCCTCGCGCCCGATCAAGAAGGACGAGCTGAAGTCCTGCGCCGACGCCGGCGTCAAGGACGTCCAGGAAGTCCGCATCGGTTATGACGGCATCGTCTTTGCCACCGACATCAAGGGTCCGGACTGGGCGCTGGTTCCCGCCGACATCTACAAGGCGCTCGCCGCCAAGCTGGTGGTCGACGGCAAGCTGGTCGACAACCCGAACACCAAGTGGAACCAGGTCAATCCGAAGCTGCCCGACTGGGATATCGCCGCCTATATCCCGGGTGAGAAGCACGGCACCCGTGAAGTGTTCGAGACCAAGCTGCTCGACGCCGGCTGCGACAAGGCCGCTTTGAAGGCTGCCGGCATCGCCGACGACAAGGAAATCGGCAAGACCTGCATCGCCATCCGCAAGGACGGCAAGGCTGTCGACATCGATGGCGACTACACCGAGACGCTGGCCCGCATCGACTCCAACAAGACCGGCGTTGGCGTGTTCGGCCTCGCCTTCTACGAGAACAATGCCGACAAGCTGAAGGTCGCTACCGTGGAAGGCATCGTGCCTTCGACGCAGACCATCGCCGATGGCACGTACCCCGTGTCGCGGCCGTTGTTCTTCTACGTCAAGAAGGCGCATCTGGGCGTCGTTCCCGGCCTCAAGGAATATGTCGAGTTCTTCCTTGATGACCAGATGATCGGCCCGGAAAGCCCGCTCGCCCAGTACGGCCTGGTTTCCGCTCCCGACGCCGAACGTCAGGGCCAGCGCGACGCCTTCGCCGCCGGAAAGACAATGTAATCAACGGACGGATCAGGGCGCGGATGAACTCCGCGCCCTGATTTCGCCGCTTGCCGCAACGGCGGCGGCGATCTGAATTTTCCCTGGGGTGGGTTATGTCGTCCTTGCTCGTACTCGCCATAGTCATTGCCATAGGCGTGGTCGCTTTTGTAGTCGGCCGCCAGCGCGCCGCGGCGCAGGATACCGGCAAGGTCAAGCCGCATTCGCGCGCGCATTATCATGGCTGGTGGGCCTTTCTGCTCGCGGTCCTGCCTGCCGTCCTTTTGCTCGCCGTCTGGGATATCGGCTCTTCCTTCTATCTCGACCGGCATATCCATGCCGCTTTGCCCGAGCGCACCGCCGACACAAAGGTCGCCAGCGAAGCGCTCGACGCCAGCCTGGTGAAGAGCCTGGCCAAGGGCCTGCGTCGGCTCGATGGCGATACCGCACTTCCCGCTACTTTCGCCGAATTGCAGCCGCTGCTCGCCGCCAAGGGCGTGGCACTGGCCAGCGACACCCAGGACTATATGATCCCGATCGCGGTCGAGGCGAACCAGGTCCAGGACCGGCTCGGCCTGTTCAGCGCCGTGCTGACCTTCGCGCTGTCGGTCGCCGGCGCCTTCTATGCGCTGAGGCAGATCGCGCCGCGCGCCAGGGCGCGCAACAACGTCGAGAAGCTGATGCTGTGGGGGCTGCTTGCGGCCTCGACCATCGCCATCCTGACCACGGTCGGCATCGTGCTGTCGATGCTGTTCCAGACCATCACCTTCTTCGAGAGCGTGTCGCCGATGAGCTTCTTCTTCGGCACGGTGTGGGATCCGCGTTTCGCCGCCGCCGGTTCCGGCGGCAGCCAGGGTCAGTTCGGCCTGATCCCGCTTCTTGCCGGCACGCTCTACATCGCCGCCGTCGCCCTTCTGGTGGCAGTGCCGGTCGGGCTGATGTCGGCGGTCTACATGTCCGAATATGCCTCGCGCGGTGTGCGCTCGGTGGTCAAGCCGGCGTTGGAACTGCTGGCCGGCATTCCGACCATCGTCTACGGCATCTTCGCCGTTGTCACGCTCGGACCTTTCTTGCGCGACCTGTCGGCGGCACTCACCGGCGGCTCGCCCTTCATCCAGGGCCAGAGCATCTTCACCGCCGGTCTGGTGATGGGCGTCATGCTGATCCCGGTCGTGTCCTCTTTGTCCGACGACATCATCACCGCGGTGCCGCGCGCAATGCGTGACGGCTCGCTCGGCCTCGGCGCCACGCGCTCCGAGACGATCAAGCGGGTGATCCTGCCGGCGGCACTGCCCGGCATCGTCGGCGCCATCCTGTTGACGGCGTCGCGCGCCATCGGCGAGACGATGATCGTCGTGCTGGCGGCGGGCGTCGCCGCCAATCTGACGGCCAATCCGTTCGAGGCGATGACGACCATCACCGTCAAGATTGTCAACCAGCTGACCGGCGATCTCGAGTTCAACTCGCCGCAGACGCTGGTCGCCTTCGCGCTCGGCCTGACGCTGTTCGCGCTGACGCTGGTGATGAACATCGTCGCCCTCTACATCGTGCGCAAGTACCGGGAGCAGTACGAATGACCGACATCCCCCTGGACACGATGGCGGGTGCCGTCGCGCGTCCGCGCCGCGACATCGGGCTGAAGGCGCGCTATGCCGCCGAACGCCGGTTCCGCATCTATGGCGTGATTGCGATCTCGGTCGGCCTGGCGTTCCTGGCCATCATGCTGATCACCATCGTCTCGAAAGGCTACACCGCCTTCTGGCAGACGACGGTGACGCTTCCGATCACCTTCGATGAGAAGGTCATCGACCCCTCGAACAAGCGTGCCACAGACCCGAATGTGCTGATCAAGGCGAACTATCCCAAGCTCGCCGAAAACGCGCTGGTGGCCAAGCTCGGCATCGATCCGGCCAACAAGCCGATGATGCTGAAGCTCAAGGGCTTCCTGTCGGAAGGCGCCCGCGTCCAGCTGCGCGACATCGTCTCCGCCGATCCGTCGGTGATCGGCACGACGCGTGACGTCGACATCCTGGCCGCCGCCAATCTCGACTCGGCCTTCAAGGGCCAGATCGACCTCGGCGTCGATGAAGCGCGCCGCAAGGTGTCCGACCAGCAGATCGACTGGATGAACAAGCTCAAAGCCGAAGGCGCGATGGCCGAGCATTTCAACACCGGCCTGTTCAGCTATGGCGCCTCCAGCCGGCCCGAGACGTCGGGCATGGGCGTGGCCATCATCGGTTCGTTCTACATGATGGTGATCGTGCTTTTGCTGGCGCTGCCGATCGGCGTCGCCGCCTCGATCTATCTCGAGGAGTTCGCCAAGAAGAACCGCTTTACGGACCTGATCGAAGTCAACATCAACAATCTCGCGGCGGTGCCGTCGATCGTCTTCGGTCTGCTTGGCCTTGCCGTGTTCATCAACTTCCTCGGCATGCCGCGCTCGGCTTCCTTCGTCGGCGGCCTGGTGCTGACCTTGATGACGCTGCCGACCATCATCATCGCGACGCGCGCCGCCCTTGCCGCGGTGCCGCCGTCGATCCGCTCGGCAGCGCTCGGGCTCGGCGCCTCCAAGATGCAGATGGTGTTCCACCACATCCTGCCGCTTGCCGCCCCAGGCATCCTTACCGGCACCATCATCGGCCTGGCGCGTGCGCTCGGCGAGACAGCACCGCTGCTCTTGATCGGCATGGTCGCTTTCGTCGCCGATTATCCGACGACGCCTTTCGATCCGGCGACCGCGCTGCCGGTGCAGATCTACATGTGGGCAAACGAGGCTGAGCGCGCTTTTGTCGAGCGCATGTCCGGCGCCATCATCATCCTGCTCGTCTTCCTCATGGCCATGAACATCACCGCGATCGTGCTTCGGCGCCGGTTCGAGCGGCGCTGGTAGAAAAAAGGCAATTTGGTATGAACATCATGACCGAACAGTCCCTTGAGAATGCAGTGGGCGACAAAATGAACGCCAAGTCGAACGAAGTCATCAAGATGCGCGGCGACAAGGTCGGCGTCTTCTACGGCGAGAAGCAGGCGTTGTTCGACGTCAATCTAGACGTCCGCCAGAACCAGGTGACGGCGCTGATCGGCCCGTCCGGCTGCGGCAAGTCGACCTTCCTGCGCTGCCTCAACCGCATGAACGACACCATCGATTCGGCGCGGGTGACCGGCAAGATCACGCTCGATGAAGACGACATCTACGACAAGAACATCGATGTCGTCGAACTGCGCGCCCGCGTCGGCATGGTGTTCCAGAAACCCAACCCGTTCCCGAAGTCGATCTACGAGAACGTCGCCTACGGCCCGCGCATCCATGGGCTGGCCAAGCGCAAGTCCGACATGGACCAGATCGTCGAGCAGAGCCTGAAGAAGGCTGCGATCTGGAACGAGGTCAAGGACCGCCTGCAGGAGCCCGGCACCGGCCTGTCCGGCGGCCAGCAGCAGCGCCTGTGCATCGCGCGCGCCATCGCCGTGTCGCCGGAGGTGATCCTGATGGACGAGCCCTGCTCGGCGCTCGATCCGATCGCCACCGCCCGTGTCGAGGAGCTGATCGACGAACTGCGCCAGAACTACACGATCGTCATCGTCACCCACTCGATGCAGCAGGCGGCGCGCGTGTCGCAGCGTACAGCGATGTTCCATCTCGGCTATCTCGTCGAGGAGGGCGCCACCGACAAGATGTTCACCAACCCCGACGACAAGCGCACCCAGGACTACATTACCGGCCGCTTCGGCTGAGCCGTCCGGCGGGTGAATTTTCAGGCACGAGGACCAAGATCATGGGTGAACATACCGTCGCCTCCTTCGATGAAGAGCTCGGGCAGATCAGCAAGCTGATCCGCGACATGGGCGATCTGGCAGGCTCGATGGTCAGCGGCTCGACCAGGGCGCTGCTCAATTCGGACAATGCGCTGGCACAGCGTGTCGTTTCCGACGACGCCATCATGGATGCGCGCCAGCGCGAACTGGACGACCGCGCCATCACGCTGATCGCCAAGCGCCAGCCGATGGCCAACGATCTGCGCGCCGTGGTCGGCTCGATCCGCATGGCCGGCGACCTCGAGCGCATCGGCGATCTCGCCAAGAACATCGCCAAACGCGTCGGCACCGTGGGCTTGAGCGTCACGCCGCGCGACCTCTCGCACTCCATCGATGCCATGGCGCAGCTGGTGCTGATCCAGGTGCAAGGCGTCGTCGAGGAATATGCCGCCACCGATGCGGCAGCTCTTGCAAAACTCAGGAATGACGACGAGCGCATCGACGTCAAATACACGTCCGTGTTTCGTGAGCTCTTGACCTACATGATGGAAGACCCTCGCAACATCACCGCCTGCACGCATCTCTTGTTCTGCGCCAAGAATCTTGAGCGCATCGGCGATCATGTCACCAACATCGCCGAAAATGCGTATTATGTGCTGACCGGCCAGCAATTGCCCGCCAATCGTCCGAAGCAGGACGAGACGGCGATGGCCACGCCGGCCTGATGAGGGTGAACTGCCTATGATCGCGCCACGCATCATGGTCGTGGAGGACGAGGAGCCGCTAGGCGTGCTCCTCCGCTACAACCTCGAATCCGAAGGCTATCACGTCGAGGTGGTGACACGCGGCGACGAGGCCGAGATCCGCCTGCAGGAAAACGTGCCCGATCTCCTGGTGCTCGACTGGATGGTGCCCGCTGTTTCCGGCATCGAGCTCTGCCGGCGGCTTAGAGTGCGGCCCGAAACCGAGCGGCTGCCGATCATCATGCTGACCGCGCGCGGTGAGGAAAGCGATCGCGTGCGCGGCCTGTCCACCGGTGCCGACGACTATCTGGTCAAGCCATTCTCGACGCCGGAGTTCATGGCGCGCGTGAAGGCGCTGCTGCGCCGGGCCAAGCCGGAAGTGCTGTCCAGCGTGCTCAAGGTCGGCGACATCGTGCTCGACCGCGAGTCGCACCGTGTCTACCGCAAGAAGAGCGAGATCAGGCTCGGACCGACCGAGTTCCGGCTGCTCGAATTCATGATGCGCCATCCCGGCCGCGTGTTCTCGCGCAGCCAGCTGCTCGACAATGTCTGGGGCGAGACGATCTACATCGACGAGCGAACCGTCGACGTCCATGTCGGGCGCTTACGCAAAGCGGTCAACAACGGCCGCATGCCGGATGTCATCCGTACCATTCGCGGCGCCGGCTACGCGATCAGGGAAGACTAGGATGCTGCGCGTCGCGCCGTTGCCGGCCATTCAGGCGACATGCTTGCCGGATTTGGCCTGAATGCCCGGCGCGAAAATCTCCTGATCGACGAAGCCGAGCGCGCGCATGGCACAGCCTTCGCGGATCAGCGGCAGCTCGTTGGGCTCGGTGTCGAAGGAGATCGATTTCGAGTGCTGGCCGCCGGCGGTCTGGGCGATCGCTTCGCGCAATGCCGGCTCGATCAGGTCGAAGGCGGCGGCGCTGACGCCAACCATGGCGACAGGCGCCGGGTCGATCAGCGCAAACAGGCTGCCGAGGCCGAAGCCGAGCGCCTCACCGGCCTTGCGATAGGCTTCGCGCTCCGGGCCATCGGTTTCGCGGGCGCGCGCGGCGAGTGCGCGCATATCAGCGTCGCCGATATCGACCGGCTCGGCATCTTCGCTCATCATTTTGGCGCTGCGCCAGATGGCGTAGTTTCCGGCATAGGCCTCGACGCAGCCGCGCCGCCCGCAGCGGCAGAGCGCGCCGCCCGGACGGTGGATCATGTGGCCGAACTCGCCGCCCGAGGAATGGGTGCCGGTGAACAGTTCGCCTTTCAGCACCAGGCCCATGCCGATGCCGTGCGATAAGAGGATGGCGATAAAATTGTCGCGGTAGCGCTCGGGCTGGCGCCATTGCAGCGCCACCGCCATCATGTTGCAATCGTTCTCCATGGTGGCAGGAATGCCGAATTCCGCTTCCAACATGTCGGCGAAGGCAATGTCGGTCAGTGGCGTGATCGGCGACCACAGCATGGCGCGCGCCTGCGAATCGGTGATGCCCTGGATGCCCATGGCAATGCGGGCGATGCTCTGGACATCGAGGTCGGGATCCTCAAGCCGCCGCCGGACGATTGCTACGCATTCGCCAATCAGCTCGTCGCGCGGCTTGGTCAGCGTGTCCAGCCGGCGCTGTTCCTCGGCGACGACGTGGCCGGCATAGTCGATGACGGTGACGGACAGGAAATTGAGCGACAGCACGACGGTCATCACCGCCGCCGCTTCCGGGTTGAGACCAAGGCCCACCTGCGGCCGGCCGCGTTTCAGTGCGCCGGTCTCGCCAGGTTTGCCTTCAATCAGGATGCCTTCTTGAATCAGATCAGACGAGATTGCCGATATGGTCGAGTGGCTGAGGCCGGTAGTCGCCGCAATCTCGGTCCGCGACGGCTGGCCGGCCCGGCGCACGGCTGAAATCACCATCGCACGGTTGCGACGGCGCAGATCGTCGTGGCGGATTCCAACCGACATTTGTTTCCTCCCGGCCTCCTCGCGCCTCATGATAGTGAAGGCGTTCGACGGCACCAGCCAAATATTGGCAGACGCCGGCAGCCCTGTCATTGTTTATTGCGGACCTCGAAAAAATTCGGCAAGGCCATCAGAATCCATCAGAATCGATGTTGACAGCGCCTTATCATTGAACCAGTATTTTTTCGAGGCTCGAAAAAATAGGGCCTCTGTGTGCCGGCCCTCGGGCCAGTTTTGTCGCGCCGCACGCGGCGCAGGGAGGATTATGATGAACAGATTTGCAGCCGCCATGATGGCGGGTGTCGCCATGTCGCTGGCGCTGGTGTCGGTCGCGCAGGCGAAGGACAAGGTCATCGGCGTGTCGTGGTCGAACTTCCAGGAAGAGCGCTGGAAGACCGACGAGGCGGCGATGAAAACGGCGATCGAGGCTGCCGGCGACAAGTACATTTCGGCCGACGCGCAGTCCAATCCCGGCAAGCAGCTGACCGACGTCGAAAGCCTGATCTCGCAGGGCGCCAACTCGCTGATCATCCTGGCGCAGGACGCCTCGGCCATCGGCCCGGCGGTGCAGAAGGCGCTGGACGAAGGCATTCCGGTCGTCGGCTATGACCGCCTGATCGAGAACAAGGACGTCTTCTACCTGACCTTCGACAACAAGGAAGTCGGCCGCATGCAGGCCCGCGAAGTGTTCAAGGCGAAGCCCGAAGGCAACTATGTCTTCATCAAGGGCTCGGGCTCGGATCCGAATGCCGATTTCCTGTTCTCGGGCTCGATGGAAGTGCTCAAGGAAGCCATCGACTCGGGCAAGATCAAGAATGTCGGCGAGGCCTATACCGATGGCTGGCTGCCGGCCAATGCCCAGAAGAACATGGAACAGTTCCTGACCGCCAATGACAACAAGGTCGATGCCGTGGTTGCGGCCAATGACGGCACCGCCGGCGGCGTTGTCGCCGCGCTGACGGCGCAGGGCCTTGCCGGAACGGTTCCGGTCTCGGGCCAGGACGGCGACCATGCCGCTCTGAACCGCATCGCGCTCGGCACGCAGACGGTGTCGGTGTGGAAGGACGCGCGCGAACTCGGCAAGAACGCCGCCGAGATCGCCTCGCAGCTTGCCGATGGCAAGAAGACGGGCGACATTGCCGGCGCCAAGGACTTCACCACGCCTGGCGGCAACACCGTCAAGTCGCTGTTCCTGACCCCCGTCGCGATCACCAAGGACAACCTCAACGTCGTCATCGACGCCGGCTGGATCAAGAAGGACGAAGTCTGCACGGGCGTCGCCGCCGGCAGCGTCGCGGCTTGCAACTGATCTCGACGACTTGAAGAAATGAGGCGCCGCGGCTGTCAAGCCGCGGCGTTTTCTCTACGAGAATTGTGTGTTTCCGCCATCGGCGGCAAACTTCTAGGCTGTGGTCCGGCATCCGCGCCCGACGGCAAGCCGCTGGAGGACATCATGACCGACACGACCTCAAATCCGCAGGCCGATACGGCACGAGCGTCTGAACTCGGCGCGGTCGCCCGGTTCCTGAAAGCGACCGAGCTCGACACGCGCATCCTCGGCATGGTCGGCGCGCTGCTGGTCATCTGGGTCGGCATACATATCCTGTCGGGCGGGCTTTTCCTGACGCCGCGCAATCTTTGGAACCTGTCGGTGCAGACGTCCTCGGTCGCGATCATGGCTACCGGCATGGTATTGGTCATCGTCATGCGCAACATCGACCTTTCGGTGGGCTCCGTCGAAGGCGTGATCGGCATGATCATGGGCGTGGCACAGGCCGAATTCCTGATTCGCGTCATCGGCTTCCAGCTTGGAAACCCCTGGCTCTGGATCGTCGCGCTTGCCGCCGGCGTGGTGCTTGGTCTGCTGATCGGCGCGTTCCAGGGCTTCATCATCGCCTATATGCAGGTTCCGGCCTTCATCGTGACGCTTGGTGGCCTGCTGGTCTGGCGCGGCATGGCATGGCTCATCACCAGCGGGCGCACGGTCGCGCCACTCGACGCCACCTTCCAGCTGATGGGCGGCGGACCACGCGGCTCGATTGGCGCCGCTGCCAGCTGGATCGTCGGCATCGTCGCCTGCGCGGCGGTCGCCTTCGCGCTGCTCAACGGTCGCTCGCAGCGCAAGCGCTTCAGCTTTCCACTGCGCCCCGTCTGGGCCGAGACCTTGCTTGGCGTGGTCGCTTGCGCGGCCATCCTCGGCGCCGTGTGGATCGCCAATTCCTATCCATGGCCGATCGGCATCGTGCGCCAGTACGCACAGCAGAACGGCATCACCGTTCCCGAAGGCGGGCTGTTCATCGCGCATGGCATCGCCATACCGGTGCTAATGGCGGTGATTGTCGGCATCATCATGACGTTCATCACCAAGCGCACGCGTTTCGGCCGCTATGTCTTCGCCATCGGGGGCAATCCGGAGGCAGCGGAACTCGCCGGCATCAACACGCGCTGGGTGACCATGAAGGTGTTCATGATCATGGGTGTGCTGGCTGCAATCAGCGCGGCGATCTCGTCGGCCCGTCTCAATGCGTCAACCAATGCGCTGGGCACACTGGACGAGCTTTTGGTGATCGCGGCCGCTGTCATCGGCGGCACGTCGCTCGCGGGCGGCGCCGGAACGGTGATGGGCGCCATGCTCGGCGCGCTACTGATGCAGTCGCTGCAATCCGGCATGGTGCTGCTCGGCATCGACTCGCCGCTGCAGAGCATTGTCGTTGGCGCTGTCCTGGTCATCGCCGTCTGGCTCGACACCGTCTACCGCAAGCGCGTCTAGGGAGGAACGATTATGGAAAAAACTGCTCCCACCGGTACGCCACTGATCGACATGCGCAACATCTCGATCGCGTTCGGTGGCATTCGCGCCGTCGACGATGCGTCCATCGATCTTTTCCCGGGCGAAGTGGTGGCGCTGCTTGGCCATAACGGCGCCGGTAAGTCGACGCTGATCAAGATCCTGTCGGGCGCCTACAAGCGCGATGCCGGCCAGATCTTGGTCAACGGCCAGGAGGTCTCGATCTCCAACCCGCGCGATGCCAAGAAATACGGCATCGAAACGATCTACCAGACGCTTGCGCTGGCCGACAATGTCGATGCCGCCGCCAACCTGTTCCTTGGCCGCGAGCTGATGACCGCCTGGGGCACGCTGGACGATGTCGCCATGGAGGCCGAGGCGCGCAAGGTGATGGGCCGACTCAATCCGCGCTTCCAGCGGTTCAAGGAGCCGGTGATCAAGCTGTCGGGCGGCCAGCGCCAGTCGGTGGCGATCGCACGCGCCATCCTGTTCAACGCCCGCATCCTGATCATGGACGAACCGACGGCCGCGCTTGGGCCGCAGGAGACGGCGCAGGTCGGCGAACTGGTCAAGCAGCTCAAGGCCGACGGCATCGGCATCTTCCTGATCAGCCACGACATTCACGACGTGTTCGAGCTTGCCGATCGCGTCTGCGTGATGAAGAACGGCCAGGTCGTCGGCACCGCGCGCACCACCGATGTGACCCAGGACGAAGTGCTCGGCATGATCATCCTGGGAAAGTGCCCGCCCGGCGCCGTTCCCGGTCCGGGTGCGCTGAAGATCGCGGCCTGAGACCACGCTATCGTCAGCTGTCATGTTCACTGATGCTCGATCGATAAGCCGGCTAATATACATGATATGCCAGCTGTCATTATGGCTTGGCCGCGCCATTGTCTTGCCGCGGCGACTTGCCCATAAAGGTCCCGAACCGTCCATGGGCCTGCGTTGAAGAAGTTTTTCCCGATCCTTGCCTTCATTGCCGTTGCACTGATCAGCCTGACGATGGCGGGCTTCGCCTATTTCGCGACCCAGGAAGCGGCGCGCATCAAGTTCGAGGCGACGGCCGACGACGCGCTCAACCGCATCGAAAGCCGTATCGATCTGCATCTGTCACTGCTGCGCTCGACGCAGGCGCTGTTCGACGCCCGCAACGGCGAGATTTCAGGTAGCGAATTCAAGGCCTTCTTCAGCGCCCTCGATGTCGATAACAATTTCGCCGGCCTGCGCGGCATCGGCTATCTCAGGCTGGCCAAGACCGGTGACGAAGCGGCGGTCGAGCGCGACATGTTGCGCGACCGCGGCGCCGCCCACACGGTCTATCCGGACACGACACAGCCGTGGCGCACGCCCGTCGTGCTGTTCGAGCCGCTCGACCCTGCCAACGAATCCACCATCGGCTACGATATGTTCACCGAGCCGGTGCGGCGCGAGGCGATCGAAAAAGCGCTGGCCGATGACGCACAGCACGCAAGCGGTCTGGTCCAGCTCGGCCAGGATACTGGCGCGGCGCAGACCTTTACCGGTTTCCTGGTCTTCGTCAGGCTCAATGTCGAAACCGCGCCGGATGGTATCAATGCGTCCAGATCATCGACATCAGGCCTTCTCTACGCGGCCTTCCGCGCCCGCGACCTGTTCCAGACCGCGCTCAGCCGCACGCCTTTGCTGCCGGTCAACACCGCGGTCTATGACGGCACGGCCGACGCCGACAATCTTCTGTTCCAGTCGGAAACGCCGCCGGTTGCGAGCTTTGGCGACAGGCTGTTGGTGACGCGCAAGATCATCGTCGCCGGTCGGCCGTGGACGGTGCTGTTTCGGCCGACAAGTGCATTTTCGCAACCGTCCTCGCGCGCCATTCCGGTCATGCTCGGGCTGTTCGGCCTGCTTCTGGCCGGGGCCATCGCGTTGGTGGCGCGCTACCAGGAGCGCGCCTACGACGCCAAGTCGCTGCTGCATGAAACGACGGAAAAGAGCCTGCTCGAAAAGGATTTGATGCTGCAGGAGATGAAGCATCGGATCAAGAATTCGATCACGCGGGTGCTGGCGATTGCGCGCCAGACGGCAGCGCAAGCAACCGACGTGAAGGAGTTCTCAACTTCCTTCTCGGCCCGCCTGCAGGCAATGGCGGCTTCCCAGGACATGCTGACGCGTTCGCGCTGGCAGAAGGCCGATCTTGGCGACCTGCTGCGCATCGAGCTCGGCCAGGTGTTCGGCAAGGAGCTTCCGGAAGGGATATTGTCAGGGCCTCAGGTGCTGCTCGACGAGAGGACGACGCAGGCGCTTGGCCTGACCTTTCACGAGCTGGCGACGAATGCGCTGAAATATGGCGAGGCCGGCAATTCGGTGGGTGCGCTGAAGGTCAACTGGTCGTTCGAGGGGCGCGGGTCCGAGCGGATGCTGGTTCTGAACTGGCGCGAGGCCGGGCAGAAGGAACTCGAAGCGCCGGCGAAGACCGGCTTCGGCACCAAGCTGATCGACCTCAATGTCACGCGCGAATTGCGCGGCACGATTGCCCGAGATTTTCGCGTCGATGGGCTTACGGTGGAAATCAGGATCCCGCCGCCTCATGCAGGCAAACAAACGGAGACCGGCTGACCGGTCTCCGTCTCGATTGTTTGATGCTTTTGAAGCGGATCAGCAGCGAGCGGTGTAGAGCCGGCCGTGATTGTCGCGATACTGGCAATAGCCGTTGCGCAGGTTGCGCACCAGCAGACCGGAACCGGCGCCAACGGCTGCGCCGATCAGCGCACCCTTGCCGCCGCCGATCAGTCCGCCGGCCAAAGCACCGACACCGGCGCCGACACCGACATCCTGCTCGGTCGTGCTGCAGCCGCTGACGGCGACCACCGCAACCATGGCAATAATCAATTTCCGCATAGAATCTCTCCTCACTTTGTCCTCACTTTAGTAAGCTCCAGCCCGCTATTTAGCACGAAACAGCAGCCTTTGCCCGCTCGATCTTATTGTTGGCTAAGAGAGTCTTTTTCGCGGCGCGTCGCATTCGACGCGACCACGACATTGGAAATCTGCAAAGACGCGTCGAGCGAGCCGTCCGGGCGCACGTTCCAGACAACCTGGTCGTAATCATCCTCCAGCGCGGGGTCCACCGTAAGACATTTGGCAACGACGTGCTCGGCCTGATCCTGCACGTCGCCGGCAGCGAATGGACGTTCTGCCGTGCATGCTTCGGCGGTTTCGAAAACGCTGACCGGCACCGGCAGTTCACGGCATTCGGTCATGTTGTTCGAACAGCCAATTACCAAAAGCAAAGCGGCGATGTGTTCCACGGCGACACGTCCTCTCGCCATAAGAACGGTCCACAGCCGTCAAAGTTCCTGTGCCGCAAAGGGGCGTTAATAATTGGTCGGCTACGAACTGGAAAGCTTCTGAGCCAGGCTGCGTGGGAGCAGCGTGAACCTGAGCATCTGGCTCAGGCCAATTGCGACGCCACGATCAGCACAACAGCGGCGACGAGCGCGACAGCGGCGAAGCGAAGCAAGGGGTGCCAGGCGTGCTGCAAAGGCGAGGCTGAAGCATCAGGATCCTGAAAGCCGCTCATCGAGACCCGCGCGGCATGCTCCAGCCTGTTCATATCGGCCACCGTCATGATCATTCCTCCCATACTTGCGTTGCAGGCCGCGGCCGAACATCGGTTGAATCGGTCAAGATCCAGCAGTCTCTGGGAACCACAGCATCGGATTTTATGGTGAACAGCCGGTTAAGGAATCCCGCCGCTCATTCGGTTTCGAAATTGCCGTGCGGAACCACCAGGCGATATTCGAGGCGGTCACTGGTGATCTCCAGCGTCGCCGTGCCGTTCAGCGATGCCGGCACGACACGTTCGAGGGCAACGCTGCCGAAGCGTTTCTCGGTGCGTCTGTTATCATTGGCGACAATGGCCTCGACCCAGGTCAGCGACAAAGCCGGCTTGTCGGCGGCCTCTGCGACGTTCGACAGATCGGCGGTTACCTCGACAAAGCCGTCCGGCCGCGCCAGGGCCCCGTAGCTGAATGAATTGACGGCGAGTTCGTGCATTGCCAGGCCGATATGGATTGCCGCGTTGGGATTGAGGTACGGGTTGACGCCATTGAAGCGCAGGCTCTGCGCGGGATCGGCGCCGTAGCGAACGACCTGGCCGCGGATAAGCTCGCGAAGTGCTGCACCCCGCCAGTTCGACGACGTCACCAGATCCTGCGAGGAAGCCAGTGACTGCAGGCGGCCGCGAAAGCGCTTCAGGAAATCGTCGGGTGTCTCGGAATAGCGGCCGGTCTGGGTGGCAATACTCTGGATGATGGCCAACAGGTTCTTGGAGCGGTGGCTGACTTCGCGCAACAGCGTCTTCAGCGTCTGTTCGCGGCGTTTCTGCTCGGTGGTTTCCACCATCGTGGTGACGACGCCCTGCACGTCGCCGCGATGGCCCCGATCGGCATCGACCCATACCTGGAACCACCGCATGCCATCACCGGTGGGAACACTCAGTTCAAGGCGTTCCGGATTGCCGGAAGCGATAACATTGCCTTTGGCGGCGGCGATTTGCTCAGCTTGCGCCGGTGGCAGCGCGCCGTTGCTGTCGGCTGTGTCTGAAACCCACGGCGCACGCATGTTGCGGGCCCATACAGTCTTCAATTCACGATCCTGATAGAGGACGGAAATGCCGGCATTGTGCAGAGCGTGAAGCAAGGCCCGGCCAAGCTGCATTCCGCTTTCAGCCGGGTGCAGTGCGATCACCTCGTCGCCCTGTCCGCTCTCGCCTCCGCCAATAGAACGCATCAATCACCTGTCCACCTGATCAGGACTGAACGATTCACTTGGACTCAGTTCCTGAGTAGGTCCCCAGAAAAGGTCCGCCGGACGATGTCCCGTTGAAGGACATCGCCCGGCGGTGGCTGGAAACCGTTTGAGGGGTGCGGCTTCCAGTGTTCGCCCGCTCCTACGATGCCCGTCTGAACAGGCCGGCCAGAAGCGAGATGACGAGGAAGGCGAGAAAGATGAAGAACAATATTTGCGCGATACCGGCCGAGGTACCGGCGATGCCGCCGAAACCAAGCGCGCCGGCGATGATCGCCACGACGAGAAATACGAGCGCCCAGTAGAGCATGATCTGTCTCCTTCCGATACTGGATCAAAAACGTGAGTGATTGCTGTTTGTTCCACCATTTGCCGAAAAAGAAGGTCTTTGGAAGAGGCCCGGATGCGAATTGATTCACGCGCGTGCGTCCCATACGGAGCGACGGGCAGCCGCCGATCGCCGGTTTGGCGATCGCCAGTGCCGGCAACGCTGCGAGGCGGCGAAAAGTTGGAGATTGAAGGCCCTACTTCACGCGGCGGCCTTGGCCTGCCGGTCGAAGAACAGCGCTTGGCTGATCAGCGCCTTTACCATGTCGGGATTGAACGGCTTGGTGACGAGGAAGGCCGGTTCAGGCCGCTCGCCGGTCAGCAGACGTTCGGGGAAGGCGGTGATGAAGATTACCGGCACCGAAGTCGACGACAGGATTTCGTTGACCGCATCGATACCCGAGCTGCCATCGGCAAGCTGAATGTCAGCCAGCACCATCTTCGGCCTTGTCTTGCCGAACATCGCCACCGCCTCGGTATGGGTGCGCGCGGTTCCGACCACGTGGTGGCCGAGGCTCTCGACCATTTCCTCGATGTCCATGGCGATCAGCGGCTCGTCCTCGATGATCAGCACATCGGTCGCCACCTGGCGAGAGATCTCATTGCTCGCCTGGGCAAGCAGTTCGGAGAATTCCTTGGCGTCGACATCGAGAATTTCAGCTGCCTCGTCTTCACCGAAGCCTTCGACCGCGACCAGCAGGAAAGCCTGGCGTGGCCGTGGCGCAATGGCGTTCAGATTGGCGGCGGCGCGCTGCTCCCATGCCGATTGTGCCTGCTCCTGCGGAACGCGGATGGCAATGGAGGTGAACAGTTTGGCGAATACCTTGTAGAGCGCGATGCGGTCGCTTGACGCTTGCGGGAAGATGTCGACGTCGGCGATGATGGCTTCGAGCATCGCGGCGACCAGCGCATCGCCACTCTCCTGCGATCCGGATACGGCGCGTGAAAAGCGGCGCAGGAACGGCAGGTGCGGAGCGATGGTTGCGGAAAGGCTCATGGTAGACGTCTCCCTCAGATGACGTGATTGCATAGATTGCAGGTCAAGCTGATTGCAAGCCCCAACACCCAAACGCGGGTTTTGCGAAAAAGTTCCGAGACTTGTGGAACGAAACCGTACGGGCGACGTTTGTGGTGCGATGGGCAACCAGACGAGGGGGCCGCTTTGCGTTGTGTAATGGGGCGGCTCGGGGCGCTGGATTTAAGGGCGAAATGAAGGACATGAATAAAGAAACGCTGGCTGGCGCCGCTGACAGGCGCCGGGCCAATTCCGGCGACCCGCTCGGGGCGAATTCGGAAATTGGCCGTAAACTCAAACAGTATTATGACGAGCTGGTCTCGGACAATGTGCCGGATCGCTTTGCCCAGTTGCTCAGCCAACTGGAAAAGGCCGAACCCGCACAGAAGAAGGACTGAGGCATGGCAGCTGTCTCACAAGGGTTCAAGACCGACCTGCTCGGCTCGATCCCGAGCCTGCGGGCCTTTGCCGTGTCGCTGACGCAGAATGCCGACAAGGCCGACGATCTGGTGCAGGAGACGCTGGTCAAGGCCTGGGACAAGCATGAGAGCTTTCAGCCCGGCACCAATCTCAAGGCATGGCTGTTCACCATCCTGCGCAACGAGTTCTATTCCCAGATGCGCAAGCGCGGCCGCGAGGTGCAGGACAGCGACGGCATCATGACGGCCAGGCTTGCCGTTCATCCGGCTCAGCACGGCCAGCTTGACCTCAAGGATTTCCGCGGCGCGCTCGAGCAACTCCCCGAGGACCAGCGCGAAGCCATCATCCTCATCGGCGCTTCAGGCTTTTCCTATGAAGAGGCCGCCGAAATCTGCGGCTGTGCGGTCGGAACGATCAAGAGCCGGGTCAGCCGGGCCCGCACGCGGTTGCAGGAGATCCTCAAAATCTCCGGCGAAGACGAATACGGGCCGGACGCGATCTCGTCCCAGGTGACGGGTTCAAACGCTGCCTGACGGCGGAGGCCCCGTTTGCGGGCCTGGGCTCTCTACACATACGCATCGAAGATATCTCAGACTGGCGCGCGGCCGCAGGCCGCCGCCAGAGCCTCGACGAGATCGGTCCCCGAATAGGGCTTGGTGACCAGGCGGATGCCGGGAAAAGACCCTTTGATCTCATCGGGGTCCGAATAGCCGGAGGCAAAGACAAACGGCAGGCCCGATTGGCGCAGCCGCGCGGCGAAATCGAGTGTGGACGTTCCGCCCAGCATGAGGTCCACGATAGCGGCGTCGAACTCGCCAACGACCTTCTGCTCATCGATCTCGGCCAGAGCGCGGGCAATCACTACGTCGTTCGCGCCATGGTCGCGGCAAAGCTGCTCGACATCCATGGCGATCAGGAATTCATCCTCCAAGACAAGAATTCGCAATCCCTCAAGCAATGGCGGCACTTGGCAAT
This sequence comes from Mesorhizobium sp. L2C066B000, assembly GCF_000502335.1. Classification (NCBI taxonomy): domain Bacteria; kingdom Pseudomonadati; phylum Pseudomonadota; class Alphaproteobacteria; order Hyphomicrobiales; family Phyllobacteriaceae; genus Mesorhizobium; species Mesorhizobium sp. L2C066B000. The sequence goes on from NZ_AYWZ01000003.1 coordinate 116,203, forward strand.
CTCTCCTCAATTCTTGCAGCATCGGGTACCGTGACTCCAGTCAACCGCATCGTGGACCTTGGGGGATCGGTCAGGCCTTAATCCGAAAAGTTCGCCCACCGGCTCTACTCCACAAGCGAGCTTCGAATTCGCCTCAGTGGAGTGTAGCGAGTCATGATCGCTATTTGCCATCCTGTCATTTAAAAAAGACATGCCATCGGCAGCGGAACCGCGGCCTTGCAAAGGCGTAGCACTCAGTCTCTGGCAAGAGACTTTCGAAAGAGGGATCGAAATGTCTGGCCAGAATGGTCGTTCGTTTTCCAGCCGTCAGTACCCATGCGAGATCTGCCCGCTTCGGCCATTGCCGGTGTTCCGGGAATTCGAGAAGCAGGAGCTTGCCTATGTCAGCATGTTCAAGAAGGGCGAACTGGCCGTCGACAAGGGCGCCACAGTGCTGGTCGAAGGCAGCCAAAGTGCTCATCTCTACACCGTGCTTTCGGGCTGGGCCTTCCGCTACAAACTATTGTCGGACGGCAGGCGCCAGATCCTGAACTACTCCATGCCCGGCGATCTTATCGGGCTGCAGGGCAGCCTGATGGGCGAAATGCAGCACTCGGTCGAGGCGCTGTCGCCCATGCTGTTGTGCGTCTTCGAGCGTGAAAACCTGCACGAGCTCTACCGCAACCATCCGGGCCTTGCTTACGACATTACCTGGCTGGCGTCGCGCGAGGAGCGCATGCTGGACGAGAACCTGCTCAGCGTCGGTCGGCGCACGGCGGTCGAGCGCACCGCCTATCTCATTGCCTTCATCGCCAGCCGCGCGGCGGCAGTCGGGCTCAACGGCAAGGCGCCGGTGCAAATCCCGATTACCCAGCAGCATGTCGCCGATACGCTCGGCCTGTCGCTGGTCCACACCAACAAGACGATCCGCAAGCTCATCGATCGCAAGCTGATCACCTGGCGCGACGGCGGTTGCGAAGTGATCGACGGGGAGGGGCTGAAGGATCTCGCGCGCTGGGAGGGCCTAAGCGAAGGCCGTCGGCCGCTGATCTGACAGGCAGGCCTCCATCTGGGGCTGGACTCGCACTTGCAAACACCCTTTCATGGATACGGTCTCCGATTTCGGAACCATGACGTGTGTCGGGCGTTTGAAGCCAAGCAAACGCAAGGAGTTTAGAATGGCAACTGCCGCAGGAAAAACCGCCAACGAAAGTCAGACGAACGCCGACCTCGAAGCCGACATTCGGCAGTTGAAGGCGGATATCGAAAAGTTGACCAAGCAATTGGCCAAGACCGGCGAACATGGTTACGGCACGGCGCGGCGCGCTGCTGCCGAAGGCGTCGACCAGTTGCGCGCCCAGGGTGAAGCCGTCTTCGACAGCCTGCGTGGCAACGCCAAGGATCTTGAGGCCCAGATCACGGCCAATGTGCGCGAGAAGCCAGTTACTTCACTGGCGATCGCGGCCGGCGTCGGCTTCCTGTTTGCGCTTCTTGCCCGGCGCTAGTTTCGACAGAGATGGGCATGCTGGCACCGCTTATCTCGGCCTTGGCCTCGGGTGAAGCCATTGCCGCCATGCGCCGCGCGCGCACGGCGGCAATCGTCTACGGGTTCGCCACCGTCGCTGCCCTGTGCGGCCTCGGGTTTCTCCTGGGGGCGGCCTACATCTGGGCGGCTGACCGTTATGGATCGATGGCCGCCTGTCTCGGCTTCGCGGCTGGTTTCCTGGTACTGGCCGGGCTTATCGTGCTCATTCATCAACTTGCGGCTGGAACGCGTGCGCGCCGACGTGCGCGAAGGCGCAATGCCGACCTGAAGGCGCTCGGTATCACCGCGGCGCTTGCCGTGCTGCCGGCCTTGCTCAAGGGGAAAGGCGGGAAGGGCGTCATTCTCGGCCCGATGATCGCGCTCGCGGCCTATGCCATCTACCGTGAGAACGTCAAGCCGGACCGGGGCGATCCGGACAGCGAAGCCGACTAAAGCGCGCGCGCTGATACGCTGTTCCCGGGAAAACCGCTTCGCACTTCTGAAATTGCTTTAAGCCGGCAGATCTTCAAGCGGCATCGATATTTCGGCGAACACGCCTTCGCTGCGGAATTCGTGGGTCACTTCGCTCGATAAAACCTTGGCGAGGCTGCGGCGGATCAGGATAGAGCCGAAGCCCTGGCGTTCCGGCGGGTCGACTTTCGGCCCGCCGCTTTCGCTCCAGGTCAGCACAAGGCGGCGCGCGCCTTTCTTGCCCGCCGCCTTCCAGTCGACATCGACCTTCCCCGAGCCAACCGACAGCGATCCGTATTGCAGCGCGTTGCTGGCCAGTTCGTGCATGATCAGGCCGAGCCCCACCGCCTGGTCAGGCGAAAGCAGCAGCTCCGGACCGGAGATCACGATGCGCGGCCGTTCTGCCGAATCGAACGGCTTGACCTCGATCTGCATCAGTTCGCGAATACCGATGCCGCGCCATTCGCGATCCGACAGCAGGTTATGGGCAGCGCCCAGCGCCTGCAGCCTGGCGCCGAAGGCTTCCAGGAATTCGCTTGGGCGGCGAGCGTGGCGAACGGTCTGCGTCGCCAGCGCCTGCACCGTCGCCAGCGTGTTCTTGACCCGATGGTTGAGCTCGCGCAGCAGCAGCCTTTGCCGGTCCTCGCCGAGCTTGCGTTCCGAGATGTCGTAGTTGACGCCAAAGATAAGCGTCGGCTTGCCTTCGCCGTCGCGCTCGATGACGCGGCCGCGGGTGACTATCCAGCGCGGCGGATCGAAGCCTTTGACCCGGTATTCGCCGAAATAGTCATCGCTGCCGGTCAGGGCATCGCGAAAGCGCGTCTCGGTCTGGTAGACGTCGCGCGGGTCGATGGCGGCCAGAATGTCGCGCGCCCGCAGTCGGTTCGAACGGGGCAGGTTGAACAGCTCCGACAAACGCACGTCGCATTCGATCATGTCGGTGCGGATATCCCAGGCCCAACTGGCGAGCGAGGCGGCGTCGAGCGCTATGGCTCGGCGCTTTTCCTCCTGCGCCAAAGCAGCGGTGGCAATGGCGCCGCTGCGGGTGGCGTCCTTGAGGGTAAACAGGCTGGCGGCGAGGCTGGCCAGCGATTTCAAATGATCGAGCGCGGCAGCGGACGGAAATTCATGCGGCTCCCGGTCGAGCACGCACACCGTGCCGACGCGCGCGCCGGCGACCACCATCGGCGCGCCGACATAAAAGCGGACATGGTGTTCGCCGGTGACCAGCGGGTTGCCGGAGAAGCGAGGGTCGATGCTGGCATCCGGCACCACCATCGGCTCTCCGCCGGCGGCAATGGTATGGGCGCAGAACGATATGTCGGTCGCGGTTTCGGTCTCGTTGAAGCCGACACAGGATTTGAACCACTGTCGTTCGGTGTCGAGCAGCGTGACGAGCGCGATCGGCGCCCGCATCACGGCGGCGGCTAGGCCGGTGATGCGATCGAAGTCGGGATCGGAGTCGGTGTCGATCGCGTCAAGCCCGTGCAGTACGGCAAGCCGCTCCGGCGCCACCACGGCGCGGCGGACTTCAACCGGCAAACAAACCTGCTTCGGCACCTTGCTATCCACCAAGCCCCCTCGCTTGCAGGCCCCACCCGCGGTGGCGCGCATCTTGCGCGGCCGTCGCGCGCCGGAACTTTTGTAGCAAGCAATCGTTACCCCACCATGTTTCGCTAGCGATGGTTTTATCCACCATGCCGGTTGCACGATAGGAACGCCGCCGATGACCAAGATCGCCCCTGAAAACAAAGCCCGTCAGGGGCGCTGGGGTTGGCACGGCTTGCGCATACTGGTCGCCGCGTTGCTCATGGCTTTCATTGCTTGGGGAGCGGCCGAGATTTATGGCCAAAAGATCGATCCAGATACCCCTGAAAGCCAGGGGCAGCCCACCGGCCAGACCGCGCCGGCCGACCAGAGCGCGCCAGCCGGCGAGGGGCAGTCGGGCGGCTAGGGTTTTCCTCGTCATTCGTAATCGCATCAGGCGGCCTTTGCCTGGGCGGCTTGCGCCGGAACCAGGACGTTCAGCGCGCCAGGGTGGATCTGGATTGTCGTTTCACGCTCCAGCTTGACCAGTTCGCCGTCGATGACGGCGCCGAATTTCTTGCTCCCTGTATGGATTTTCACGATTGCCTTGTCGGCCTGATGAGTTTCGACATGGTCGCTGTCGCGCCACCTGCCTCGAGCCATGTCGAAGAGCGCCCTGACCAGCTCGCCACGCTGCCGCGCCACGGTTACATAGATGCCGAGCACGCCGCCGGCAGGATTGTCGGCATAAGGCAGATGGCCTTCGCCAAACAGATTGTTGGAAATGCCGATGCCGCTGATGCGGGTCACGATTTCGGCTTCGCCGACCGTCAATGTCACCTTCATGGCTGGAGGATTGTTGATCGTCGTCCAAGCGGCCTTGGCCGAAGCGCGAATCTTTCCCAGGCGCGAGGCGAATTCCATATTGTCGCGCAGCTTCACCATCCTGGCGTGCAGGCCGATCGAGAACTGATGCACGAACGGCCGGCCATTCGCGCTCGCGATATCGACCGCCATGATCTCGCCGTCGGCAAAGGACTTCAGCGCGCCATCGATGGTCTGCGGAATTCCAAGGCCGCGGGCGAACAGGTTCATGGTTCCTGCAGGCAGGACGGCCAGCGCCTTCTTGTCATTCATCAGCCGCCCCGCGGCGGCCGAAATGGTGCCGTCGCCGCCACCGGCCAGCACGACGTCGATGTCGCGCCGCGCGGCGACCTTGTCGAGCGCCGCGACAATCTCCTTGCCCGCGACGATGTCGATATCGACGGAATGACCAGCCGCCTCGAGCGTCTGGCGCATGCGGTCTGTTAGCGCGGAAAGATCGGTGGTCCGCAAGGTGCCGCCGTCCCGGTTCAGCACCGCTGCAAATCGCATGCCCCGCTCCGTATTCTTTTTAGCGGCCGGAATGCCAGCCGCAGGCTGAAACGGACAAGCTTGGCAAAGGTTCCATCGGCCGGGCGGAATGTCGGGCGATTCCGCGGACTTGCCCAGGGTATTTCGATGCTCCCGTTTTTTCGGAACAAGCGCCTTGTCACAACGTTGTGATCCCATTGGAGGCGCCGCCTTCGGTCTCCCGGCAAGTGGTTTGCCGATTGCGGCGCGCATGAGATCACGCAAGAGGAGACTTAATCATGATCCGCACACTGTTCGCGACGACTGCACTCGCAACGCTGATCGCTACCGGTGCGTTTGCGCAGTCAACGACGGCCCCGGCGACGACCCCAGCGCCGGCTGAAGCCCCTGCTACCATCGCGCCGGCGCCGCAACAGGCCGACGGCGCGCTGATGACCAATATCATCGGCGAGTCCGTCTACAATGGCACTGGCGACGATGCGCAGAAGATCGGTGACGTCAGCGACGTCGTCCTCGATGAAAACGGCCAGGCGAAATCCGCCATTATCGGCGTTGGCGGCTTCCTCGGCATAGGCAGCAAGAACGTCGCCTTCGACTACGGCAAGTTGCAATGGGTCGAGAGGAATGGTGACCGCTGGCTCGTCGCCGAGACGACGAAAGAAGCGTTGACGGCGCTGCCCGATTTCGACCGCAAGCCCTACGATCCGGCCCCGGCCACTGCTTCCACGGCGCAGAACGACCCGCAGAAGCCGGTTGATCTCAACGCCGCGCCGTCAGAACCGGCGGTGAAACGCGCTGACGGCAATCTCGCAACCAACATCATCGGCGAGAATGTCTACAATGGCACTGGCGACGATGCCCAGAATATCGGCGACGTCAACGACATCGTGCTGACCAAGGATGGCAAGGCGCAGTCGCTGGTGATCGGCGTCGGCGGCTTCCTTGGCATGGGTGAAAAGAATGTCACCTATGATTTCGCCAAGGCGCAGTGGGCCGAAAAGAACGGCGATCGCTGGCTGGTGGCGCAGACCACCAAGGAGGAACTGCAGGCGCAGCCTGATTTCGACCGCAAGCCCTATGATCCGGCGCCGGTGACGACAACGTCCGACGCGACGCAACCGACTGCTCCGGCTGCCCCGACGGCCGTTGCACCGGCTGACAATGCTCAGCCCGCGGACAAGACCGCGGAAGCTCCGGCCGGTACAAAAGCCACCGATCCGACGCAAACGGCAGCGATCGACAAGTCCACACTGACCGAAATGCCGGTCGGTAACATCAGAGGCGACGACCTGAAGGGCACCACCGTCTATGGCGCCAACGACGCCAAGGTCGGCGAGATCGGCGACGTCGTGCTCACGCCCGACAGCAAGCCGGATGCCGTCATCATCGATGTCGGCGGCTTTCTAGGCATCGGCGCCAAGGAGGTCGCGGTCGGCATGGACAAGCTCAAATTCATGACCGACAAGGACGGCAACAAATATCTCTACACCAACTTCACCAAGGAGCAGCTGCAGGCGCAGGCCGCCTATGACAAGGGCAGCTATGCCGAGAAGCGCGACCAGCAGCGGATGATGGTGCAGTAAGGGAATAGGCAGTAGGGATTGGGCAGTAGGCGAAAACCGAGTGACGAGGCATTAGCCGCCAGAACATTCTACTGCCTACTGCCTACTGCCTACTGCCTACCCACATACCCACCACCCCTTCGTCCGTCAGCTCTGCAAGCGCCAACGACTGGTCAAGATGCTCGGCGCGCCAGGCAAGCAGCCGCTCGGCAAATTCAAGCCGCACGCTGAGATAGGCCGGGTCGGCGGCAACGTTGGCCAGTTCGCCCGGACCCTTCTCCATGTCGAAAAGCAGCGGCGGCAGGCCGCCGCCGAAATGCACGTATTTGAATTTTTCCGTACGGATGACGGCGAGGTTGCACTGGCGCGAGCCGATGCCGAAATGCCGTTCGGCCTCACCGCTGGCAATCGAGCGGAAGTCGAACTCCCAATGCGCCGCGTCGCGCCAATCCTTAGGCGGTTCATCTTGCAGGAACGGTTTTAGCGAGCGGCCGTCGAGATGCAGCTGGGCGTCGGCGTCAAGCAGATCGAGCAAAGTCGGAAAGATGTCGACTGCCTCGGTGAAGTGGTTGACGATCGAGCCGGCTGCATTGCCGCGTCGTGGGTCGCGCACGATCAATGGGATGTGATAGCTGCCGTCGAAGAAGCCGCCTTTGCCCAGCATAAAATGGTCGCCCATCATCTCGGCGTGGTCCGAAGTCAGCACGATGATGGTGTCATCCCATGCATTCGCCGTCTTGATCGCTTGCCAGATGCGGCCAAGCTGCGCGTCGACCTCCGAGATCATGCCGTAATAGATCGCGCGGATGGCCCGGATGTTGTCGTCGCCCCAGTCGCGCACGTGGCCGTCGGTGCCGGGGCGAAAGCTTCTCCGCTTCTGGCGACCAAGGTCGTAAGCCACATAGGGATGCCTTTGCGCCTCAGCCTGCCAAGTCTCGGCACGGCGGAAGGGCGGTCCGTCCGCCGGATCATACAGCGTGTTGTAGGGCTGCGGTACGACAAAGGGCGGATGCGGGCTGATGAAGGAGACATGCGCGAACCATGGCGCATCCTGTTCGTCCAGCCAGCGAATGAATTCGCCGGCAAGAAAAGCGGTCGGCGTCTCGTCCCTGGAATAGACCGGCGGCGCGCTGGTCACGGCGTCGCCCGCTTCCCCGCCCACGGGGCGGTGAATGCCGGGAGAGCCGGCGCTGGTGTCGACGCCACGTGCCTTCAGCCATGACAGCCATGGTTTCTGATGCTCAGGAAGGAACCGGCGAACGCTGAAGCCGGGCAGCACGCCCTCATAGCTTTTCAGCCGGGGATCGCCCGGCGCCATCGTGCGCGGATCGGGCGAGACGTCGGTGTAGCCGAACAAAGTCGGATCATAGCCGAGGGCGCGTGCCGAAAGCGCCATGTTGCCATGGCGGGCGTCGAGCGGCGTGCCGTTGCGGCAGACGCGATTGTTCATCTGGTAGAGGCCGGTGTAGAGGCACGCGCGGGCCGGCGAGCAGGGCGCCGCGCCGCCGTAATGCCGCATGAAAAGGACGCCTTCGGCGGCGAGCGCATCGGCATTCGGCGTCTTCACCACGGGATGGCCGGCAGCCGACAGGCAATCGCCCCGCCATTGGTCGCAGGAGATCAATAGGATGTTCGGGCGTCTGCTTTTCGCGGCCAATGCTCTATCCTGTCACGTCGGGAAGACGTTCAATGAACCGGAATTTGGCGGCAGCGCAAGCCTGTCAGTCTTGCTTAAATGGTGAACGAAAATTTCCTGCTGTTCACTATTAGGATACAGTCCATTCTGAGTTTGCCGCCTTTGCCATTGCCGGGCGGCCACTCATATAGGCGTGGACAGCGGCAAGAGCCGCAAACCGAAGGGAAGGAGCAAGACAATGCTCGACCAGATCAAGGGCCTGCATCACGTGACGTCGATGGCCGGCGATGCGCGCCAGAACAATGATTTCTTCACGCACAAGCTCGGCCTGCGCCGGGTCAAGAAGACCGTCAACTTCGACGCGCCAGATGTCTATCACCTCTATTATGGTGACGAGCACGGTACGCCCGGCTCGGTGATGACCTATTTTCCGTTCCCGGACATTGCCAGGGGCCGCCATGGCGTCGGGGAAGTCGGTACCACGGCCTATTCGGTGCCGGCCGGCACGCTCGGCTATTGGGAAAAGCGCTTCGCCGATGAAGGCGTTGCGGGTGTCTCCCGCGAAGAGACGTTCGGCGAGAAGCGGCTGGCCTTCGCCGGTCCCGACGGCGACGGTTTCGCGCTGGTCGAAGACAAAGCGGACAGCCGCGCGCCATGGTTGAAAGGCGGCATTCCTGCTGATGAGGCGATACGCGGCTTCCACTCGGTCTCGCTCAGATTGAAGGATGGTGGCGCCACGGAAGAGCTGTTGAAGTTCATGGGCTATGAGCAAGTGGACAAGTCCGGCAGTGTCAGCCGGCTCGCCATCAAGAACGGCAACGGCGCTGATGTCGTCGATATCGAATCGCTGCCTACCGCGGCCTTTGCCAATCTCGGCGCCGGCTCGGTCCACCATGTCGCCTTCTCGGTGGAGAACCGCGCCCAGCAGCTCGAAGTGCGCAAGGCGCTGATCGATACGGGTTATGGCGTAACGCCGGTGATCGACCGCGACTATTTCTGGGCGATCTACTTCCGAACGCCGGGCGGCGTGCTGTTCGAAGTCGCCACCAATGAGCCGGGCTTCGACCGCGACGAGGACACCGCCCATCTCGGCGAGGCGCTGAAACTGCCGACGCAGCACCAGCATCTGCGGCCCTATCTTGAAGAACATCTGCAGAAGCTGGAAGGCTGAGACGATGAGCAAGGAAGCTTACATCCATAAGGCGCTGCCGGGTTCGCCCGGCGGCCCGCTGCTCTTCGTCTTTCACGGCACCGGCGCGGACGAGAGCCAGCTGCTGTCGCTCGGGCGCGACCTCGCGCCACAGGCGACGATCGTATCGCCGCGCGGCGATGTTTCCGAGCATGGTGCGGCGCGTTTCTTCCGCCGCACCGGCGAGGGCGTCTACGACATGGACGACCTCGCGCGGGCGACCGCCAAGATGGCCGGTTTCATCAAGGCGCAGGTGGCGGCGGCAAGACCATCTTCGGTCTTGGGTCTCGGCTATTCCAACGGCGCCAACATCCTGGCGTCGGTAATGTGCGCCGCGCCCGAGCTGTTCGATGCGGCGGTGCTGATGCACCCGCTGATCCCGTTCGAACCGCAGGTGCAGGGCAGCCTTGCCGGACGCCGCATCCTGGTCACCGCCGGCAAACGCGATCCGATTTGCCCGCCCAACCTGACGTCGCGGCTGGAAGCCTGTTTGCGTGCCGATGGCGCCGATGTCACAGTGGAGTGGCACGATGGCGGCCACGAAATTCGGCCCAACGAGATCGAAGCGGCGAAGCGGCTTTTTGCCGATGCGCCGGTTGAAGGAGCAAGCGATGCCTGACCAGTTACCTGAGATCGAACTCGAGGACCGCGGCTCGAAGGGACGTTATGTCCTGCGCGGGCCCGGTGGCGCCGAGGCGGAAATGACCTTCACCAAGATCGGCGAGCACCAGATCATCATCGATCACACCGAAGTGCCGGACGTGTTTCGCGGCCAGGGCGCCGGCCTTCGGCTTGTCACACGCGCCGTCGAGGACGCGCGGGCAGTGGGCAAGAAGATCATCCCGCTCTGCCCCTTCGCCAACGCCCAGTTCCGCCGCCATCCGGAATGGGCGGATGTGCTGAAGCAATAGACCTTTTTCCCTTCTCCCCTTGTGGGGTGAGTTGCCGGTCGCCGAAGGCGAATTCATCGTGCCGGTGGCACGATGAAAGGCCGGCGAACGCCGGGACGCTGCGAAGCAGCGGGGACCCGGCAGGTGGTCGGAGTCGCTCAGCCACAAGAGCGAACACCTCTCTGGCATTTGCGCAGTTCGGCCTTCTTGCCTAAGTACACAGTTCGCTGCGGTTTGTCCGCTCCTGCCAACTGACCGAATGGCTTCCTGATGACCGAATCCGATCTCGTCCCCGTCTTCGACGGCCACAACGACACGCTGCTGCGACTGTACCAGTCGAAAGACACCGACGTCGAAAAGCTGTTCATCGAGGGGACGCAGGGCGGTCATATAGATCTGCCGCGCGCCAAGAAGGGCGGCTTTGCCGGCGGCATGTTCGCGATCTTCCCGCCGCCGGTAGAGAAGAGCAAACGCTCTGCGGTGCCGCCGGCGCCGAGCGACAATGAGCCATTGCCGCCGGAACTGCCACGCGCTGATGCGCTCAATTCCACCATCGGCATGGCCTCGATCCTGTTTCGGCTGGAGCGAGCGGGGGCGCTGACCGTCTGCCGCAGTGCCGGTGACATTCGCGAGGCGATGGCGAAAGGTTCGATCGCGGCGGTGTTTCACATCGAAGGCGTCGAGGCGATCGATCCCGAACTTACCTTGCTCGACGTGCTCTACGAAGCCGGCCTGCGCTCGCTCGGCATTGTCTGGAGCCGACCCAACGCCTTCGGCCATGGCGTCCCGTTCCGCTTTCCGTCGTCGCCCGATACCGGACCGGGGCTGACCGATGCCGGCAAGGCGCTGGTCAAGGCCTGCAATCAGCTCAAGATCATGGTCGACCTGTCACATCTCAACGAAAAGGGCTTTCGCGATGTCGCCGCGCTCAGCGATGCGCCGCTGGTCGCCACTCATTCCAACGTGCATGCGCTGTGCACCCATTCGCGCAACCTGACGGACTGGCAGCTCAGCGCCATCCGCGAGACCGGCGGCATGGTCGGGCTCAACTTCGCAACCGGCTTCCTGCGTGAAGACGGACGGATGAACTCGGACACCAGCCTCGACATCATGGTGCGCCATGTCGATTCGCTGCTGCAGGCGCTGGGCGAGGACGGCGTCGGTCTCGGCTCCGATTTCGACGGCGCCATGATCCCGGCGGTCATCGGCGACGTTGCCGGCTTGCCAAAGCTGGTAGATGCGCTGGCCGCGCGCGGCTTCGGACGCGCGCTGATCGAGAAGATCGCCTATCGCAACTGGCTGAACGTTCTCGAAAGAACCATAGGCTGAGGCTTAAGCGCCCATGCGCTTCAGCCAATCCTGGCCGCCGCGATCCCTGATCATCGGCAGCGGGTTCTCCCAGTCCAGCCGCGCGCAGATGCGGTAGGCTTCGAGCGTCTCGGCGCTCATTTCGCCGCGCTTGTAGAAGTACATGGCGGCGGCATAGCGGGTACGACCCGACCATTTTTCGCCGAGCGGCGTGTTGACCAGCTGCCACTGTTCGGCGGCTTCCGCCTCATCATCCGGTTCGTCGGCCATGATCAGAAATCCGCCGGCGGTTCGGCGGTGCGGCGGTCGAGCTTGATGAAGGGACGGGCCACCACCTTGGCCCGCTTCATCAGCTTCTGGTACTGCAACTCGCGCATGGCGTAGATCTCGACCCAGAGGTCTTCCACCATCGTATCACCATAGGGACGCGTCAGCGAGGCGATGGCGATATTGCGCTTGGCCATCGGCGACCAGATGGCGGCGCTGACCAGCCCGACCTCCTGATGCTTCTTGTGGTAGACGATGGTGTGCTCGGCCGGGATGTTGCCTTCGATCTCCAGCCCGACCAGCACGTGGCGCAGCTTGCGTTTGGCACGGGCTTCGAGGATGGCGCCTCGGCCGTTGAAATGGCCTTTTTCCAAATCGATCATGAAGCCGAGACCGATCTCGTCCGGCATGCGCAGACGGTCGGCGCGAATGGCATGCTCGGCGGTGGTGAAGTCGGCATTGGCGACGATGAGGCCGGCTTCCAGCCGGGCGCGGTTGAGGGCGGCGTAGCCGATGGCGCGGATGCCGCGCAGTTCGCCTGCCGTCATCAGGCGGTCCCAGAGGCTGAGCGCTTTTTCGGCCGGCACGAACAGTTCGTAGCCGAGATCGCCGGTGAAGCCGGTGCGTGAGATGGTGACGGTGCTACCGTCATGCGGGAACTCGGCGAGATCGAACACTTTGAGTTTTTCAACGCCGGCAAAGCCGGCCTCGCGCAGCACGGCGAAGGAGGTTGGGCCTTGCAGAGCGAGACCAGCGACGCTTTCAGTCTCTTCTTCGACGGTCACTTCGAAACCGATGGCGCTGTCGAGCAGCCAGGGCAGGTGCCGCTCCTGCGAACACAGGCGGAAGCGGGTCGGCGACAGCCGGAACAGCGTGCCGTCATCGAGGACAAAACCTTCGTCGTCGCACCATGCGGTGTAGTGGACGCGGCCCGGTTTCAGCTTGGTGACATCGCGCAGCGTGACGCGATCGAGGAAGGCTTCGGCATCCGGCGCCTCGATGCGGTATTTGGTCATCGGCGAGATGTCGAACAAAGCCGCCTGGCTGCGGATGGCGAAATATTCGAGTTCCTCGTCCCACAGCGAATGCGGCGCGCGATAGCCGGCCCAATTGTACCAGTCCTGAGTTTTGGCCAGCGCATCGATGCGCGGCTGGAACGGCGTGCCGAGACGCAGTGTGCGGAAATGCGACTGCGCTGTGGTGCGGGCGGCGTTGTTGACCGGACTCGTCATGACGGCATTCCTTCGCCGTAAAGTGCGGCGTTGACTGGCTGAAACATCCGATCATCCCTTCATCGCGATGATGCGCCGCGCCGCATTCAAACCGGGAGCACCCGAAACGCCGCCGCCCGGATGCGAACCGGCGCCGGCCAGGAACAGCCCCTCGATCGGCGTGTCGTAGCCCGACCAGCCCGAGACGGGCCGCGACATCAGCATCTGGTCGGCCTGCAATTCGCCGTGGTGCCAATGGCCGCCCGGCATCCGGTAGTTGGCTTCGATACCGGCTGGCGTCAAAAGCTCGGCATGCAGCACGGACTTGCCGATACCGGGGGCGTACGCTTCGAGCTGCGCCATAACAGCCTTGAGGAATTTCGGCTTGCCGGCATCCCAACCCTCTTTCAGCGCGTAAGGCGCGTATTGCACGGTCGCCGACAGCACGCAGGCGCCGCTTGGCGCGAGCGAGGGGTCGGAGAGCGAGGGCAGTGTGATCTCCATCACCGGTTCGGCTGAGAACTCGCCATATTTTGACGGGTTGAAGGCGCGCTCGACATGGTCGGCCGAGGGCGCGATGACCAGACGGCCCTTGTGATTATCGGCGTCGACGCCGGAAAATTGCGGTGGCCGATCAAGCGCCAGATGGAGCTTGGCAGCGTCGCCCTTCATGCGGATATTTTTTACCTTGCGCACGAAACCCGTGTCGATCTCGCGCGGACCGACGAGATCGAGCATGGTCGTCGCCGGGTTGACGGCGGAGACGATCGTTCTGGCGTGCAGCACCTCGCCGCCGTCGAGGGTCACGCCGAGGGCGCGGCCTTTCTCGACGACTATTCTGGCCACGGGCGCTGCCGTGCGGATGGTGACGCCGGCTTTCTCCGCCGCCGCGCGGATCGCGGCGACGACCGCACCCATGCCACCTTTCGGCAGCATCTGTGCCCCTGCCGCACCGCCGGTCTCGCCGGCCAGCCGATAGTAGAGGCCGAGCAGGGAGGTCGGCGAACGCGGGCCGAGATGGCTACCAAGCGTGGCGTCGAAGGCAAGCAGGCCCTTCAGCCTGATATCGGCAAGCTGCTCGTCGAGCAGGTCGGCGACGTTCATCAGGAGAACGCGCAGAAAGTCGCGCATGTCTTCCTTGCCGAGCTTTTTCAGCGCCACGGCCGTCTGGCCGAGCGCTGCCGTTTCAAGCAGCGACATGCCACCGAGATCGGGCGGGCGCCGCGACAGGAACGGTTTCAGGATGCCGGCATAGCGCATGAGTTGNTTTTCAGCGCCACGGCCGTCTGGCCGAGCGCTGCGGTTTCAAGCAGCGACATGCCACCGAGATCGGGCGGGCGCCGCGACAGGAACGGTTTCAGGATGCCGGCATAGCGCATGAGTTGCGCGCGCAATTCCTTCCAGGCGGACTGCTCGGACGGAGTGGAGCCGGTCAGCACTTCGCCATAGGCGCCATGCAGGACAAGCGGCGGGCCGTCCTTCGCCAAGGCGACCGACGGCATGAAGTCTGTACGGGTGACCTGCAGCCCGTGTTTCTCCAGCTCCAATGTCTTCACCACGTCGGGGTGCAGGCGGTTCAGCACATGCGCGATCGAGGAGACCCGAAAACCCGGCGCAAACTCTTCGGTGCGCGCCGCGCCGCCGACATCGCCAGCGGCTTCCAGCACCAGCACCTTGCGGCCGGCTTTCGCGAGAGTGGCGGCAGCGACAAGGCCGTTATGGCCGCCGCCTATGATGATGGCATCAAATGACGTCATGGGCCGGGCTCATATGGGAGGTCGATTTGGCGAGATCGCGCAGGATTTCGGCTGCCGCATTGCGGCCGGGCGCGCCCATGACGCCGCCGCCGGGATGGGTCGAGGATCCGCATATATAGAGCCCGCCGACCGGCGAACGGTATTGCGCGTAGCCCGGCACCGGCCGGTTGAACAGCAGCTGGTCGAAGGTCAGCTCGCCCTGGAAAATATTGCCTTCGGTCAGCCCAACCTCGGCTTCGATCTCGCGCGGCGTGCGAACCTCCATGTGAACGATGCGGTCGCGGAAGCCCGGCGAGTATTCCGCGATCTGCGCGACCACGCTTTCGGCGAAGCCGTCGCGGTCGGTATCGGTCCAGTCGCGGCCGTTCACCTTGGGCGGCGCGTACTGCACGAAGCAGCTCATGAAATGCTTGCCCGGCGGCGCCATGGTCGGGTCGAGCGTCGTTGGGATGACCATGTCGAGGAATGGGTCGCCGACCAGCGACCGGCCTTCCAGTCGTCATAGGCGCGCTCCATGCGCTCCATGGAGTCGGTGAAATGCATGTCGCCGCGATAAACGGGCGAATCCTTCGGCAGTGCCGGGAAATCGGGCAGCGAATCCAGCGCGATGTTGACCTTGCCGGACGAGCCGCGGACCTTGAAGTTCCTGACCCGACGCAGGAAAATATCGGGCAGTTCCTTCTCCTCGACCAGTTTCAGGAATGTGCGTTTGGCGTCGGCGTTGGAGACGACGAGCTTGCCGTAGACCTCCTCGCCGCCGGCCAGCACCACGCCCTTGGCCTTGCCTCGGCTCACCAGCACATGGTCGACCTCGGCGCCGGTACGGATGGTGCCGCCGGACCCCTCGAAGGAAGCGGCGAGCGCCTTGGTGACAGCGCCCATGCCGCCGCGCGCATAGCCCCAGGCGCCGACCGAGCCGTCGACCTCGCCCATATAGTGGTGCAGCAGCACGTAGGCCGTGCCGGGCGACATCGGCCCGAGCGCGGTACCGATAATGCCGGACAAAGCGAAGTTCGCCTTGATGACATCGGTCTCAAAATATTCGTCGAGGAATTCCGAGATCGACATGGTCCAGAAGCGCAGCGTCAGCGCCATTTCTTCTGATGACAGGCCGGCGAATTTCCTGCCGAGATAGAGAAGCTCTCCGAGGTCACGCGGCTTGAGACTGGTCGGGTCCGGTGCGGTGCGCATCAGCAGCGGCTGGATGAAGCGGCACTGCCGCGTCACGTCGCGCGAATAACGGTCATAGGCCTCGGCGTCGCGCCTGGAGAAGCGGGCAAATTCGCGCCGGTGCGCATCGTGATCGCGGTAGTTGGCGAGGTAGTCGCCATCGCGCGTGAACACGGCGCCGCCCTCATAGGAAATCACCTGCAAGCCGAAGCGCGGCAGTTCGAGGTCGCGCATGATCTCGGGGCGAAACAGCGAGCAGACATAGGAGCAGTTGGAGTAGAGGAAGCCCGGCGTCAGCTCGCGGCTGGTGGCGCCGCCGCCGACCCAGTCGTTCTTTTCCACCACCAGCACGTCGAGCCCGGCGCGTTGCAAATAGCAGGCGTTGACCAGGCCGTTGTGTCCGCCGCCGATGACGATCGCATCCCAAGCTTTCATTCGCGCCCAGCCTTCATGGTGCTCGACCCTTCATTTTTCGCGTGATTTGTCGCCGAATGCGCGGAATTTGGCACGGCAGCGGCTATTCTGTCCAGCCGTTCTGAATGAATGTTCAACAAATTATATTGCGTTTTCCTGTTAATACGCTACGCTTTGCCGGCATTCGAACCTGCGCAATTCGGCTGATGGGACTTAAAGTCTGATGATCGAAACGGCAGATGGCGAGCCGGAATATGACGACGCCGCGATCCGCTTCCTCGAGGCGCTGTGGGGCGAGGGTTATCTGTCGCCGGGCGGACCCGACGAGGTCGACCGGGTGGTCGAAGGCCTGTCGCTCAAGGGCAAGACGATCCTCGACATAGGCTGCGGCTCCGGCGGCATCGCGTTGCATCTGATCGAGCGCCACGGTGCAGCCCATGCCACCGGCTTCGACATCGAACGCCCGGTGATCGAGGCGGCCAGAACGCGGGCTGCTGCACGCGGGCTCTCAGACCGCGCCAGCTTCATCCAGGCGTCACCCGGAGCGCTGCCTTTCACCGATGGCGCCTTCGATGTTGTGTTCTCCAAGGACGCGCTTTTGCATGTGCGTGACAAGGACGCGCTGTTTGCCGAAATCTTCCGCGTGCTGAAACCGGGCGGCGTCTTTGCCGCCTCCGACTGGCTGATCGGCCATGACGGCGAGCCGTCATCTGAGATGAAGGCCTATGTCGCGGCCGAAGGCCTGTCCTTCGCCATGGCCTCGCCGGCACGCTATGCGCAAGCGATGCGCAGCGCCGGCTTTGCCGATGTCGCCGTCAGAGACCGCAATTCTTGGTATCGCAAGGTCGCGCGCGGCGAGCTGGAAAGGCTGAAAGGCCCGCTCTACCAGACGGCGGCAGCCGCAGTCGGAGCGGCCTATATCGACAAGAACATACGAACCTGGGAGGCCATGCAGAAGGTGCTTGACAGTGGCGAGCACCGTCCCACTCATCTTCGCGGGTGGAAGCCGGCTGTGGTGGGATAGCCGGCAATGTGGAGCATGACGGCACCGATGAAAGCTGCAGCGCGCGAAGAGCGATCCTCCGACACGTCTGGAAAAACCGAACCGGAAAAACGCGGCCGCAAGGCGTCGAAGGAGGTCAGGCAACAGCAGCTGATCGAAGCGACCATCGATTCGCTGGCCAAGCGCGGTTATTCGGAAACGACGATGGCCGATGTCGCTGACGGCGCCGGCCTGTCGCGCGGCATCGTCAACTTCCATTTCGAGAGCAAGGAGAAGCTGCTCGTCGCCACGCTTGCCTATATGGCCGACGAATATGCGGCGCATTGGCGCGTCGCGCTGACCAAGGCCGGCGAGGATCCAGCCCGGCAGCTGCGGGCGCTGGTCGCCGCCGATTTCGACCGTTCGATCTGCAACAAGCGCAAGCTCGCGGCCTGGTGCGCGTTCTGGGGCGAGGCCAAGTCGCGGCCGACCTACCAGGCGCTGTGCGGCGCACGCGACGCGGCCTACCAGAAGATCTTCATCGACCTCTGTGCCACGCTCAAGCAGGGCGGTGGTTATGCCTATGAGCCGCAGGTCATGGCGCTCGCGCTCAGCGCCATGCTGGAGGGCTTGTGGCTGCGGCTGATGATGGGGACCGAGGACGTCACCCGTGAGAGCGCGCTGCAGGCGGCAAACGAATTCCTGTCGGCCGCCTTTCCGAAACACTACCGGCCGGGCAGCGGACGTTGACAACAACCGGCAGATCCAAGCCGGAGCGAACAATCAAAAACAAAGAGGATGGAACAGCATGAAAAGAATAACCCGACGCCTGACACTGACATTGGCGCTGACGGCGACGCTGGCTGGTTCGGCCGCGGCGATTGCGGTCGCCGCCGACAAGGACCTGATCGTGTTCGACTGGTCGGGCTATGAGGACCCGAGCTTTCACCCCAAATATGTCGAGAAGAACGGCGACTCGCCGACCTTCGCCTTCTTCGGCGACGAGGACGAAGCCTTCGAGAAAGTGCGCTCCGGTTTCAAGGCCGATCTTGGCCATCCCTGCTCGCAGAGCGTGACAAAGTGGCGTGAGGCGGGGCTGCTGCAGCCGCTCGACACCTCGAGGATCACCGGCTGGAAGGATCTCAATCCCGGCATCATGGCGATGAAGGATCTGGCCACCACTTCGGACGGCAAGGCCTGGTTCATGCCGTGGGACTGGGGCAACACCCAGCTCACCTACAACTCCGACAAGATCGACGCGAAGGATGTGCAGTCGCTGAAGGCCTTCGCCGACCCCAAGTTCAAGGGGCGGGTCTCAATCGGCGACAATGTCGACGACGCCTATGCGCTGGCCAGCCTTGCCATCGGGCTCAAGGACTGGACCAAGATGACGGACAACCAGTTCAAGCAGGCTTCCGACTTCCTGCGTCAGGTGCACAAAAATGTCCGCTCCTACTGGACCGATACCACCGACGTCGTGCAGTTGCTGAGCGGCGGCGAGGTCGATCTCGCCTGGGCATGGAACGATGCCACAGTACAATCCGTCGCTGCCGGTGTGCCGATCAAGTCCAAGAAGGATACGGACGAAGGCATCTCGACCTGGGTCTGCGGCTACGTGCTGTTCAAGGACGCACCCGGCAATGTCGACAAGGCCTATGACTACCTCAACGCGATCAACGATCCCGAGACCGCCAAGGTGCTGGTCAAGGACTGGGGTTATGGCCAGGCCAACGCCAAGGGCATGGCCGGCGTCGACCCGGCGATCCTGAAAGAAAAGGGCTATGACGACGTGCAGAAATTCGTCGACAAGACCCTGTTCCAATCGCCCGTGCCGTCGTCGCTCAAGCTCAAGATGATCGCCGAATTCGAGAAGATCAAGGCAGGCTACTAAAGCTCTGTCCGGCCTCCTCTGTCTGCCTGTCAGTGCGCCGGGCAGACGGTCTCGCCAAGGCCGCTGAAATTCCGTAACGTCGCCCGGCCGCTTTTCGCGATGAGGAGTTTCGCGCCATGAATTCCATGCTTCGCCGCCTCGCCCTTGCCGCTGCTCTTACAGTCGGCGCCGGCGCCGTGCTTGCTCATGCCGAAGGCGGCGGCGACCTCGTCGTGTTCGACTGGTCAGGCTATGAAGATCCGTTGCTGCACCCCGACTACACCGCCAAATACGGCGCCGAGCCTACCTTTGCTTTCTTCGGCGACGAGGAGGAAGCGTTCCAGAAGATGCGCGCCGGCTTCAAGGCCGACATCGCCCACCCCTGCTCGCAAAGCGTGANCGAGGAGGAAGCGTTCCAGAAGATGCGCGCCGGCTTCAAGGCCGACATCGCCCACCCCTGCTCGCAAAGCGTGACCAAGTGGCGCGAGGCCGGCATTCTGCAACCGCTCGACACCTCGCGGATCGCCGGCTGGAAGGATCTCAATCCCGGCATCATGGCGATGAAGGATCTCGCCGTCACCGCCGACGGCAAGGCCTGGTTCATGCCGTTCGACTGGGGCAACACTTCGCTGCTCTACCGCACCGACAAGGTCACGGCGGAGGAAGCGCAGTCGCTGAAGATTTTCGCCGATCCCAAATTCAAGGGCCGCGTCACCATCGGCGACAATGTCGATGACGCCTATGCGCTGGCCAGCCTGGTCATCGGCCTCAAGGACTGGACCAAGATGACCGACGCGCAGTTCCAGGAGGCGTCCGCCTTCCTGCGTGACGTCCACAAGAACATCCGCTTTTACTGGACCGACGACACCGACCTCAACCAGGCCTTTACCGGCAATGAGGTCGACCTCGTCTGGGGCTGGAATGAGACCTTCGTGACGCTCAAGGGCCAAGGCATGCCGATCGCCATGAACCGCGACACCAGGGAAGGCATATCCACCTGGGTGTGCGGCTATGTGCTGATGAAGGATGCGCCGGGCAAGCTCGATCAGGCCTATGATTTCCTCAGTGCGGTCAACGCGCATGCCGTGTCCGATTACTTGGTCAAGACCTTCGGCTACGGCCACGGCAACAGTGCCGGGATGGCCGCGATCAACCATCAGGTGCTGAGCGACCGTGGCTTCGACAATCTCGACAAGTTCTTGGACAAGACGCTGTTCCAGCAGCCGGTGCCGCCTGAGCTCAAGCAGCGCATGGTCACGGAATTCGAGAAGATCAAGGCCGGCTATTGAGCGACAGGACTGAAAGAACCGATGTCGTCATCGTCGGCGCCGGTTTCACCGGCCTGTCGGCTGCGCTTGAGCTGAGAAAGGCCGGCATCAATGTCGTGCTGCTCGAAGCACGCGACCGCGTCGGCGGCAGGGTCGAGGCTATTCGCAACGGGCTTGGCGAGCGCATCGACAGCGGCGGCCAGTTTTTCTGCGAAGACATGCCGGAGGTGACGGCGCTGGCCGCGTCCCGTGGCAAGGCCTTCGTCGAAACCTATGTGAATGGCGATTTCATCACCCATCCATCGCTGTCGGTCGAAGAGGCCGAACGGACCTATCATGGCGCGATGGCAATCCGCGAGCGGATGAATGCGATCGAGCCGGACGATCCCTTGATCGCCGGCATGAGCGCTGCCGCCTGGCTCGAACGCCAGCCTGATCCCACTGACGCCAAGACGGCTTTCCGCTCGATGATCGAAGGCCTGTGGTGCCTGGCGATGGACAAGGTGCCGCTGTGGTACCTCATCGACAATGACCGCCGCATCACCAACGAGGTGCCCGAGCTGCAATATTCGCTGCTCGAAACCATGCAGTCGCTGGCCGAGGACATGGCGGGAGATCTCGGCGACAGGGTTTGGCTGAACGAGCCGGTTACGCGCATCGAGCACGGGCCGCAAGGGGTTCGTGCCGTCTCGGCAAGCAGCGCCATCGAAGCGCGAAAAGTGCTGGTCGCGCTGCCGCCGGCGACGGCCGCGAAGCTGGATTTCGCGCCCGCTCTGCCGCCGGCTCTCGCAAAGGCGCTCGGCGTCTGGGAAAGCGGTGCGGTGATCAAGATCCTGGTGCGCTATCCCACGCCGTTCTGGCGCGAGCGCGACCTGTGCGGCATGGTGATGTGGCGCGACCTGCCGGGCCTGTTCGCCTGTGACGCCAGCAAGGATGCGCAACATGCCGCGCTGGTCGTCTTCGTCGGCGGACCACTGGCGTTGCGTTGGCGTCCGCTCGCGGACGCGGCGCTGCGTGCGGAGGTCACGGCAAGGCTCGTTGATGCCCTTGGCCCGGAGGCGGCCGGCATTATCGATTTCAGCCAGCGCGACTGGATCGATGACCGCTGGAGCGGCGGCGCCTACAGCGACCTAATTGTCGATGTGACGGCACGGGATGCCGAGCGCACGATCCGTGCCGGCGCTGCCCCGGTTCATTTAGCATCGTCGGAACTGTCGCCGTCATTCCCGGGCTATGTCGAAGGCGCCATCGTGATGGGGCGGATCGCAGCCAAACAGATCGCGACGGAACTTAAAATTCTTAGTGGAGCATGATCTTATTCCGAAAATCGGTTCCCACTTTTCGGGATCATGCTCAGTCCGCCATCGCCACCAGGGCCTCGGGATCGTAGCCGAGGCGGACCGACGTGCCGACGGGGATATCGTCGGCGCCGAAGTCGTTGGTCTCGGTGACCGACAGTGGCTTTTCCAATCCGGGTATCTCGACGATCAGGTGGGTGATCTCGCCAAAATAGTGGCGTTCGACCACCTTGCCGGCCACTTCGAATTTCGCCGTCGCATTGTCCCACAGCACGCGCAATCGCTCCGGCCTGATGCCCAGCGTGGCGCCGCCGCCATTGCGCACGAAGGCCTTCGGCTTGTCGGTCCTGACGCGGCCGAAGCCCAGCGTGTCGACGACCAGCGAGGCGGCATTCTCCTCTATGATCTGCGCTTTTACGAAATTCATGCCGCCGAGGAAATCGGCGACTTGGCGGTTGACCGGCCGCTGGTAGATTTCCTTGGGCGAGGCGACCTGGGCGATCTTGCCGCCGAACATTACGGCGATGCGGTCGGACATAGCGAGCGCCTCATACTGGTCATGGGTGACCAGCACGAAGGTGATGCCGACCGCCTGCTGCAGGCGGCGCAGTTCGACCTGCATCTGCTCGCGCAATTTCTTGTCGAGAGCCGACAGCGGCTCGTCGAGCAGCAGCACCTTGGGCCGCATCACCAAGGCGCGGGCGAGCGCCACGCGCTGGCGCTGGCCGCCGGAAAGCTCGGTGGCGAGGCGTTTGCCGAGGCCGGTGAGCGACACCTGCGCCAGCGCTTCCTCGACGCGGCGCTTTTCTTCCGTTCCTCCCAGCCTGAGCCGTTTCAGCCCATAGGCGACATTCTGCTCGACATTGAGATGCGGGAAGATGGCATAACTCTGGAATACCATGTTGGTCGGCCGGCGGTTGGCCGGGATGCCTTCCATCGACTGGCCGCCGACCGAGATCGAGCCGCTGGTCGGGTTGTCGAAACCGGCAATCATGCGCAGCAGCGTGGTCTTGCCGCAGCCGGAAGGGCCGAGCAGCGAAAAGAACTCGCCCTCCTTGATGGTCAGCGAGGCGTCGTCGAGCGCCTTGAACGCCCCATAGCTGCGGGCAACGCTGCGGATTTCGATCATTGCTCGGTCTGTTTGGGGTCGATCAGATTGGGCCCGCTCGGACTTATCTTGCTTGGATGGCTCATCCTGAGGCCGTTCGGCCCGGGACTGCTCAGGCATAGAGGCCTCCCTCGCTCTGGGTGCGTCTGGCCGCATGGCGGCGCAGGATCTCGGCAACAGTCATCAAAACGAAAGAGGCAACCAGCAGCAGTGTGCCCAGCGCCAACACACCCGGCAGCTTGGCGGCAAAGCGCAACTGGCCCCAGATATAGATCGGCAGCGTCGTCTCGGTGCCGGTCAGGAAGAAGGCGATGACGAACTCGTCGAGCGAGATGGTGAAGGAGACCAGCAGGCTGGAAATGATCGCCGGCGCCACCATCGGCAGCGTCACCCGCCGGAAGGTGCCGAAGGCACTCTCGCCGAGATCGGCGGAGGCTTCTTCGAGGCTGCGGTCAAAGCCCTCGAAACCGGCGGTCAGCACCGTCATCGAATAGGGAATGCAGATCAGGACATGGCCGAGCACGACGGTGAACAGCGACAGGCTCAGGCCTAACTGCAGCATGACCAGCAGCATGGAGATGGCGAGGATGATTTCCGGCAGCACCAGCGGCGCCATGATCAGGCCATTGATTGTGCGGCGGCCGGGATAGCGGTAGCGGGTGATCGAGCGGGCGGCGAGGATGCCGAGCAGCGTCGACAGCACCGATGCCGAGATACCGACGATCAGGCTGTTCCAGGCGGCGTCAAGCAGCGCTGGCGTCTTCGGCAGGTCTTGGTACCATTTCAGCGTATAGCCGGTGAGAGGAAATTTTGGCGTCGGCGCGGTGTTGATCGAGAAGATCGGCAGGAAGATCACCGGCAGATAGAGAAAGACGACGTAGAGGAAGGCGTAGGCGGACAGCCAGCCGCCGGGAAAAAGGCGCCGCCTCGCCGTCATCGCGCCAGCCTCTGCAGCGCGCGGATGATGAGCACGGTGGCGCCGGCCATCAGCGTCACGACCAGCATGGTGGTCACCGAAAGTGCTGCGCCCAGCGGCCAGTTGGAGGCCTTGTGAAACTGCGACTCGATGGCATTGGCGATCATCACGCCATCCTTGCCGCCGACCAGCCTTGGGGTGACGTAGTCGCCGACGGTGGGGATCATGACGATGAGAGCGGCCGAGATGACGCCCGGCGCCGACAGCGGCAGCGTTACGCGCAGGAAGGAGCGCAGCGGGCCGTCGCCAAGATCGGTGGCAGCCTCGACCAAGGTGCGGTCGACCTTCTCGAGCGAAACGAAGATCGGCAGGATGGCGAAGGCCGCCCAGGCGTGCGTGAGCGTGATGATGACGGCGCTGGAATTGTAGAGCAGCGCGGTCGACGGTCCGTCGATGATGCCAAGGCCCATGAGGCCGGAATTAAGCACGCCATTATAGCCGAGGATCACCTTCCATGACATCACGCGCAGGAGATAGCTGGTCCAGAACGGGATGGTGATTAGAAACAGCCAAAGGCCTTTGTGGCGGCCGCCATGGAACGAGATGAAATAGGCGATCGGATAGGCGAGAATGACGGTGAAGAAGCTGACCGTCATCGAGATGTAGAGCGAGCGCCACAGAAGATCGCGGTAGATAGGCTCGGTCAGCGCGATGCGATAATTCTCCAGCGTGAATGTGTGGTCGATGGTGAGGTAGTTCTGCGTCCAGAAGGAGTGGGCGAAGACCACCAGGATCGGCACCAGCAGCAGGATCAAAGCGTAGACCAAGGTCGGGCTGATCAGGGCAAGACCCTGGACGGATTCGGACTGCAGAAGGGCGTTTCGCCTTGCTCGCGTCATACGCCGCGTGGGCACCCCTTCGGCAGCTACCGTCATTGCAGCGACCCGGGCGTGATCTCGGTTGCTGGCTCGAACTGTTCCGCCATGATGCTCCCATCGACCGGGCCGGCTGCCTGTTCCCAATTTTTGCGGAGCGCGCTTTGCTGGCCGCGCTCCAAGCTAGCCGGCTTTCTTTCATCATGAGCGCATCCGTGCATTGAAATCAAGCGCTATTTCTGTAATATTGATTGAACGGACATTCAAAATGGAGTGAAGAAAGCCGCCCTTGGCGCTTCATGTTCTGTCCGGCAAATTACGCTCAGACGATGCGAGGCAATGATGGCGGCTGCAAGAGACCTAAGAGCGATGGAAATGGCTGACGGTGACGATGCGGTCGAGCTGGCCAAGCGCCATCTCATCCAGCCCTGGCCTTATGCCGGCTCGGTCGGCAATGAAGCGCGTGCGCTGATCGGCGAGGGCGATGGCATCTACATCACCGATGTAACAGGCAAGCGACTGATCGACGGGCCGGCCGGCATGTGGTGCATCAATGTCGGCCACCGCCGCGAGGAGCTGGCCAGGGTGATGTACGACCAGGCGATGATGCTGTCCTACAACACGCCCTGGTATACGATGAATGCGCCGTCGGCCGAGCTCGCCAAGCGCCTCGCCGATCATGCGCCGGGCGATCTCAGCCATACCTTCTTCACCACCGGCGGATCGTCGGCTGTCGAGACGGCACTGCGCTTCATGCAGTTCTACAACAATGTGCGCGGGCGGCCGGAAAAGAAGCTGATCCTCAGCCGCGGCGGCGCCTATCACGGCTCGACCTATCTGTCGGCCTCGCTCAACGGCCGGCCGCGCGACCGCGACTGGATGGACGGCGCCGACGATCTGGTCGTCAAACTGTCCTCGCCAGACCCGTTCCGGCGGCCGAAAGGCATTGACATCGCCGCCTTCTGCGATTTCCTGGTCGATCAGTTTCGCGATACGGTCGCCCGGGTCGGCGCAGAGAAGATCGGTGCTTTCGTCGGCGAACCGGTGCAGGCATCCGGCGGCGTCGTCGTGCCGCCGGATGGCTATCTCAAGCGCATTCGCGAAATCTGCAGGGACAACGATATCCTCTATATCTCCGATGAGGTGGTGACCGGCTTCGGGCGGCTCGGCCATGTCTTTGCCTCCGGCGATGGCTTCGGCATCGACCCCGACATGATCACCTTCGCCAAGGGCGTTACATCAGGCTATTTCCCGCTTGGCGGCGTCATCATCTCGGAGCGGCTGCTTCAGGAAATGCGCCGTTCCAACCATCCCGATGCGATGTTCGGCCATGGCCTGACCTATACCAGTCATCCCATCGGCTGCGCGGTGGCGCTGAAGAACCTCGATATCCTGGAAGACAGCGTGCTGGCCCACACGCGCGATGTCGCGCCCTATTTTCAGTCGCAGTTGAAGACGCTGGAGGAACTGCCGCTGGTTGGCGAAGTCCGCGGCATGGGCCTGATGGGCTGCGTCGAGTGCGTAGCCGACCGCGAAAGCAAGGATCCGCTGCAGCTCGACAAGGATGTCGGCAAGCGCATCGACGCGCATTGCCACGAACTCGGCCTCCTGGTCCGGCCGCTGATCAACATGTGCGTGATGTCGCCGCCGCTGATCATCACGCGAGAGCAGATCGACGACATGGTGGCGATCCTGCGTGAGGGGATCTCGCGGACCATGGATGATCTGCGCAAAGAGGGCGTGTGGCAGGGGTGATAGCATTCCTCGCCCCGTTCTACGGGGAGAGGATTCCGGCAGGCGGGCGGCCGGCTTGCGAGATTTTGGCGCAGGCGCTTGCCAAGGTTAGGATTCCGCAACCAATAGCGAGATGATGGCGCTGCCCATCATCCACCCTTTGGGCACCTTCTCCCCGTGAAACGGGAGAAGGGAAAAGGCCCTACACCTGCGAGCGCATCGCCTCATTGAGGTTCCACATGTCCTTCTCCTCCGGCGCGGTCTCCAGGCCCAGCACCGGGATCTGCTTGCGCAGATGGTCGTGGTGGGTGCGCACACCGTATTCGAGGTCGGAGAGATAAAAACCCTCGAAGGCCTCCGAGATCATGGACTCGTTCGACCACACGGAAAGCTGCACGTCCTCGTTCATGGTGTCCCGGTCGATGCGGTAGGCGAGATAGCGGGCGGCCGCCTGTTCCCGGGTCTCGTCGGGGTAGCGGTAGATGGCGCCGCGCAGCAGCGTCTCGCCGGTCGACAGCGGGAACTCCTGATAGAACTGCACCGATTCCGGCATGATCGACAGCGCGTTGTTGGGGAAGATGCCGTAATAGATCCAGGCCCTGCGCAGATGCTCCGGCAGGTGTGAGGCATCGGGCGTGAGCTTGATGTATTCGCGCACGCTCCAGCGCCGGCCGGCATGCGGATTGTAGGTGGCAAACGAGCGCGACACGCCGTTGATGAACGGCTCATCGAAATAGGTCGAGCCGTAGAGATCCTGCAGCGCCGGATGCGCCATGGCGACGTGGTAGCCTTCATTGTCGACGTCGCGCACCGACTTCCAGTTGACCGGCGTCTTCTGTGTCCAGATGCCCCAGGACGGCACCATCTCGGCCACGTTGTAGTGTGCCATCTCGGCCTCGATCGGCTTCAACAGTTCGGCCACCGAAGGCTGCGGGCCGCCCTTGCGAAAGCGGACAAAGATGAAGCCCATCCATATCTCGAGGTCGAGCGGCATCAGGCCGAATTCGGTCTTGTCGAGCTCGGGGAAGGAGCGCGGCCGGGCGGCGCCGCGCAGCGTGCCGTCGAGATTGTAGACCCAGCCATGGAACGGGCAGACCAGTGCGTTCTTGCAGGTGCCCTGGCTGTCGGCGACGACACGGCTGCCGCGATGCCGGCACATGTTGTTGAAGGCGCGCACGACGCCGTCCTTGCCGCGCACGATGAGCGCCCGCTCGCCGACCACGTCCATAGTCAGATAGTCGCCGGCATTCGGCACGTCGCAGACATGGCCGGCGATCTGCCAATGGTTCCGGAAGACGTATTCCTTCTCAAGTTCGAGAAGCGCGTCGGAGTGATAACTCCAGCCCGGCAGACCCCGCCGGTCCCAATCGTTGGGGATCGCCACGTCACGGAGATGCGGGTTCATAAAAAAGCTCTTCTTTTATTGAATACTCATTCAATAAAACCATATTTTGCATTGAAATGCAATGGCTTGTAGAAATCTCAACTTTTCAAGTCGGCACAACAGGGCCCGCTGAAAGCCAGAAAATCCCGGAATATCCGGGCGTTAACCGGGGTCGTGAAATAGCTGTCCGGCATGCGGATTTGGCCGTGCCGAGCTTGCAAACACGGCCCGCTCCGAGACGAAAAATACCTGGCGTCCGCAAATTCGATCCGCAGTGTGAGCTTGTTCATAGTGCGGCCGACAGGAAGCGGGCTTGGTGCGTTCGCGGCCCGCCTGTCGTCAACATTTGATTGCGCGCATGAAACAGCTTCGCAAATGCATCTTGCCGTCGGCACATGACCGGATCTGTCCGGATATGCCCGAATTTCTTGTTTCAAACCTGTTACGCGGGCAAGCCAAGCGCATCATTCGCCCGTTACCAGGCGCGCTTAGGTACGTTTCATAAGAAAACGAAGGGGAGCAGCAATGCATACGAAAGTCGAGATCACCAGCAACGAACGGCGCGCCAAACTGGCACTGCGTCAGCGCGCCAGCGACCATCCGGTTGCGATGTTCTCCATGCTGGGCGCCTGCGCTCTGGCCGTCATGTTCCTGACGCCGGCTTCCGGTCCGGCTTTTGCTTCGCTCAACCCGCCGGCCAATGTCGTCCAGGGCGCGCCGACCACCATCAAGACCACCCGGCTGCCGGAGCCGGAAATCGATTTTGCCTGCCAGGGTCAGGCCTGGGGCGCCGAGAGCGCGGAGTGCCTGCGCGTCATCGCCGCGCAGTCCGGCGTGCACAAGGCGCGTTCCGTCCGCATGATCGCCAACGCAGCGCCGCTGACCACGACACCCAACGTTTTCTGAACCTCCCGAGCGCTTCCTCCCGCGCTCGTTCTTGGCTCCCGCCGCTTCCCTCGGTCGGGAGCCTCTTTTTTAGGGCCTATCGATATTCGGGTGAGGCCGGCCTGCGCATGGAGGTTCCCTGCGCTTCCGGTGCTCGCGTACTTCAAGTACGCTCCGCTCCGGTTCTCGGGAACCACCATTCTCGACTCCGCCTGACCCGAATCTCGATAGACCCTACGTGGGTGCTTCGGAAAATTAGCCGGCGGCGGCGACCTGGTCGGCTATTGCCGAGAGTACGCCGCGGACGTCCAGCGTCGAGAACGGCTTTTCCAGGATTTGCGGGCGCTGCGGCGCCGGCAAGGCTTCGATCTCGGCCTTGGCGCCGATCAGGTCGCCGGTTACCAACACGAAGCGTTTGGCCAGCGCCAGGTTGTCGGCGAGCAATTCGCGGTAGATGGCAATGCCGCTGGTGCCGGGCATGCGCAAGTCGGAAAAGACGATGTCTGGTGGCATGTGGCCGGTCAGCGTTGCCGCCGCAGACGTCCAGGCTGGCACGATCCGCGACTTGATGCCCATCAGTTCCAGTATGTCGGACAGCGAGCCGGCGACGTCGGGTTCGTCGTCGATGATCAGCGCATGGCGCAAGCCGCTGGAGCGGGCCGGGCTGTCGCCGACCGCGGCCGCGCCGCGGGTGATCGCCGGCAGCTGGACGACGAAGCGCGCGCCGCGCGGCAGCACCTCCTCGAACCAGACATTGCCATTGTGGCGCTCGATGATCGACTTCGAGATCGACAGGCCGATGCCGGTGCCGACGCCAACCGGTTTGGTGGTGAAATAGGATTCGAAGATGCGGCTGCGGATCGCTTCCGGCACGCCGGGTCCGTTGTCCTCGACCGAAAATCCGGGGTTGCCGCGGTCGCTGCGGAACGTCCGCACCTTGATCAGCCGGTCGCCGCCAATGCCGGCCAGAGCGTGCTGGCTGTTGATCAGGAAATTGGCGGCCACCTGCGTTACGTGGTCGGCATCGGCCATGGCCAGCAGCGGGCCGGGCGCGAAATCGGTGTCGATGATGATGCCGCTCGAGCGCGCGCCATAAGCAGTCACTTCGAGTGCCGCCCGGATCACCTGGTTGAGGTCGGTCTCGGCCTGGGCCGCGGGATGCAGGCGCACCATCGACAGGAAGCTTTTGACGATTCGGCCGCAACGCTCGGCGGCGGCGCGCACTTTCTCGGCGCGAACCTTGGTCTGCGGGTCGGTGGCGAATTCATGCAGCAGCGTCGACTGAGCAACGACCACGGCGAGCGGGTTGTTGAGCTCGTGCGAAACACCGGCCAGCAGCGAACCCATCGCCGCCATCTTCTCGTTCTGGTGCAGTTTTTCGCGCTGGCGGTTGATCTCTTCTTCGGCGCGCAGCTTATCGCGCAGATCGCGGATCGAACCGAAGATGAGCTGACGGTCGGCCACCCGCATCTCGGTCGCCGTCAATTCGATGGGAAACACCTCGCCGGCCGCATTCTGTGTCACGGTCTCAAGCCGCTGGCCAACCATCGGCGCGCCGCGGCCAGACATGTATTCGGCGCCCGAGACATAGCCCTTGCGGTAATATTCCGGCACCACGGTATCGAGCAGGTCCTTGCCGAGGATGTCGCTGCGCTGATAGCCGAACATCTTTTCGGCGGCCGGATTGAATTCGATGATCGAGCCGGTCTCGTCGATGACGATGATGGCGTCGAGCGACGCCTGCAGCATGGTGCGGCGGATGACTTCGCTGGCATGGGCGTCGGACGGCGAGTGCTCGATGGCGTCGCCGATGGCGAGCGCGATGATGTGCATCGTCGCCTCTTCCTCTTCGGTCCATTCGCGCTCGTTTAGGCAGTCGTTGACCGCGAACGTGCCCCACAGATGACCGTGCGCGAACACCGATACCGACAGGAACGACTTGATGTGCTGCTTTTCGAAATCGGCCCTGAGGAACCCGTCGAGATCGCGCGTATGGCCGGCGAAGATCTTGCCTTGCCGCTCGTCCTCTCCAATCCGCTCCAGCAGCGGATCGGTATCGACGATCGACTGCATGATCACCGTCGGCGAAGCCAGTTCGCCGCCGAAGCGAGGATCGATCCAGTAGGCGGCGACCGATTGGGCGAAGCCCTGGCCGGGCAATTCGCGCAGCCTGAACAGGATGCCGCGTTGGCAATTCATGGCGCTGCAGAGCGTTTCGAGGATGGTTTCCATCTCGCGCTGCCAGTCGCCGGCATCGCGCAACCGGCGGACGACGCGCACAGCCGCCATCGCGGCGCTCTGGCGAGCGCCTTGCGGGTCCATGCGTGGTGCTGGTTCAGCGGTCATGTCAGCCATCAGTAAAGGGCCGCCGAATTAGGCAGCTATGGAGCATTTCACGAAAAAGGTGAAACGCTCCATGTTTCAATGCAATCTCGAACGGAAAATCGCTACGCACTGTTCCTGGAATTGCTAAAGCGTTTCACCGTTTCACGGAAACGGAGAAGCCTCTATCTATTTGTTTTTACGCAATTCCGGGCGGAAACCGCGTACACTTTTCCTGTAATTGCTCTAGTGCCCGTCACCGGTCGGCAGCGAGAAGATATAGCCTTCGCCGCGCACTGTGCGCAAAAATTTCGGATTGGCCGGATCGGTTTCGATCTTCTTGCGCAGCCGCATGATGCGAATGTCGACGGCGCGCGACGATTCAGGATCCTCGACAAAACCAATCGCCTCGGAGATCGCCGATCGCGTCAACAGCCGGTTGGCGCGGGTCAGGAAAACCTCCAGCACATCGAACTCGCTCTTGGCCATGTCGATGACGGCGCCGTTGGCGCCGGTGACAAGCCTGCCGTCGAGGTCGGCCTGGAACGGGCCGAAGGTCAGGCGGCGGCCGCCATCGGCTTGTGTCTTCGCCGCCTGGGGCGGGCTCGGCTGCGGAACGCGGCGCAGCACGCTGCGCACACGAGCCAGCACCTCACGCAACTCGTAGGGCTTGACGATGTAGTCGTCGGCGCCAAGCTCCAGCCCGACAATGCGGTCGAGTGCGGTGCCGGCGGCCGTGGCATAGATGATGCCGACCGGTATTTTCGAGCGCAGCCAGCGGCCGAGCGACAGTCCGTCCTCGCCCGGCATGGCGATGTCGAGAATGGCCAAATGAAACGATTCCGTCTCCAGCAAGGCGCGCGCCTCGGCCGCGCTTCCGGCTTGGGTCACATCGTAGCCGTTGGCGCCGAGATACTCGGCGACCGCGTCCCGGAGATCGGGCTCGTCCTCGACGATGACAATCCGTGCCCGCACTATGGCCTCGCTCCCGCTTTCAGCGGAAAGTAGATTGGGTATAAACATGATGTCCAGCACTCATATCCGGTTGCGGGGGAACGGGAAGAAAAACATGGCTGCACGATCCGTCATCGCGCTGGTTTCCGTCGCCGATGTGGTGGCCGGCGATCTTGCCGATCATCTCGACCGGCGCGGCCATGACGTGCGCGAGGCGCGGCAGCCCTGGGAAGCTGAATCCCTGCTTTCGGCCGGAGGCATCGATATCGTCATCGTCGGCGACAGCCTCAGCCAGGCGGAGGGGCGGGACCTGCTCAGGCGTTATGGCGGCGGCCAGAGCGCGGACGGGAAGGCGGGGCCGGATTTCATCCTGATCTGCCGGCCGGCCGATCTGGTCGACAAGGTGCTGGCGCTCGAGCTTGGCGCCGCAGATGTCGTCGAAAGTCCGCTCAATGTCAGGGAGCTTGCCGCGCGCATCGGCGGCCTGCTGACGCGGCGCGGCAGGTCCGCCCAGGAACTGATCGTGCTGGAAAATGCCACCGTCGATTTGCGGTCGGCCATCGTCATGCACCGTTCGGGTACGGAAGAACAGCTGTCGCCGGGCCAGGTGGCGCTGCTCAGGCTGTTTCTGGCCAGCCCGCGCAAGGTGCTGACGCGCGACGACATCATTGCGGCGGCGCCCGCCGAAAATGCCGATGCCTTCGACCGCTCGATCGATTCGCGCATCGTGCGGCTGCGCCGCAAGCTCGACACCGAAACCATCACAACTATACGCGGCGCAGGCTACCGGTTCGACCCGCCGACGCAGCGCGCCGACTGAGTGTCGGGAGGCTGGATTGTTCCTCGGCTCGCCCAAAAAAGCTGCGCAATCTCGGGCGCCATGCATAGGCGTCAGCGCACCACCAGAAGCGATGGTCCCGACGGCAATTCGCTGGCGACTACGATTTCGCTGGCGGCATGCGCGCGGTCCTTCAGGAGAACCGTGGCGAGACCGGCAAAGCCGAGCAGGCCTTGTGCATAGAGCAGTACCGAAAGCACGGAGGCTGCAGATTTCGTCTTCATCGGTTGTCCCCAAAAATCAGAACCGCGGGTGCTTCAGGATAAACCCGAAGTGCCCGCGTCGCCCACGGAGCCCCCCGTTGCGACGCGGGCCTTCGGTCCTCTCGGCAGCAAGTTGCCGGAGGGGCCGCGCATCCACTTCAACCCGAGGCCGACCCGCCAGAGGGCCCTGAGACGGTTGATGCGCAGACTGGAGACAATCCAGACCAAGGCTATGAACAGCGCGGCATGCAGCGTCGAAATCTCACCAAAATTCATCACCGCCAGTTTCGTCATCGGGGTGCCGGCTACTGTGCCGATGCCGCCGACGACACATGCGGCGATGCTTATCCTGAAGAGCCAGGACAGGGTGGTTGATTTGATGCTCATTTTCGTTGCCGCCGGCTGTTCTCGTTGGGATGACTGTGCCGCGAGCCTGTAACCAGATCATGCCGCCCAGGCCGCGCTTTGTTGCAAGTCGGTTTCGAGCGAAGCCAATCTTCTTTCATATAAGGACATGAGCACTTTCGTTTGGGGGCGCGGTGCGTGATCGGGAGTGCGCAGCGAAGACGGGAGCACGCTCCTTGTTGTCCACCTTGCTTGTAACCCGAGGAAACAGATTCGAAACACAAACGAGCGTCGATCGAAATCAGCCTGAAACATGACGCAGGGATAAGCGGCCATCGAATTGACGCCGGCCGGGCCGGCAAAGGGGAGCCATCATGTACAAAGCCATTTCCGCCAAACTCATCAACGTCGCCGCCGCCGCTGCCGGCGCCGCGCTTCTGCTTGGCGCTGCCAATAGCACCGCCCATGCCGCGGCAAACCAGATCGTCGCGCGTGTTTCGCTGTCGCAGCAGACCATGGAAGTGCTGGTCGATGGCCGGCCGACTTTCGCCTGGAAGGTCTCGACCGGCGACAGTGCGCATGTCACGCCGACCGGCTCGTTCAAGCCGACCCGCATGCACGAGATGTGGCATTCGAAGAAATACGACAACGCGCCGATGCCGCACTCGGTCTTCTTCAGCGGCGGCTACGCCGTGCATGCGACCAACGCCATCAAGCGGCTGGGACGGCCGGCGTCGCATGGCTGCGTGCGGCTGCATCCCGACAATGCCGCCGACTTCTACCAGTTGGTCGAAACCTTCGGCCCGACCAACACCAGCATCGTCATCGTCAAGTAGCAGACTGCGTTTGGAGCGATGGTGCAGCGCAGCCGAACAGGTCATGCCGCACCGCAAGTTCCCGCCTCGGAGCTCCATCGGGGCTTCGCGGTAAATCAATCCAGTCAAAAAAAGAGGCCGGAAATTTCCGGCCTCTTTTCGTTTGTTCGCTGACACCGTTCGCGCTCAGTCCGCGTGCACCGGCATCAGCTTCGGGTCTGGCTTTTCGGCGTGGTGCGGCAGGTCCTTGCTGGCGATGAAGGTGTAGAACATCGGCACCACGAACAGGGTGAACATGGTTCCGACCAGGATGCCGGTGAAGATTACGAGGCCCATCGAATAGCGCGCCGCCGCACCAGCACCACTGGACACGATCAGCGGCACGACGCCGAGCGCCATCGCCGCTGTCGTCATCAGGATCGGCCGCAAGCGCACCTTGGCCGAGGCGACGATCGCATCGCGCCGCCTCATGCCATGCAACTCGCGCTGCTGGTTGGCGAACTCGACCAGAAGAATGCCGTGCTTGGTGATCAGACCTATCAGTGTGATCAGGCCGACCTGCGTGTAGATATTGAGCGTTCCAAGCCCCAGATTGAGCGGCACGATGGCGCCAAAGATCGACAGTGGCACCGCCATCATGATGATCAGCGGGTCGCGGAAGCTTTCGAACTGCGCCGCCAGCACCAGATAGATGACGATTACGGCGGCTGCGAACGCGATAAGGATCGTGTTGCCCTGCTCCTTCTCCTGCCGGGACTGGCCGGAATAATCGATGAAGAAGGTATCGGGCAGGCTCTCCTTGGCAAGGTTCTCCAGGGTCTGCAGCCCGTCGCCCGTGGTGACGCCGGGAAGCGGCAGCGCTGATATCGTCGCCGAGTTCAGCTGGTTGAACTGCTCGATCGCGGCCGGCGCGGCGTTGGTCGAAATCTTCACTACCGCTGAAAGCGGCACCATTTCGCCGGTCACGCTACGCACGAAATATTCGCCGAGCTTCTCGGGATTGTCGCGGAATTCCTTCGGCACCTGCGGGATGATGTCGTAGCTGTTGGAATCGCGGTCGAACTGAGCCACTTCGGCGCCGCCGACCAGCAGCGTCAGCGTCTGGCCGATGTCGGCGATCGGCAGGTTGAGAGCCGCCGCGCGGTCGCGGTCGATGGTCACCGTCACCTGCGGAGCGTCAAAGGACATCGAGTTTTGCACGACGATGAAGCGGCCGGAGGCCTGCGCCTTGTTCTTAATCTGCTCGGCCGCCTCGTAGACCTCGGCGGAACCACCGGTCGAGCGCACCACCATGGAGATCGGCAGGCCGCCGCCGGAGCCCGGCAGCGTCGGCGGCGCGAAGACGAAGGCCTCGACGCCGGCCACCTTGCCGAGGCGTCCCTGGATATCGGCTTGAAGCTCCTTTGAGTTGCGCTGGCGCTCGGCCCAATCCTTAAAGGCGAAGCCGACAAAGGCGCCGTTGGTGGCGCCGCCAAAGGCAACGGCGGAGAATTGCGCCCTGGTTTCGGGAATGTCCTTCACCAAGCCGAGGATCTGGTTGACGTAGGTCTCGGTGTAGTCCGAGGTCGCGTAGCGCGGTGCCGTCACGATCGACAACAGGAAGCCCTGGTCCTCTTCCGGCGCCAGTTCGCTCGAGGTCTTGGTGAACATGAAGCCGGTGAGCGCAACCAGCGCCACGACCATCAGCAGCGTCACCGGTCGATTTCTCAAGGAGGCGGTTACCGCCCGCTCATAGACATGCTCGACACGGCTGAAGGTTCCGTCGACGACGCGCTGGAAGCGACTGTGCGATCCCGCCTTGAGCAGACGCGCCGCCATCATCGGCGTGATGGTGACGGCTATGAGGCCGGACAGCACCACCGAACCGGCGAGCGTCACCGCGAACTCGCGGAACAGCGCGCCGGTCAGGCCGCCGGTGAAGGCCAGCGGCGCGAACACGGCGGCGAGCGTGATGGTCATGGCCACGATGGCGGAGAAAATCTCGCGCATGCCGTTGAAGGCCGCCTGCATCGGCGACATGTGGTCCTCCTCCATGTGGCGATGAATGTTCTCTACCACCACGATAGCGTCGTCGACGACAAGGCCGATGGCCAGCACCATGGCCAGCAGCGACAGAAGGTTGATCGAATAGCCGACCGCAAACAAAAGGAAGCAGACGCCGACCAGCGACAGCGGGATGGTCACGATCGGCATCATCACCGAGCGGAATGAGCCGAGGAACAACAGGATGACCACGACGACGATGGCGACGGCTTCGGCGATGGTCTTGAACACTTCATCGATCGAGGCGCTGATCTGTTCGGTGGAATCGTAGACGATTTCGATGGTCATGCCTTTCGGCAGCGTCTCTTGAATCAAAGGCACGATCTTGTGGATCGCCTCCGCCGTTGTCAGCGGGTTGGCGGCCGGCGTCGGGAAGATGGCGAGGAAGGTGCCGGGCTTGCCATTGAAGCTCACCCTCGTGTCGGTGCTCTCGGCGGCAAGCTCGACTCGCGCCACGTCGCGCAAGCGCACCACCTGGCCGTCCGTCGAGCGCAGCGGAAGCTCGGCAAAGGCCTCAGGCGTCTGCAGCGTCGAGCGAACCGTGATCGAGGAGACGACATATTCGTTCTCGGTGTTGCCGGGCGCCGACAGGAAGTTGGAGTTGTTGATCGCCGCCAGCACTTCGGCGGCGGTGACGCCACGCGCAGCAAGCTTGACCGGGTCGATCCAGACCCGCATCGAATATTCCTCGGCGCCGAAGATCTGCACGTCGGCGACACCTTCGACCGTCGACATGCGGGGCCGCACGACGCGCTCGATATATTCGGTGAGTTGCTCCTTGCTCATGTTCGGATTCTGCATCGAGATGTACATCATCGCGAACTCTTGGCCGGTGCCCTTGACGATGACCGGGTCCTTGGATGCATCCGGCAAGGTGCCGCGTACGCCCTGCACTTTCGACAGGACCTCCGTCAGCGCGACATCCGGATTGGAGCCGAGCTTCATCTGGACGACCACAGTGCTCGAAGACGGCCGGCTGGACGAGGTGACGTAGTCGATGTTCTCGGTCGAGGCGACGGCCCGCGCGATCGGGGCGGAGATGAAGCCCTGGATCAGGTCGGCGCTGGCGCCGGGATAGGCGGTGGTGATGGTGATCGCCGTCTCGTCAACCTTGGGATACTGCCGGATCGACAGGTTGAAGATGCCTTGGAAACCCAGGAGCAGGATCATGCAGGCGAGGACGGTGGAGAGGACCGGCCGGCGAATGAAGATGTCGGAAAAGTTCATTGCTGAGCCTGCTGGTTCGCCGACTTGCTGGGGTCAATGGTGTTGTCGACAGCGACGGACATGCCGTTGAAGAGACGGTTCTGACCGGCGGTGACGACCTCGTCACCGGCCTTGATGCCCTCGACGATCTCGACCATGCCGTCGTTGCGGCGGCCGGGCTTCACGAACACCTGCGACAGCACGAGCGCCGGCTTTTCCGGTTCTGCCGCGGGCTTCGCGGGGTCGACAGCCGGCTTGTCCGCGGGCTTCGCCGCGGCGTCTTCGGCAGCCGGTTTCGCGCCGGCCGGCTTTGCATCTGCCGCCGGCTTTGCCGCGTCGGCCCCTGCGGCAGGCTTTTCCTCGGGTTTCGCGGCCGGGGCGCCTTCCGCCGGCTTCGCCGGAACGACGACGAAGACGAAGTCGCCATAGAGGCTCGACGTCAATGCCGTCTGCGGCAAGGACAGAATGTTTTTCTCCTGCGGCAGCTCGACGCGAACCTGGACGAACTGGCCGGGCGTCAGCTTGCCGTCGGGGTTGGCGACCTCGCCGCGGACGGACACCAGGCGGCTTGAAGCGTCGATCTTGGGATCGATGCCGCGAATCGAGCCGGCAAACGGCATGTCGGCGCCGCCGCCGGTGCCGCCGAGGCCGAGCCGCACCGCCTGGCCTATCTTGAGCAGCGGCAGCTGCTGTTCGGGTACCGAGAAATCGACCCGCATGGTGTCCAGATCCTGCAAGGTCACCACTGCGTTGCCGGGCGAGAGATATTGGCCGAGGTCGATCTTGGGGATGCCCACGGTGCCGGCGAACGGCGCCGTCAGCTGCTTCTGATCAAGCACGGCCTGCAGCTTGTTGACCTGCGCGGCGGAGGCCGATGCAGCGGCTTGAGCGGTGTCGAGCGTGGCATCCGTTCCGACGCCGCGCCGCTGCAGTTCCAGCGCGCGTTCGAGCGCCGTCTTGTCGGACACGGACTGCGCCTTGGCCGCGACGAGATCCGCGCGTTCGACGGCATCGTCGAGCTGCAGCAGGACCGAATCGACAGGCACCTTCTGGTTGGCGTGGAAAAGGATGTCCTTTACGATGCCGCTGGTCTCGACGGTAAGGTCGACACCGCGCACGGCGCGTACCGTGCCGATCGCCTCGACGCCCGGCGTCCAGTCGGAAGGCTTGACGACAACCGTCGATACGGTCGTCGCCGGCGGCTTCATGGTGGCGAAATACTGTTTGATAGCGTTGTCGCGGAACAGGTTGAAGCCGACAACGCCGACGCACACCAGAGCGAGCAGAAGCAGAATTGCGGTGATAGAGATGAAGCGCTTCACGAACTGTCCCCTCGGCCGGTTTCCGGCAAAATAGCCGAATAGCGGGACACTTATCGACGCCAGGTCCCGATTACAAATGACGGCGAACTTACTGTACCGTCTGGACGGTCTTGTCAATTCCGCGTAGGCTGGTGCGGGGGAAGGGATCGATGAAGACCCAAAGGGCAAATTCGCGCGACAAGATACTCGCCGCCGCCGCCGAAGTCGCACGCGAGACCGGTCCCGGCAGCCTGTCGCTTGACGCCGTCGCCAGCCGCGCCGGCGTGTCGAAAGGCGGCCTGTTATATAACTTTCCGACCAAGGCCAAACTGATGCAGGGCCTGGTGGAGAATTACCTGCGCGCGTTCGAGCTGGCGCTGGAATCGGGCCGTGTCGCCGGCGCCAGCGGCGAGAGCCTGCTCGCCACCTATATCCGGCTCTCGGCGGATGATTGCGAGGAGCCGAAGCCGACGGCTTCGTGGATATTCTCGGCGATCGCCGAGGATCCGGATTTCCTGACGCCGATAAAAGCCTTCAAGTCGCAGCTGCTGCAGCGGCTGAAGAGCGAGACGCCGGACCTCAAGACGCTGCTGGTCTGCTTTCTGGCCATCGAAGGGCTGCGCAGCATGAACCTCTTCGATTCCGACGTGCTGTCCGCCGACGAACGCCACTTGCTGGTATCGGCCCTGCTGGAGATTGCAGGATAGCTCAGGGCGTCGCGTCGAAGAAGCGATACGGGCCGGGCGGAAGGACGGTTGGTGAGCGGCATGGCATAGGCACGCATCACGACATCGGCGATTTCAAGCTACAGCCCCCCTGATTCGTTGGATGATGGTTCAGGAATGACTGCGCGAATGCGCGGCCGACTATGATGCGCCGCACCATAACACTGCCGTGTCAGCCTTGACGTGTCAGCCTTGAGACGGCGCTCGGCGAGGCCGGCAAAGCGCGTTTTAGTGCTGTAACAGCGCCGACATATGGTTATGGCGTTGTCATGTTGCGGCGCACAAACTATGTGTCTTTGTAGTCCCTCCCAACAGTCGCGAGATCTCCATGGGTTCCCTTTCTTCGAAGAATGCGCTCGTCACCGGATCGACCAGCGGCATTGGCCTGGCCATTGCCCGCGCCCTTGCCGCCGAGGGCGCCAACGTCACGATCAACGGCCTTGGCGAAGCCGCGGCGATCGAACAGGAGCGCGCCGGCATCGAGAAGGATTTCGGCGTCCAGTGCCGCTACTCCGGCGCCAGCATGATGGACGGCGCAGCGGTGACCGCCATGCTGCGCGAAGCCGAGCAGGCCTTGGGCAGCCTCGACATTCTGGTCAACAATGCCGGGATACAGCATGTCGCGCCAATCGAGGAGTTTCCCGACGACAAGTGGGAAGCCATCATCCGCATCAATCTGCTTGCCGCCTTTTACGCGATCAAGGCCGTGGTGCCCGGCATGAAGGCGCGCAAATGGGGCCGCATCATCAACACCGCGTCGGCGCATGCACTGGTCGCCTCGCCGTTCAAGTCGGCTTACGTCTCGGCCAAGCACGGCATAGCGGGTCTGACCAAGACGGTAGCGCTGGAAGTCGCGCAGGACGGCATCACCGTCAACGCCATCGCGCCCGGCTATGTCTGGACGTCACTGGTCGAAAAGCAGATCCCCGACACGATGAAGGCGCGCGGCATGACCGAGGAACAGGTCAAGCGCGACGTGCTCCTGGCGGCACAGCCGACGAAGCAATTCGTCACCGTCGAGGAGCTCGCCGCGCTGACACTGTTTCTGTGCTCGGACTCGGCCAGGCAGATTACCGGCACGACTTTGCCGATGGATGGCGGCTGGACGGCGCAGTAGGCGCGCTCCCCCGGCGCCGCTCTTTCCTTGACAAAGACGAAAGATCAATCCAGCATTGTGGCAAGGGGTTCCTTCGCGACGACCCCGTGAGGCGTCAGCCCAATGATCGCGTCCAAACTCTCACTCTGGAGGTGGACGCCATGCCGTCAACAACCGCAATCACCGTAGCGCAGCTTTCCCGCCTTGTCGGTCTGTCCGACGCGCCTGTTCTTGTCGATGTCCGCATCGACGAAGACTACGACGTCGATCCGCGGCTGCTTCCGGCCTCGTGCCGGCGCGACTTCAAGTCTGTTTCGAGCTGGGCGGCCGAGTTCACGGGGGCTCATGCTGTCGTCATCTGCCAGAAGGGGCTGAAGCTCTCGCAAGGCGTTGCCGCATGGCTGCGCCATGAGGGCATTGCTGCCGAATCCCTTGAAGGCGGCTTCGAGGCGTGGCAGGCGGCCAAGGGACTTCTGGTCAAGGCCGACAAGATACCGCCCCGCGACGACAAGGGCCGCACGGTCTGGGTGACGCGTGCCCGCCCCAAGGTCGACCGCATCGCCTGTCCTTGGCTGATCCGCCGCTTCGTCGATCCCTCGGCGGTGTTCCTGTTTGTCGAGCCGTCTGAAGTGCTGGCGGCCGCCGATCGGTTTGGGGCGGTTGCCTTCGACATCGACGACGTGTTCTGGAGCCATCGCGGCGAGCGCTGCACCTTCGACACGATGATCGAAGAGTTCGGGTTGCGGTCCGAAGCGCTCGATCGCCTTGCGCTGATCGTGCGTGCAGCCGATACGGCGCGCCTCGATCTCGTACCGCAGGCGGCCGGGTTCCTCGCTGCATCGCTCGGGCTGTCGCGCATGTTCCGCGACGATCTCGAACAGCTTGATGCCGGCATGCTGCTCTACGATGCGTTCTTCAGATGGTGCCGCGATGCCACTGACGAAACCCACAATTGGCCCAGCGCGGGCAAAGCGCCATGAGCGCCCTCGCCGCGGACGACGATGCACAGGCTACCGAGGCTCCGATCGTCCCGACCTTCCGCCAAGCCGCGAAACTGTGGGCAAGGATCGGCCTGCTCTCCTTCGGCGGGCCGGCCGGACAGATCGCGCTGATGCACAAGGAATTGGTCGAGGATCGCCGCTGGATCGGCGAGCAGCGGTTCCTGCATGCGCTCAACTACTGCATGCTTCTGCCAGGCCCCGAGGCACAGCAGCTCGCCATCTACATCGGCTGGCTGCTGCACCGGACCGCCGGCGGCCTCGTTGCCGGCATCCTGTTCGTGCTGCCCGGTGCGTTTGTCATGCTGGGCCTCAGCATCTTCTACGTGCTTTACAATGATGCGCCCGTCATCGAGGCGCTGTTTTTCGGCATCAAGGCGGCGGTGCTGGCCGTCGTCGTCGAGGCGGTCCTCCGCATCGGCAAACGGGCGCTCAAGAACCGGGTGATGATGGCGATCGCGGTGGCCGCGTTCCTTGCCATCTATGTCATCAGGCTGCCGTTTCCGCTGATCATCCTGGTTGCAGGGCTGACCGGCTGGATCGGCAACCGCTTGGCACCGGCGCGTTTTTCCGGAGCCGCACGCGGCAAGGACAATTTGCCCGATGTCAGGGGCGCCGTCGACGTCATGTTCGAACGCGGCGAACTCGCTCACACCAAGCCGACGAAATGGCACGCGCCGCGCACCATCGCGATCTGGCTGCCGATCTGGCTCGGGCCGGTCGTACTGATCCTGGCGCTGACCGGCCCTGCCAGTGTTTGGGCACAGCTTGGCGGCTTCTTCAGCCTGATGGCGGTGGTCACATTCGGCGGCGCCTACGCCGCACTCTCCTATGTCGCGCAGGCAGCGGTGACCTCGTTCGGCTGGCTGGCGCCGGGTGAAATGGTCGATGGGCTTGGCCTGGCCGAGACGACGCCGGGACCATTGATCCTGGTGCTGCAATTCGTCGGCTTCGTCGCCGCCTATCGTCACGCCGGTGCGATGGGACCGCTTGTCGCCGGATCGCTCGGCGCATTGCTGACGCTCTGGGTGACGTTCGTGCCGTGCTTCTTCTGGATCTTTCTCGGTGCCCCCTACATCGAAGCGCTGCGCGGCAACAAGGCACTGTCGGCGGCGCTGAGTGCGATCACGGCGGCTGTCGTCGGCGTGGTGATGAACCTTGCGCTGTGGTTCGCACTGCATGTCGTCTTCGGCGCGGTGCACCGCGTTGGCCTGGGCATGGAGGTGCCGGTGCTGTCGTCGCTGGATTGGCGTGCCGCGCTGCTGGCGGCAGCCGCTATGGTCGCCATGCTGAAACTGAGGATCGGCATGCTGCCGACATTGGCCGGCTCGGCGCTGGCCGGACTGGCGCTGCTGGCCTTGCCTGCGTAGCGTCCGAAGGCGCGACCAGCCATTATCACAGCCGGATTTTTGAGGTATGCCGGGCCGGCGCACAACGGTCGCGGGCGCTGGTAGGATCAGCGCTGGCCCCGGAGATACCCTTTACGTCGAACCCGATACCGCCAAGCTGAACCTGCTCGACGCGGAGAGCGGCGCGCTGGCGAACTGATTTGACGAGGTTGGCCGAGCTGTTCAAAGTCGATCCTGGATCGCACAACGGGATATGACATGGTGGATTCCGATCGGATCGACAAGCTGATCGCAGGGGTGCCCCCCGCCTTGGCGCTTCGTGCCGGGCTGGACCTTGGCATCTTCACCTGGCTCGGCGGCGATGCTGCGACTGCCGACAGCCTTGGGGCAGCGCTCAAAGTCGAGCCCGCTCGTCTGTCGCGGCTCCTCTACGCGCTCGCCAGCATCGGTCTCCTCGACGTCGAGGATGGTCAGTTTCGCAACGGAGCCGAAGCGTCGGAGTTTCTTGACGCGTCCAAGCCGACCTATCGCGGCGGCGATCATGTGCTGCTGCGCGAACTCTGGGGAGCCGACCTTTTGACCGCAGAGTCGCTGCGGCAGAACTGGCCGGCCGCGCTGCACGACTTTTCCGAAGCGGGGCCAGAATCCGCAGCGGCCTTCAGCCGCATGCTCGCACCGGGAGGGGTGATTTTCGGCCGAAATCTCGCCCGTGAACTGGACTTCTCGGCGGTCAGTTCGGTGATC
Organism: Mesorhizobium sp. L2C066B000; assembly: GCF_000502335.1. Taxonomy (NCBI): domain Bacteria; kingdom Pseudomonadati; phylum Pseudomonadota; class Alphaproteobacteria; order Hyphomicrobiales; family Phyllobacteriaceae; genus Mesorhizobium; species Mesorhizobium sp. L2C066B000. The sequence continues at coordinate 159,721 of NZ_AYWZ01000003.1, forward strand.
GACATCGGCGGCGGCGCCGGGACCATTCTGGTCGGTCTTCGCGAGCGATGGCCGCATATTGCGGCGACTTTGATGGAACTCCCGACGGTCGCGGCGGTCGCACCAGCGATCCTGTCGGAATACGGTGCCGGCGATGTGGTTGTCGAAGAAGGCGACATAACGGTCGCGCCATCGACCGGCCGGCATGACTTGGCAATCCTGAAGGCTGTCGTCCAGGTCCTGCCGCCGGACCAGGCGCGCAGTTCGATCCTGAACGCGGCGCGTTGCCTCACCCAAGGAGGCGAGATCGCAATTGCGGGGTGGGGTGTCGTCGATGACGACCGTCTCGGCCCGCCTGAGGGTGTCTTTCTCAATCTCACCTTCCTGAACCTTTACCGCGCAGGCGAATCGTACACGGAAGGTCAGTATCGCGGGTGGATGGCCGAAGCTGGGTTCCGGGATATCTCCAGGTCGCAGCTGACCGACGGCACCACGTTGTTTCGTGGGCGCCTCACGGACTGATCGTGGCTGCTGGTGATCCCGACAGGAATCGAACCTGTGACCTACAGATTAGGAATCTGCCGCTCTATCCTACTGAGCTACGGGACCACGCGGCCCGACACATAGCCGCTTCCGATCGTTTCGCCAAGAGGGCTCGCCGAAGGCAATGAAGAGGCCGGCCGAAGGCAATTCGGCCGGCCTTTCGGCGGCATATGTCAGGCTGCGAGCGCCGTTTCGGCCAGTTTTACCCAGTAGCTCATGCCGTGCGGGATGACTTCGTCGTTGAAGTCGTAGGCCGGATGGTGGAGGCCGGCGGTCTCGCCATTGCCGATGAAGATGAAGGCGCCAGGGCGGGCTTCCAGCATGTAGGAGAAGTCTTCGCCGCCCATCACCGGCTGGATGGCGCGGTGGACCTGGGTGTCGCCGGCGACATTTGCCGCGACATCGCCGGCAAAGACCGTTTCTTCCGGATTGTTGAAGGTCACGGGATAGTTGGCGTCATAGTCGACGGTGATCGTCGCGCCGAAGGCGGTGGCTATTCCTTCGCAGATGGTGCGGATGCGCTCTTCCGATTTCTTGGCGATCTCTTTCTTCAGCGTGCGCACCGTGCCGGCGATCTCGGCGGTCTCGGGAATGACGTTATAGGCGTCGCCGGCGTGGAATTTCGTCACCGAAACCACCACCGCCTCGACCGGATCGGTGCTGCGCGAAGCGACCGTCTGCAGGGCGCCGACCAGCTGGCTGGTGATGACGATCGGGTCGATCGTGCCGTGCGGCATCGCCGCATGGCCGCCGCGGCCCTTCACGGTGATGGTGAACTCGGCGGTCGCCGCCATGATCGGACCCGGCCGGATGGCGAACTGGCCCACCGGCAGGCCCGGCATGTTGTGCATGCCAAAGACCCGCGAAATATCGAAACGCTCCATCATGCCGTCCTTGACCATCTCGTTGCCGCCGCCGCCGCCCTCTTCGGCCGGCTGGAAGATGACCGCGACCGAGCCGGCGAAATTGCGCGTTTCGGTCAGATATTTGGCGGCGCCCAAAAGCATCGCCGTATGGCCGTCATGGCCGCAGGCATGCATTTTGCCAGGAATGGTCGAGGCATAGGGCTTGCCGGTGATCTCGTTGATCGGCAGCGCGTCCATGTCGGCGCGCAAGCCGATGGTCGCGCCTTGCCCCTTGCGGCCATGGATGATGCCGACGACGCCGGTCTTGCCGAGGCCCGTCACCACGTCGTCGCAGCCGAATTCCTTCAGCTTCTCGGTGACGAAGGCGGCGGTCTTGAAGACATCGAAATTCAGTTCTGGCGTCTGGTGCAGATGGCGTCGCCAGCCGGCAACTTCATCCTGCATCTCGGCGGCGCGGTTGAGAATCGGCATAATGGTTCCATCTCGCTATTGGAGCAGACGATCTGGCCTGCTTGATTGCAATTGTGATTGCCATGCTTGTTGCCATCTTGGCACTTTGCCATCTTGGCGTCACATAGGGTAAATAGCACCCCAGACAATGTGATCCGGAAATTGAGGGCCGGATCAGGTCATGCTGGCCATCGCGTAACGAAATCTTACGGAGCCAGGGGCGACTACGGCAAGAGGCGATTTCGGATTCCATGATGCGGCACAGCCATATCCTCAAATTACTGCTAACGGGCGGCTTGGCGTTACCCATGCTGGCTGGGCCAGCTTTGGCCAATCCGGTGATCCTGTTCGACCTCAACAGCGGCAAGGTTCTGCAGCACCAGGACGCCTTCAAGCGCTGGTATCCCGCTTCGCTGAGCAAGCTGATGACCGCCTATGTCACCTTCCGGGCGATTGCCGCCGGCGAGGTCCAGCTCGATTCACCGATCAAGGTGACCAAGCATTCGGCGGGCGAACCGCCGAGCAAGATGGGCTTCAAGCCGGGCTCTGTGATGCGGCTCGACAATGCGTTGAAGATGATGCTGGTCAAATCGGCCAACGATATCGCCATGGCCATCGGCGAAAACATAGGCGGCTCGAAGGCCGGATTCGCCGTTCGCATGAATGCGGAGGCGGCGCGGCTCGGCATGACCGGAACGCATTTCGTCAATCCGAACGGACTGTTTTCGCCGGAGCAGTATACGACGGCGCGCGATCTTGCCCTGCTGGTGATGGCGATCCGCAAGGAATTCCCGCAATACGCCCCCTGGTTCTCGATCGAAGGCCTTGCCGTCGGCAAGAAGGCGATCTCCAACTACAATCTCTTGATCGGGCGCTATCCCGGCGCCGACGGCATGAAAACCGGGTTCGTTTGTCCCTCGGGCTTCAACATGATCGGCTCGGCGACACGCAATGGCCGCACGCTGGTCGCGGTCGTGCTCGGCGAAAAATCGGCGATCAGCCGTGCCGAGACCGCCGCCAGGCTGCTTGACCAGGGCTTTGCCATGCCCGACCCGAACTGGCTCACGGTCGCGGCCATGCCTTCCTATGGCGATACCATGTCACCGAACGACATGCATGATGAGATCTGCAAGAAGAAGGCGCCGCACGAGCAGTCCGAGGCGGCTCCGCCGGTGGCCGCGAAGGGCGCCGACGTGCCGAAATCGCCCTATCAGGAAAAGCTCGACCACGTGCCGACGCTGGTTGCCGTCGGCCTCGGCGGCGCCACCGGGCCGGCGCCGAAGGCGATGCTCGACCAGGGCGGCCAGGAATACGCCGATGTGCCGCTGCCGAGCTGGCGGCCAGACATTCCGGCGCCAAAGGGCGCCGAACCGGCCGTGGTGGGCCAGGCAACCGCGGTGCAGGGCGACCAGCTGGTCAAAGCCGCGAACTAGGCGATGGCTGGCTTTCCGATACCCGTCACGGTGGTCACCGGCTTCCTCGGCGCCGGCAAGACGACATTGCTCAACCGGCTGCTCAAAGATCCGGCACTGGTCGACACGGCCGTCATCATCAACGAATTCGGTGAGGTGGCGATCGACCACCTTCTGGTCGAGCAGGCCTCGGACGGCATCATCCAGCTGTCCGACGGGTGTCTATGCTGCACGGTGCGCGGCGAACTGGTCGACACGCTGGCTGACCTCGTCGACCGGCTGCAGACGGGCCGTATCGCCCGTCTCGCCCGCGTCGTCGTCGAAACCACCGGGCTCGCCGATCCGGCGCCGGTGCTGCAGTCGATCATGGCGCATCCCGCCCTGGTGCAGGCCTTCCGACTTGATGGCGTCATCACGCTGGTCGACGCGGTCAACGGCAACGCGACGCTCGACGGCCATGTCGAGGCGGTCAAGCAGGTGGCAGTCGCCGATCGCATCGTGCTGACCAAGGTCGATCTGGCCAGCGATTCCGGCGACGTCGATGCTTTGCGAACGCGAGTCCATCAGCTCAATCCAGGCGCCGTGGTGCTGGAGGCCGGCGACGGCCGAACCGGCGTCGCGGCTCTGTTCGACTGCGGCCTCTACAATCCGGCGACCAAATCCGCCGATGTCCGGCGCTGGCTCGGCGAAGAAGCCGCCCATGAGCACCACCATCATCATCATGATCACGGCGAGCATGAGCACCACCACGATTCCCGCGTGCGCTCCTACTCGCTGGTCCATGACGGCCCGGTGCCGTTTTCGGCGATCGAGATGTTCCTCGACCTGCTGCGTTCTGCGCATGGCGACAAGCTTTTGCGGATGAAGGGCGTCATCGAGCTTGCGGAGGACCCGTCGCGGCCGCTTGTTGTCCACGGGGTACAGAAGATCCTGCATCCGCCGGCGCGGCTACTGGCCTGGTCGGACGGCCAACGCGGCACCAGGCTGGTGCTGATCACGCTCGATATGCCGGAAGATTATGTGCGCCGGCTGTTTTCCGCTTTCACCAACCGGCCGTCGATCGACACGCCGGATCGCGCGGCGCTGGAGAGCAATCCGCTGGCGATAGCCGGGGGCTGATTCTCAGGCTCGCTCTGCGCCGCGTTCGACCAGGAAGCGGTGGCCGCCGGTGACGGCTGACGTTTCAACCAGTTGGTGACCAGCGTCGGCGCAAAAGGCGGGGATGTCGATGACCGCCAGCGGGTCGGTGGTCTCCAGCCAAAGCCGGCTGCCCGGCTGCATTGCCGCTAGGCGTTTTTTCGCCTTGAGAACGGGCAGGGGGCAGTTCAGGCCCTTGAGGTCATAGATTGCGGTGTGATTTGTTTGTTTGTTTTCATGCATGTCTTTGTCCCAAAACCGCTGCGCACTTTTGGGCGGCATGCATCGGCAAGGCGAAAACCTCAGCCGCCGAACATGCCTAGCAGCTTGTTCTTGATCTTCGACATCCGGCTTTCGTCCGCCGGCGGTTCCGCAGGCGCCGCCTCGACGCTCGCAGTGGCGACCGGCTGCTGGGCGGCCTGCTTGGCTGCTTCCTTTTCGGCCAGCGATTGGGCCTTTGCGGCTTGCTTTTCAGCCAGTGCCTGGGCCTTGGCGGCTTTCGCAGCCTCGATGGCAGCAACCCGCTGTTCCTCGGCCTTGCGCTTGGCTTCCTTCTCTGCGTCCAGCGCCGCCATCTTGCGGCCGGCGGGCGAATCGATGCGGCCCATGCGCGCCGTCTCGGTCAGCGTGCCGTCGGAATTCAGCGACGGCGGTTCGATCGGCACGCGCTCGCCCCGGGCGCGGCGCTTCGACCAGTCTGAAACGATGGCGGCTTCCTTGATGCCGGCAATGGTTGGCTTGGGCGCTGGCACGCTGGCCTTGACCGCGCCGGTGAAGGCCGCGTCATAGCTGCTTTGATAGGCGTTGAGTGCGCTCTTCAGCGAATCGGGCTGCGTGGTCGCGGGGCATGCGCCAGTCGGATCGAATGTCGTGCCCTCAGGCGCCACCTGGTTGAAGACATAGCGCTTGTCGCAGACATCGACCTTCGGTGGCACCTTGGTGATCTCGAAATTGTCGTAACCGACCTTCAGCATCTTCCAGAACTCATAGTTCGGGTCGTTGCGGTAGCGCGCCATGTTGGCGGCGGTCATGCGGAACGGGAAGGCCTGGATCTGGAACTCGGTCTGGCCGCCCTGGAAGGCATCGCGACCAAAAGCGTAGATCTGCTCGATCTGCGGGTCGGTCATCGAATAACAGCCCGACGACGAGCAGGCGCCGTGCACCATCAGATTGGCGCCGGTGCGGCCATTGGCACGGTCATAGGCGTTGGGATAGCCGATGTTGAAGGACAGGTGATAGTTCGAGCGCGGATTCATCTGCGACGGGCGGACCGTATAGAAACCTTCCGGCGCCTGGCGGTCGCCCTCGGTGTATTTTGGGCCGAGCTTGCCCGACCATTTGCAGATGTCGTAGCTGGCGACCATCTCGTAGCGGCCGGTGGTCTTGGCCTTCCAGATTTCGAGCTTGCCTTCTTCCTTGAAGATGCGAGCCATCACCGACGAGGTGCGGATCATGCCCTTGGCTTTCATGTCGGCCAGGATCTTGTCCGGCAGCGGCTTGCTGGCTTCCGGCGCAAAATTCTTCATCGAGGAATCGTTGCAGCCGGCAACGCCAAGCGCGGCGATCAGGAGTCCAGTGCGGGCAAGCTTGGTAAACATGGATACGGCTATGTCTTTTTCTCGCGGCACGGCCGGATAGCGCCCGGGCCTGCATGCTGAACACTGACGGACCCTAAGCCCGTTAACCTTGAAAATTCCTTACCGCAAGCGTCGGACGGCGCCCCCCACGGCAATTCGCCCGGTGTCACGGATTTTTTATTGAGCCGAATGCGGCGGCATTTTTGTGGCGAAATTGCTCCTTGACGCCACATTGCGGTGCGCTGCCGGCCAAAATCAGAGGCTGCGGCCCATCGCCAGATATTTTTCGCGGCGCTGTTCGCGAAAATCGGTGTTGGCGCCGGCAAAATCCTTCATCGTCTTGGCGATGAGATCGCCGGTGGCGGCGATCACCGTTTCGGGCGCGCGCTGGGCGCCGCCGAGCGGCTCGGCAATGATGGCGTCGATGATCTTCATTTCCAGAAGGTCCTGGGCGGTGATCTTCATGTTGGTCGCCGCATCTTTCGAGCGCGTGGTGTCGCGCCACAGGATCGAGGCAGCGCCTTCCGGCGAGATCACCGAATAGATGGCGTGTTCCAGCATGTAGACGCGGTTGGCGGTGGCGATCGCAATGGCGCCGCCCGAACCGCCTTCGCCGATTACAACCGAAATCGATGGCACTTTGAGGCCGAGGCAGGCCGAGGTTGAGCGGGCGATGGCTTCAGCCTGGCCGCGTTCCTCGGCGCCAACGCCGGGGTAAGCGCCGGCGGTGTCGACCAGCGTCAGAAGTGGGATCTGGAAACGGTCGGCAAGTTCCATCAGCCGCACGGCCTTGCGGTAGCCTTCAGGGCGCACCGAGCCGAAATTGTGCTTGAGCCGGCTCGCCGTGTCGGAGCCCTTTTCCTGGCCGATGACGGCCACCGGTTCGCCGCGGAAGCGGGCGAAGCCGCCGATGATCGCCTGGTCCTCGCCGAAATTGCGGTCGCCGGCGAGCGGCGTGAAATCGCTGAACAGACCCTTGATGTAGTCGAGGCAATGCGGCCTGTCGGTGTGGCGCGCGACCTGCACCTTCTGCCACGGCGTCAGCGCCTTGTAGATGTCGCGCAGCGCGTCGCGCACGCGCTTCTCGAGCCGGCTGATTTCGTCGCCGACGTCGACCGCCTCGCCATTCTCGGCAAGCTTCTTCAGCTCGAGGATCTTGAGTTCAAGGTCCTGCACCGGCTTTTCGAAATCGAGGTAATTGTACATTCTTGAGCGGACCGATGCGTCGGAAGGCAAACATCGCGCAGATGTAGGCTCCGCGCGGGCACGTTGCCCTCACATAGCGATATGAGGCCTAGTCGGCAAGCGGATGATGATCGTTGACCAGCCGCACCAACCGCTCTTCCAGCACATGCGTGTAAATCNGCGTGGTCGAGATATCGGCGTGGCCGAGCAGCTGCTGCACCGCCCTGAGATCGGCGCCGTTCTGCAGGAGATGGCTGGCGAAAGCATGGCGCAGCACATGCGGCGAAATTTTCGCCGCCGATATGCCGGCCCGCGCGGCAAGGCCTTTGAGATCGCGGGCAAAGACCTGCCGGGAGAGAAAGCCGCTGTCGCCGGCGGCCGGGAACAGAAACGGGCTGTCGGCGAAAGCCGGCACCGTGGCCCGGGCTGTGAGCCAAGCCCGCATCGCCGTGCGGGCCTTGGCCGACAGCGGCACCATGCGCTCCTTGTCGCCCTTGCCGCGCACCATGAAGAAGCGGTCGTCGCGCTGGGCGACGGTCACCGGCAGGCCGACTAGTTCGGAGACGCGCAAGCCGGTGGCATAGAGCACCTCCACCAAAGCGTGCAGGCGCAGTGCAGCCACCCGGTCACCATTGACGGCATCGCCTGTCTCAAGCGCGGCGCGGTCGAGCAGCCGACCGGTATCGGCCTCGCTCATCGTCTTGGGCAGCGGCCGGCCCTTTTTCGGACTGTCCAGCGTGCCGGTCGGGTCGTCGCCGCGCAAGCCCTCGGCGTAGAGAAACTTGAAGAACTGGCGGATCGCCGACAGTTTGCGCGCCTGCGACGTCGACGCAAAGCCGCGCGCCGCGATATCGTCGAGATAGGCGCGGATGTCGGCTGCGGCGGCAGCGGCAAGCCCGCCGGCAATCTGCTGCGAAGCGTCTTCGAGATCACGGCGGTAGGAAGACAGCGTGTTTGCAGCGGCACCGCGTTCGGCGCTCATCATCTCGAGAAAGGCTTCGATGCGAGCCGCGCTGTTCATGTTCCAGGGGTCAGTTTTGGGTCAGTTTTTCTTGGGGTTCAGCTTTTCCGGTGGAATGCGCACGGTGATTTCGGCTTTTTTCGGCTCGACGAACATCGCCAACGCCACCATCGTACCATAGGCAATGCCGGCAAGAATCATCATCGTCACGACAAAGCGGAACAGTGTCGGCATCAATCTTCGCCCGTCTTCTTGCTCTGCGATTCCAAGCCCTGTGTCCTTATGGGACGCTAATTCCGTCAATTCAAGGACGAAGGGCTCTGCGTGCGAAAGGCGCTGTGCTTGACGCAAACGGGCTTTTGATGTCGATACGCCGGCAAAGACGGCTTAGAAACAGCATGGTCTCATGAACGCGTTACCAGCAAATCCTCCCGGCGATAGCCATGCCGCGCTGCTCGACAGGCTGGGCAGCCGCTCGATCGTCTTTGTCGGCCTGATGGGCGCCGGAAAGACGGCGATCGGCCGCAAGGTGGCGACGATGCTGTCGCTGCCCTTCGTCGACAGCGACCAGGAGATCGAAACCGTGTCGCGCATGACGGTGCCGGAACTGTTCGAACGCTATGGCGAGACCGAATTCCGGGCATTGGAGCAGCGCGTCATCCTGCGCGTGCTGGAGAGTGGGCCGCAGGTGCTGTCGACCGGCGGCGGCGCGTTCATGAATGCGCAGACGCGGGAAGCGATCGCCGGGCATGGCGTGTCGGTGTGGCTGAAGGCCGAGATCGACCTATTGATGGAACGCGTGTCCAAGAAGCAGAACCGGCCGTTGCTCAAAAGCGCCGATCCGCGCGCCGTGCTCGAGCGACTGATGGGCGAGCGCTACCCGGTCTATGCCACGTCCAACATCACCGTGCCGACACGCGACGACCGCAAGGAGGTCATTGCGACGGAGGTTGTCGACGCGCTGTGCGGGCATTTCGGCATTCCGGCTCCGACTGCGCCAGGCGAGGTGCGGCTGTGAGCGAACCGGTCACTGTCGAGGTCGGCCTTGGCGAGCGTGCCTATGACATCCTGATCGGCCCTGGCCTTTTGGCGCGCGCCGGCGCCGAGATTTCGCGCCGCCTGCCCGGCACGAGGGCGGCGGTGGTCACCGACGACAATGTCGCGGCGGCACATCTCGACGCGCTGAAGGCCGGTCTGGAAACAGGCGGCATCCAGCCTGCCGTCATCACTTTGCCGGCCGGCGAAAAGACCAAGAGCTTTGCCCATCTCGAAGAGGTGGTCGACGGCGTGCTCGCCGCCAAGCTGGAGCGCGGCGATGTCGTCATTGCGCTCGGCGGTGGCGTCATCGGCGACCTGACCGGCTTTGCCGCCGGCATCGTGCGCCGCGGCATGAATTTCGTCCAGATTCCAACCTCGCTGCTGGCGCAGGTCGATTCCTCGGTCGGTGGGAAGACCGGCATCAACAGCCCGCGCGGCAAGAATCTGGTCGGCGTCTTCCATCAGCCGAAGCTGGTGCTGGCCGACACCGAAGTGCTCGACACGCTGCCGATCCGCGAATTTCGCGCCGGCTATGCCGAGCTTGCCAAATACGGGTTGATCGACCGACCGGCGTTTTTCGCCTGGCTGGAAGCGAACTGGGAAAAGGTGTTCGCCGGTGGTGCGGAACGGGCGGAGGCGATTGCCGAGGCCTGCCGCGCCAAAGCCGATGTCGTCGCCCGCGACGAGTTCGAAACCGGCGACCGCGCACTGCTCAATCTTGGCCACACGTTCGGCCATGCGTTGGAAGGCGCCACACAGTATGACGGCGCCCGCCTCGTCCATGGCGAAGGCGTCGCCATCGGCATGGCGCTGGCGCACCGCTTTTCCGCAAGGCTCAATCTGGCCAGCCCGGACGACGCGGCGCGGGTCGAGGCGCATCTTCGCGCCGTCGGTCTACCCTGGCGGATGGCCGACATCCCTGGTGAGTTGCCCGATGCCGAGGCGCTGCTTGGCTTCATCACCCAGGACAAGAAAGTGTCGCGCGGCGCGCTGACATTCATCCTGACGCGCGGCGTTGGCCAGGCTTTTATTGCCAAGGATGTACCGGCGTCGGAAGTGCTTTCGTTCCTCAGGGAGAACCACCCGGGCCAGGAAAGCCGGCAGCGATGATCAACGAGCCCGGCTGGACCGTCGTCGCCGTCCTTGCCATCCTCATCCTGCTGGTCCTGGCCGTGCGCACGCGCCTGCTTGCCATGTTCGGCTATGAGCTGTCGCGCATCGAGCCGCAGCGCTCGACCCAGGACGAGTTGCGCGGTGCGGTCGACGATTTCCGCCGCGACGGCCAGATGGTGCGAGAGGACCGCGACCGCGTCGGCGGGCTGTTCGATCTGGCCGAGCTCGAAGTCTCCGACATCATGGTCCACCGCACCAATATGCGCTCGGTCAATGCCGACAATGGGCCGGAAGCGGTGGTGCGCGAGATCCTGCAAAGCCCGCACACCCGCATGCCGTTGTGGAAAGGCTCTCTCGACAACATTGTCGGCGTGCTGCACGCCAAGGACCTGCTGCGAGCGCTGAACGAGGTCGGCAACGACTTTTCCCGGATCGACGTGATGAAGATCGCTTCGAAGCCTTGGTTCGTGCCCGACACCACGACGCTGCAGGAACAGCTCAACGCCTTCCTGCGCGCCAAGGCGCATTTCGCTATCGTCGTCGACGAATATGGCGAGGTCGAAGGGCTGGTGACGCTGGAGGACATTATCGAGGAGATCGTTGGCGAGATCGCCGACGAGCACGATGTCGACATTCAGGGCGTGAAGCAGGAGGCGGACGGTTCCGTGGTCGTCGACGGCACCGTGCCGATCCGCGATCTCAACCGGGCGCTCGACTGGAACCTGCCTGACGAGGAAGCGACCACCATTGCCGGCCTGGTCATCCACGAGACGCAGTCGATCCCCGAGGAAAAGCAGGCTTTCACCTTCCACGGCAAGCGCTTCGTGGTGATGAAGCGCGACAAAAACCGGATCGCCAGAATCAGGATCAGGCAGGCGGGCGAATCTTAAAGGTACCGAGCAGGCCCGCCACATGACGCTCTTTGCCGAGCTTATGCCGCGATCTGGCTCGTAGACCGTTCGTGGATGGTCGCACCGGTTTGAGCGTCAACTGCGACCAGGCTGACCTCGTAGCCCCAGAGGCTGCGGACATGGCGCAGCGTCGCGTCACGGCTGGCCCCTTCGAGCACAACACCATCCTTTACCCTGTGTTGCAGTCGCAACTGCCGGTCGCCGAGCAGGTCGACATCAATCACCTGGATGTCCGGCCGATTCGCTCCAAGGTCGTAACCGTGGGCTAGCTCGGCCCGTATCTTGTGATAGCCACGTTCGTTGTGGATCGAGGCGACTTCGAAATGCGGTTGGTCGGCTCCATCGCCAAGCACGAAGAACCGCCATTTTCGGATCAAGCTCGGGCTGAGGTACTGGCGGATAAAGGATTCGTCGCGGTGGTTGGCCCAGGCCTCAAGCAGGACCTCGCGCCAGTTGCCATGTCCTGCAATGTCCGGGAACCAGTCGCGGTCCTCCGCCGTCGGCTCGGTCGAAATGCGCTGTATGTCCTGCATCATGTCGAGGCCGAGGGCATAGGGATTGATGCCTGAAAACCGGGGATCGTCAAAGGCCGGCTGGAAGATCACGTTCGAATGGTTGCGCAGGATTTCGAGCATGGCACCTTCGCCGATCCGGCCGCGATCGAATAGCATGTTCATGAGCGTATAATGCACGAAGGTGGCGCAGCCTTCATTCATCACTTGAGTCTGTCGCTGCGGGTAGAAATATTGCGCGATGACGCGGACGATCCTGATGATCTCGCGCTGCCAGGGTTCCAGGATCAGGCTGTTCTTCTCGAGGAAATAAAGGAGGTTTTCCTCGGGAAGGTTGAGCGATCTCTTGCGCTCCGCCATCCCTTGATCCTCATTGCCGGACTTGTTTTTGTTCTGCGACGGCGGCAGCGTGCGCCACAGATCGTTGTAGGAGCGCTCTTCGTATTCGAGGCGCTCGCGAAGCCCTTCGCGCTGTCGCTCCGACGAGAGCTTTGGCGGCCGGTGGTAGCGGAACACCCCTTGTTCCATCAGCGCATGGGCGGAATCGAGAATGGCCTCCACTGTTGCAAGGCCGTGCCGCTCCTCGCACCGGGCGATGTAGCCCTTGGCGAAGTCCAGATAACCCAGGATTGCCCCGGCGTCGGTCCATTGCTGAAACAGATGATTGTTCTTGAAGAAATGATTGTGGCCAAGCGCCGCGTGGGCCGTCACAAGGGCCTGCAACGCCATGGTGTTTTCCTCCATGAGGTAGACGATGCAGGGATTGGAGTTGATGACCAGTTCATAGGCCAGCCCCCGACCACCCTTACGGTAAAGAAGCTCCTGGTGAAGGAAATGTTTGCCGAACGACCAATGCCGATACATCAGTGGCATGCCGATAGATGAGTAGGCGTCGAGCATCTGCTGGGAGGAGATTATCTCCATCTGGACCGGGTAAGTATCGAGATGCAACTCGTCGACCGCGATCGCCTCGATCTCTTCAAAAGCCCGCGATAATTTCTCGAAATTCCAGTCGGATCCGGAAAACAACAAATTCGTTTCGTTGGCTCGCCTGATCATCTCTCTCTCTCAAGCGCTCTTGATGGCCACCGGCTGCCTGGCGAAGAGCCGGTGGAAGACCGGGTAAATATCCGCAGGAGCAGCGATGCGGCTCATCTGGAAGTTGGGCCATTTCAGCTCGATCGTACTGTAGGCGCGCCAAAGCGACGTCCCGTTTTCGGTAGCACCGAATATGTGGCTCTCGCGTTCGTCGATGATCTCGACATAGGCGAAATACTGGCACAGGCACATGAGCTTGCCGTTCATGAGCTCTATGCATCGCTCGGAATCGGTGGTGAAATTGTCCCCGTCAGAGGCCTGCGCGGCGTAAATGTTCCACTCGCTGGCAGGATAGCGCTGGCCGATAATGCGGTGCATTTCGTCGAGCGCGGTGGACACGATCGTACCGCCGCTCTGCGTGTTGTAGAAGAACGTGTCCTCATCCACTTCGTGCGCCTCATGGGTATGGCGGATGAAGACGATCTCCGTGCGTTCGTAGCGCCGTTTCAAGAACAGGTGCAGCAGCACGAAGAAGCGTTTGGCCAAGTCCTTTTCGCGTTGGCCCATCGATCCGGACACGTCCATAAGGCAGAACATGACGGCATTGGCATTCGGCACCGGCCGGGCGTCGAAGCGGTTGAATCGGATATCGACCGGATCGACAAAGGCAATTCGCCTGCGCCGTCGCTCCAGCCGGTCAAGCTCGTCGCGTAATTCCGCGATGCGCTGGCGCACCGCCGCGCCGGCCGGGGCCGACTCAAGCGTGACGATTTCCCGGAGGATCGCCTCCAGTTCCTGCTGCGTGGGGCGCCTCAGCGCAATGCGCCGGCCTAGGCTGTTGCGCATGGTGCGGCCGGCATTGATGTTGGTCGGGGAACCGGTTGCCGCGAAGCCGGCCCGGCGCGGCTTGAAGGCAAGGATTTCCTTGAGATTGAGCTTAACCAGGTCGGGCAGTTCGAGATCCTCAAAAAAGAGTTCGAGCACCTCCTCGCGTGACAGCACGAAACGAAAATCGTCTTCCGACGCCGTGTTTCCTGGCGACGACGCCGCGCCGCCCCCATGCGGCTTCGGGAGCAGGTCTCCAGGGGAAAAATGCCTGTTGCCCGGAAGGATGTGTCGGCGCCGTCCGCTGGCCCTGTCATCGTTGAAGCTCGGCTCGGCCGTTTTCCTTTCGGGCATGGGCACGGCGTGCTCGGTATCCACGTCGGCGATCCTGCCAGTGCGGATTTGATCGCGAATGCTCCGCTTCAACTCCTCGCGAGCACGCCTGAGGAAGCGCTGTCGATTGCCAAGGCTCTTGTCCTTGGGGTTCAGGCGACGGTCGATGAAGATCGGCATGGAACCATCCGGCTCTGTCAACCCGCCTTGTTCACCCGCATGTACCAGTCCACCAGCCGGCGTACCTGCCGTTCTGTGTAGCCACGCTCGATCATGCGCTGTACGAATTCGTTATGGCGCTTTTCCGTAACGCTGTCTTGCTTGGAGCCGAAGCTGATCACCGGCAAGAGGTCCTCGACCTGTCCGAACATCCGCTTCTCGATGACCTCGCGCAGTTTTTCATAGCTGGTCCATGACGGGTTGCGGCCGTGGTTTCTTGCGCGAGCGCGCAGAGTGAACTTCACCACCTCGTTACGGAAGTCCTTGGGATTGGCGATGCCTGCCGGTTTCTCGACCTGCGAAAGTTCGTTGTCCAGGATCTCCCGGTTGAGGATCTGGCCGGTGTCGGGGTCCTTGTAGTCCTGGTCCTCAATCCAGGCATCCGCATAGGCGATGTAGCGGTCGAAGAGGTTCTGGCCGTATTCGCTATAGGACTCCAGATAGGCCTTCTGGATTTCGTGGCCGATGAACTCGGCGTAGCGCGCCGCAAGCTCCGACTTGATGAATTCAAGATAGGCCGCTTCCGTTTCCTTCGGGAACTGCTCCCGCTTGATCGCCTCCTCCAGAATGTACATCAGATGCACAGGATCGGCGGCCACCTCCTCATTATCGAAGTTGAATGTCTGCGAAAGGATCTTAAAGGCAAAGCGCGTGCTGACGCCCGTCATGCCTTCATCGACGCCGGCGGCGTCGCGATATTCTTGGACCGACTTTGCCCTGGGATCGACTTCCTTCAGATTTTCGCCGTCATAGGCGCGCATCTTGGTGTAGAGCGGCGAGTTGTCGTGCTCGGCCAAGCGCGTCGAAACTGCAAAGCGGCTGAGGATGTCCAAAACTTCAGGGGCACAGGGGCTGGCGGCCAACTCGCTCTCACGCAGCAATTTCTCATAGATCTGCCTCTCTTCGGTGATCCGCAGGCAATAGGGTACCTTGACCACCAGGATGCGATCGAGAAACGCCTCGTTGTTCTTGTTGCTCTTGAACTGTTGCCATTCCGACTCGTTGGAATGGGCGACGATGATCCCCTGGTAGGGAAAGGCGCCGAAATTTTCAGTGCCGTTGTAGCTGCCTTCCTGTGTCGCGGTCAGCAGCGGATGCAGAACCTTGATGGGTGCCTTGAACATCTCGACGAATTCAAGCAGACCTTGCGTGGTCCGGTTCAGGCCACCGCTATAGGAATAGGCATCGGGGTCGGACTGGCTAAAATTTTCCAATTGCCTGATGTCGACCTTGCCGACCAGGGCCGAGACATCCTGATTGTTCTCATCGCCAGGTTCGGTCTTGGCAATGCCGATCTGGCGCAGCCGCGAAGGCATCAGCTTGACGACGCTGAATTTGGAAATGTCGCCAGACAATTCGTCGAGGCGCTTGGCCGCCCATGGCGAAATCAATCCGTTCAGCCGGCGCCGGGCTATGCCGTATTTATCCTCTAGCAGATCACCCATGTGATCGGGATGGAACAGCCCAAGCGGCGACTCGAAAACCGGGCTGATCTGGTTGCCGACCTTCAGCGTGTAGATCGGGCGCTGCTCCATCAGTTTCTTCAGGCGCTCGGCCAGAGAGGATTTGCCGCCGCCGACCGGGCCGAGGAGATAGAGGATCTGCTTGCGTTCTTCGAGCCCCTGCGAGGCATAGCGGAAATATCCAGCTATGCGCTCGATCGTATCCTCCATTCCATAGAAGTCGGAAAAATGAGGGTAGATCTTGAGGGTCCGATTCGCGAAAATGCGGCCGAGGCGCTCGTCTTTGCTGGTGTCAACCAGTTTTGGTTCGCCGATTGCGTCGACCATCCTTTCGGGCGCCGAAGCGTACATCGATTTGTCTTCCCGACAGGCAAGAAGATACTGTTGGATGCTGACCTCTTCGTCCGCCTCATTGGCATAAATTTCCGAAAAAAGATCGAAGACGTCGGATTGGGTTGCACGCATGATGTTCTGCCCTCGGAGCCGATCTGGATTCCAATCGCCTCATCACCTTCAACTGTCGGAAAGCATTGTTGGTTCCCTTCACATGAAGGAGAGTGGCTGCAATCCGGGTAGAAGGCTTGGGAGGAAACATTCGGAGTGGCTGGAATGGCGGGTTGCCCGGTGCTGCGGCGCTGATGGGCGGCGTTGTCGCCGGCCAGCTATCTCGATGGACACAAGCATCCGCCGACCTTCATCGCCTATTAGCGCGCCGAAGGCCGCGACGACCAATCGAAGGCTTTGCCAAACGCCTGCGCGCCATCGGCACTGAAGTGACGCTGTTCGACGGCAACGCCTACACGCATATGTCGATCAATCACGACTTCGGCGAGGACGGCGACGCGTTGACCGCCGCGATGCTGGCCTTCCTGAATGGACCGTCGGTTGATCGCCGGATCCCTGCGAGGCGTCCTGGATCAGACCAAAAGCCCCGGCGGGACATTGCCGACCCGGCGCCTACAGGTGCAATTGTTCCTGAATTGTCGATTGGGAAAGAAAATCATGAATGGCGCCGATCTGCTGTGCGACGTGCTCCTGGCCAATGACGTCACGGTCTGCTTCGCCAATCCTGGCACATCCGAAATGCATTTCGTTGCCGCACTGGACCGCAAACCTCAGATGCGTTGCGTGCTCGGCCTGTTCGAGGGCGTGGTGACCGGCGCCGCCGACGGCTATGCGCGCATGACCGACCGCCCGGCAGCAACGTTGCTGCATACCGGACCGGGTCTCGCCAACGGTTTGGCCAACATGCACAACGCAAGGCGTGCGCGCAGCCCGATGATCAACATTGTCGGCGACCATGCTTCTTACCATCTGCCGCTCGATGCCCCGCTGACCAGCGACATAGAAGGCCTGGCGTCGCCGATGTCGAACTGGGTTGGCCGCGTCAAGGGGCCGGCCGATATTGTGCCGGCCGCAGAGGCGGCTTTCGGCGCCTCACTCACGCCGCCTGGCGTCACGACGCTGATCCTGCCTGCGGATGCCGCCTGGGGCGAAGTTGCTGCGATTTCACCTGGCAAGGTGGAGCTGGAGCCGCCGCCCGCCGTCGACATGGCTGTTGTGCGCACGATCGCCGAAGCAATCCGCGCCGCGCCGGGCCGTGTCGGCATGGTGGTGCGTGGGCAGGCGGCGCGCGCCGATGGACTTGAAATCGCAGGGAGAATCTCATCGGGAAGCGATGTCAGGCTGTTCAGTGAGGTTCTGATCGCCCGCATGCCGCGCGGCCGCGGGCGGTTCGCCCCGACCCGCATTCCCTATCCGGTCGATGCGGCGACGGCCACGCTCCGGGATATCGATTTGCTGGTGCTGGTCGGCGCCAAGGAGCCGGTTGCCTTCTTCGCTTATCCCGGCAAGCCCGGGCGGCTGGTTCGGGACGATTGCAAGGTGCTTTCGCTGGCGGCGCATGGCCAGGATCTGAAAGCGGCGCTGGAGGCGCTGGCCGACGAGCTCGGCATCAAGCCGACGCAGCAATTCGCCGCCGCAACCGCCTTTCCAGACGAACCGACGCTGAGCGGCAGACTGACGGACGATGCCATCGCGCTGTCGGTGGCGCGCAAACTTCCGGCCAATGCCATCGTCTGCGACGAAGCAGTCACCTCGGCGAGACGGTTCTTCGCGCTATCCGCCTTTGCGGCGCCGCACGACTACATGATGGGTACGGGCGGATCGATCGGCGGCGGCATTCCGATGGCGACAGGAGCGGCGATCGCCTGCCCGGACCGCAAGGTGATCAATCTCGAAGCCGACGGCAGCGGCATGTACACGGTGCAGGGACTGTGGACCCAGGCCAGGGAAAAGCTTGACGTCGTGACCATCATCTTTTCCAACCGGACCTACGCCATCCTGCATGGCGAAATGAAGAATGTCGGGGTCAATGAGATCGGCGAGAACGCCAGGCGCATGCTCAATCTCGACCATCCGGCGCTGGACTGGGTTGCGCTGGCCAAAGGCATGGGCGTCGAGGCGGCCCGCGCCGACACGTGCGAGCGGTTCGACGCGCTGCTCGACAGTGCCCTGTCGCGTCCGGGACCGTTTCTCATCGAAGCGGTGATCTGAGGCGGAGAGACTTACCAACGGGTCTTTTCGCCGGGTGCAGCCGGTTCGATTGCCAGCGCATGGACGCCGGCTTGCAGCTCCGCTGCGAGCAATTCGTTGACGGCGCGGTGGCGGTCGATGCGGCTCATGCCGGCAAAGACGGATGAGACGATGCGGACGCGAAAATGCGTCTCGCCCGTGCCGTCATAGGCACCGTGATCGTCGGAGCCGTGGTGGTGATGACCGGCATGAAGGTGGCTTTCATTGACGATCGCCAGCCGCTCCGGCGAAAACGCCTTGTTCAGCTTGTCTTCCATCGTCGCCTGTATGGACATCGCCATCTCCCTTCACCATATCTGCAAGGCGTGATCGGGAAATCGGGATCGATCCCGCCGGGCCGCCTCAAAAATCGCCATTCGCCCTGCTTTATGCCGCGATTCAGCGGTTAGGGCGATGATCGCGAAAATGTCAATTCTTGTTTCGCACGTGCGAACAGCCCATAAATGGGTGAGATGAAACCGTACCCCAAATATTTCGAGAAAATTCGGGTCCGTCCCGACAAGGATGCGGAGCTGAAGTCGCACTCGCCGATCTGCCAGTGGGACGGCTGCAAGGAGGCCGGTACCCACCGGGCGCCGGTCGGACGCATGAAGGAAGGCGAGTATTTTCAGTTCTGCTTCGATCATGTGCGCGAATACAACAAGGGTTTCAACTACTTCTCCGGCGTGCCGGACACCGAGATAGCCCGCTTCCAGAAGGAAGCGATGACCGGCCACCGGCCGACATGGAAGATGGGCGTCGCCGGCGCCTCGACGCGCTCCTCGCCCGATTTCGCCCAGCAGCGTTCCGGTCGCGCCGGCTATTACAACCGCATGCGCGATCCTTTCGACCTGTTCAAAGGGCCGAAGGACCCGCGCGAGGCGCGCGAACGCAAGGCCAAGCCGCTTGAGGCCAAGGCGCTGGAAACGCTTGGCCTTGATACAAAGGCGACTGGCAAGGACATCAAGGCGCGCTATAAGGAACTTGTGAAGCGCCACCATCCGGATGCGAATGGCGGCGATAGAGGTTCGGAAGACCGGTTCCGCGATGTGCTGCAGGCCTATCGCGTGCTCAAGCAGGCGGGTTTGTGCTGAGCAACCTAACGGTTCGTGTCGTTTTCCAACTTTCATAAGGGTGGAAAAGGCTCTAAGACCGCCCCCGGACAAAATCGATTGCCGGCGAAATCAGGCATTTCGCCCGTGGAGACTTGGATAGAGATGAACAAGGTCGATCGCGACATCGCCAATTTGCCCGACACGACGGTGTCGGTGAAAGACAAATTCGGCTTCGAGTCCAAGATGGTGGTGCCGGCCTATTCGGTAACCTCGGAACATGTGCCGGACATCGATCCGGACTATCTGTTCGACAAGGCAACGACGCTGGCGATCCTTGCCGGCTTTGCCTACAATCGCCGCGTCATGGTGTCGGGGTATCACGGCACTGGCAAATCGACGCACATCGAACAGGTCGCAGCCCGCCTGAATTGGCCCTGCGTGCGCGTCAACCTCGACAGCCATGTCAGCCGTATCGATCTCGTCGGAAAGGACGCCATCGTCGTCAAGGACGGCCTGCAGATCACCGAATTCCGCGACGGCATCCTGCCCTGGGCCTACCAGCACAATGTCGCGCTCTGCTTCGACGAGTACGATGCCGGCCGTCCGGACGTGATGTTCGTCATCCAGCGCGTGCTGGAATCGTCGGGCCGCCTGACGCTGCTCGACCAGAGCCGGGTCATCCGCCCGCATCCGGCGTTCCGCTTGTTTTCGACCGCCAACACCGTTGGCCTCGGCGACACCACCGGCCTCTATCACGGCACGCAGCAGATCAACCAGGCGCAGATGGATCGCTGGTCGATCGTCACCACGCTGAACTACCTGCCGCACGACAATGAGGTGAACATCGTGCTGGCCAAGGCCAAGCACTATCGCGACGGCAAGGGCAAGGACATCGTCAACAAGATGGTGCGCGTCGCCGACATGACGCGCTCGGCCTTCATCAATGGCGATCTGTCGACCGTGATGAGCCCGCGTACCGTCATCACCTGGGCCGAAAATGCCGAGATCTTCGGCAATATCGGCATGGCGTTCCGGCTGACCTTCCTCAACAAATGCGACGAGCTGGAGCGTTCGGTGGTGGCCGAGTTCTACCAGCGCGCCTTCGGCGAGGATTTGCCCGAGAGCGCCGCCAACGTGGTGCTGGGCTGAGCAGAGCCTCGATGGCGGGTCCGGGCGACAACACGCGCAACAAGTCGAAGACGGGGTCTGAAGCCGACAGCTTCAAGCGTGCCGTCACCGTCTGCATGCGCGCCATCGCCGGCGACAAGGAGCTCGAAGTCGGTTTCGCCAAGGACCGACCGGCGCTCGCCGGCAGCCGCGCCCGTCTGCCCGAACTGCCGAAGAAAGCGTCCAAGACAGACATCGCGATTACTCGTGGCCTGGGCGATTCCATGGCGCTGAAGCGCGCCTGCCACGATCAGCGTATCCACACCAAACTGGCGCCGGAAGGCAAGCTGGCGCGCTCGATCTATGACGCCGTGGAACAGGCCCGCGTCGAGGCGATCGGCAGCCGCGCCATGCAGGGCGTCGCCGACAATATCGGCTCCATGCTGGAGGACAAATACGCCAAGGCCAACCTTGTCGACGTCAAGGACAAGGCCGACGCGCCGATCGAGGAAGCGCTGGCGCTGATGGTGCGCGAGAAGCTGACCGGGCGGCCGATCCCGAAGAGCGGCGAGCGGCTGGTCGAACTCTGGCGGCCCTGGGTCGAGGAGAAGGCCAAGGCCGATCTCGACGGACTGTCGGCCAAGCTCGGCGACCAGCAGGCCTTCGCCCGCGTCGTGCGCGAGATGCTGGCGTCCATGGAAATGGCCGAGGAACTCGGCGACGATCAGGAGACCGAAGACTCCGAGGACAATGACGAGAACCAGCCGCAAGGCGAGGAGCAGAGCGAGGAGGGCGGCGAAGAGGATTCCGGCTCCGAGCAGTCGCAATCCGAGGATGCCGAGGCCTCGGCCGACGACGAACAGTCGTCCGAGACTGAGGCCTCCGACGCCACTGCCGACGATCTTTCCGACGATGACGATGCGGACGCCGAAACGCCGGGCGAGGCGCGCCGTAACGACAACCCGTTCGCCAACCTGCCGAAAGAGATCGACTACAAGGTTTTCACCACCGCCTTCGACGAGACCGTCGGTGCGGAAGAGCTGTGCGAGGAAGAAGAACTCGACCGGCTGCGCGCCTTCCTCGACAAGCAACTGGCCAATCTCTCCGGCGTCGTCGGACGGCTCGCCAACCGGCTGCAGCGCCGCCTGATGGCGCAGCAGAACCGTTCCTGGGATTTCGACCTCGAAGAGGGTTATCTCGATCCGGCACGCCTGGTTCGTGTCGTCATCGACCCGATGCAGCCGTTGTCGTTCAAGCAGGAGCGCGACACCAAATTCCGCGACACGGTGGTGACGCTGGTGCTCGACAATTCGGGCTCGATGCGCGGTCGGCCGATCACGGTTGCCGCCACCTGTGCCGACATTCTGGCGCGCACGCTGGAGCGCTGCGGCGTCTCGGTCGAGATCCTCGGCTTCACCACGCGGGCGTGGAAGGGCGGACAGGCTCGCGAGAAGTGGCTGAAGGACGGCAAGCCGCCGAACCCCGGCCGGCTCAACGATCTGCGCCACATCATCTACAAATCCGCCGATCATCCGTGGCGTCGCGCCCGGCGCAATCTCGGCCTGATGATGCGCGAGGGCCTGCTCAAGGAAAACATCGACGGCGAGGCGTTGTTATGGGCGCACAACCGGCTGATCGCCCGGCCCGAACAGCGCAAGATCCTGATGATGATCTCGGACGGCGCGCCGGTGGACGATTCGACGCTGTCGGTCAATCCTGGCAACTATCTCGAGCGGCATCTGCGCGCCGTCATCGAGCTGATCGAGACGCGCTCGCCGGTCGAGCTGCTGGCCATCGGCATCGGCCACGACGTTACCCGCTATTACAGGCGCGCCGTCACCATCGTCGATGCCGAGGAACTGGCCGGCGCCATGACCGAGCAGCTGGCCTCGCTGTTCGCCGAGGAAAACGTGCGCGATACACGCCGCGGCGGCTACCGGCGCGCCGGATGATTTTTTTGCGCGGCGGGTTTCGGCAGATGCTCTTCGCGGTCACTGCCTTGTTCGGCATGGCGTTTGCGCCGGCCATCGCCGCCGGCCCAAGCGCGGTCGAGCCGGTCGAAGTCTCGGCGCGGCCGATCACCACCTTCCATATCGGCAGCGCCGACAAGCAGTTTGGGCCGCTGGAATTCGTCGGCGGTCTTGAGATGAACTCGACGACGCGCGATTTCGGCGCGCTGTCGGCATTTCGGTTCGTCAAACCCGGCAGCGATTTCATCGGCGTCGCCGATACGGGCTTCTGGTTCTTCGGCTCGATCACCCATGATGCCGACAAGCGGCCGTCCGGCATCCAGAATTTCCGCATGCAGCAGATGGTCGATGAGAAGGGCCGGCCGATCGACAAGAAATGGGAAGTCGATGCCGAGGGCCTTGCAGTCAACGACGGCATTGCCACCGTCGGCTTCGAGCGCGGTCACCGCGTCGCCCAGTTCAAGATCGACCCCAGCAACATGACTGCGCCGTTCAAGCAACTGAACTTCCTGGTTCCAGCCCGGGAACTGCGGCAGAACCGCGGTTTCGAGACCGTCACCCACGCCAATCCCAACGGCCAGCACGCGGGCGGCCTCGTCGTGGTCTCGGAAAAGAGCTTGGACAAGGCTGGCAACATCTATGCCGCCATCATCGAAGGGCCGCACAAGGGCGTCTTCACGGTCAAGCGCAACGGTGATTTCGACATCACTGACGGCGCCTTCCTGCCGGATGGCGACCTGCTGCTTTTGGAGCGCAGTTTCTCGATGGCCGGCGGTGTCAGGATGCGGCTAAGGCGCATCTATGGCGAAAGCGTCGAGAAGGGCGCGGTTGCCGACGGGCCGGTGCTGATGGAATCCGACATGGGCTACCAGATCGACAATATGGAAGGACTCGACGTTTGGACCCGCGATGACGGAGCGCTGATGGTGTCGCTGATCTCGGACGACAACCACTCGATCCTGCAGCGCAACCTCTATCTGGAATTCATCCTGCACCAGGATTGAGAGCCCTAAGGCTTGGTGGCGATCCAGATGACGTGGCGCGCGCCGCGCTTGCCATTGGCGCGCGTCTTCACCTCGTCCACGACAAAGCCCGCCTGCTTGAGCCTAAGTGTGAAGCCGGCATCGGGGCCTTGCGACCAAACAGTCAGCACGCCCCCGGGCCTGAGCGCTGCACGCGCCGCGCCGAGGCCGGCAGCGCCATAGAGGGCGTCGTTGCCCTTGTAGACGATGCCTTCGGGGCCATTGTCGACATCGAGCAGGATGGCGTCCCAGGCTGCCTCGTCGGATCTTATGATGTGCCCGACGTCGGCTTCGCGAATCGTCACACGGGGATCGTCGAGACAGCCGGCGAAGACCGCCTCCATGGGGCCGCGCGCCCAGGCGATGACGGCGGGGACAAGCTCGGCAACGGTGATGCCTGCGTCGGCGCCCATTTGGGCAAGCGCAGCGCGCAGCGTAAAACCCATGCCGAGGCCGCCGATCAGGATTTTCGGTTGGGCGCGGCCGCCGATCTTTTCACAGGAGAGCTTGGCCAGCGCTTCTTCGGAGCCGCTGAGGCGGCTGTTCATCAACTCATTGGTGCCGAGCATGATCGAGAATTCGCTGCCGCGCTGCTTGAGGCGCAGTTCCTGTCCGCCGTCAGGCGTTTTGGCCGAGCCGAGCTGGACCCAGGGAATCACGGCCTAGACAGCCACGGCCGGCTGGCTCCAGTGGGCGGCGAGCAGCCGGTACGGGATCAGGGCCACAACAGCGATGATCAGCTTCACCGAGACGTCGCCCAGCGCCCAGGAGACCCAGCGCATGGACTCGACCGGCAGCACGCCCATCAGCGGCGCCGTCTCCAGCGCAAAGCTGTCGTTCGGGCCGGCAAAAGCGAAGGCGGCCGAAAAGGCGATGCTGAAGAATACCAGGGTGTCGAACACCGAGCCGACCAGCGTGCCGACGATCGGCGCGCGCCACCAGCTCTGCCGGCGCAACCGGTTGAACACGGTGACGTCGAGCAATTGCGCGCAAAGGAAGGCCGCGCCCGAAGCCGCGGCGATGCGCACCAGCCGGTCGGCTGATGTCTCGAACTCGATCAGGCCGTGGCGAAACAGGAAGGGCGGGACGAGGATCGAGCAGACCACCGCAGTCATGAAGCCGACAAGGACGATGCGGCGCGCCACGGTCGGGCCGTAACGGCGGTTGGCAAGGTCGGTGACCAGGAAGGAGAAGGGATAGGTGAAGGCACCCCAGGTCAGGATGTCGGCCAGCGACAGACCGCCGACCTGGCCCTGCATCGGGAACTGCACGAGGATGTTCGATGCCACGACGACAAGCGCCATGGCGGCCACAAAGGGCAGATATCGCGAGAAGGAAGTCATTTTTTTATCCTGGGTAATGGAACCAGCCAGGCGCTAGCCGAAATCCGGATCGCGCTGCCTTGCAAATTTGAGCATCGGATTGCTCCGATGCTGCTGCCTTAGAAGTTTTGAGCATCGGATTGCTCCGATGCTCAGGGCGGTCGTCCCCCGCCTTGATATCGTTAAGCGGCGGGCTGGTCGGCCAGCTTCTTGGCGATCTGCTTCTTCAACAGGCGCGCGCGCTGCGACAATTCCTTGGCGTCGGCCTTGGCCAGGAAGGCGTCGAGGCCGCCGCGATGCTCGACCGAACGCAGCGCGTTGGCCGAAATGCGCAGGCGCACATTCTGGTTCAGCGCTTCCGAAATCAGCGTCACATTGACGAGGTTCGGCAGGAAGCGGCGCTTGGTCTTGTTGTTGGCGTGGCTCACATTGTTGCCGGTCTGGACTGCCTTGGCAGTGAGTTCGCAGGTGCGGGACATGGTTCTAACCTTCAGTTCTGTCTAAGCCTGCCAAACCTTGTTCGCCCGCGCCGGGTGGCGCGCGGTTTCAGTCAGGCGGCCTTATGGAAAAGTTGGCGTTCCTTAGTTGCATTTCGCCAATGCGTCAAGCTCCGGCTTGCCCACGACTGTGACGAGCGTTTCACATAAAGGCCGGAATTCTGCCTATAAGCGGTCGGACAGGGACATTTCAAGCCGGAGTCGCCCGCCTCCGGTTAAAAAAATCAAGGACCGAGCCCGCCATGCTTCGCCCGTCACGTGCCGTTGTCGCCATATTTGTCGCCGCCTTGCCGACATCAATCCTTGCCGCCGCGCCCCCAGCCACCGCACAGTCCTTCAAGGGCGAATACACGGTGTCGTTCCTCGGCCTTTCCGTGGCCAAGGCGACATTTTCCAGCCACTACGAAGGCGATAGCTATTCCATAGACGGCACCGTCTCCAGCGCGGGTCTCGCCACCTTGTTCGACGACACGAGCGGCACGATCTCGTCAAAGGGCAAGATCCTGGGCAAGCAGATGCAGCCGCAGGTATTTCGCGCCGATTATAAGTCCGGCAAGAAGGCTTCCATGGTCGATATCCGCTTTGCCAATGGCGCGGTTACAGCCACCCAGGTCATTCCCGAGCCGAAAAAGCGCAATCCCAAAAACTGGATACCGCTGGGCAGCAACGATCTGGCATCGGTGCTCGATCCGATGGCGGCTACCGTCATCCATGCTGACAGCCTCGACCAGGTCTGTGGGCGCAAGGTGAAATTCTATGACGGCGAGATGCGCGCCGACCTGACGTTGACCTACGCCTCGAAAGGATCGATCTCGGTCAAGGGCTACAAGGGCGACACCGTTACCTGCAAGATGAGCTTCGAGCCGGTGGCAGGCTACCGCAAGGGCCGCAAGGCGCTGAATTACCTGAAGAAGAAGAGCCAGATGATGGTGACGTTTGCACCGCTCGGCCAAACCGGCATATATGCGCCGATCCACGCCACGGTCGGGACGCAGATCGGCACCTTGACTGTCAGCGCGGGGCGGTTCGAAGCTACTGAATAGACGCGCCCACCCGAATAGAATGGGGCGAGTCGCCGGAGACGGGCATGGGGCGCGCAACACTGATCGGTTTCTCGGCGGTCGCCATGTGGGCGCTGCTGGCGTTGCTCACCGATGCGTCGGGCGCCGTGCCGCCATTCTTGCTCTCGGCCATCACCTTCACCATCGGCACCGCAGTCGGGCTGGTTGCCCGGCTGTTCATGCCGGCGACCGATAAAAGCCTGAAGATCCCACGCCAGGTCTGGGTGATCGGCATTGCCGGACTGTTCGGCTACCATTTCTTCTATTTCACCGCGCTGCGCAACGCGCCGGCGGTGGAGGCAAGCCTGATCGCCTATCTGTGGCCGCTGCTGATCGTGCTGGGATCAGCGCTGATGCCGGGCGAGAAGCTGGCCTGGAACCATGTCGTGGGCGCGCTGCTCGGGCTCGCCGGGACCGTGCTGATCGTCACCAAGGGTGGCGGCCTCGCCTTCGATGCTCGCTACACCTTCGGCTATGCGATGGCGGCCGTGTGTGCGCTGCTGTGGTCGTCCTATTCGCTGCTGTCGCGGCGCTTTCCGGCGGTGCCGACCTCGATCGTCACCTGGTTCTGCGCCGCCACGGCAGCCCTGTCCCTCATCTGCCATCTTCTGCTGGAAAAGACGGTGCTGCCCGATGGCCCCGGCCAGTGGCTGTCGGTGGTTGGTTTGGGGTTGATGCCGGTGGGTGCTGCCTTCTACGCCTGGGATATCGGCGTCAAACGAGGCAACATCCAGGTGCTCGGCGCGGCAAGCTATGCGGCGCCACTGCTGTCGACATTGGTGCTGATCGCGGCGGGCGTTGCCGAGCCGTCGCTGCGTATCCTGGCGGCCTGCGTGCTGATCACCGGCGGCGCGGCGCTGGCGGCGAAATCGTTGTTCCTGCGCAAGGCGGCAACGGGTGGAGCAAGCGCATGACGATGCCGTTTGCCGGCGGCATTGACGCCAATGCCAACGCCACATTGATTTTTTCGCTGGTGGCGGCGGTGATCTACGCCCTCACCCTGGATATGCGGCCGACGCTGGCCCGCTCGGCGGCAAAGACGCTGTCCGTGGCCATGCTTGCGGCGCTGGCCTTCATGCAAGGTGGGCAGCTGTTGCTCGTCGCGGCGCTGGCGCTCAGCGCCGTCGGCGACGCCTTCCTGTCGCGTGACGGCGAAAAGGCCTTCCTCGGCGGGCTGGCCAGCTTCCTTGCGGCGCATGTCCTCTATGTGCCGCTCTTCCTGCGCAGCGGCGGCGGGCTGGATGTGCTCAGCACCGAGACATGGCGCGGCGCCATCGCGCTGGCCATGGCGGCCTTCGCAGTCGTCATGCTGGCAGCACTCTGGCGCCGTGTCAGTCCCGGCCTGCGGGTGCCGATCGCCGTCTATATCGCGGCCATTCTGGCGATGGGCATCTCGGCGTTGACGCTCGACAATCCGTGGGTCATCGGCGGCGCTGTTATGTTCATGGCATCGGACGGGCTGCTTGCCGCGAGAAATTCCTGGTTCCGGCAATAGCACCCTATCGCGCCGGCATCCGTTATGCGGTCTGGGTGCTGTACTACGCCGCCCAGCTCTGCATAACTCTTGGTTTTCTTCTGGCCTAAGGCTGCCAGCCCGGCTCGGCCATTTCAAACGCGGCGAAGTCGAAGCCCGGCGCCACGGTGCAGCCGACCAACGTCCATTCGCCGAGGCTGCGCGCCGATTGCCACCAGCCGGCCGGCACGACGATCTGCGGCCGCTCGCCCGCCGCAAGCTCAATGCCGAGCACCTGCTCGATCACCTGGTTAAGCATTGGACTACCTTCCTCGCACATCGACAGCGCCAGCGGCGCTCCGGCATGGAAGTGCCAGACCTCGGCCGCGTCCTTGACCCGGTGCCAGGCCGAAATCTGGTCCTGTTCAAGGAGGAAATAGATCGCCGTCGAATGGCCACGCGCGCCACCGGCGCCGTCGCGAAAGGTCTCGGCATACCAGCCGCCTTCCGGATGCGGCTTGAGGCCAAGCATGGCGATGATTTCAGCGGCGCTGGTCATGGCTGATCCCGGAACGATGCTCAGAAATTGTCCTTGCGCTTGCGGATTTCCGCGAACACTTCGGCGTCGGAGGCCTCCTCCATACCGAGATGCTTGCGGATCGCCGGGTCGTGCCAGCGCAGGAACGGATTGGTCGACAATTCCTCGCCGATCGTGGTCGGCAGCGTCGCCTTGTTGTCGGCGCGCAGGGTCTCGATCTTGGCGGCGCGTTCTTTCAGCGCCGAATTGGTCGGGTCGACGGTCAACGCAAAGCGGGCGTTCGAAAGCGTATACTCATGGCCGCAATAGATGACTGTGTCCGCCGGGAGTGCGGCGAGCTTCTTCAGCGACTCATACATCACCGGCGGCTTGCATTCGAACAGCCGGCCGCAGCCGAGCGCGAACAAAGTGTCGGCGGTGAACGCCACTTTCGAGGCCGGAAAATGATAGGAGACATGGCCCGCAGTGTGGCCGGGCGTGGCGATGACATCGGTCCGCTCGCCGCCGAGATGGACGACCGAGCCTTGCCCGACGGTCTCGTCGATGCCGGGGATCTTTTCCCTTTCAGCCTCCGGTCCGACGATGCGCAGCTTGAAGCGCTCCTTCAGTGCCAGATTGGCCTCGACATGGTCGACATGGTGGTGGGTGGTCAGGATCATCGTCGGCTTCCAGCCGGTACGCTCGATAGCGGCAATGATCGGCGCTTCTTCGGGAGCGTCGATAATGGCGGTCTCGCCGCTTCTCGGGTCATGCACCAGCACACCGAAATTGTCGCTGCGGCACATGAACTGTTCGATTTCGACGGGCATTGGCATCTCTCCATCTGTTGGCGCAGACATAGGGCGCTTGGCCCCCGATGTCACTCTAGCTTTGCAGAACGTGGCGGCTTTGTTGAACTTGGGCGGCATCGCAGCTACCGTCCCGCGCATGCATTCCGATATCGTCGATCTCCGCTCCTTCTATTCGACCACGCTCGGCCGCCTGGCAGAACGCTCGATCACCATGGCGCTGTCGTCGATATGGGCAACAGTGCCCAACGAGCGGCTGGTCGGGCTCGGCTACACTCTGCCGTGGCTGGAGCGGTTTGGCACCGATGCCGAGCGGGTGTTTGCCTTCATGCCTGCCACGCAAGGGGCCGTCGTCTGGCCGGCGAACGGACCGACGGCGACGGCGCTGGTCTTCGACGAGGAACTGCCGCTGGTCGATTCCTGCATCGACCGCATGCTGCTCGTGCATTCGCTCGAACATGTCGAAAACCCGCGCGAGACGCTGAACGAGATCTGGCGGGTGCTGTCGCCGGCAGGGCGCGTCGTCATCGTCGTGCCCAACCGGCGCGGTGTCTGGGCAAGGTTCGAGCACACGCCGTTCGGCAGCGGCCGGCCGTTCTCGCGCGGCCAGCTGACAGAATTGCTGCGCGAGGCGAATTTCACACCGGCTGCCTGGTCCGACGCGCTGTTCTTCCCGCCATCGCCGCGGCGCTTCATGATGCGGTTCCACAATGTGCTGGAGCGCGCCGGCCGGCGGTTCTGGCCGATCTTTTCCGGCGTCATCGTGGTCGAGGCGCAGAAGCGGCTCTATCAGGGCGTGCCGGTCGCGCAGCGCGCTTCGCGCCGTGTCTTCGTGCCGGTGCTGTCGCCGCACGGCGCCACCCGGCTTGGCCGCCGGGCGGAAGGGGTGACATCGACGACGCGTCAGGTGACACCTTCGTGATCATCATGAAAACTGGTGTTGCGTGGGTTTTTCCCACCTATCTGTCGCAGATGCATTCGCGGTCCGTTTGAGCGGCGGATGCCTTCAAGTCTCTCCATCTGGTTTCAGCAACGCTTCTGAACGCAAGGACCTCGTGCATGGCTGATCAACCGGACAAGTCCGCCACCGCTCAGCCGGTAACCGTCGAAGCCAGCAGCCTGCGCGATCAGGTGGCGACGATAAAACGGGCGCTGATAGGCTCACCGGTGCGCAAGTGGCTGGTCTGGACGTCGGTCGGCATTATGGCGGTCATCGTCGCGACGTCGATCGGCCAGGTTCTGCTCAACCGCTGGAACCAGCCTTTCTACGATGCGCTGGCGCGTCGCGACATGGCGGCCTTCCTGCATCAGCTGATGATCTTTGCCGTGATTGCCGGCACGCTGCTGCTGCTCAACATCGCTCAGACCTGGCTCAACCAGATGATCCGGCTGAAGCTGCGCGAGGCGCTGACGCTCGACCTGATCGACCAATGGATGCGGCCGGCGCGGGCCTTCCGGCTCGCCAATGCCGGCGCCATCGGCGTCAATCCCGACCAGCGCATGCAGCAGGATGCTGCGCATCTGTCCGATCTGTCGACGGACCTCGGCGTCGGCCTGCTGCAATCCTTCATCCTGCTGGTGTCGTTCGTCGGCGTGCTTTGGCAACTCTCGTCGGGCTTCGTCTTCCACATCAACGGCTGGTCGCTGGCGATACCGGGCTACATGGTCTGGGCCGCGTTCCTCTATGCCGGCATCGCCTCCTGGCTGAGCTGGCTGGTCGGGCGGCCGCTGATCCGCCTCAACAGCGACCGCTACACCCGCGAGGCCGAGCTGCGTTCCGGGATGGTGCGCGTCAACGAGAATGTCGACGCCATCGCGCTCTATCACGGCGAAGCCGATGCCAAGAGACGGCTCGAAATCGACCTTGGCACGGTGCTGGGCGCGATGCGAAACATCTACAAAGCGCAGATCAACCTGTCCTGGGTGACCGATACCTATGGCTGGATCACCGTGGTGGCGCCGATCCTTGTGGCATCGCCGGTCTATTTTTCAGGCGATATCAGCTTTGGCGGGTTGATGATGGCGGTCGGCGCCTTCAACCAGGTGCACTCGTCGCTGCGCTGGTTCATCAACAATATCGGCGGCATCGCCGACTGGCGCGCCACGCTGATGCGCGTTGCCGACTTCCGCATTGCGCTCGATGAAACCGATGTGCTGCACGACAAGGAAAAGCGCATCGAATTCGGCGATAACGCCAATGGCAGCCTGACCTTCGAGAAGCTCCAAGTGGCCTCGCCGGAGGGCTGCACCAAACTTTCAGACAGCCATGTCGAGATCCATCCCGGTGAGCGCGTCATGATCACCGGCGACCCAGGCGCCGGCAAGACATTGTTCTTCCGCGCCATTGCCGGCCTTTGGCCCTGGGGCAGCGGGCGGATCGGCTTGCCGGCCGGAGAAACGCCGATTTTCGTGCCGCGTGTTCCGTATTTTCCTGCCGGCACGTTACGCGAAGTGCTGCATCCGAATGGCTCGGCGCCGGCTGGCGATGCTGATTTTGGGGCGGTGCTGGCCGAGGTCGGCCTCGAGCGGCTGTCATCCTCGCTCGACCGTTCCGCACGCTGGGAGCGTGAACTCAACGATGACGAACAGCGGTCGCTGGCCTTCGCCAGGCTGGCCTTGCGGCAGCCGAAATGGGTGATCATCGACGAAGCGATGGACGCGTTCGATGGTCCTTCGCTGCGAAGGGTACTGTCCATGCTGGAGAAACGCCTGCCGGAAACCGCGATCCTCAACATCGGGCGCGGACTGCACAATGGTCATTTCTTTCCACGCGCATTGAACATCGTGAAGGATACGGGTGCTGCGCCACTGAAACCCGCCCGAGTCAGGACCGGCGCCATCGACCCGCCGCCGAAAGCGGCCGTGCGGCGAAAGAAGTAGAAGGGGCTTTATTTCGCCGCGATCGCGGCGAAGATTCACGGGTCGAAACGTCCGTGGTGCGGCCATGCTCGATGCGCTCAGCCTGCTTGCCTGCCTTGCCTGCACCACGCCCGTGGCTGCCCCGGCCGTTGCCGTGGATGTCGAACTGGTGCTGGCCGTCGACATCTCACAGTCGATGGACGAGAGGGAGTTCGCGCTGCAGCGCGCGGGCTATGTCGAGGCGCTCAGGCATCCCGATTTCATCAAGGCCGTGCGCTCGGGAACCACCGGGCGCATCGCGCTTGCCTATTTCGAATGGGCGGGCGTCGTGCGCGAGGATGGCGTCATCGCGTGGCAGGTGATCGACAGCGCAGAGAGCGCCAGCGCCTTCGCCGACAGAATAGAAGCGCGGCCGTTCCGCAGCTTTCGCGGCACCTCGATTTCCGGTGCGCTTGCCTTCGGCGCCGGGCTGTTCGAGGGCACGGGGTTCGATGCGCCACGCAGCGTCATCGACATTTCCGGCGACGGTCCCAACAACACCGGGCCGCCCGTCGCCACGACACGCGATGCCGCTGTAGCCAAGGGTATTGTCATCAACGGCCTGCCGATCCTGATCAGCCCGTCGCCGACCTTCAGCCATCTCGACCAGTATTATGACGAGTGCGTCACCGGTGGGCCCGGCTCCTTCGTGTTGCCGATCTATGCGGCCTCGGAGTTCGCCACCGCCATACGCCGCAAGCTGATCCTGGAGGTGAGCGGCATCGCCGATGCGACCGTGGTCCCGATCGATGCGGCCGCACCCATGGACTGCCTACAAGGCGAACGCGACCGGCGGCTATATTCCGACCCATATCTGCCGGAACTCGACAAATGAGGTTTGAGGCAGTTCGGAGGGGAAAGTCGCTGCGCGGCTTGCCGGCAAACTTCAGGCCGGCCGTGCACCGTATTTGTCGCGAAATTCGGCATAGAGATCGCGGCGCCAGCGCCGGCCGCCGACATAGCCACGCAACAACTGCGGCAGCGAATAGCCAAGCGCCTTCGACGACCGGTTGGCCATATAGCCGGAGAACGCCTGCGAAACCCTGCCCTTGAGCGCATCGGCGATGAGCTGCCGGGCGATCATGTAAGGCGGAATGTAGGGGTAGCGGTCGGCGATATAGGGGTGCTTGTCGATCAAGCTCGCATAGGCTTCGACATAGCCGTCCCGGCGACCGGAGATCGAATTCTCCGAGTTGTACTTTTTCCAGTCGATCACTTCGGACAGCTGCGCGCCGCTGCGACGGGCAAAGCGCAGCAACAATTCGCGATCCTGCATGCGCGTGACGTCACTGTCGTAGCCGCCGATGGCCAGCAGCGACTCGCGCCGGGCGGTGATTGCCGACCCGGCAATGAAGATGGTCTGCGCGACAAGGGCCCGCTCCAGCGAGTCGCGGCTCAGCAGCGCCTCGCGGTTGACGCAGTTGGTGCGGCGATTGCCCTTCAGCGACACGAAGGAACTGATCAGCACTTCGAGCGAGGGATTGTTGTCGAACTGCTCCAGCGTCCGCGCCAGGCGATCCGGCAAATAGACGTCGTCGGAATCGAGGAATGTCACCACCGGCGCCTGCGCCCGCTCGATGCCGGCATTGCGGGCGGCATTGGCGCCGCGCCATTTCGAGCCAACATAGATCAGCCGTGGATCGCGGATTTCGGCAAGTGCGGCTGCCGTACCGTCGGTCGAGCCGTCATCGACGACAATGTGTTCGAACCGGGGAAAATTCTGCGCCAGCACGCTCTCCACGGCGCGCACCACCTTGCTGCGGCGATTGTGCGTCGGTGTGATCACCGAGATCAGCGGAGCGAGGTCGGTAGCCTTGGACATGTTGCTTCGATTGTGCCCCGAAATGCCTGGAGGCCGGAGGTTTTGATGGTCGCCGTCCAAGCCTTACCCCAGGATGGCATTCGATTCGACGCTACAAAAAACCAGCGGCAATGTCATCACAAACTGTTGAGCCAGGACGCCGGTAAGCCGGCCGATTACCCCAGACGTAATCGACCGATGGCCATCATGTCTGCAGATTGCGCCAACGAAGCCGGTCGTCGGGCTTCGATCTCACAGGGAGTTCAGCCATCGCCGCCTACGCCGTCGCCCATATGCGTCAAGTCACAATGGGCCCGCAGATTGTCGAGTATCTGCAGAGGATCGACGCCACATTGGAGCCGTTCGGCGGCCGCTTCCTTGTCCACGGCGGCGACATGGACGTGGTCGAAAACGAATGGCCCGGGCATCTGATCGTCATCGAGTTTCCGGACAGGGCGCATGCGTGGGGCTGGTACGATTCATCAGCCATCGGGAGATTCTGGCCTTGCGCACCGACAACTCCCACGCCGATGTGATCATCGCCGATGGCGTTCAGCACCCGCACAAGGCGACGGACGTGCTGGAATAGGGGCAAACTACCGCTTCAGCAAGAACACCGCTTGCTGGCCGAAGAAATTCCAGAACCACCATGGCATCGACAGGCCGATCTTCTGGCCGTTGCCGTCGAGCGCGGTGGCTTTCTCGACCGAAGCGCCGAGTTCCTCGACCAGGTTGACGAAGTCGCGGATGGTGCAGAAATGGATGTTGGGCGTGTCGTACCAGGAATAGGGCAGGTCCGCGGTCACCGGCATCCGGCCCTTGACGAACAGCGACAGCCGCACCCGCCAGTGGCCGAAATTGGGGAAGGAGACGATGGCGCGGTTGCCGATTCGCAGCAGCTCGTCGAGCACCAGCTTCGGGTTGCGGGTCGCCTGCAGCGTCTGTGACAGGACGACGAAGTCAAAACCCTTGTCCGGATAGAATTCGAGGTCGGTGTCGGCATCGCCCTGGATGACCGAGAGGCCGCGCGCAACGCATTCATTGACGCCGCGCTGTGACAGCTCCAGCCCGCGGCCGTCGACCTGCTTGGTCTCCTGCAGGAGTTCGAGCAGCAGGCCGTCGCCGGAGCCGACATCGAGCACCCGCGACTGCGGCGGTATCAGGTTGGCCACGACTTCGAGGTCGACGCGCTGGCTGCCATTGACGCTCATGAGGCGAGCCCCCTTGCGCGGGCCGCCGAGCCGATGAAGCCCTTGATGGCGGCAAACAGTTCGGGTTCATCGAGCAGGAAGGCATCATGGCCGCGGTCGGTGTCGATCTCGACGAAGGAGACTGAGGCGCCGGCGGCGTTGAGCGCATGCACGATCGAGCGGCTCTCCTCGGTCGGGAACAGCCAGTCCGAGGTGAAGGACACCAGGCAGAAGCGGGTCTTGGTCCCGGCAAAGGCATCTGCCAACCGGCCGCCATGGTCGGCGGCGAGGTCGAAATAATCCATCGAACGGGTCATGTAGAGGTAGGAGTTGGCGTCGAAGCGGTCGACGAATGTCATGCCCTGGTGGCGCAGATAGCTTTCGATCTGGAAATCTGCGTCGAAACCGAAGGTCAGCGCTTCGCGGTCCTGCAGATTGCGGCCGAATTTCCGATGCAGGGCGGCTTCCGACAGATAGGTGATGTGGGCGGCCATGCGCGCCACGGCGAGCCCCTTTTCCGGGCGCTTGCCGTGCTCGAAATATTTGCCGCCATGCCAGTCCGGATCAGCCATGACAGCCTGGCGGCCGACCTCGTGGAAGGCGATGTTCTGCGAGGAATGGCGTGCGCCTGTGGCGATCGGCAGGGCTGAGAAGACGCGCTCGGAATAGCATGACGCCCATTCCAGCACCTGCATGCCGCCCATCGAGCCGCCGAGCACGCAAAACAGCTTCTCGATGCCGAAATGGTCGACCAGCATCAATTGCGCCCGCACCATGTCGCGGATGGTGATGATTGGCAGGTCGAGGCCGTAGGGCTTGCCGGTGGCGGGATTGGTCGAGGCCGGACCGGTGGAGCCGAGGCAGCCGCCGATGACGTTGGAGCAGATGACGAAGAAGCGGTTGGTGTCGATGATCTTGCCGGGACCGATCAGCACTTCCCACCAGCCGGGCTTGCCGGTCACCGGATTGGTGTTGGCGACATGCTGGTCGCCGGTCAGCGCGTGGCAGACCAGGATGGCGTTGGTGCGGGCATCGTTGAGGGTGCCATAGGTGTGGTAGGCGATCTGGAACGGCGACAAAAGCGTGCCGGCGTCGAGCTTCAGCGGCTTGTCAGGGCCAAAACGCAACACCGGGCTCGACGGGCTGTCGGCCTCGTTGTTGGTTTTTGTAGCGCGGAGCGCGGCCATGTGACTCTCCTTGCCCGCCGTCAGGCAATAAAAAAACCGGCAATGCGATCACAAAGCCGGTTACGTCACGCAAACGGCCCTTTAGCGAGTTGTTTAACGTGGCTGCAAGCCGACCGGCCAAATCACCACGGAACTGTTGCGTTCTTCTAGAACTCGTGCGGCCCGGCGTCAACGGCCAGCTATTGCCCGCCTCTCGACATTCGCGGCTACGGCTTGTATTTCCGCTGCGGCCTCCGGACGGAGGCATTCTCGATGGATTTGCGACATGGACAAGACAGCGGACAAGGCACGGCCGACGCCCCGCGCGGGCATTATGGACATCGACGCCTATGTGCCGGGCAAGAGCACGGCACCGGCCGGCGTCGCCAAGGTACATAAATTGTCGTCGAACGAGAACCCGCTCGGCCCGTCGCCGAAGGCGATCGAGGCCGCGCGCGAAGTGGCTGGCAAGCTCGATGTCTATCCCGACGGCACCGCCCGCCGGCTGCGCGAGGCGATCGCCGAGGTGCATGGCCTCAACCCGGCAAACATCATCTGCTCCAACGGTTCCGACGAGATACTTGGCCTGCTGGCGCAGACCTATCTTGCGCCAGGCGATGAGGCGATTTTTACTGAACATGCCTTCATGGTCTACAAGATCTACATTCAGTCGGCGGGGGCCAAGCCGGTTGCTGTGAAGGAAACCCAGGAGCGCGCCGATGTCGACGCGATCCTGGCCGCGGTGACGCCGCGGACCAAAATCATCTTCCTCGCCAATCCCAACAATCCGACCGGCACCTATCTGCCGTTCCAGGAGGTCCGCCGCCTGCATTCCACGCTCCCGGGCAACGTGCTTCTGGTGCTCGACGCGGCCTATGCCGAATATGTCAGGCGCAATGACTACGAGGCAGGTATCGAGCTGGCGGGCAGCGCGCAGAATGTGGTCATGACCCGCACCTTCTCCAAGCTCGGCCTTGGCGGCGCGCGCATCGGCTGGATGTATGGCCCACTGCACATCGTCGATGCCATCAACCGCATCCGCGGCCCTTTCAACGTCAACGCAACAGCGATCGAGGCCGGCATTGCCGCCATCCGCGACCGCGCCCATGTCGAGCGCAGTTCGTTGCACAACGAGACCTGGCTCACCTGGTTGAATGAAGAACTGACGAAGCTTGGGCTGCGCGTGACGCCCAGCGTCGGCAATTTCGTCCTCATCCACTTTCCCGACGACAAGAAGCATTCGGCTGAGGCGGCGGACGATTACCTCACCCAGCGCGGCTATATATTGCGGCGCGTTACCGGCTATGGCTTTCCCAATGCGCTGCGCATGAGCGTCGGCACCGAAGAAGCCAATCGGGGCGTCATCGATGCCCTCACGACATTCCTGAAAAGCTGAAACAATGACAGCACCGATGTTTGAAAAGATCGCGCTGGTCGGCATCGGCCTGATCGGCTCGTCGCTGGCCCGAATCATCCGCCGCGAGGGCCTGGCCCGCCATGTCGCCATCGCGACGCGCAGCCCGGCCACGCTGGCGCGGGCGAAGGAGCTCGGTCTTGGCGAGAGCTACACCACCGACGCCAGGGAAGCGGTCCTCGACGCCGACCTGATCATCGTCTCGGTGCCAGTGGGGTCGTCGGGCGAGGTGGCGCAAGAGATCGCAGCGGCGCTGAAAAAAGGCGCCATCCTCACCGATGTCGGTTCGACCAAGGCCTCCGTCATTGCGCAAATGCAGCCCTATGTGCCGGACGGCGTGCACTTCATTCCGGGACACCCGCTGGCGGGTACGGAGAAATCGGGCCCCGATGCGGGTTTCGCCGAGCTGTTCGAAAACCGCTGGTGCATCTTCACGCCGCTGCCGGGAACCGATCCGGCCGCGCTGGAAAAGCTGTCGGAATTCTGGCGGCGCTGCGGCTCCAACATCGACACGATGGACCCGCAGCATCATGACATGACGCTGGCCATCGTTTCGCATCTTCCGCACATCATTGCCTACAACATCGTCGGCACGGCCGACGATCTGGAATCGGTGACCAAGTCGGAAGTGATCAAATATTCGGCTTCCGGTTTCCGCGACTTCACCCGTCTGGCCGCCTCCGACCCGACCATGTGGCGCGACGTGTGCCTGCACAACAAGGATGCCATCCTGGAAATGCTGGCGCGCTTTTCGGAGGACCTCGCCTCGCTGCAGCGGGCGATCCGCTGGGGCGACGGCGACAAGCTGTTCGACCTGTTCACCCGCACCCGGGCCGTTCGCCGTTCGATCATCGAGGCCGGCCAGGATATCGACGTGCCGGATTTCGGCCGCCAGGCGGTCGAGCACCCGGTGAAAAGTTAAATCTGTTTCAGACGGGCCAGGTCGCCGCGACCATGGCCATTGCCTCGTCCCTGTTTGGCGCCCCCAGCCGGCCGCCGAAGCGCTGGCACTTGAGCGCGGCCGCCGCGCTGGCAAAGCGCAACGCGTGCTCGACCGGCATGGTTTCCGCCAACGCGACAGCAAAGGCGCCGTGGAAAACGTCGCCGGCGGCCAGCGTGTCGACCGCCTTGATCTTCGGCGCCGCGATGTGGCGCACGCATCCGGCGGACCGGTCATGCCACCAGCTTCCCGCGGCGCCGCCGGTCACCGCGACAAAGGCGTCTGTGCGGCTGGCGAGGTCGGCGCAGGCGGTTTCGGGATCCAGCGCGTGGTCGCAGATAATGCGTGCAGCCGTCTCCGAAGCGACGATGTGCGAAGCCAGCGGCAACAGACGCTCCAGCACCTCCAGCGGCGCCGTGTCGGCGTCGAGGATTGCCGGGCAACCGGCGTCGCGCGCGGCGGTCAAGGCAAGAGCGGCGGCGCCCGGCCAGCGCACATCGACCAGCACGGCATCGAAGCCGGAAAGATCGGCGACAGGCACCGCCTCGGGGTCGGCCTGCGCCTTTGGGTCGTAGAAGGGCACGATGATGCGCTCGCCATGAGCGTCGACCAGGATCGCGGCCAGCGCCGAGCGGGCGCCTTCGACGCGGCGGACAAAGCCGCAATCGACGCCCTCGGCCTCGATGCCGGCCAGCAATTGGTCGCCGACGGCATCGCCACCTGCACTTGCCCACAGGAACACCTCGGCGCCGAGACGGCGGGCGGCGCAGGCAGCACTTGTCGCCATGCCCGAGGCGATCTGGATGCCGTCCGAGGCGATGAACTTGCCCTGATGCGTGGGCAGGGTTTCGACGCGCAGGATGGTATCCAGCGTGAGCGCGCCAACGCTCAGCAGTTTCACCGGTCGGTTCATGCGTCGGCTTGCTCGAGCATGATCTCTCCCCAATAGCCGTTCCCGCTCTTTGCGATCATGCTCTATCTCTTTGTTTTAACGCAATTCCGGACGGAAAACCGCTCACACTTTTCCTGGAATTGCTCTAATCGAGCGGCTTGATCTTGCCCAGCGGAATGAAGCCGAGCGAGACCTTGCCCTTCACCACCTTGAGCGGCATCGACGGTTCGTTGCCGAGCAGCGCCAGACCGGCAAAGCCTTGCTCGATCTGGCTCTTCTGCTCGGGGATTGCGGTGGCGAGGATTGCCGCCACGGCTTTGGGATCCTGCAGCTTGATCGTCAGGTCGGCATTGACCTGGCCGTTGGCGTCGACCGACACCGGGCCGGAGACGGTGATGCGCGCGGTTCCCGACGACAGATCGAGCTTGTGGATGTCGACCGCCTGGCCGCGCAGGCTCCTGGCCTGCGTCTTCATCAGCGCGACGCCGTTCTTCAGCGTCGCGTCGCCGCTGCCGTCGAGCGGCGGCAGCACGCGACCGCCGATCGCGTCGGCGTCGATCTCAAGATCGGTGAAGCTGCCGACGTAGCCGATGTCCTGGCCGTCGGGTCGCAACTCGCCCGCCGCGGTTCCGGCGCTGAACAGTGAAACCGGGTCGGTGTCGTCGGCCGGATCGGTCTGGCCGGACAAGCTCTCGGCCTGCAGCGAAATGCTGCGTGGCAAGGGCCAGGAGAGCTTGGCATTGGCCTGCAGATTGTCCCAATCGATCCATAGCGGCGCCATCCCGGGCACCGAGGTCCGCAGTGGCCCACGCAACTCGGCGGCAGGCGACAAAGGCCGGATGAGTTCTGCAACGAAGTTGAAGCTGCCTGCCGAGGCGGCAACGTTCCTGGCGTCGTCCTCGTAAGCCAGATTGTCACAGGAGATGGCAAAACTCAGGGGGTAGCCGCTGACGGTGAGGTTGGCGCAGCCGGCCTCGATGCCTTTGTCCTTGAGCGAGGCCACCGCCTTGTCGGCTTCGCTGCTGACGCGACCGGCGACATAGAACCAGACCGCGCTGTAGGCGCCGAACAGCATAACGACCAAGGCAGCGAGCCACATCAGCCGGTGGCGAAACTTCGACGGACGCTCGTCACTTGACGTCATGCTGCGGCTTTCATTAACGCGGGCGTGTTGCGGGTGGACTGTGGTTACGCAACAAGCAAAAAGACAGAAGAGCACCGATTCCGATGCGGCGGCGTCACCTTCGTGCAATCAGGCTTGGCGATATGGGCGATTTTTGGGTTTTTGGCTATGGCTCGCTGATCTGGCGGCCGGGATTTGCGCATGTGGAGACCCGCCGCGCGCGGCTTTACGGCTACCGCCGGTCGCTCTGCGTCTATTCCTTCGTGCATCGCGGCACGCGTCAGCGGCCGGGCCTGGTGCTCGGCCTCGACCGTGGCGGCTCCTGCATCGGGCTGGCGTTTCGCGTGCCCGGCGAGCTGCGCGATGAGGTGCTGGCCTATCTGCGCGAGCGCGAATTGGTGACCAGCGTCTACCTCGAGCGTGTGCTCGATATCAGTCTCGACGTGAATGGTGCGGCCGCGGGAGAGAGAGTGAAAGCGGTCGCCTATATCGTCGACCGCCAGCATGAGCAGTATGCCGGCGGGCTCGATGCCGCGCATGCGGCAGGTGTTATCCGTGGCGCCGTCGGCCAGTCCGGAAACAACGAGGACTATGTGCTCAACACGCTGCAGCATCTCGCGGCGCTGGGTATCAGCGACCACTGGCTGGAAGAGGTGGCGAAGCGGATCGCCTCGTGAGCCAGTGGACCACGGCGAGCCTGCAGGCGAAGCGCTCGCGCCTTTGTGAAGCGCTGGCCCGCTGGAAAATTGGCTGAGGCCTTTGACCTCGGCGCGGCGAGACCTAGCTTAGCTGCGGCCCGAAGCATTCGGGTCGCCCGCCGCCAGCCCACGGAGCCCCGTCTTGCAAAAACGCCGTCTCGGTCAAACCGACCTTTCCATCGCGCCGCTGGTCCTGGGCGGCAATGTCTTCGGCTGGACCGCGGACGAGAAGACCTCCTTCGACCTGCTCGACCGGTTCGGCGACGCCGGCCTCAACGCTATCGATACGGCCGATGCCTATTCGCGCTGGGTGCCCGGCCACGCGGGCGGCGAGTCCGAGACCATCATCGGCAAATGGATGAAAAGCCGCGGCAACCGTGACAAGATCATCGTCATCACCAAAGTCGGCTCGGATATGGGACAAGGCAAGAAGGATCTGTCCGCTGCCCATATCGAAAGGGCAGTCGAGGCGTCGCTCAAGCGACTGCAGACCGACGTGATCGACCTTTATCTCTCGCATTGGCCGGACCCGACAACCCCTTATGAGGAGACGCTCGGCGCCTACCAGAAGCTGCTCGCTGCCGGCAAGGTCCGCCATATCGGCGCCTCGAATCTTGACGCCGGCCAGCTGCGCGCCGCGCTCGATGTTGCCAGCCTGCGCGGGCTGCCGCGCTACAGCGTGCTGCAGCCGGAATACAATCTCTACGACCGCTCATCCTTCGACGGGCCGCTGCATGATCTGTGCGTGGCCGAGGGTATCGGCGTCATCACCTATTTCAGTCTCGCCAAGGGGTTTTTGAGCGGCAAATACCGTAGCGAGGCCGATCTCGGCAAAAGTGAACGCGGCGGCGGCGTGAAGGCTTATCTCAATGCGCGCGGCATGCGCATTCTGGCCGCACTCGACACTGTGGCGGCGCGCCATTCGGCCAAGCAGGCGGAAGTAGCACTCGCTTGGGTGATGGCGCAGCCCGGCATCACTGCGCCGATCGCCAGCGCCACGACGCTGGACCAGGTCGACAGCCTGGTGCGCGCCGCATCGCTGAAGCTCAGCGCGGAGGATCTCGTGGCGCTGGACAAGGCCAGCGCCTAGCCGCGCAGGTTCGGCACGATCGTTCAAGACGACGGCTGTCCGCCTTGCCACACTGTTCTCCATTATTGTGGAGAAGAGGCAGCATGGCCGCAGACATTCTTTCGCAGGCGCAGCCCTGGCAGCAATTGCTGGCGCTGGTGCTGGCGGCAACCGTCGTCATGGGCAGTCCTGGCCCGGCGACGATCAGCGTCACGGCGATAGGGACCGCCTTCGGCCTGCGCAATTCGCTTCACTACACATCGGGGATCATTTTAGGCACGGTCGCGGTGCTGCTGGTCGTGGCCACCGGCATCAAGGCTATCCTCACCTCGATGCCGGGCGTAGCGCCAGTGCTGGCGGTCGCTTCCGCCGCCTATATTCTCTACCTCGCCTACAGAATAGCGACAGCGCCGCCGCTGGCCGCGCGTGACAACAGCGCGGTTCTGCCGACCTTCCTCGGCGGCTTCCTGCTCGCCGTTGCCAACCCGAAAGCCTATGTGGCGATTGCTGCGGTCCTTGCTGGCTCCGCGACCGCAGCCGGCGCCGATGCTCTCGGCATCCCGGCCAGGCTGGCGGTTCTCACCCTGATGATCGTAGCCATCCATGTGCTGTGGCTGCTGGCCGGCGCGGCCTTCGCCCGCACCCTGCGCCAGCCGCTGGCGTCGCGGATCATCAATCTGGCCTTCGCGGCGACGCTGGTGCTGACAACGGCGCTGGCGGCGTGGCCTTGAGCCGGCTCGCAGAAGAGATCAAGCTTTGGTCTTTTTTGTTTTGGCGCAATTTAGGACGGAAAAAACCGCTCACACTTTTCCTGGAATTGCTTTGGCGGCCGCGGCGAGTTCGGCCAGCCGCTTGACCGCCGTCGGCGGCATTTGCGGCGGGTTAGGAGCCTGCGATGCCTCGATCAGCAGCTGGTCGCAGGCGGCTTCCGTATCGCCGATCAGCCGGTCCATGAATTCGTCCTTGCCGAGCCCGGGCGGAATCGGCGGCAGGAAGCGGGCCTTGATGGTGCCGGGAAAGCGCAAGAATTTGCGGCGAGGCCAATAGAGGCCGGCGACATGGGCGACCGGTACCACCGGGACGCCAAGCTGCGTATAGAGCTCGACAATGCCGTATTTGTAAGCCGGCTCGTCGCCTGGCGCTCGGCGCGTGCCTTCGGGGTAGATAATCAGCTGGCGCGGATTGCGCCCCATCTCCTGCTTTGTCGATGCAACGACCTGCTTCAACGCCTTGGAGCGGCTGCCGCGGTGAACCGGGATCATCCGCATCTTCAGGATGTACCAGCCGAAGAAGGGGATCCAGGTCAGCTCGCGCTTCAGGATATAAAGCGGGTCGTGGAGGAACGGAAAGAAAGCGATCGCGTCCCAAAACGACTGGTGTTTCGGCGCCAGGATGAAAGAGCCCTCCGGCAGGTTCTCGACGCCGGTGATGTCGCTCCTGGTGCCGGCGATCTTGTCGTAGAGCCACAGGCTGGTGCGCGACCAGAATTTCGGCACGAACCAGGCGCGATGGCGTGGCGAGAGGAAGTAGTAAGGGGTCCAGAGGACCATCTGGACGATCAGATTGACATAAAAGACGAAGTTGAACGCCAGCGAGCGGATATAGAGCATGCGGGGAAGGGCCCGTTGAGGAGGTGTGCGTTGGTTACACCAAGCGCGGGCAAAAAGGAAACGCCGCAATGGCCTGACATAGGCCGGCTCGCCACTGACTCAAGCCAGTCTCAACTCACCACGTCGCCTGCAATAGCC
This sequence comes from Mesorhizobium sp. L2C066B000, assembly GCF_000502335.1. NCBI lineage: Bacteria > Pseudomonadati > Pseudomonadota > Alphaproteobacteria > Hyphomicrobiales > Phyllobacteriaceae > Mesorhizobium > Mesorhizobium sp. L2C066B000. Next base: position 203,609 of record NZ_AYWZ01000003.1, read on the forward strand.
GCTGCTTCAGCCGCGGAGCGGCGAAATCGAGGAACGCCCTGAGTTTCACCGCCAGCAGGCTTTGGCCGGCATGGACGAGGCTCACCGGCCATGGCGAAGGCTCGAAGGCCTGCAAGACCCGGACGAGCACGCCGGAACGTAGTGCGTCCGCGATCTGGTAGGAGAGCACCCGCGTCATCCCGGCGCCTGCAATCGCGGCATCGATTGCAGCTTCCGCCGTGTTGACGCGCAGCCGTGAGCGGATCGGCACGATCAGTTCGCCCTTGTCGCCGGCAAAGCTCCAGCTGGCGAGAGCGGAAGGCCCCTCGAAACTGATGCATTCATGCGCGGCCAGATCGTCCGGCGTCCGCGGCATGCCATGCGCGGCGATATAGGCGGGGCTGGCGCACACGACGCGACGGATCGCGCCGACGCGGATGGCAATGAGGCTCGAAGGCGCAAGCTCGCCGATGCGGATGGCAAGGTCGAGATGTTCCTCCGCCAGTTGGGTTATCCAGTCAGCCAGCGTCAGGCGAATGTTGACTTGAGGATAAGCCGCCAGGAATTCGGTGACGACAGGCAGCACGTGCAAGCGACCAAAGACGACCGGCGCGGTGATGAACAGGTCGCCGGTCGGCGTGCTGTATTCGCCGGCAGCGGTGCGTTCGGCTTCGCCGACCTCGCCGAGGATGCGGCGGCAGGCGGCGAGATAGGCTTGGCCGGCATCGGTCAGCGTGAGCTGCCGGGTCGAACGGTTCAGCAGGCGCGCCTGAAGGTGCTTTTCGAGGTCGGAAACCTTGCGGCTGACCGTTGCCAGTGGAATGCCGAAATGGCGGCCGGCAGCGGAAAGGCTGCCCGCTTCCACCGCGGCGACGAACAGCGACATGGCTTCGAGACGATCCATAGTGTCTTCCGGAAATTGGAAGGATAGCTTGCAACTATGCCATCTACATCCAAAACATGGAAGGACCTACCTCTTCGTACAATGGCCGTGTTTCGGCCTCGCGGAGGCTTCCATGAATGCTCATACTTTCACCAGCGATGTCGCCTTCACGCCGACGATCAAGGCGATCCAGACCCGCAAAGGTTCGCGCAAGGGCTATGCCAGCGCCGAGGAGCGCGGCGGATGGCGCGCCCATATCACGCCCGACCTCGCCGACTTCATCGCGGCGCAGACCAGCGTCTTCCTGTCGACGGCCAATGGCGAGGGTCAGCCCTATATCCAGCATCGCGGCGGGCCAGCCGGCTTCCTCAAGGTGCTGGACGAAAAGACCATCGGCTTTGCCGATTTCTCCGGGAACAGGCAGTTCATCACGCAAGGGAATCTCGCCGACAACAACCAGGCATTCCTGTTCCTGATCGACTATGCGCATCGCCAGCGCGTCAAGATCTGGGGCACGGCGCGCGTCGTCGAGGACGATGCCGAGCTTCTGGCAAGGCTGATGCCGCAGGACTACAAGGCGCGCCCCGAGCAGGTCATCTTGTTCACCGTCTCGGCCTGGGATGCCAATTGCCCGCAACACATTCCGCAGCGATTCGAGGCCGCCGATGTCGCGGCCGCACTCGCCGAACGCGACAAGCGGATTGAAAGCCTCGAACAGGAGATTGCGCGGCTGCGTGGCGCGGAAGACGGCACGGCCAAGGGGTAATCGAGCGCCGTCAGAGTCGTCTGTCTGGACGCAATTCCCAAGGGAAAGCGTACGTGCTTTTCCCGGGAAAACCGCTACACACTTTTCCTGGAATTGCTTTAGTCCTTGGCGGTCGAAACCTCGGCCAGTGCGACGCTGTCGGCAGTCTGGCGGACCGGGACGACGCCGCGCGCAAGCGCCAGCAGGTATTTGCTGTATTCGGTCAGAAGCACGCGTAGCGCTTCTGGCTTGGTCAGCCAGTCGCCATTGTCCAGATTGGTGTTGACCACCGGATAGGGTTCAAGCCTGGCGCCATGCAGCAGGCGGCCCATCTCGAGCAGGCTGCGCGGCATGTGGTAATTGTTGGTGACGAGGATGACGCTGCCATAGGCGTGGCTCTCCACCCATTTAGCGCTTTCCTCGGCATTGCCGATCGTGTCGAGCGCGGCGCGGTCGATGTCGACACAGCAGGAAAACAGCGCCTTGTCGCCGCCGGTAGCAGCCTGCAATTGGCGGCGGCTGGCAGAGGGATGCACGCCTGAGATCAGCAGCCGCTCGCCCTTGCCGGAGGCAAGCAGATCGAGTGCTGCGTCGAGGCGGGCCTGACCGCCGGTCAAGACGATGATCGCATCGGCCTTGGCCGGGTTGGTCGGGGTCGTCATGTGGCTGACCTTGCTGGCGAACCAGCCGAAGCCACCGGCAAACAGGGCCACCAGCAGCAGTAGACAGAGGGAGGCGAGACGCAGGGCGGTGCGCAAACGGCCCAGCCCGGTGCGCACACGCGAACGCACCACTGGCATCTGTCCAGCCGTTCCGGTCGACTCCCGCGCGTTCATCGTCCTATGGTTAATCCTGAAATGCCTTTTTGGTAAGGAAAAAAGCGCACATTGCGTTACGTCGGTTTTCGATCCGTGATCGTCCCTTCCATTCCTGTCCTTGCCCCCGAACTGTTTTCGCTTCTGCCCTCACGGTTCACCCCGCATCCGGCTGGCGGACATCGATGTCGCTGAGATAGGCGACGACTGTGGCGTGCGAGGTCGCCGCCGTCAGTCCGCCGATCACCAGCACCATCAGGCCGACGCCGAGATAGCCTGCCGATCCGATGGCGAAATTGCCGAACAAAGCAGTGGCCTGGTCGGCCTGCGGCGTTGCCATGTTGCGCGACGACCACCAGGAAAAGACGATGAAAACCAGGATCGCGGCTGCGCCGCCGGCGGCCGCGCCCTTCATCCCGGTGACCAGGAAATGCCAGCGGAATTCGCGCGCGATGAAGCGCGCCTCGGCGCCGACGAAATGCAGCACTTCGATGATATGGCCGTTACCCGCCATAGCGCCGCGCGTCGCAAACACTACGGTCAGCACCGTCGCCGACAGCATCAGGACCAGCACGGCGATGCCGATGGTGACCGTGGTGCGGGCCATGGCGACCAGCCGGTCGACCCATGTACGGTGATCGTCGAGCGAAGCACTCGGCAGCTTGGGCGTGAGCGCCGCACGGATGGCGCTAAAGTCGGGCGGACTGGTCTCGTCGATGGTGACGATGATCAGGCGCGGCACCGGCAATTCGTCGATATTCAGGCCCGAGCCCAGCCATGGCTCCAACAGACGCGCGGTGGCGTCGCGATCGATGATCCGGGTTTCCTTCACGCCGGGGAATTCGCCGACGATCTGCGAGGCCTGGGCAAGGGCTGCCTCCATGTCGAGGCCGTCGACCGGTTTGATCTGAATCGTCGCCTCGCGCGAGATCTGGTTTTCCCAGACCGAGGCAGTGTCGCGCACCAGCGTGACGGCGCCGAAAGTCAGGCAGGACAGGAAGGTCATGATGGCGATCACCAGCACCAAGGCGCGGCCGGCAATATTCTGCGCCGGCACGATCGGCGCCATGCGGCGCTGGACGCGCTGCGTCGTCGTCGCCGGTTCGGCGGCGTCTTCATGCAGCTGTTCGGCCGATACTTCAGTCATAAATATCCAGCCTTCCGCCGGCCAGGATCATGCGGCGCGCGTCGACCTGTTCCATCAGGCCGAGATCGTGAGTGGCGATCACCACCGCGGTGCCGAGCCGGTTGAGCTCGATGAACAGCCTGAGCAGCCGGCGTGCCAGTGGCGGGTCGACATTGCCGGTCGGCTCGTCGGCAAGCAGGATTTCGGGCTGTTCGATCAAGGCCCGGGCGATTGCCGCGCGCTGCTTTTCGCCACCCGAAAGGACCGGCGGCAGCACATGCATGCGCTCGCCCAGGCCAACCCATTTCAAAAGTTCGGTGACGTCGGTGCGGTAGCTCGCTTCCTCGCGGCCGCGCACGCGCAGCGGCAGAGCGACGTTCTCATAGGTGGTCATGTGGTCGAGCAGGCGGAAATCCTGGAACACCACGCCGATGCGGCGCCTGAGATGCGGCAGTTCAGCGCGCGAGATGCGCGAGCGGTCCTTGCCGAAGATGGTGATCAGCCCGCGTGTCGGCTTCAGCGACATGAACAGAAGGCGCAGCAGCGTCGTCTTGCCGGCGCCGGAGGGCCCGCTCAGGAACTGGAAGGAGCTCTCCGGAATGTGCAGGGAGATGTCGCGGAGGATTTCCGGACCCATGCCATAGCGGAGGCCGACATTTTCGAAGCGGATCACGTGCGACGACCTGAGGGCGGCGGCGTGCCAGCCCTTTCTGTCCGACGACCATCGGCCGCCATGGTTAACCCTCGGTTAATTTTCGCTGGTTTTGAGTGCGTCACAAGGGTTCCGGTGGGGAAGCGTTAACCATTTCCATTTACGCAAAAGAAACGAACAGGCAACAGCGGGGCCATGATGGCTGAGCAACGAACCGCGCGCCCGGTTTCCGGCGAAATCATGACCGGGACAAGTGTCGCACCGGAATCGCGTCCTGTGGCGACCGACATCGTCGATGCGGATTATGAGGTGCTGCCGCAGCCGATCCCAAGGGTAGAAGCCATGCCGACGCCGGCGCGCGACATCGCGACGCCGTCGATGGAAGGCATGGAGATGCTGCGCAAATCAGATGCGTCAGCCGGGCGGCCGGCATCGCGTGGCGGGCCGATCTTCTGGATTGCCGGCATCGGTGCGGCGCTTGCCGCCTTCTGGGTCTCGGGTGGCCACGCGCTGGTGCGCCAGACGCCGTTCTGGTCAGTCGAACAGCCGGAGGGCGCCGTACTCAGCATTGCCGGCGTCACCTCGCGTGTCGACGCCTCGGGACCCACCTCGGTGCTGTTCGTGGATGGCGAGGCCGTCAATGACGGTTTGAAGGCGGGACAATTGCCGCCGCTGGAGATACGTGTCACCGGCAATGACAGCCGCATCACCCGCTATACTCTGGGGACATCCAACCGTTCTCTGGCGCCCGGCGAAAGATTCGGCTTTTCCAGCCGCCTCGATGTGCCTAGAAACGGCGTCAAGGCCGTGGCGGTCACCTTCGCCGGCTAGTCGGTTTCTCTGGAAAGGTTGTTGATGCCAGTTGTGCGCGGCAAGGACATCGAGGTCCTGTTTTCGGCGTCCGCGATCGCGCGGCGCAATCTCGAACTCGCCAAGGAGATCGCCGAGCACGACTATCACGACCTGCTGGTGATTTCGGTGCTGAAGGGCTCGTTCATCTTCGCCGCCGATTTGATCCGCGCCATGCACGATGTCGGGCTGTCGCCGGAGGTCGAGTTCATCTTCATTTCCAGCTATGGCGCCGGCACCACCAGCGGCGAGGTGAGGGTGCTGCGCGACATCGACAATGAGGTCGCCGGCCGCGACGTGCTGCTGATCGATGATATCCTGGAATCCGGCAAGACGCTGTCCTTCACCCGCAACCTGATGCTGTCGCGGGGCGCCAAAAGCTGCGCCATCGCGGTGCTGTTGGACAAGCGCATGCGCCGCCAGACGGAGCTGAACGCCGACTATGTCGGCTTCGACTGTCCCGATTACTTCGTCGTCGGCTACGGCATGGACGTCGCTCACGCTTTTCGCGAACTGCCGTTTGTCGGTGTCGTCAAAGGCGATGCCTGAGAAAAGGCCCCCGACGCTTCAAATTTTCAGAAAAAGTCAACTTTTGCCCGCCAAATTCCGGCCCATGGCAAAGCTTCTGATCGTCGAGGACGATGAGTCCGTCCGCACCCTCGCCGCCCGCGCGCTCGAACGCGCCGGGCACTCGATCGATATCGCCGCCGACGGCGCGCAGGGGCTGGCGATGGTCAGTGCTGCAGGCGGCGGTTACGACCTCGTCGTCTCCGATATCCGCATGCCGGAAATGGATGGCATCGAGATGGCGATCGCCGCAGCCAGGCTTTTCCCTGACATGAAGATCCTGCTGATGACCGGCTATGCCGACCAGCGCGAGCGCGCCGAGGAATTGAACGGCATCATTATCGACGTCGTGCAAAAGCCTTTCACGCTGGCCGAAATCCGCTCGCGGGTCGACCAGGCGCTCGCCTGCTTCGCCTGACACGCTTCAGGCGGCATCCGGAGACGCGGCGAGGACAGGCGCAGCGCTCCGGCGCCGTTCGGTGTTGAGCGCCAGCAGACCGGCGCCGATGATCAGCGCCGCACCGATGGCGGTGGTCGAGCGCGGCACCTCGTCGAAGAACAGGAAGCCCCACAGCGGCGACCAGATAATCCCGGTGTATTCGAAGGTGGCGACGCGGTTGGCGGGCGCCAGCCTGTAGGCCTGCGACAGCAGAATCATGCCGGCCGAAGCGACGAAGCCGCAGGCCGCCATCTTGAGGAAATCCGGGGTCGTCGGCCAGACCCACGGCCGCACCAGGAATTCGAGGCTGGGGTGGACAGCATGGGTTATGCCGGCAAGCCAGAATGTGCCGGCAACCGCAGCGGCGCCGACCAGATAGGCGCCGTTCTGGTAGAAGGCCATGACGGTGGAGGATTCGGTGTCGCCGATCTTGCGCGCCATCAGCTGTGAAAAGCCGTAGAGCAAAGCCGAGCCCAACGAAAGCAGCGCCGCCCAGTCGAACAGGCCGGCGCCCGGGCGCAGCATCACGACCACGCCCAGCATGCCGATCAGCACGGTGGCGAGAGCCTGCCAGGATACCCGCTCGCCGAGATAGGGCCCGGCTATCGCCATGATGAACAGGGGCGCCATGAAATAGAGCGCCACCGCGTCGGCGAGCGGCAAGGCAGCGATCGCCAGATAGTAGACCGTATAGGAGGAGAACTGGACGAAGGCGCGTATCGTCAGCAGGCCGAACCGCTTCGAGACAATGGCCCGCAGGCCGACATCGGCGCGAACGAGAACGACCAGGATCGGCAAAGCGACGATCGAGCGGATCCACATCACCTCGGTCACGGGATAGCCGGCCGACACCGCCTTGACCAGCGGGTCCTGGAGCGAGAACACCAGCACGCCAAGGCACAGGCTGATGATGCCGAGAACGATCCGGTTGCGCATATTGTTCTGCCGGCCCTTGCCTTAACTGCCCGCAGCCGCCCGGCCATGGGGTAAAAAGAACCCGCCACCGTTTTGGGCAGCGGGTATGAGTGAGGACTCTTTGATTGGTCCGCAGCCGGTTTCGCGGCGGCATATCCAATGGGCGAGCGGACTATGCTGCGGCGTTTGACATGTTGCAAACGAATTGGAATGATACCAGAGATCAAATTTGCTTATGACGGATTCGATGCGGCCACCCCTCGACAGCGATCTCCTGCGCACCTTCGTCGCCATTGCCGAAGCGGGCAATTTCACCCGGGCGGCGGAGCAGGCCGGGCGCACCCAGTCGGCGGTGTCGATGCAGATGAAGAAGCTCGAGGAGCTGGTCGGCGACAGCCTGTTCGAACGCGGCTCGCGCGGCGTGGCGCTGACGCGCCGTGGCGGCGAGCTGATCGTCAATGCCCGCCGCATCGTCTCGCTGCTCGACGAGACGGCGGCATCGATGGCGGCGGCACCGCTTGGCGGGCCTGTGCGCATCGGCATTCCCGAGGAATATGGTCACGCCATCCTGTCGCGCGCGCTCGGCGCCTTCTCGAAGCGTCATACCAAGGTCGAGGTCACCGTGCGCTATGCACATTCGGGCGCCCAGCTGGCAGCGTTGGCGGCCGGTGAACTCGACCTCGCCGTGGTGTTCGAATGGCAGGATCCTTCCGGCGGCGAGGTGCTGATGCACGATCCGACCGTGTGGGTGACATCGAGCCTGCATCACATGCATGAGGAGCGGCCGGTGCCGATCGCGCTCTACAACCGGGCCGGCTGGTGCAAGGACTTCGCCATCAAATCGCTGGAGCAGCGTGGGCTGGCCTACCGTGTCGCCTATACCAGCGACACCACCGGCGGCCTGAAGCTCGCCGTCACCTCTGGCCTGGCGATCGCGCCGATCTCGCACAGCAATATTCCGGATGGCTGTCGTGAACTCACCGCCGCTGACGGGTTCGGTCATATCGATTCCTCGAATGTGGTGATGCACCGCAGCCCAAATGCCTCAGGCGAGGCTATCGACGGCATGCAGGAGGCGATCCGCGAGGCGTTCGTCAACCGGCCGGCTTAGTCTGTTGCATCCTCGTAGAAATGCAGGCGATTGCCGAAGGGGTCGCCGACCGACACTTCACGGGTCTGCCACGACGTGGTTTCGAGGCCCGGCCGGGCGTAGCGGTATCTCTTGCCGATCAGTTCGCGGTGCAATGCCGCGATGTCCTCGACCTTGATGCGCATGGCTATACCCGGCGCGCCGTCGCCATGATGTTCGCTCAGATGCAGGACACAGCCGTCGCGGATTACACCCATATAGAGCGGCGCATTGTCGTCGAAGCGGTGCTCGAACTCGACCTTGAAGCCGAGAAAGTCGACATAGAATTCGCGTGCCTTGGCGATGTCGAAGATGCGCAGGATGGGCGTGACGGCACCGAGTTTCGGCATGGCGCTGATACCATTCAGTTCGACGGATGTTGCCTTGGAGGCTACTTCAGCTCCAGCAGCCGCTCGAGGTAGCTGCGCTCGATGTCGGGGCTGAGCGCGTTGCCGAGCCGCTTGCGAATCGCCTCGAGAATCTGGCGGGCGCGCTGCACGTCGATCTCGTCGGGCACCTTCACCGAATCGCCGAAATCGGGTCCGCGGCTGGCGCGTGGTCGGCCCAGCGGATCGCGGCCGGCGTCCTGTTGGCGGCCGCCTTCCTGGCTGCCGCCCTGGTCGCCCTGCATCGCCTGCAGCTGCTTCATCATCTCCTTGGCGCCCTTGCGCAGCGCTTCCAGCGCGCGACCCTGGTGGCCGACTGCCTGGTCGCCTTCGCCTTCGCCAAGCGACTTTTCGGCATTGCCCATGGATTTGCCAGCGTCGCCAAACCCCTCATTGGGTTGCATGCCCATGCCTTCCAGGCCCTTCTTCAGCTTGTCGAGTTCGCTCTGCAACTGGCCCTGGCCTTCCTGCAGCTGCTTCATCGCATCGGCGAATTCCTGCGGTGTCATCGACTTCGGCCGGGCGAGAGGATCGCGATCCTTGCCGACGCCCGGCTGGTCCGGGTCGTCGCCATTGCCTTCGCCGGGCTGCTGATTATCTCCGCGCTGCATCTGGTCCATGCGGTAGGTGTCGTTCATCATCTCCTGCTGGCGGCGCATGATCTCGCCCAGCTTGTCCATCTGCTGGCGCATCTCGCTGTCCTGCTCGCCGCCCTGCTGCTGACGGCCGGCCTGCAGGTTGTTCATCATGTTTTCCAGCTGCGACAGCAGCTCCTGCGCCTTGTCGCGGTCGCCCGACTTCGCCAGGTTCTCGATCTGGTCCATCATGCGGTCGATATCACTCTGACGCAGCTCGCGACCATTCTGCTGCATCTGCGGCGCGTTCGGGTTCTGCTTGGCGCGCTCGGCGAATTCCTGCAGGAATTCGTTCATCGCCTCGCGCAGTTCCTTCATCGCCTTTTCGATCTCTTCGTCGCTGGCGCCGCGCTTGATGGCGTCCTGCAGCGCCTGCTGGGCCTGGCGGAGCCGCTTTTCGGCGGACGAGAGATTGCCTTCCTCGATGCCGAGCGCGATTTCCCAGAGATAGGCAACCTCGTTGCGCAACTGATCGTCGCTGTCCGACATCTTCAGCCGGCTGCGGGCGCTCATGATGGCGAGGTAATGCGACATGTTGTCGAACGTGTCCTCGGGCCGCAGCGTGATGGCGTCCATCAGGTCGAGCACGCGCGGCTTGGCATTGGCGTCGAGCGCCAGCAGGCGGCGCTGCTCGACCACCGCCCGCGCCAGCGGGTTGGCGAAGGGCCGCTCCGGCATCACAATAGTCTTGGTTTCGCTGGTCGCGGTGTGTCCGGCATCGTCGGTGGCCACAAGCGACAGCTTGATGCTGGCGCCGGCCCAGACATGCTCGGTGAGGTCCTTAGTGGTCTTGGCGGCGTTCGCCTTGCCGCCGCGGCGCGGCAGCGCCAGCGGCAGGTCAGGCGGACCGTAGAGCGGATGCGCATCGGGCGCCGCCGGATCGGCCAGCGCGAAAACCGCCTTGGCGGTGGCCGCGCCATAGTCGTCGTCGATCTGGTAGTTGAGCTCGAAGGCGCCGTTGACGGCGCGCTTGGGCTCGCCGACGAAGCGGATCGTCGGCGGCTTGTCGGGGATCACCGCGAAGGCCCAGCGACCGAGATCGGCTTCGCCCGACTTCAGCGTCAGCGTGCCGTCGGCGGTCAGCTTGCCGGTGAACTGGCGCAGCTTGGGGGTCGCGGGGTTGACCGCCGCTGCCTTGACGGCCGCCACCTGTGGTCCCGACGGGTCGATGGCGCGAGCATTGCCGCCCTTGTCGGCAAAGCTTAGCGTTTCCTCGCCGGAGCCGCCGGTCACGCGCAGCGAGACGTCGCTGCCTTGCGGCACGGTGAAGGTGGCAACCGCCTGCTTGGCGTTGCCATCGATGACTGGCGCGGTCAAGAAGATGGGCGGCTTGCCGGTATAGGCCGGCGGGGTCACCCAGGCATCGATGCGCGGCGGTACGATGTCGCGCGCCGCATGGGCACTGAAACCATCGGACAGCCTGCCGCCGGACGGTCCGAAGGAGAAGGCAAAAGCGGTGACCAACAGCAGCGCCGCCACGGCACGCAATGCCCACGGATCGCGCTCCGGCACGCGCGTACGCGGCAGGTCGGCGCCAAGGCTGCCGAGCTTGTCGGCCATGCGCTTTTGGTGTTCGCGCCACAACGCCTGGGAAAAGATGCTTTCCTTGCCGCTGGGACGGTCGGTCTGCACCAGCACCGGGCTGTGCTGCAACTGGTTGGCGGCCTCGATACGGCGGTCGATTTCAGCGGCGGATGGAAGCTTGAAGAAACGCAGCGGATAGAGCGCCGCCAGCGTGGAAATACCGAACGCCGTGACCATGATAATGCGCGCAATGTCAGGCAGCCGGGGGAAAAGGCCGAGCCAGGAGAGGCTGAGAAACAGGCTGGCGACGATGAGCAGCGGCAGAAGCAGCGGCCAGCCGCGCTCGACCGTCATCGAGATCCGTGTCGCCAGCCGGCTCAGGGCAAGCCGCCCGGCCAGGCTGCGATCGCCACTGGAAATGGGGCGTTCCGTCATCGGCCCTTCCTGCCCGGGCGGGATAGCCCGGACTCAACAAGCAGAAGTTTACCAGCAAACACGGCAAAGGCGAGGCGGTTCCGGAAAACTTGAAAAGCTTTGACGGGTTTGCGTCCCACTTCAGTCGAAGCAAGGTTTAGAATTTCGCCGGATCGGTATTCGAGCCGCAGACAAGGACGGCGATCCGCTCGCCCGGCGCCGGCGTGTAGCGGCCGGACAGCAGCGCTGCGAAGGCCGCTGCGCCGCCCGGCTCGGCGATGATCCGCACCCGCTCCCACAGCGCCTTTTGCGCGGCGATGATGGCGTCGTCGGTGACTAGGATGGAGCGTTCGACGAAGGCCTCGGCGATCGGGAACATCATCTCGCCGACGCGTTTGGGCGCCAGCGAATCGGCGGCGACGCCTTCGGCCGGCGCATCGACGGGGTGGCCGGCTTCGAAGGCGTGATGCAGCGTCGGCGCGCCTTCGGGCTCGATGGCGATGATCCTGATGCGGCCGGCAAACCAGGCGGCGATGCCGCCGATCAGGCCGCCGCCGCCGACAGCGACCAGCAGCGTGTCGATGTCTGGCAGATCGGTTTCGATTTCGAGGCCGAGCGTGCCCTGGCCGACCAATGTTTCCTCCTGGTTGAAGGCATGGATCTGCAGCGCGCCGGTCTTTTCGGCAAAAGCCTCGCTGGCGGCCAGCGCCTCGGCATAGCGGGCGCCGCCGACCATCAGTTCGGCGCCGTAGCCGCGGATGCGCTGCAGCTTGGCCGGTGGGCTGACTTCGGGAACGAAGATCGTCGCCTTGTGGCCAAGCCGCATGGCGGCATAGGCGACCGCGGCGCCATGATTGCCGCCCGAAGCCGCAACCACGCCGGCCGCAGGCACCGGCCGTTCGAGCAGATTGGTGAAGGCGCCGCGCGCTTTGAACGAACCGGAATGCTGCAGGCATTCGAGCTTGAGGTCGACCGCCAGCGGCGGCCGGTCGAAATCGGCCATGTCGACGCGCAGCACCGGCGTGTGCCTGATATAGCGGCGGATGCGCGGTTCCATCGCGGCAATGCGTTCGCGCGTGACGGTGTTGCCGTTCGTCATGACCATCTCCTTGGGATTGACAGCAATTAGTAACTTGGCAAAATGGCTAAATGCAAGAGGTTGATGTCTTCAAGGCGATCGCCAATGAACGCAGGCTGCAGATCCTCGACTGGCTGAAGGATCCGCAGGCGCATTTCCCGGCCCAGGCAGACGGCGATCTGGTCGAGGACGGCGTTTGCGCGCTGCTGATCGCGGAGAAGCTCGGCATTACGCAGGCGACGCTCTCCGAACATATGCGCGTGCTTACCCAGGCCGGCCTGCTGCGGCCCAAGCGCATCAAGCAATGGACGTTCTACCGCCGCGACGAGGACAGGATCGCCGACACAAGGNAGGCGACGCTCTCCGAACATATGCGCGTGCTTACCCAGGCGGGCCTGCTGCGGCCCAAGCGCATCAAGCAATGGACGTTCTACCGCCGCGACGAGGACAGGATCGCCGACACAAGGATGCTCATCCAAAACCGGCTGTAGCGCAGCCGGCGCTGCGGCTTCTATTTCAGCCAGTCGGGCACCGAATCCAGGCCGATAAGCTCGTCATAGGTCTGGCGCCGGCGTACGACATGGAAACGGTCGCCGTCGACCAGAACCTCAGGCACAAGTAGGCGGGTGTTGTAGGTGCCGGATTGCACCGCGCCATAGGCGCCGGCGGTGGTGACGGCAATGAGGTCGCCAGACTTGAGCCGGGGCAGGTCACGGTCGAGGCCGAGATAGTCGCCGGTCTCGCAGACCGGGCCGACGACGTCGACCGCCATGCGCGGCGTGTCGGCCGGCGGCTGCACCACCGGCTTGATGTCGTGGAAGGCATCGTAGAGCGTCGGCCGGATCAGATCGTTCATGGCGGCGTCGACGACGAGGAAGTTCTTGGCGTCGCCTTCCTTCACGAAGATCACTTCCGAGACCATGATGCCGGCATTGCCGACGATCAGCCGGCCCGGCTCGAACATCACCTTCACTCCAAGCTTTGTCAGATGCTTCCTGACGATCTCGGCATAGGCATCGGGCAAAGGCGGCGGGCTGTTGTCGGTGCGGTAGGGGATGCCGAGGCCGCCGCCGAGATCGACATGCTCGACGGCGTGGCCATCGGCGCGCAGCGCGCCGACCAGTTCCGCCAGAAGCGCGAAAGCATCGTCAAAGGGCTGCAACTCGGTGATCTGGCTGCCGATATGGGTATCGATGCCGATGGGCTTGGTGCCCGGCAAACCGGCCGCGCGGGCATAGACCTGGCGCGCCCTTTGCCATGGAATGCCGAACTTGTTCTCGGCCTTTCCGGTGGAGATCTTCCTGTGCGTCCTGGCGTCGACATCCGGGTTGATGCGCAGCGAGACCGGCGCCACCTTGCCGAGCGCGGTGGCGCGGGCCGACAGCAACTCCAGCTCCGGCTCGGATTCGACATTGAAGCAGAGAATGCCGGCCTCGAGCGCAAAATCCATCTCGCGCGCGGTCTTGCCGACGCCCGAGAATACGATCTTGCTGGCCGGGATGCCGGCGGCGAGCGCGCGGCGCATTTCGCCTTCCGAGACGGTGTCGGCGCCGGCGCCGAGCTTTGCCAGCGTTCGCAGCACCGCCTGGTTGGAATTCGCCTTCAAGGCGTAACAGACCAGCGTGTCGAGCCCGGCAAAGGCCCCGGCGAACACCCGGTAGTGCCTCGTCAAGGTTGCCGTCGAATAACAATAGAACGGCGTGCCGACGCTTGCGGCGATGTCTGGTATCGCCACGTCCTCGGCATGGAGCACGCCGTCGCGGTAATCGAAATGGTTCACGAGAGTGTTTCCGGAAGTTGGAGCACGAGACCTGATTAGCACGAGACCTGGTCAGAAACACCAAGCCGGTCTCATCGGCCCTAGATCAGCGGGTCGAGGATGAATTTCTTGTCCACGACCGGTTTTTCCGGCTCCGGCGGCACCGGCTGTTTGGCGCGCTCGGCGTCCTTACGGGCCTGGACGGCCGCTTCATAGGGCGTGTCGAGACCAGCCTTACGGCCGCAAGCGGTCACGGCAGCCATCGCCGTCAGCAGCGTCAGCGTCACCAAAATCCTGCTTGCGGTCATCGATCCATCCGTCCGAAACTTTATGTGCTGCGCTTTTAACCGAGTTTTAGGCGCATTGCACCCCGGCATCATGCCTTGGCGATGCGCTTTTTCCAGCTGCGGATCTGCTTCCTGACCTCCGACGGCGCCGTGCCGCCGAAACTGGTGCGGCTCTTCACCGAATTCTGCACCGCCAGAACCGAGAAGATGTCTGCCGTGATGCCGGGGTTGATCGACTGCAGATCCTCCAGCGACAGCTTTTCAAGGCTCACCTTCTTCTCTTCGGCCAACGCCACCGCGCGGCCGGTGACATGGTGTGCCTCACGGAAGGGCAGGCCCAGCGTTCGCACCAGCCAGTCGGCGAGGTCGGTCGCGGTCGCGTGGCCCGAGCTGGCGGCCTTCTTCATGGCGGCGGCATTGACCGTCATGTCGCACACCATGCCGGTCATCGCCGCCAGCATCAGATCGAGCGTCTCGGCGGCGTCGAAGACCGATTCCTTGTCTTCCTGCATGTCCTTGCCATAGGTCAGCGGCATGCCCTTCATCACCGTCAGCAGCCCGACGAGATGGCCGGTGACGCGGCCGGTCTTGCCGCGCACCAGTTCGGCGGCGTCCGGGTTCTTCTTCTGCGGCATGATCGAGGAGCCGGTGGAGAAACTGTCCGACAGTCTGACAAAGCCGAATTGCGGCGTCGACCAGATGATGATTTCTTCGGCGAGCCGCGACAGATGCGTGGCGGAGATCGCCACCAGGCTCAAAAACTCCAGCGCGAAATCGCGGTCGGAGACGCTGTCCAACGAATTGCGCATCGGCTCGCGGAAGCCGAGCGCCTTGGCGGTCTTGTGGCGATCGATCGGAAAACTGGTGCCGGCAAGCGCTGCCGCGCCGAGCGGGCTTTCATCCATCCGCTCGATGGCGTCGCGGACGCGCGACAGGTCGCGCGAAAACATCTCGACATAGGCCATGCAATGGTGGCCGAAGGTCACCGGCTGCGCCGCCTGCATGTGGGTGAAGCCGGGCATCACGGTCGCCGCATGCTCCTCGGCGCGGTCGAGCAAGGCTGAGATCAGCCCCTTCAGCGCCTCGGCGACGCGAAAGCACTCGTCCTTGACCCAGAGCCGGAGATCCACCGCCACCTGGTCGTTGCGTGACCGCGCCGTGTGCAGGCGGCCGGCGGCCGGGCCGATCAGATCGGCAAGGCGGGCCTCGATGTTCATGTGAATGTCTTCCAGCCGGGTCGAGAACTCGAACGTGCCGGCCTCGATCTCTTTCAGGATCGTGTTCAGCCCGTGAGCGATTTTTTCTTGATCGGCCGCCGAAATAATGCCCGTTTCAGCCAACATCTCGCTGTGGGCGACCGAACCTCTTATGTCTTGGGCATAGAGTTTGCGGTCGAACGAAATCGACGCGTTGATCGCTTCCATGATCGCGGCCGGACCCGAGGCAAAACGTCCGCCCCACATCTGGTTGCTGGCCTTCTTGTCGCTCATGGCTATAACCCGTGTTCCGGAGCAGTCTTAGAAAATGGCAGACGGTAAAAGATACTTCCCGGCCCCGCGCCTGATCCTCGCCGCTTTGCTGGCGGGCGTGCTGGCCGGCGCGGTCGCGGTATATGTCAGCGAGAGCGGGTCTGGCAACAACGCAGCCACCGGCAGCGCACCTGCGGCCGGCGCGGGCAACAGCAAGGACGATGTCGCCTGCGACGCCAAGAGCGACCGCGCCAAGAAAATTGCCGCGGCGGCCACGGGCCAGGTTGCGGCACTCCTGCCCGCCGATCCGCCGCAATCGCTGAAAAGCTTGGCCTTCAACGGGCCAGACGGCAAGCCGATGACCATCGCCGATCATGCCGGCAAAACGGTGCTGCTCAATCTGTGGGCGACATGGTGCGCGCCCTGCCGTGCGGAAATGCCGGCGCTCGACGCCTTGCAGAAGGAAAAGGGCAGCGATGCCTTCGAAGTGGTCGCGGTCAATGTCGATGCCGGCGACGATGTGAAGCCCAAGAAGTTCCTCGCCGATATCGGCATCGGGTCGCTCGGCTACTACCGCGATTCGACGCTGGCGCTGTTCAACGACGTCAAGACGCGCGGCTTGGCGCTAGGCCTCCCCGTCACCATGCTGATCGATGGCGAAGGCTGCCTGGTCGCGCATATGAACGGACCGGCCGAATGGTCGGGACCGGATGCCAAGCGCCTGGTCGAGGCCGCACTCGCCCCTTAGGATGAGCGCAGGGCCGCCGCCGGCGGCAGCATCAAGATGCTGCCGCCGCATTGTTTGACGCTGGCGTCGTCTTGTGCCGCCGGCGCCGCGACGCCGGTCAGTTCGCTGAACGCCTCGATCGGGCTCGGCCGGCCTAGATAGTAGCCCTGGCCGATCTCGCAGGCCTCGGCGTCGAGGAATTTCAGCTCGCCCAGCGTCTCGACGCCCTCGGCCAGAACCGGCAGGCCGAGACCGCGGCCAAGCCCCAGAACGGCGCGCACGATGGCTGCCACCTGGCCGTTGCTGTCGACTGATTTGATGAATGAGCCGTCGATCTTGATCTTGTCGAATGGGAAGGCGCGGAGATTGGACAGCGAGGAGTAGCCGGTGCCGAAATCGTCCATCGCCACACGCACGCCAAGCGCCTTCACCTGGCGCAAGGTCGCCAGCGCGCGCGGCATGTCCTTGACCAGCGCCGTTTCGGTGATCTCGAGTTCGAGCCTGCCGGGCGTCAGGCCGGAGCCGAGCAGGACTTCATGCACCTTGCGGCTGAAATTCGGATTGTGGAGCTGCACCGCCGAGACATTGACCGCGACGGTGAGAGGGTTCTTCCAGCGCGCAGCCTCGGCGCAGGCCGTCGCCAGCACCCATTCGCCGATCTGGATGATGACGCCGCTGTCTTCGGCCACCGGGATGAAGGTCGCCGGCGACACGTCGCCGCGCTGCGGATGGCGCCAGCGGATCAGCGCTTCGAACCCGACCATCCGCCCGCTGCTGATCTCCTTTTGTGGCTGGTAGACGAGGCGAAACTCATCGCGCGCCATGGCCTGGCGCAGTTCGTGCTCCATCACGCGCCGGTCTCGCGCCTCGGCGCCCATCGAGGCCTCGAAGTAACGGTAGGTGTCCTTGCCCTCGGCCTTGGCGCGGTAGAGCGCGGTGTCGGCGTGGCTGACCAGGAGTGTCGGCTCATCGGCGTCGAGCGGATAAAGTGCAATGCCGATGCTGGCCGACACCAGCCCGCCACCGACCGACAGCCGGTTTTCCTCGCGCATGGCCGCCAGCACCGCCTCGGCGATGCGGCCGGCCGCCTGCGGATCGGGAAGGTTCGGAGCGATGATGGCGAACTCGTCGCCGCCGAGACGCGCCAGCATCTGTCCGTGGCGGAGCACGGCGGAGGCGCATAGCGCCACCTTCTGCAACATGGCATCGCCGGCGCCGTGCCCGAACAGGTCGTTCACTTCCTTGAAGCGGTCGAGGTCTAGCAGCAGCAGCGCAAGATGCCCACCCTTGCCGCCGCGGTCCATTGCGGCAATTTCGGCCTCGAGCCGGCCGGAGAAACTGCGGCGGTTGGGGAGCCCGGTCAGCGGGTCGAAATGGGCGAGGCGCAGGATCTCCTGCTCGGCCTTCCTGCGTTCGCGGATGTCGCGCACGGCGACCACGCTGTGCCGCTTGCCGCAATAGTCGATGCTTCTGGCGATAAGTTCGACGGGGATGGTGGCGCCGTCATGGGCTCTGAGTTCGGCTTCCTGTGCCTGTCCGCTGCAGTCGGACATGCCGGCCGCGGTGCGTTCGCCGAAGAGGTCGCCAAGCAGCATCGCGTTCAGCACTTCCGGCGCAATGCCGGTGAGTGCCGCGATGCTGTCATTGGCGCTGACGATGCGGGCGCCGTCGCAGACGATCAGCCCCTCGACGGCGGCGTTGGCGAGGCCGTGCATGCGCTCGGCCTCGAGCTTGTGACGCCGGAAGCGAAGGTCGATCCACAATGCTGCGGCTGAAAGCACCAGGATAGCCATGCTGACTGCAGCGGCGGCGAAGGCCTGCGACACCGGTTCGACCGTGAACTGCGATATCTCGATGGAGGAGTCCGGGAAGATCGACACCGCGCCCATGGCGATGAAGTGCAGGCTGCAGATCGCCAGCGTCAACAGGATGGCGGCGGCGATTGTGGCCTGCATGGACGGCCGTCGCAACACGACCAGCAGCGCCAGCGCGGCGAGGGTGACGCCTGTCAGCACCGAGACGCCGACCAGCAGCGGGTTCCAGACGATGCGCCCTTCGACCTCGAAGGCGGCCATGCCGATATAGTGCATGGCGGCGATACCAGCGCCGAGGACCGCGCCGCCGACCAGAGGGTAGTCGATGCCCCGGCGCAAGGTGGCGATCCACATGCCCGCAGCGGTCAGGGCGACGGAACCGGCGAGCGAAAGCGCCGACATTTCCGTATTGTAGGCGTTGGGGATTCCGGGAGAAAAGGCAAGCATTGCGATGAAATGCGTCGCCCAGATACCGAAGCCGGTGGAAGTGGCTGCTATCATCAGCCAGGTATAGCGGTTGCGCTCGCTCGAGCGGTCGACATGGCGAAGCAGGTTGACCGCCGAGAAGGAAGAAATACCGCAAATGAGCGCTGCCAGTGCGACCAGTCTCAGATCGTGCTCATGCACGATACAATTATAGACCGTCAGCATCTCGCCCCACCTGCTCTCCCACAGCAATCAAGCCGTCCACTTGATTAGTATGCCACGCTTGACGAAGAATCGGTTATGCGAACTACAACTACAGCGGGTTTTTCGGGTTGTACGTTGCGGCGATCCTGTTCTCATTCCAGACGCACGGTTACAGCAGCGCCTGGCGCGATGCCGCTCGGCCGATCTCGATCTGGCCGAGCGCCGGTTTGGCGGCCGCACGGTGCAGGTGCGTGGCGCTGTCACGCGGGCCCTTCACGCATCGCTGGGCGGTCGGCGATCCTTGCAGGCCCACCATGCCCCATTCTATCGCTGAGCCGGCTTGGCATTTCTCTCTGTCCTCGTTGCAAGGCGAGGGGGCGCGAAGTTAGCCGGGTATGAAATTCACGAAACAGCAACAAATCCGTTGTCCGATTGTCATCAGCGACACATATTGCGTTCGCGGGAGCGCCCCTTTCGCCAATGACAAACGGGAGATGAAACATGAAGTTGTTCGGCTTTGCGGCCGGTGTTGCCGCCACCTTGACCCTGCTTTCCACCACCTCCGCCTTCACCGCCACCCAGATCAGTTGGTGGCATGCAATGACCGGCGCCAATGCCGAGGTGGTCGACAAGATCGCCAAGGATTTCAATGCCAGCCAGAGCGACTATGAAATTCTCCCTGTTTTCAAGGGCACCTATCCCGAAACGCTGAATGCCGGCATCGCTGCCTTTCGTGCGGGGCAAGCGCCCGACATCATCCAGGTGTTCGACGTGGGTACCGGCGTCATGATGGCCGCCGAAGGTGCGATCAAGCCGGTGGCCGATGTGCTGACCAGCGCCGGCGTGACCTTCGACAAGAGCCAGTATTTGCCCGGCATCGTCGGCTACTATTCGAAGCCGGACGGGACCATGCTGTCCTTCCCCTATAATTCCTCGTCGCCCATCCTCTACTACAACAAGGATATCTTCCAGAAGGCCGGGCTTGATGTGAACAATCCGCCAAAGACCTGGAACGAGGTGTGGGAAGCCGCCAAGAAGATCAAGGCGAGCGGCGCCGCTTCCTGCGGCTATACCTCGACCTGGTTGACCTGGATCCACCTTGAGGCCTTCGCTGCCTGGAATGACGTTTCCTATGGCACCAACCAGAACGGACTTGCCGGAACCGACGTCGAGCTCAAGATCAATGCGCCGATCTTCGTCAATCATTTCCAGGCGCTCGCCGACCTGGCCAAGGACGGCACCTTCAAATATGGCGGCCGTACATCCGAAGCCAAGCAGATCTTTCTTGCCGGAGAATGCGGCATCTTCACCGAATCGTCGGGGGGTCTCGGTGACATCGTCAAGTCGGGCATGAACTACGGCATCGGCCAGCTTCCCTATGATAGTGACGCCAAGGGCGCGCCCCAGAACACCACGCCGGGCGGCGCCAGCCTGTGGGTGTTCGGCAACAAATCGGACGAGGAATACAAGGGCGTCGCGGCGTTCTTCTCCCACCTGTCCAAGACCGAAGTGCAGGAGTATCTGCATCAGAAGTCGGGTTATCTGCCGGTGACGCTCGCTGCCTATGAGGCGACCAAGAAGTCCGGCTTCTATGACAAGAACCCGGGCCGTGAGACGCCGATCCTGCAGATGCTGGGCAAGGCGCCGACCGAGAACTCGAAGGGCGTGCGCCTCGTCAACCTGCCGCAGGTGCGCGACATCGAGAATGAGGAGTTCGAGAAGATGCTGGCCGGCCAGCAGACTGCGCAGCAGGCGCTCGACAACGCGGTCGCACGCGGCAACAAGGCGATTCAGGAAGCGATCGGAAACTGAAGCGATTTGTCAGTTGAACCTCGTCCACGCGGACCCGCGTGGACGATTTCCTGAATAGCGAGGGAATCACCCTGTCTCCACGCGTCGTCTTCCCCAACAAGACCCTGCCTTACCTGCTGGTGGCGCCGCAACTCGCCATTACGCTGATCTTTTTCTACTGGCCGACCGGGCAGGCGCTCTACCAGTCGATGCTTAGGGAAGACCCGTTCGGGCTGAAGAGCAAGTTCGTCGGGCTCGCCAACTTTCGCAAGGTGCTGGCCGACCCGGCCTACCTCAACTCGATCAAAGTCACGCTGGTGTTCTCTCTGGCGACCGCGATCGTCGCCATGGGTGTGGCCCTGTTGCTTGCCGTCATGGCCGAGAAGGTGGTGCGCGGCAGAGGCCTTTATCGCACGCTGCTGATCTGGCCGTATGCGGTGGCGCCGGCGATTGCCGGCATGTTGTGGCTGTTTCTGTTCAACCCCTCGATCGGTTCGCTGGCCTACGCCTTGAGAGGTCTCGGCATCGCCTGGGATCCCTTGCTTAACGGAAACCAAGCCATGATCCTGCTGGTATCTGCGGCTGCCTGGAAGCAGATCAGCTACAATTTCCTGTTCTTCGTCGCCGGGCTGCAGGCGGTGCCGAAGACGTTGATAGAGGCGGCGGCCATGGACGGCGCCGGGGAGACGAAGCGCTTCTGGACCATCGTCTTCCCGCTGCTCGCACCGACGACCTTCTTCCTGCTGGTCGTCAACACTGTCTATGCGCTGTTCGACACTTTCGGTATCGTTCATGCCGTCACCGGCGGCGGGCCAGGCAAGGCCACCGAGACGCTGGTCTACAAGGTCTACAATGACGGTTTCGTCAATTTGATCCTCGGCGATTCGGCCGCGCAGTCGGTCATCCTGATGGTCATCGTCATCTCACTCACGGCCATCCAGTTCCGCTATGTGGAACGCAAAGTCCACTACGGTTGAGCGCGAGCGATGATTGGTCAGTCCCCGCTTCGCGCCCTCATCGCCCACGCCGTGCTCATCCTGGGCATCCTGATCGTCGCTTTCCCGATCTACTACACCTTCGTTGCCTCCACGCAGACGCTGCAGACCATCCTCAAGCCGCCATTGCCTCTTTTGCCCGGCGACCAGGTCTGGAACAATTACAGCGAGGCGCTGTTCGGCGGTGTCGGCCGCATCGGCGGCGTCAGTGTCGGCCGATTGCTGCTCAACACCACGATCATGGCGCTCGGCATCGCGGTGGGGAAGATTTTCATCTCGATCCTTTCGGCCTATGCGATCGTGTTCTTCCGTTTTCCGCTTCGGATGGTCTTCTTCTGGCTGATCTTCATCACACTGATGCTTCCCGTCGAGGTGCGCATCCTGCCGACCTACAAGGTGATGGTCGATCTCGGCATGATCGACACCTATGCCGGCCTGATCATTCCGCTGATCGCCTCGGCCACCGCCACGCTTCTGTTTCGCCAGTTCTTTATGACCATCCCAGGTGAGTTGGTGGAAGCGGCGCGTGTCGACGGCGCCGGACCATGGCGCTTCTTTTTCGACATCCTGCTGCCGCTGTCGCGCACCAACATCGCAGCACTGTTCGTCATCCTCTTCATCTATGGCTGGACGCAGTACCTGTGGCCGCTGCTCGTCACCAACAGCAACGACATGAACACCATCGTCATCGCACTTAGAAAGATGGTTTCCTTCGCCGATGCCGATACCCAATGGCATCTGGTCATGGTCACCGCGATGCTGGCCATACTGCCGCCGATCCTGATCGTGGTGCTGATGCAACGCTGGTTCGTGCGCGGACTTGTCGATTCCGAAAAGTGAGAAGCCGATGGCGACCGTCGATCTGAAGGATGTGAAGAAGGTCTATCCCAGCGGCGTCGAGGCGGTGAGGGGTGTCTCCATCGCCATTCCCGACAAGGAGCTTTGCGTGCTGGTTGGGCCGTCCGGCTGCGGCAAGTCCACGCTGCTGCGGATGATCGCCGGGCTTGAGACCATTTCTTCCGGCACCGTCGCCATCGACGGCAAGATCGTCAACACGATCGGTCCGACCGAGCGCGACATCGCCATGGTGTTCCAGAACTATGCGCTCTATCCACATATGAAGGTCTACGACAACATGGCCTACGGGTTGCGCAACCGGGGTACTCCCAAGGACGAGATCGACAGCAGGGTTCGCTCGACCGCCAAGGTGCTGGAGCTCACGGCGCTGCTCGACCGGCGCCCGCGCGAGCTTTCCGGCGGCCAGCGCCAGCGCGTGGCCATGGGTCGCGCAATCGTGCGCAATCCAAAAGTCTTCCTGTTCGACGAACCGCTTTCCAACCTCGACGCCAAACTGCGCGGCCAGATGCGGGTTGAAATCAAGAATTTGCAGCGCTCGCTCGGTGTCACCTCGGTCTACGTCACCCACGATCAGCTTGAGGCGATGACGCTGGCCGATATTCTCGTCGTCATGAATGGCGGATTGGTCGAGCAGACGGGCGCGCCGCTTGACATTTACGAGAAGCCGGCCTCGACCTTCGTCGCCTCCTTCATCGGCGCGCCGCCGATGAACCTTTTGCCTCTTTTGCAAGCATCGGCTGGTCCAGCGCTGATTGATGGCAAGACGATTGACTTTGCGCCCACGAACGCCGCCACGCTTGGCTTCCGCCCTGAGGATGCCGACGTCACCTTCAGTGCCGAGGCATCATCCGGCGCGCTTATTCTGCCTGCGGCGGTCGAGGCGGTCGAACCTGTGGGAGCCGAAAGCTTTCTTCACTGTGCCGCCGGCGGCAACCGCATCGTCGTGCGTGTGGCCGGCCGCGCCACGGCCAAACCCGGCGATCAACTGCGCGTCGTGGCCAGGGCCGAGAAGCTGCATTGGTTCGACAATGCTGGGAAACGAGTCGATTGACGCA
Organism: Mesorhizobium sp. L2C066B000; assembly: GCF_000502335.1. Classification (NCBI taxonomy): domain Bacteria; kingdom Pseudomonadati; phylum Pseudomonadota; class Alphaproteobacteria; order Hyphomicrobiales; family Phyllobacteriaceae; genus Mesorhizobium; species Mesorhizobium sp. L2C066B000. Next base: position 227,130 of record NZ_AYWZ01000003.1, read on the forward strand.
GCCGCTCGCGCCAATCCGACGCATCGGCAGTTCAGGCGAAGACATGCGCCTTGCCGGAGACGGTCAGGCGCACGATCTCGCCGACGGAAGGCGCGTCGATACCCGGTTTGCGCAGGATCAGCGGCGTGCTGCCTATTGCCGCGGCGTCCGGCGGATCGGGGTTGTTCAACAGCCGCACGGCAATGGTGCACATCGAGCCTGCGAATTCCGAGTCCGTCACCTCGGCGAATATCGTGCCCGCAGGACCCGACATGCCTTCGCGCGACGTGCGCTTTACCTGCACCTGCTCCGGTCGCAGCATGATGCGGGCGATGTCGCGCCGCTCCTTCGAGTCGACGGCTATGCGACCAAGCGAGGAGGTGGCGAAGCCGCCTGAAATCTTTGCCGGCAAGATGATGGCGTCGCCAAGAAACTCGGCAACCATGCGGTCTTTCGGCTGCAGATAGAGTTCTCGCGGTGTGCCGATCTGAGAGAACTTTCCGTCGCGCATGACCGCCACCTGGCTGGCGAAGGACAGCGCCTCGGCCTGGTCGTGGGTGACCAGGATGGTGGTGATGCCGGCGGCTTCGAGTAGTTCGGCGACCGCCTTGCGCATCGAGGCGCGCAGACCGGTGTCGAGCGCCGAGAACGGTTCGTCGAGAAGCATCAGCCTGGGCTTCATCGCCATGGCGCGGGCCAGCGCCACACGCTGCTGCTGGCCGCCGGAGAGCTGGTGCGGGCGGCGCTTGAGGATCGCCTTGTCGAGCCCGACGGTATAGGCGAGCTCGGCGATGCGCTCGGCGCGCTGGTCCTCGCCGCGGGCCATGCCAAAGCCGATATTGTCGCCGATGCTGAGATGCGGGAACAGGGCGCCGTCCTGCGCCACCAGGCCAATGCCGCGGCGGTGCGCCGGCACCGCATGGCCGCCATTGGCCAGCACCTCGCCGTCGAGCACGACGCGGCCCTGGTCGGGCGCCTCGAAGCCGGCGATCAGCCGCAGCAACGTCGTCTTGCCGCAGCCGGACGGGCCGACGATCGCGGTGCGACTGCCGCTTGCGGCGCTGAGCTCGATGCCGGCAAGGGCTGCGACCGGGCCGTAGTGCTTGGTGAGGCCATTGATTTCGAGAAAGCTCATCGCCCGGCCATCCGTTTCGACTGGACATAGAGCAGCCAGGTCAGCGGCAGCGACATCGCCACCATGATGAAGGCGTAAGGGGCGGCGGAGGCATAGTCGATCTCGCCGCTATAGGACCAGAACGCCATGGCCAGCGTGCGCGTGCCGTTGGGCGCCAGCATCTGGGTGGCGGTCAGCTCGTTCATGATGCCGAGCGCGACCAGCGCCATGCCGGCCGCAGCCCCCGGCGCCGACAGGCGAATCGTTGTCGACCAAAGCGCCTTCAGCGGCGGCCGGCCAAGGCTGGCGGCGGCGCGTTCGAGCTCGACCGGCGCCTGTGCGATCGAGGCTCTGAGGCTGATCAAGGCGCGCGGCAGGAACATCAGGGCATAGGCGACCAGGATTGTGAACAGCGTCTGGTAGAGCGGCATGGCGATGCGCACGGTAATGGTGACCAAGGCCAGCGCGATGACCACGCCAGGCAGCGAACCGACAATGTAGTTGCAGCCTTCGAGCAGCCGCTGCAGCGGTCCCGGCGCGCGGATCGAGATCCAGGCCATCGGCATGGCGGCGATGGTCGCAAGCAAGGCGCCGGCCAGCGCCAGGAACAGCGTCTGGCCAAGCGCCAGGCCGATCTCGTCCAAACGCCAGACATCGGCGCCGCCGGCGACCAGCCAGCGGCCGATGGTGACGAAGGGCACGCCGATGGCGAGAAGCGTGGCGATGGCAGGCAGAGCCAGGCAGGGCAGGGTGGCGCGACCGAGCCTGGTGCGCTGCTGGCGGCGCGCGGCACCCGAGCCTACGCGGGCATAGCGTTCCTCGCCGCGCACCAGCACCTCCAGCGCGAGCAGCACGAAGCAGCAAGTCACCAGGACGCCGGCCAGCATGTTGGCGGCGGGACCGTTGAAGGTCGACTGGAACTGGTCGACGATCGCCGTGGTGAAAGTGTCGAAGCGGATGAAGACGTAGAGGCCGTATTCGGCCAGCAGATGCAGGCCGACCAGCAGCGCGCCGCCGCAAATGGCCAGTCTCAGCTGCGGCAGCACGACACGCCAAAACACCCGCCATGGTCCAAGGCCGAGTGCTGCGGCTGCGTCCTCCAAAGCAGGATCGAGCCGGCGCAGAGCCGCCGCCAGCGGCAGATAGAGGAACGGGAAATAGGCGAGAACCGAGACCAGCACGCCGGCCCACAGGCCGTGCAAGGTCGGCACCATGGTGATCCAGGCGTAGGAATGCACGAAGGCGGGGATGGCGAGCGGCGCCACCGACAGCCAAGCCCACAGGCCGGCGCCGGGCAGGTCGCTGCGCTCGGTCAGCCATGCCAGCGTCACCGACAGCACGGTGGCGATCGGCACGGTGAGCGCCACCAGAAGCACGGTGTTGACCAGAAGTTCGCCGACGCGCGGCCGGAAGACCAGGGCCGAAGCAGTGTCCCAGCCGATCTGCACACCGATCCAGATGATGAACGCCAGCGGCAGCAGCGACAGCAGCGAGACAATTATGGCGGCAAGCGCGATCCAGGACATGGGCTTCCGGCGGGACCGCCCGACTGTCTGGCCTGAACGTGCGAGATCGACCGCAGTTTGCATCAGCTCGACCGCGCCACTGCTGCCGGGGCGGGGGCGCCGCAGGCGCGGCCGGAAACGCAATGTGTTGTCATGGACAATGCCATCTCGAAAACAGAGCGCTCCTGCGGAAAGTCCGGCAGGAGCGCAATCGTTGCCCTTTTAGGACGAACCCAGCCTAAAGCAAGCCGGCTGCCGTCATCAGGTCCGTCACCTTTTTGGAGTTCAGTGTCGCCGGATCGACCTTCGGCGCCTGCAGGTCGGCCAGCGGCACCAGCCTGGGATTGGACTGCGCGTCCTTGCCGATAGCGTATTCGAAGGACGTGCCGGTCTTCAGCACGTCCTGGCCGCCTTTCCCGGTCACCCATTTGAGGAACGCCTGGGCTTCCTTCGGGTGTTTGCTCGAGGCGAGCACGCCGCCGCCGGAGATCGAGACGAAAGCGCCGGGATCCTGGTTCTTGAAATAATGCAGTTCGACGTTCTTGCTGTTTTCGCCGGTCTTTGCCTGATCGCCGAAATAGTAATAGTGGTAGATGATTCCGCCTTCGATCTCGCCGGCATTGACCGCCTTCATCACCGTGCCGTTGCCCTTGTAGGCGGTGAAATTCTCCTTCATGGCCTTCAGCCAGTCGGCGGTTGCGGCTTCGCCCTTGAGCTCAAGCAACGCGCTGACGATGGCCTGAAAATCGGCGCCGGAAGGCGAGGCTGCCCAGCGGCCTTTCCAGCTCGGATCGGCGAGATCGAGCATCGATTTGGGCAGCTTTTCGGCCGTGAGCTTGGTTTTGTTGTAGGCAAAGACGGTGCTGCGCGCCGCGACACCCACCCATCTGCCGCTGCTCGGCTGGAATTCGGCCGGGACTTGCGCCAGCGTGTCGGCGTCGACCGGCGCGAAAAGGCCCGCCGCTTCGACCAGGGTCATCGCCGGCGAGTTTTCGGTCAGGAACACGTCGGCCGGCGAAGAAGCGCCCTCGGCGACGATCTGGTTGGAGAAATCGCTGTCGCCGCCATTGCGCAGCGTGACCTTGATGCCGGTTTCCTTGGTGAAACCTTCGACCCATTCCTTGGCCAGGCTCTCATGCTGGGCGTTGTAGACGATGATGCCGGCATCCGCGGCCATCGCCGGCCCGGCGATCATGCTCACGGCCAGCGCTGTGGCCCCCGCTAGGGTGGAGAGCGTGTATCTCATGGCGTCATCCTCAATCTCGGTGGTTCTGGTTTCGCAGGCTGCACCTATCGATACCTGACAGCAGTAGTCAACATTGCTCGGCTGCTTCAATCGGTCGCCGCTCCCGCAAACTTTCGTGATTTTGCGGCACTTTGGCTTGGACATCATTTCGCCGGACACGTAACAAATCGGTGCCGAGGCGCGAAGATCGGGGAGTGAACTCTTGTGAGCGGCAAGGATGAGGCCGAGCTTTCCCGGCTGATGCGGGCCGCGATCGCGGGAGATGAAAGGGCCTACGCCGACTTTTTGCACCGGATCGCCGCGCTGGTTCGCGGCTTTGCGAGGCGCAAGATCGTACAGGGCGGGGTCGATCCCGAGGATGTCGTGCAGGAAACCTTGCTGGCCATTCATGTGAAACGGCATACCTGGCGCCAGGACGCGCCGGTGTTGCCATGGATCTATGCGATAGCCCGCTTCAAGCTGATCGATGCTTTCCGGCGGCGCGGACGGCGCATCGAAATCGAGATCGACGAGATCGCCGAGACCTTTGCCGAGCCGGAAACCGAGACCGTCAGCGAACGCGACATCAACCGGGCGCTGGACGGACTGCCGGCTGCGCAGCGTTCCGTCGTTTCTTCGATCTCGGTCGACGGCCGCTCCATCGGCGAGACGGCGGCCAGGCTCGGCGTCAGCGAGACGGCGGTGCGGGTGTCGCTGCATCGCGGGCTTGCCGCGATCGCCAAGCGATTTGGGCAGGGGCGCTTCGGGCGGCAGTGACATGAGGACGGAGGATCTCATCAAGGCACTCGACGCCGACACAAGCAGCAAGGCGATTCCGCTGCGCTCGGCCTGGTTGATGGCGGCGGCAGCCGCGGCGGTGATCGCGGCTCTGGTCTTCTTTCTCACCATCGGCCCGCGTCCCGACATCATGACCGCCATGCACACGATGCGGTTCCTGGCGAAGTTCGTGTTCACCATCGTGCTCGTCGTCACCGCCTTTGGCCTGGTCCGGGCGTTGTCGACGCCGGGCGCTTCGACGGCAAGAGCCGCGGCCTGGATGCTGGCGGCGCCGCTGCTGGTGGCCGTGGCGGTGGCTCTCGAACTGTTCATGGTGCCGGAGCCGATGTGGAGCACGCGCATGGTCGGCTCCAACATGATGATCTGCATGGGCTTCATCCCGCTGATCGGCATCGGCCCGCTTGCCGTCTTCCTNCATGGTCGGCTCCAACATGATGATCTGCATGGGCTTCATCCCGCTGATCGGCATCGGCCCGCTTGCCGTCTTCCTGTGGATGCTGCGCTATGGCGCGCCGACGCGGCCGGTGTTGGCCGGGGCGGTCGCGGGACTGCTCGCCGGCGGCCTGGCGGCGACCTTCTACGCCGCGCACTGCTTCGACGATTCGCCGCTTTTCGTCGCCACCTGGTACACGCTCGCCATCGCCGTCCTCGCCGGTCTGGGCGCGCTCGGGGGACGGTTCTTCGTGCGCTGGTGACCGGGCCTTTCAAGATCGCCCAATAATCACCGATCCTTAATCATGCCGGCAATTGTTTGCGGGTTCACCGTGTTGCCGGTGGCTCCGGCGCAACCTTTCCTTAAAATCGATCATCCAGTGTTTTTTGCAGAAATGTGTTGCGCATGGGGTGGCATGCACAGTGATGCGGCGAGAGCGAAAAAGCCTGCGGGCTGACAGTCACGTGGCTTTGGTGCTTGCGGCCGGAGGGCTTTGCGCTGCCGTGGTCGCGCTCCTGCTGTCGCGGCTCGATGTCAGCGCCGAAGTGCTGAAGCTATGCCTGCAGATATCGGTGCCGGTCGCCGCCGTGGCGCTGATTCTCGCCGCCCTGTTCATTTACCGGATACTGGACGATCGCCGGCAGATCGCCGAAAGCGAGCAGCGTTTCCGCCGCGCCATGGAGGATTCGGCGATCGGCATCGCCATTGTCGGCCTCGACGGCCGCATCCACGAAACCAACCCGGCCTTCGCCGCCATGCTCGGCTACAGCAAGCAGGAGATCGAGGCGCTGACCTTCTTTCAGATCACCCATCCCGACGATGTGCAGATCGGCCGTGAGACGATGGACGGCATGCGGGCGGGCACCGTCAACGCCTTCCACTTCGAAAAGCGCTACCTCAGGAAGGACGGCACGCCGGTATGGGCCCATCTTGCCGGTTCCGTCATTCGCGACGAGAAGAGCGGGAGCCCGCTCTACCTGGTCTCCCAGATCGAGGATATCGATGCGCGCAAGCAATCCGAGGCGCGCATAGCCGAAGCCGAAACGCGCTGGAATTTTGCCCTGGCCAGCGCCGGACAAGGCGTCTGGGATCTTGATATGCGGAAGGGCGGCACCACCTACTCCGCCACCTGGGTGAAGATGCTGGGCTATGCCGATGGCGAACTGGACGGCGACCCCGACCGCTGGCTGGCGATGATCCACCCCGACGATCGCGAAAACGTCGCCGAAGCCGATCGTGCCCATCTGGAGGGCAGGACACCGTTCTTCGAAGCCGAGTTCCGGATGCGCCACAAGGATGGCCACTGGGTCTGGATCCTCGACCGCGGCAAGACGCTCGAACGCGACAAGGACGGACGGCTGGTCAGGGCCATCGGCAGCCTGACCGATATCACCCAGCGCAAGCAAACCGAGGAAAGCCTCATCGTATCGGCGGCAATGCTGGCCGACGAGAAGGAGCGGCTGAGGGTGACGCTGCAGTCGATCGGCGACGCCGTCATCTGCACCGATGCCGCCAACCGCATCACCTTCATGAACCCGGTCGCCGAAAAGCTCACCGGCGTTGTTGGCGCGGAGGCGCTCGGCAAGACGCTTGGCCATGTCTACTGGGCGGTGGACGAAGAAACCGGGCAAAGGATCGGCATGACGCGGCCGGCGCTCGGCAGCGCCAGCCCTGCCGACCAGAACAGTCGCGCCGTCCTCATCCGTCGCGACGACACACGCTGCAGCATCCGCCAGGTGGTGTCGCCGATCATGAACGACCGCCAGGAGTTCTGCGGTCTTGTCATCGTCTTCCAGGACTTCACCGATGCGCGCGCCTTGCAGCGCCAGCTCGCCTATGCCGCCGCGCATGATGCGCTGACCGGCCTTGCCAACCGTTCGAGCTTTATCCGCACCATGGAGGAACTGGTCGACCGGAGCCGCAAGGCCGGCACAGCCAGGTCGGCGGGCGAACATCATTTCATGTTCATCGATCTGGACCATTTCAAGCTGGTCAACGACACTGGCGGGCACGCCGCCGGCGACGCCTTGCTGAAGCGGGTTGCCGAGGCCATTCGCGGTGCGCTTGGGCCGGAGGATATCGTGGCCCGCCTCGGCGGCGACGAATTCGCGGTCATCCTGAAAGCCGGGCCGAGCGCCGGCGCCAGGATTGCCGCACGCTCTGTCATCGACGCCATCCGCGGCCTGCAGTTCAGCTGGGACGGCCGGCCGCATGCGATCGATGCCAGCATCGGGCTGGCGCCAATCCACAGCAACAGCGGTGAAGTCGACGAGATCATCGCCCGGGCCGATGCTGCCTGCTATGCGGCCAAGGCCGCCGGCCGCGGCTGTGTTTCCGTGGCGCCTGACGATACCGGGTCAAGAGGCCAAGCAGAGCCGCCGCTTGCAGCGGCGTCCTGAGGGAGCACGGAACTTTCGTTCTGGTGGTTAGCGCGTCGGAACCGGATGCTCGCCGCGATAGTCGTAGAAGCCGCGCCCGGTCTTGCGGCCGAGCCAGCCGGCCTCGACATATTTCACCAGCAGCGGGCAGGGGCGATATTTCGAATCCGACAGGCCGTCATGCAGCACCTGCATAATCGACAGGCAGGTGTCGAGGCCGATGAAATCGGCGAGCTGCAGCGGTCCCATCGGATGGTTGGCGCCGAGCCGCATGGCGGTGTCGATGGCATCGACCGAGCCGACCCCCTCATAGAGCGTGTAGATCGCCTCGTTGATCATCGGCAACAGAATGCGGTTGACGATGAAGGCCGGAAAATCTTCAGAGACGGTGATGGTCTTGTCGAGCTGTTTCACATAGGCCTTGGCCGCCTCGAAGGTCTGATCCTCGGTAGCGATGCCGCGCACCAGTTCGACCAGCTTCATCAGCGGCACGGGGTTCATGAAATGTATGCCGATGAAACGCTCAGGACGGTCGGTCTGCGCGGCAAGCCGGGTGATCGAAATTGACGAGGTGTTGGTCGCCAGAATGGCTTCCGGGTTGAGCTGGGGACAGAGCTGCGCGTAAATCTTGCGCTTGACCGTCTCGTCCTCGGTCGCCGCCTCGATAACCAGATCGGCACCGGCGAGATCAGCCATGGTGGGGGCTGCGGAAATGCGCGCCATCGCTTCGTTACGCAGCTTTTCCTCAAGCTTGCCGGAGCCGACCTGGCGGGCCATGTTGCCGCTGACCGTGGCAATGCCCTTCTCGATACGGTCGGGCGAGACGTCGTAGATCAGCACCTTGAAACCCGAAAGTGCTGATACATGCGCGATGCCGCCGCCCATCTGGCCGGCGCCGATGATGCCGATCGTCTCGATCTTGGCCATTTGCAGCGATCCCGTCGAAAAGGCCTTTGCGGCCTGCTTTTTGTGCAGTGCAAACTAAAAGGGTGGGGCAGCTTCGTCTACCCCACCCTTTCACAATTTAATACGCTTTGGCAGAAAGCGTCAAAGCGCCTTTTGCAGTTCCGGCAGGATGACGAACAGGTCGCCGACCAGGCCGTAATCGGCAACCTGGAAGATCGGCGCCTCTTCGTCCTTGTTGATGGCGACGATGACCTTCGAATCCTTCATGCCGGCAAGGTGCTGGATGGCGCCGGAAATGCCGACGGCAATATAGAGGTCAGGCGCCACGACCTTGCCCGTCTGGCCGACCTGCCAGTCGTTCGGGGCGTAGCCGGCGTCGACGGCAGCGCGCGAGGCGCCGACGGCTGCACCGAGCTTGTCGGCGACCGGCAGGATGACTTCCTGGAACTTTTCCGAGGAACCGAGCGCGCGGCCGCCCGAAATGATGATCTTGGCCGAGGTCAGCTCCGGACGGTCGGTTTCCGAGAGTTTGTTCTCGACGAAAGTGGAGAGGCCGGGATTGGCCGCGGCCTTGACCGTCTCGACAGCTGCCGAGCCGCCCTCCGGGGCAGCCTGGAAGGAGGCGGTGCGCACAGTGATGACCTTCTTGGCGTCGCTCGACTGCACCGTCTGGATGGCGTTGCCGGCATAGATCGGCCGTTTGAACGTGTCTGGTGAAACCACTTCGATGATCTCGGAGACTTGCGCGACATCGAGCAGGGCCGCCACGCGCGGCGCGACATTCTTGCCCGACGAGGTCGCCGGCGCGATTATGGTGTCGTAGGCGCCGGCCAGCGAGACAACGAGTGCGGCGAGCGGTTCGGCGAGGCGCTCGGCCAGTTCGTCGGCCTCGGCCAGCAGCACCTTGCTCACGCCCTCGAGCTTGGCAGCGGCGTCGGCCGCGCCCTTGGCGCCTTTGCCGGCGACCAGCACATGCACGTCCGAACCGATCTGCAGCGCCGCCGAGAGCGCCTTCGCGGTCTGGTCGGAAAGGCTGGCGTTGTCGTGTTCTGCGATGAGGAGAATGGTCATTTTATCTGTTCCTTCCAGTCTCAGAGCACGCCGGCTTCGTTCTTGAGCTTGTCGACCAGTTCGGCGACACTGTTGACCTTCACGCCCGCCTTGCGGCCGCTGGGCTCCTCGGTCTTGAGCACCTTCAGGCGCGGCTTGACGTCGGCGCCGTAATCGGCCGGGCTCTTTTCGTCGAGCGGCTTCTTCTTGGCCTTCATGATGTTGGGCAGCGAGGCATAGCGCGGCTGGTTGAGGCGAAGATCGGCGGTGATGATCGCCGGCATCTTCAGTTCCACCGTCTGCAGGCCGCCGTCGACTTCGCGCGTCACCTTGGCCTTGTCGCCGTCGATCACGACCTTGGAGGCGAAAGTGCCCTGTGCCCAGCCGAGCAGGGCGGCCAGCATCTGGCCGGTCTGGTTCGAGTCATCATCGATCGCCTGCTTGCCGAGGATCACGAGACCGGGCTGTTCGGCGTCAACGACGCCCTTCAGCACCTTGGCGACGCCGAGCGGCTCGGTCTGCTCGTCGGTCTTGACCAGGATGGCGCGGTCGGCGCCCATGGCGAGCGCGGTGCGGAGCGTTTCCTGCGCCTGCTGCGGGCCGACCGAAACGACGATGATCTCTTCGGCCTTGCCGGCTTCCTTCAGCCGGAGCGCCTCTTCCACCGCGATCTCGTCGAACGGGTTCATCGCCATCTTGACGTTGGCGAGTTCCACCGCCGAACCATCGGCCTTGACGCGAACCTTGACGTTCGCATCCACAACCCGCTTCACGGGCACAAGGATCTTCATTGTCTGTCACCTCTCCTGAGATATCCGGGCGCGCTATAGCAGCGTGCGCCTCCGCAGAGTTGTCGAAAGCCGACATTCCTGACTGAATTCCGGCCAAACGGAATCCTGGCCGGACGAATTCTGGTCTTCTGCCGCCTAGCGGTGGCGCTCTCCGTAGTTGTGGCGACGCAACACGTCAATATGCCACGGCAGCGGCCAAACCACCCAAATCGGTTCACTTGTGACCGGAAGCGCCACCCCGGCCCCAACGCGTCTCAGGTTGCACGGGAGCGGGACCGGCTGGCGCCGGCCCAGTAGAAGCGGCTGGCTGATCGGCGGGTTGCGGCTCGCCGTCGCCACCGGCGAGCAGCGGCACGCCGCGGCTGCGCATAATGAGCACCAGCACGCCACCGGCAATGATGCCGCCAATATGGCAGGCCCAGGATATCTGGTTTTCGCCGCCGGCGGCAAACATCACCACCTGGAAGCCGATCCACAGGATCAGCGGGATGAAGGCCGGGATACGCAGCGGAATCCGGGCAAAGACCAGCACCCACACTTTCACCCGGGGGTAGAGGACCAGATAGGCGGCGACGACGCCGGCAATGGCGCCGGAGGCACCGATCAGCGGAACCTCCGAACTCCAGGCGACGAGCCCCTGGAAGAAGGCGCCGGCGATGGCGCAAAGCAGGTAGAAGATGAGGTAGCGGATGTGGCCGAGTGCGTCCTCGACATTATCGCCGAACACCCACAGGAACAGCATGTTGCCGCCGAGATGAAAGATATCGGCATGCAGGAAGGCATAGGTAAGGTAACTCAGGCTCTCGGGAATGACGACGAATTGGGGCGAGAGTTCTGCCGTGTCGTGGACAACCGAAGGAATGAAGCCGAAGCCGAGCACGGCTGCGTTGTTGAAATTTTCGCCGCCGATCGTGGTGATGAGAAACACAAGCGCGTTGACCGCGATCAGGCCGATCGTCACATATTGCAGCCGGATGTGGCGCAACCTGTTGGAGTCGTAAAGCGGGATGAACATGCCCCAAGCCCTTTCCCGCCTTCGAAAATTCAGCGGTTCTTGCCGGGCACCCATAACACGTCGGCATTTCCGTTGTCATTGACCGCACGAGCGGCGACGAACAGAAAGTCCGAGACGCGGTTTATGTATTTCAGCCCCTCGCGATTGACATGTTCGGCCGGGTCCTGCGCCAGCGCCACCATGATCCGCTCGGCCCGTCGCGCCACGGTGCGGGCAAGATGAAGTGCTGCCGCCGCCGGCGTGCCGCCATTGAGCACGAAGGATTTGAGCGGCTGCAGATCCTTGTTGAGAAGGTCGATATCCTTTTCGACGCGGTCGGTCTGCGAGGCGATGATGCGCAGCGGCTCGTAGCCCAGCGGCTTGCCGTCGTCGGGCACGGCGAGATCGGCGCCGAGGTCGAACAAATCGTTCTGGATGCGGGACAGCATGGCGTCGATGGCGGGATAACTTGCCGCTGTGTGCAGGCGGGCGATACCGATGCAGGCATTGGCTTCATCGACGGTGCCGTAGGCATCGACGCGCAGGTCGGATTTCAGCCTGCGTTCACCGGTGCCGAGGCCAGTGGTGCCGTCATCGCCGGTGCGGGTGTAGATCTTGTTGAGCTTGACCACGTCGCCTCCCGAACGGCCGTCACTTGCGGGTGAAATACACCACCAGCAGGATCAGTGCCAACGCCAGCGCCTGCAGCAGCACGCGTGCCTGCATCAGCTTGTTCGAGCTCACACCGGAGCCGCCGCGCATCATGTTGATGAGGCCGCGGACAAGCACGATCACCACGGCGACCATGATGAGGACGAGGAGGACTTTGATGACGGTTGCCATGATCTGTTCCCAGTTCTGTTGCGATCAGGCGCGTCCGGCCAGAACGCGGTAGAGCATCGATGCCGGCAGGATGCGCTTGAGCATCACGCCAATCCTGGCCGGCACTGTTACCACATAGTGCGGGCGCGGGCGCCGCGACAGAAGTGCATGGCGCAAGGCCGCATAGACCACCTCCGGCCCCTTTTTCAGCCGTGATGAGCTGCCGCCGGCCCGAAGCCGCGCCAGCTGCGCGGCATAGGCGACGTGGTGGACGGAATTCTCGTGGTCGATGTTTTTCAGGAACCAGAACAGCCCGTTGCTGGCGATTTTCGAGGTCACCGGCCCCGGTTCGATCAGCGAGACATGGATGCCGCTGCCCCTGAGTTCCTGCTGCATGCACAGCATCAGGCCTTCGAGCGCGTGCTTGGAGGCTGAGTAGGCGCCGCGAAAAGGCACCGGCGCTAGCCCAAGGATCGAGGAACAATGAACGAGGCGGCCATGTCCCTGGCGACGCATTACCGGTACGATGCGTCGGGTGAGGTCGTGCCAGCCGAAGAAATTGGCCTCGAACTGCTCGCGCAATGCCGCAACCGGCAGGTCTTCCACGGCGCCGGGCTGTGCATGGGCGCCGTTGTTGAACAGGGCGTCGAGGCGTCCGCCTGTCCGCTCCAGCACCGATGCCGCAAGTGCTGCGATGGAATCCGGCTCACGGTAGTCGAGATAAAAGGCCTCGATGCCGTCGGCTTCAAGTGCGGCTATGTCATCCGGCTTGCGCGCCGTTGCAAACACGCGCCAGCCATCCGCCTTCAGCGCACGGGCGCAGTGGGCGCCTATCCCGGACGAGGCGCCGGTGACGATGATGGTGCGCAACTCTTTGGCAGGCGGCATCGTGGTTTGAGCAAGGGTTGCCATTTGCCACAATCCCTTCCCATATTCGCGGCGTCGAGACAATCGAAGGGAACGCGGCTCTTGATGCGGAATATCGTCGTGCTGCGCCGCGTGCTCTATGACGCGCTTGGCCATTTCAACACCGATGACGGCTGGGCCATGGCCAGCCATCTGGCGATCACTTCGCTCATGGCGCTGTTCCCGTTCCTGATCTTCGCCACCACGCTGGCGAGCTTCCTCGGTGCGCAGGCGTTCGCCGATACTGCCGTGCACCTGGTCTTCGACACCTGGCCCGAACAGATCGCCAAGCCTATCGCGCGCGAGGTGCTCAACGTGCTGACCGTGCGGCGCACCGATCTTTTGACCTACGGCGTGCTTCTGGCGGCCTATTTCGCCTCCAACGGCATCGAGGCGCTGCGCACCTCGCTCAACCGCGCCTACCGCGTCGCCGAAACGCGCGGCATCATCTACCGCCGGGTGCAGAGCATTTTCTTCGTGCTGATCGCGACGGCCGGTTTCCTGGCGATCAGCGTGCTCCTGGTCTTTGCGCCTTTGCTGGCGCGGCTGGCGGAAGCTCATTTCGAGTGGATCAAACCCTATACGGGCACGATCACGCTGTGGCGCTACGTCATCGCCTCAACCGTCATCATTGGTGGCTTGTTTGCCGTCCACTACTGGCTGCCGGCGGGCAAGCGCCGCTTTGTCTCGCTGGTGCCTGGCATCATCTTCACTCTGGCTGCGTGGCTTGTCGGCTCGACCATGTTCGCGACCTATCTCGATCACTTCTCGTCCTATGTGACGACCTATGCGGGGCTTGCCTCGATCATGATCGCCGTGGTTTTCCTCTATATGCTGTCGGCAATCTTCATCCTCGGCGGCGAACTCAACGCCGCGATCAGCCGCTTTCTCGAAGCGCGCGCACGTGTCGGCAGCTAGGTTTTGGCTGGCCGAGCCGTGGCCAGCCCGACGCCGAGCGTCGCGATTGCCATGCCGACGATCTGCACGAGGCTGAGCCGTTCGCCGAACAGCGCCCAGGCGATGACAGCGGTGACGACCGGCACCAGGTAGAACAGCGACGCGACCTTCGACATCTCGCCGTCGCGGATCATCACCATCAGCAAGAAGATGGCGCCGATCGACAGCACCAGGACCAGCCAGGCCATGGCGAAGATCAGTTCGCCGTTGATGATCACCGTGTGGGTCTCAAGGGCCAGCGAAGCCAGGATCATCAGCGAGCCGCCGCCGATATATTGCCACATCGTCGCCGCCACCAGGTCGCCACCCGAGGCATAGCGCTTCTGCCAGATGGTCCCGGCGCTCATGCCCAGCACCGAGACCAGCGACGCCGACAGGGTTTCGGGCGTAACGCCGCCGCCGAGAGCGCCGAGCTTCGGCCACAGCACGATGATCACCCCCACAAGGCCGACGGCAAGGCCGGCCCAGTGGCGCGGCAGGATGGCCTCGCCGAGGAACCGGCCGGCAAGCACGGCCGTGATCAGCGGTTGCAGGCCGACGATCAGCGCCGAAAGCCCGGCGGGCATGCCCCTGTGGATCGCCCAGAACACCGCGCCGAGATAGATGCCATGCATGAGGATGCCAGAGACCGTGGCGTGAAGCGCTTCTACCCTTGTGGCTCGCTTCGAGCCAAGCACGAGCATCAGGCCGGCGAGCAGCAAGGCGGCGATGACAAAGCGGGCGGCCAGAAAGGTGAAGGGCTCCGCCCAGGGCATGGCGTAGCGCGCGCCTATGAAACCTGTCGCCCACAGGACGACAAACGAGGCGGGGATGAACCGCTTGAGACTGTGCATTTCGGGGAAGCCGTTTCCGGTGGAGAGGTCCGATTCGGTGAAGAGACAAATACGGCAATTGCTCTAATGCGGTTCAATCCGGCAAGCAAAGTGAAACAATTGGTACATAAGCTCATCCTGATGTAGGAGGTGGCCGAATTCAAAGGGCGGCGTCAGGGCAATCGACTTCTGTCGATCGATCCGGCGACATGGCGTTTCGGCTTCGACAGGGAGCGCGCATGCTGTTGCATCTCGATACAAGCTGGCTGTTGATGACGGTGGCCAGTGTGGCCGTGTTCGGCTTCTTCTTCGGCTCAGCGCTCGACGCCATCATGCAGGAGGACGGTTTTGGGTCGACCGGCAACACGCTGCTGTTCACGCTCGGCTTTTTCGCCGCGGTCATGGCCGCGAACGAACATGGCATCGTCCTGAGAGATCTGAAGCTCGCGGTTGCCTGGGGACTGGGCGGCGCCTTCGCGTTTATCGGCGCGTTGGCGCTGCTCAAGGCGGGGCTGGCCCGGCTTTAGTCATAGCCCGACCAGCCGCCTGACATCGTCCGGCGACATGCCTGCCTGCCTCAGCGCGGCAAGGCCGGTATCAGCAAAACTCTTCGACAGTTTGCGCCCATCCGGTCCGAGTATGAGACGGTGGTGGAAATACTGCGGCTGGCCGAGGCCGAGCAATTCCTGCAGCAGGCGCTGGATGCCGGTCGCGGAATAGAGGTCGCGGCCACGCACGACATGGCTCACACCTTGCAGGGCGTCGTCGACGACGACGGCCAGGTGATAGCTGGTCGGTATGTCGCGGCGCGCCAGAATGACGTCGCCCCAGTCCTGCGGACGCGCCTCGACGCGCTGCGTCGCCGAAAGCGTCTCGTTGGTGAATTCGCGCCAGGACAAATCCGTGCCGACGCGCGCCAGCGCCGCCTTAACGTCGAGGCGCCAGGCGAAGGGCGCATTTTCGGCGATGCGGCGGTTGCGTTCGCTGATCGGCAGCGCCTTGTCGGCGCCGGGATAAAGCGGCACGCCGTCCGGGTCGCGCGGCCAGTCGCGGCCGCGTTTTTCACTGTCGGCGATGAAGGCCCTGATCTCGCCACGGCTCATAAAGGCAGGGTAGACGAGGTCTTCGCGGACCAGCCGGTCGAGCACGGCCTGATAGTCGGAGAAATGCTCGGCCTGGCGCCGCACCGGCTGTTCCCATTCGAGACCTAACCATTCGAGGTCGCGAAAGATGCCAGCCTCGAATTCAGGCGTGCAGCGGATCGTGTCGATGTCCTCGATGCGCAGCAGCAGGCGGCCGCCGGCCGCACGCGCCAGTTGCTGGTTGAGCAGTGCCGAATAGGCATGGCCGAGATGCAGTTCGCCATTCGGGCTCGGCGCGAAGCGGAATGTCAGGAGCGTCATCTCACAAGCGGCAATCGGGTTGTGCAGCGGTTTTGCCAATTGCTACCGTGAGGTCGGTTCAGGAACAAGAAAACATGCAACGCATCGCGACACTGGACGATATTGCGCGCGGGCTGGATGCGCTTTGCGCAATCGATCCGCGCCTGGAAAAGGTGCGCGGCATGGCCGGCGAGGTGCCGCTGCGGCTGTCGGAGCCCGGCTTTCGAAGCCTGGCCTCCATTATCGTTTCGCAACAAGTATCCCGTGCGAGCGCCGATGCCATTTTCGGCCGGCTGGTGAAACTGGTCGATCCGCTAACGCCGCAGGCGATCCTTGCCGCCGGCGAGGACATGTTTCGTGAGGCTGGGCTGTCGCGGCCGAAGCAGCGCGGTCTGATCGCGGTTGCGCAGGCCGTGGTTGAGGGGCTCGACCTGCATCACCTCTGTTCGCTCGACGCCGAAGAGGCGATCGCGGCTATGATCGCGGTGCCGGGCATCGGCCCGTGGACGGCGGAAGTCTATCTCCTGTTTGCCGCCGGCCACCCCGATATTTTCCCCGCGCGCGACGTCGCGCTGCAGAGCGCGGTTGGCCACGCGCTCGGCATCGAGCCGCGTCCGCCGGAGAAAACGCTGATCGCCCTGGCCGAATCATGGAGCCCGTGGCGAGGTGTCGCATCGCGGCTTTTCTGGTCCTATTATCGCGAAACCAGGGGCCGGGACGCAGCACCTCCGGCCTGAAACCGTAAAAAAGCATGAAAATCCTGCATTTTTGCCGCTTTTGGCTGATGACAATCCGCTTCACATCCCTGTCATGTCGGGCTTACAGTATCCGCGCCGATCGGTTCTAGAACGAGGAGGTCAACAAGTGACGGTTGCCGTATCTCCGGATGGGCTTCCTGCGCTGGTGCTGAATGCGGATTACCGTCCGCTCAGCTATTACCCCTTGTCGCTCTGGTCCTGGCAGGACGCCATCAAGGCGGTGTTCCTCGACCGGGTCAACATCGTCGCCGAATACGAGCATGCGGTGTCTTCGCCGACCTTTTCGATGAAGCTGCCCAGCGTCGTCAGCCTGAAGGCCTATGTGAAGCCGTCGAGGCACCCGGCATTCACCCGCTTCAACGTGTTCCTGCGCGACCGCTTCCAGTGCCAGTATTGCGGCACGCCCGAGGATCTGACCTTCGACCACGTCATCCCGCGCCATCGCGGCGGGGCGACGACGTGGGAGAATGTCGTGGCCGCCTGTTCACCCTGCAATCTGAGGAAGGGTGGCATGATGCCGGCGCACGCCAAGATGTGGCCGCTGCAGAAGCCCTACCAGCCGACCGTGCACGACCTGCACAACAATGGCCGGCTGTTCCCGCCCAACCATCTGCATGAAAGCTGGATGGATTATCTCTACTGGGATGTGGAGTTGGAGCCGTAGGGATTGGCCCGATCGGCCTTGCCAGGGCAATCGCCGATGTCAGGTGCTGCCCCTCATCCGGCTGCGCCACCTTCTCCCCGTATTGTGACGGGGAGAAGGGAATTGGCTGCAAATCTGGCGCCCTTCTTTCAGCGTTCGGGATTGGCGAAACCATTGATGACTGCGTCTTTCTCCCCGTCACTACACGGGGAGAAATGCCCGGCAGGGCAATGAGGGGCGGTGCCAACATTTAGAGACTGGCCGCATGGCGCGACCTCGCACTTGATTAGTCGCGCGCCAGCGCGCCGCGGAAGGCGATGGCGGCGAGGATGAAGCTGGCTATGGCGTTCCACCCGGCCAGCGACAGGCCGAGGATACGAAGGGCTGCCTTGTCGCACGATGGCGGCACGAATTTGTCGAGCGCGTCGAGCACGCCCTTGCCGCCGGTGTCGACCGGGCCGGCGCCGGCCGTGCAATCGGCCGGGCCCTGCCACCAGGCCCATTCGACGCCCGAATGATAGACGCCGAGATAGAGCCCGTAGAGCATCAGCAGGCCGCCGACGGCAAGCAGGCCGCGCGTCAGCCATGCGGGTGCGCTGAACATCGAGGCGATCACCGCCAGCAGCATCAGCGGGGCGCCGATATAATAGGGCGTGCGCTGCTCCAGGCAGAGATGGCAGGGGATGTAGCCGCCTATGTGCTGGAAGGCGAGCGCGGAGCCGACCGTGGCGGCCATGGCGACGGCGAGAAACAAAGCGGTGCGCGTGCGCTGGCGTCCGGTATCGGCTGTCATCGTGGCTGTCATGTTTCGTCCGTTGAATTCGCCGTCCGCCGGCATAGTCCTGACCCACCGCCCGCCTTGGGCGGTCAGAAGGCGTATTTGACGAGGATATAGAGCAAAATCAGGGCGGCGGCGCCGGCGCCGACGATCAATCCCAAACGCTTCTCGATGAATTCCTTGATCTCTTCGCCATAGCGGCGCAGCAGCCAGGCCAGAAGCAGGAAACGGGCGCCACGCGCCAGGATGGCGGAGACGATGAAGACGAAAAGATTGACGTGGAGGGCGCCTGCCAGAATGGTGACCACCTTGATCGGCGGCAAGTGGGCGGCACCCGATGTGACAAGCAGCACCAGCATCAGCCCGGTGCCGGCCGACTGCCACCTCTCGAACGCGTCAAGGCCGCCAAAGTGCTCCAGCATCGGCCGTGCTATCGTGTCGTAGGCATAGTAACCGATCAGCCAGCCGGCAATGCCGCCCAGCACCGACGCGACAGTGGCGGTCAGCGCATAGCGATAGGCGCGTTCGGGCCGCGCCAACGCCATGGGCAGGTACAAGACGTCGGCAGGTATGAAAAACACCGAGCTTTCGACGAAGGCGATGAAGGCCAGCCACCATTCGGCGGATTTGCGGGCCGCCAGCGACAAGGTCCAGTCGTAAAGTCCGCGAAGCATCGGCTCTCCTGGATGCAGGTTGCCCAGACGCAACGCGCTTTGATGCGCGTCTGTCTAGAAAGATTTTCCGCGCCGCACAATGGCAGGAGCGTCATGAAACAGAAAGGCGGGCTTTTGCCGCAAGCAGGGCACGGCGGCGCATTTGGCCAGTTGACGAACAGGCCTCCGACCGTATAGTCCGCGCCCATCCAGGCCTCCTGGCCTGAGCCCCTATGGCGGAATTGGTAGACGCGCTCGACTCAAAATCGAGTTCCGCAAGGAGTGCTGGTTCGATTCCGGCTAGGGGCACCATTTTTGATCTCACGCCAGTTCGCTTCGCTCATGGGCTCCGATGGGGCGGCCTGACCGGCCGACGGGCGGTCGCCCTTGCGAACCCTCCGGGTTCGAACAGTGCCTCGAACACAGAGCCAACCGCGGCTGCTGAGGATGACAGCGATAGCGCCAATCAGCGGCGGCCGGTAGCCCCGCTCTACGTGCTCTCAGGCCGCCGCACGGTGTTCTTCACGGGCAGCTTCCCACACTTCGCGGGCCGCGTCGGCGTTCATGACCGCGATCCCCAATCCCACCGCCAAATCGGGCCACGCGGAATGCCAGAGCAAGGCCGTCACCAACCCTGCGGCAATAATGGCGATGTTGGCCAAGGCGTCGTTGCGGGCCGACAGGAAGGCCGCCTTTGTGAGGCTGCCGCCACGATGCCGGTGCGCGGCCAGCATGTAGGCACAGGACAGGTTGACGGCGAGGGCACCAAGTCCCGCCAAGGTCAAGGCGATGGGCTGCGGCGGCACCGGCACGTTGAACTTCTCCCAAGCCGTCCAGAGCGTTGCCAGACCCGGCATGAGAAGGATGAGCGCCAATGCCATCCCCACCCGCGCACGGGAGCGCACAGACCAGCCAAGTGCGAGCAGGATAAGGAGGTTCACGGAAGCATCTTCAAGAAAGTCGATGCTGTCGGCGAACAGGGACACTGATCCAATGGCGAGCGCCACAGCGAACTCGATCCCGAAATAGGCAAGATTGAGAAGCGCGACGATGAGGACGATGCGGCGAAGGTTCATCTTCTGGCAGTATCCGAAACCAGTGTGTGGAGCTACAGCTTCGCGGTTTCCAAGGAAAGCCCCTGCTCGTTGCGGGTCCCGGCCGATGGGCGGTTGCCCTTGCGACCTTTTGCGTTCGAGCCGCGCCTCGAACACGGACTTAGCGCATATTCCCCGTATGCCCTTGCGAATACCGCCCCGGCTGCGGCCACACCGTCAGGCCGTGCGGCTCTGAGCCAACCCGAAACTTGGTCACCGCGCCCGATGTCGTGTCGATCATGTAGGCGGCACTGTCGAAGCGGCCGGACAGCCATAGTTGTTTGCCGTCGGCGCTGACGTTGCCCATGTCGGGGCTGCCGCCGCCGGGGATCGGCCATTGCGTGACGACCGCGCGGGTAGCGAAGTCGATCACCGTCACGCTGCCCGGTCCCTTTGCCTGACCCTGCTCCATCTTGTGCGAGCCCCGGTTCGAGACATAGAGCCGCTTGCCGTCGCGGCTGACGACGAAGCCATGGGCGCCGATGCCGGTCGGGATGAAGCCGATCTCCTTGAAACTGTCGCCATCGACGAGGAAGACGCCGTCATTCATCATGTCGGCGACGTAAAAAACCTTGCCGTCCGGCGAGAGGCGGATGTCCTGCGGCATGCCCATTTTCGAGAGGTCGAGATGGCTAAGCACCTTCTGGTTCTTCAGGTCGATCTTGGCCAATCCGCCCTTGTCGTATTCGCAGGTGAAGATCGCGTAGGCCCCGTCGGCCGAGAATTCGGCGTGGTTGATGCCGGGGCAAGTGGGCGTCGGCAGGCTCGACCTCAGCGCCATGGTGTGGGGATCGCGGAAATCGAGCCGCTCCAGGGCTTCGTCGACGACGATGGCCGCGCCCGGCATGAAATACAAGTTGTAGGGATCGTCCACGGCGATCTGCGGGCCGGGCTTGCCGGTCATCGGGTCGATCGGCGTCAGGCTGCCGTTCTTGCCGGTGCCATTGTTGGCGACCCAGAGCGTCTTCAGGTCCCAGGACGGCACGACGTGCTGCGGTTTGCTGCCGACCGGGAACCTGTCGACTTCCTTGAGCGTCATGGTGTCGATCACCGTGACGCTGTTGGACGAGCGGTTCGGCACATAGACGCGCGGCAGTGCACCCAGCGTGGCCGGGCTGAGATGGCCGGCGGCGGTGTGGCTGTAGATGTTGATGGACGGCGCGGGCTCGCTGCAATCCTCGGGACAGCTATCGGCCCAGGCGCGGACAGGCAGCAGTGCAAGCAGCGAAAAGGCCGCACGGGGACCGGCGTGACGCAAAAAGGTTCTGATCATCAGGATGGCTTGTCGTGAAGGCCGGCCGAAATTGCCGCGCCGACCCATAGCTGGTGTCTTGCCGTTGATCCAGTGGCTATCGCCGTCCCAGCAAACTCTTCACGCGGTTGCGCAGCAGGCGGGCCATGTTGCGGGTCTCGCGGTAGAGATGCAACTGCGAGGCTGCCTGGCGGGCGAGGCGGTCGGCATCCGGAGTCAGCCCGATCACCAGCGAGCCCATCGGCTTGCGCTCGCTCCACAGCCGGCTCATCACCGGATGGTCGGGCACGGCGCAGGAATCGGTCATCATAATGTTGGGGTCGTCGAGATGCTGCCTGGTCACCTTGATCATCAACAGCGTGCCCGGCGAATAGGTCGCCAGCGTCTCGTCATAGGCGGTCTTCCAGGTGTAGGCGACGCCGGCCTCGACGAAGACGACCAGGCAGGCGATCGTGCGGCCGTCCAGCGTCAGCGAATGGATGCGGCACATGTCGTGCTCGGCCAGCCGGTGCACGGCTTCGCGGGCAAAGGCGGCGCGGTAGCGGTCGATGGCCATGGCGGTGCGCTCGCGGCCCTTCCAGCCGGCGGCTTCCAGCGTCAAAAAACTTTCGATGGCGTGGCGGATTTCGTCCGGTCCCCGCGCCACGACATGTTCCAGCCTGCCGAGATCCCCCAGGCGCCGCTTTAGGCGGCGGAATTCGCGGTAGTGGTGCGCGCGCAGCGATGCCTTCAGATACGCCTCGCCGTCGAGCGTACTTTCGAGCACCGGCCGGTCCGCCTTGCCGGTGGTGACCATCGTCAGGCCGCGCGTCTCGGCAACGGTGGCCAGCACGCTGGCCAATGGGCCGTCGAGGCGCATGTCGGGCAGCACGAAGACCTTCGGCAGCTTGAGATGCGGCCGCGACAGCATGCCGAAGAAATCCTCGACGACGCCGATCGGGTCGTCGTGGTCGACCAGCGGTGTGCCGATCGGGCCGAACGGGCTCGACCAGGTGCGCATCACCGGAACGCCGAGCGGCACGGCCGGCCTTTCGACCGAGAACGGCACCAGCAGGCGCAGCCGGTTGCGGTATTCGTCGCCGTCGCGGATCACCGCCAGCTTGACCTCGCGATCTTCCAGCCGGGGCATGGCCGGCGCAAGAAAGCGCGGGTTGAAGAAGACGTTGGGCTCGATCGTGCGGGTGCACAGAAAGTCGAGTTCCTCGACCAGCTCGAAGCCGGCCGAAGCCGGATAGATCGCCAGCTTGCGCAGCGGCCGGTTGCTGGCGAGGATCTCGAGATGCGCCGGATCGGCGTCGCGCGCCAGGCCGGCAAGGCCGGACACCATGGCGCCGGCCGGACCGCCGCTGGTTTCCTCGATCAGCGGGATGGCGGCCATCAGGCATCTCCCTTGGCGGCGGGCACGAAGATCAGCATGACGATGCCGAGCTTGCGCCAGACGGTGAAGGACAGGGCGCTGGCCTCGAAGACCATGGCGAGGCTGGTGGCGATCGCCGCCCCCCACAGGCCGAAGAACGGGATCAGCACCACGTTGAGACCGATGTTGAAGGCCAGCGTCATGGCATAGACGGCGGCGCAGATGTTCTGGTTGCCGCTCATCGTCAGAAGGCTTTCGCACGGGCCGACGGCGGCGCGCGCCACGACGCCGAACACCAGCAGGAACAACAGCGGATAGCCGGCGGTGAATTCCGGGCCGAACAGAACCAGCATCGGTTCGCCGAGCGCCAGCACCAGCAGCGCCATCAACAGCGACGGCCAGAACGTCCACGACACGGTCTCGCGGGCGAAGGCGGCGAGCTTTTCCGGTTCGCCATGGGTGAACTGCGCATAACGCTGGGCAACGCCGGCCTTGACGGAGAAATAGACGAAATGCACCAGCGCCAGCGTCTTGACGGTGGCGAAATAGACGGCGACGTCATTGGGCTGGAGATAGGCGCCGACCATCAGCACGTCGGCGTTGGTGAGCAGGAAGAAGAAGCTTTCGACCAGGAAGATCGGCAGCGAGACGATGAACCACTCGGCGAAATGCACCTTCATCGGCCCGGACGGGATATTCCTGCCCATGCGCGTGGTCACGCCGATGAGCTGGCCGAGCGTGGTGGCGTAGGTGGCGGCGATCGAGGCGAAGATCGCTGTCCTGGCGTCGGGCGCATAGCCCATTGCCAGCATCAGCGCCATCAGCGCCAGGATCAGCACCGGCCGCACCAGATAGGTCGGCGACAACGCAAACAACGCCCAGGAATTGGCGCGTGACTGGCCTTGCAGCAGATCGCCCATGGCGATCATCGGCAGGCAGAACAGGCCGAGGATGAAGGGCATTACATAGTAGCTCTCGATCCAGTTCGCGCACAGCCAGACGCCCAGTGCGCCAAGCCCGGCGATCGCGGTCGAGGCAATCAGCACGAACAGGCGGCTGGCGACCACGATGCCGCGCAGTTCGGCGAGCATGTTGCGTTCGCGGTATTCGGGGATGAAGCGGATCACCGAAGTGTGGAAGCCGAGGCAGGCGAGGTTGCCGACGATGACCATCGTCACCCAGACGAGGACGAAGATTCCGTATTCGAACGAGCCCATCCAGCGCGCCATCAGCACTTGGCTGATGAAGGCGATGACGGCGCTGACGATGCGGATGGCAAAGGCGATCAGCGACATGCGCCCGGCTTCGCCGCGCTCGTCGGCGGTGAACAGCACCGCATCGATCCGGCCAAGCAGCGGCCCCATGCGCAGCGCCAAGCGCTGCGGCAAGAACCGCCCGGCCGTCGTCGCCGCGGAAAACCGCACCCCGATGTCTCTCCGTTTTCCGCCTCTTTTCAAGCTTTCGATGTATCCGAAACACCTTAAGAAAGGGTGGGCAGGTGCGGGTGCGCCGAGGGGCCAAGGACGGCCGCGTGTGCAAGGTGCGTCATCGTATGCCGGGGCATAATAAAAGGCGAGCGAACGCCGGGGAAGACTGGGGAGCCGGTCGGCGTTTCGCTCGCCCCTCCCCCGCCAAGGGGGATGGCCAGGCACCGGGTGTGTCCGGTGCCGGAGGTGTCGGAGCGTTACATCCCCTTCATGGCGTCGCACGACACGTTCGGGTTCATGTCGGCGAAGGCGCCCGTCGGGTTCTGTTTCCATGCCCAGACGTGCAGTTCGTAGAACGGGCCGAGGCCGTAGCGATTGGGGGCGCTGTTGAAGTTGAACAGCTGGCCTTCGAGCGAGGCCGGGCCCTTCGAGGTGATGTATTCGACCGCTATCAGCTTCAGGCTGCCGTCGGCCGTCGGCTCGTACATCACCGCTTCGGGCTTGGCGACATCGACGGCATCGTCCTTGAGATAGGCGCCGTTGACATAGTGGATGCCCATGGCGCCGCCGGTGATGCCGCTGGCGCAAGGGATGGGGGCATAGCCTTCGGCGGTGGCGGCTGCCACATTTTCGAAGCGGCTGTTGGCTGCGCGCACCTTTTCGGCCAACGGGTTGGCGTCGTGTGCCTGGGCGGCCGCACCCGCCGCGATCGAGATGGCGGCGAAAGCCGCGAAGCGTGTCGTCCAAAGCATTTTGGTCATGGTCTTCCGTCCGTTTGTTGACGCTCGAGGCGGCGGCGGCCGATGCCGAAACGCCTGCGGCGTTGGTTTAGGATTTGGTTTGTCCGTCCCGGTTCATGCGATGCGGCTTCCGTTGCCGGGCTTTGGCCGCAGCCATTAAAAACCGTGCAAAATCAACGATCCCAAAAGTAATATTGCCAATATTCCTGCGGGACGTCCCGCTCCGATAGCCCGATGTCGCGCCTCAGATAGCCGCCTTCCGGGGGCAAGCGCCGCCTTTCAGACAGATACGCAGGCAGCTTCGACGCGAACCGCCATAGACGGCCGAGCACGGAGGTTGGCCGGCCGGTCTTTCCCAGGACAGGCCCGATTCCACCGAGCGGCAGGCCATCAGGCAGTTCGCCATGGCCACGAAGGACAGTTTGATGCTCATCATCGTGGCGACCGAACGCAGGATCAGAGGTAAAAGTAAGGGTCAAGAACCCGCACCTCCGTGATCTTGTCGACCGGCAGCGAGTTTTTCTGAGCGGTGCTGCGGATAGCTTCGGGCGTCGGCGCGTCGTAGATGCAGAAGCTGTGCTTCTTGTCGGGCGTGACGAAGGACTGGATCCAGGTGACGCCCTTTTCGGCATTGCGCATGACGACGCCGCCGACCGCGCTGGCGCCGATGTCGGTCATCGGAATGTTGAGGCCGTCCGGAAATGTGCGTTCAATCAGATACCGAGGCATGGAAGACTTCCTTTTCCATTGGTTCACGCTCGATCGGAGCGCTGCTGGACGTTGACCACGCCGGCCCGGCCCGCGCATCGGAACGATTCCCCATATTGGACGGGACGATTCCCTGTATTGGCGTCGTTCTTTGTGGAAAGAGGCACGGCAATGTGTGCAAAGTCACATTGCGGCGCTTTCTTCACGGGCTAATCGTGAGCGGCCCGCCATGGTGGGAAAACTCCGATCCTGTGAGACGATGACAATGATGCTTCTGGAACGGCAGACGCAGCTGCAGCAGCTGGAGACACTGCTTGGCGATGCAATAGGCGGCCATGGCCGCGTCGCCGTGCTGGCCGGGGAGGCCGGCGCCGGCAAGACGGCGCTTGTCGAGGCATTCGCGGCCCGTGTCGGGCAAAGCGCGGCAATGTTGCGCAGCGCTTGCGAGGATCTGTCGATCCCAGATCCGCTGGGGCCGCTCTACGATCTGGCCCGTGAGGCGCAATGGGCGCTGCCGCGCGCAATCGATGCCCGGCATGGGCAGAGACTGCCGCTGTTTTCCGATGCGCTCGACGCCTTCGCGGCCAAGGGGCCGAGCCTGCTGATCATCGAAGATTTGCACTGGGCCGACGATGCGACGCTCGATTTCGTGCGCTTCCTCGGCCGGCGTATCGCCAACACCCATATCCTGCTGTTGCTCACGGCGCGCACCGACCGCAGCGAAGGACAGATGCGGGTGCGCCGCGCCCTTGGCGAAATCCCAGCCGGCAGCGTGGCGCGTATCGACGTGCCGCTGCTTAGCGAGGCGGCCGTGCTGTCGCTCGCCGATGCGGCCGGACGCGATGGCGACGCCATCTACCGGGCGACCGCAGGCAATGCCTTCTTCGTCACCGAATTGCTGTCGGCCGAAAACGAAATGGCACTGCCGGCAAGCGTGCGCGACGCGGTGCTGGCAAGGGCTGAACGGCTGTCGGTTGGCGCCCGGGCAATGCTCGACGCGGTGTCGGTGTTTCCGCGCCGCGCCGACGCCTGGGCCCTGCATGGCCTGTGCGGCGTCGCCAGCGCCGGCCAGTTGGCCGAGTGTGTCGCCAACGGCCTGCTCGACGATCTGGGCGACGGCTATGCCTTCCGCCACGACATCGCGCGGCGCGCCATCGAAATGATGCTGACGACGTCGCACAGGCGGCAATTCAACCAGCGCGCTTTGGCTGCGCTGCTCGAAAATGGCGACGTCTCAACAGGCCGCCTGGTGCATCATGCGGTCGAGGCGCACAATCTGGCGGCGGTGCGCGAACTTGCGCCGATCGCCGCGCGCGAGGCGTCGCGCGTCGGCGCCCATCGCGATGCCGCCGGCTATTACGAGATCGCCTTGCAGCAGGCCGACAGCCTGCCGGCCACGGAACGTTCGGAACTCTACGAAAGACATGCCTTCGAATGCCATCTCATTGGCAAGATCGCCGAGGCTCTCGCGTCGCAGGCAGAGGCGCGCCGGTTGCATCAGGCCGACGGCAACAGGTTGAAGGAAGGCGACAGCCTGAGATGGCTCTCCCGGCTGAGCGAAATGGGCGATGACCGCGAGGCGGCGGCCGCCTTCGGCGCCGAGGCTGTGGCTATGCTGGAAGCGGCTCCCGCCGGTCCCGAACTCGCCATGGCCTATTCGAACCTTTCGCATCTGGCGATGCTTTCGGAGAGGGTGGAAGACACGCTGTTCTATGGCGAGAAGGCAGCCGCGCTGGCTGCGCGCATGAACCGTCCCGACATCGCGTCGCATGCCCTCAACAATGTCGGCTGCGTCGAGCAGTGGCTCAATCCGGATGCCGGACGCCTGCGCCTCGACGAAAGCCTTGAAATTGCGCTCCAAGGCAATTTCCAGGAACATGCCGCGCGCGCCTTCACCAACCGCGCCTGTTTCGAGATCACCCAGATGAGCTACGACGCGGCACGTCCGGTGCTCGAGAGCGGCATCCACTATTGCACCGAGAACGACCTCGGCACCTGGCGCGACTATCTCAGGGGCATGCTGGCCGATGTGCAACTGCGTCAGGGCCAATGGGATGAGGCCGCCGCGACGGCAAGCGATGTCATCGACAATGAGCGGACAACCACCGTGGGCCGGTTTCCGGCGCTGCTGGCACTGGCGAAACTGCGCCTGAGGCGCGGCGATCCCTCGGCCGAGCCGCTGTTCGCCGAAATGGCGCGTCTGGTCGGAAGCGGCGGCGACCTGCAGATGCTGAGCTCTTACGCGGCGCTGATGGCGGAGCAGGCATGGCTGGGCCTGGCCGACAGGCAAGAGGCGCTGGCGCTGATCACCCGCGCCGAAACGCCGGTGCGCTCGCGTGCCCATGTCGGTGAGCTGGCTCTGTGGCGAACATTGCTCTCTCCCGATATGCCGGCCGGCGACACCGCCGAGATGGCGACACCATACCGGCTGCTCCTGACCGGCGACTGGCGTTCGGCTTCGGCACTCTGGTCCGAATTGAATGCGCCATACGAGCGCGGACTGGCGCTCATCCTCGGCGATGACGAGGGGCAGCGTCTGGCATTGGATATTTTCGACGGCCTGGGGGCAAGGCCGGCGGCCCAGCGCCTGCGCGATATCATGCGCAGGAACGGCGTTGGCGGCATCGCCCGCGGCCCGCGCCGCTCGACGCGCGCCAACCTCGCCGGCCTCACCTTGCGCCAGATGCAGGTGCTGCAGCTGATCGAACGTGGTCTCTCCAACAAGCGGATCGCCGAGCAATTGACGATTTCGCCAAAGACGGTCGATCACCATGTCTCGGCGGTGCTGGGCAAGCTGGACGCGGTCTCGCGCGGCGAAGCGACGGCGGCGGCAAGGGATTCAGGGTTGTTGTGAGGTTTGACGAACGCGAAGGTCGGCGATCCTTCGCGCCCCCCTCTGTCCTGCCGGACATCTCCCCCTCAAGGGGGGAGATTGGCTGTCATTGCGGCTTTCGCCAATTGTCGAAATTGAAAGAAGACACGGCGCCGAAGCTGCTGATCTCCCCCCTTGAGGGGGTTGAGGCGTGGTCCGCGTTAGCGGACGGAAAGCCAACTGCTTGGCTTTCCGAGCGACGAAAGCCGGCAGGACAGAGGGGGGCGCTGTCCCGCCGACCTAACGAATGATCAGGCAAACGCGCCGTGGCAGTGCTTGTATTTCTTGCCGGAGCCGCAGGGGCAGGCTTCGTTGCGGCCGATCTTGCCCCAGGTCGCCTGGTTGTTCGGATCGCGGTCTTCGGGAGCGACGATGGCGTTGCTCTCCTGGCGGACCAGAAGTGCGGTCTCGCCGCCCTCGAAATCGTCCTCGCCCGTGGTGCCGTCAATGTGGCTGCCGAACATTTCAGGCGCTTCGGGCGGCGGTGCTTCGGCGGCCTGGCGGACCAGTTCGACCCGCATCAATTGCGCGGTGACGGCCTGGCGCAGATTGCCGAGCAGCGCCTGGAACAGCTCGAACGCCTCGCTCTTGTATTCCTGCAGCGGATCGCGCTGGGCGTAGCCGCGGAAGCCGACGACCGAACGCAGATGGTCGAGGTTGACGATGTGCTCGCGCCACAGATGATCGAGCGTCTGCAGCACCACCGAGCGTTCGACATAGCTCATCACGTCGGGGCCGAAGCGCTCGGCGCGCTCCTTGGCGGCGGCGTCGGCGGCCTTGGTCAGGCGCTCGCGGATGTCGTCCTCGGCGATGCCTTCTTCCTTGACCCAGTCCTCGACCGGCAGGTCGAGATTGAGGAATTCGGCGACCTCGGCCTTGAGGCCGGCGACGTTCCACTGCTCGGCATAGGCGTTTTCGGGGATGTTCTTGGTGACGATCTCCTCGATGACGCCTTCGCGCATCTCGGCGATCGTCTCGGACAGTCCTTCGCCGTCCATCAATTCGATGCGCTGCTCGAACACCACCTTGCGCTGGTCGTTCGAGACGTCGTCGTATTTCAACAGGTTCTTGCGGATATCGAAGTTGCGCGCTTCGACCTTCTTCTGCGCCTTTTCCAGCGCCTTGTTGATCCACGGATGGATGATGGCCTCGTCTTCCTTGAGGCCAAGCTTCTGCAGCATGCCGTCCATGCGCTCGGAGCCGAAGATGCGCATCAGATCGTCCTGCAGCGACAGGAAGAATTTCGAACGGCCGGGGTCGCCCTGGCGGCCGGAGCGGCCGCGGAGCTGGTTGTCGATGCGGCGCGATTCATGGCGCTCGGTGGCGAGCACGTAGAGGCCGCCGGCGGCTAGCGCCTTTTCCTTCAGGCGCTCGACATCGGCAATGATTTCCTTTTCGCGCGCCTCGCGCTCGGGACCAGCAGGCATGTCGCCCAGTTCGTCCTCGATGCGCATCTCGGCGTTGCCGCCGAGCTTGATGTCGGTGCCGCGTCCCGCCATGTTGGTGGCGATGGTGATGGCGCCGGGCTTGCCGGCCTGGGCGACGATGGCCGCTTCGCGCTCGTGATGGCGGGCGTTCAGCACCTCGAAATCCTTGAACCCTTCCTTGCGCAGGCGCTCGGCCAGCTGCTCGGATTTTTCGATCGAGGTGGTGCCGACCAGCGTCGGCTGGCCCTTGGCGCGCGCTTCCTTGATCTCCTTGACGATCGCCTTGTACTTCTCCTCGACCGTCCGGTAGACCTCGTCGTCCTCGTCCTTGCGGATGACCGGCAGATTGGTCGGGATCTCGGTGACTTCGAGGCCGTAAATGTTGCCGAACTCCTCGGCCTCGGTCAGCGCCGTGCCGGTCATGCCGGACAGCTTCTTGTAGAGGCGGAAATAGTTCTGGAAGGTGACGGATGCCAGCGTCTGGTTTTCCGGCTGGATCGCCACATGCTCCTTGGCTTCGAGCGCCTGGTGCAGGCCTTCCGAATAGCGGCGCCCCGGCATCATGCGGCCGGTGAATTCGTCGATGATGACGATCTCGTCGTTGCGGACGATGTAGTCCTTGTCCTTCTGGAACAGCCGGTGCGCCTTCAGCGCGTTGTTGACGTGGTGGACGATGGCGACGTTCTCGACGTCATAGAGCGACTCGCCCTTGAGCAGGCCGGCCGCGCGCAGCAGGTTTTCCAGCTTCTCGGTGCCTTCCTCGGTGAAGATCGAGGTCTTCTGCTTCTCGTCGATCTCGTAGTCGGCCGGGCCGAGCTGCAGCATGAAGGCGTCGATGGTGTTGTACATTTCCGAACGGTCCTCGAGCGGACCGGAAATGATCAGCGGCGTGCGCGCCTCGTCGACCAGGATGGAATCGACTTCGTCGACGATCGCGTAATTGTGGCCGCGCTGCACCATCTGCGCGCGCTCATACTTCATGTTGTCGCGCAGATAGTCGAAGCCGAGCTCGTTGTTGGTGGCATAGGTAACATCGGACGCGTAGGCGACGCGGCGTTCCTCGTCGGACAGGCCATGGACGATGACGCCGACCGAGAGGCCGAGGAATTTGTAGACGCGGCCCATCCATTCGGAGTCGCGGGTGGCAAGGTAGTCGTTGACGGTGACGACATGGACGCCCTTGCCGGCAAGCGCGTTGAGATAAACGGGCAGGGTGGCGACCAGGGTCTTGCCCTCGCCGGTACGCATTTCGGCGATGCCGCCATTGTGCAGCACCATGCCGCCGATCAGCTGCACGTCGAACGGGCGCATGCCGAGCACGCGGCGGGATGCCTCGCGGACGGTGGCGAAGGCCGGCACCAGCAGGTCATCGAGCGTGGCGCCGTTGGCGATATCCTGGCGGAATTTTTCCGTGCGGGCCTGAAGCTCGGCGTCGGACAGCGCCCGCATCTCGTTTTCCATGGCGTTGATCGCCTCGACACGCGGCCGGGTCGATTTTACGCGACGATCGTTGGAGGAACCGAAAACCTTACGGGCGAGACCGCCGAGACTGACCATCCGATGGTCCTTTCGATAGAATTCTCAATTTTGAGATGAGCGCCGGCCGGCCCCATCAATTCCGCGTGAAACGCGGACAAACACAAAAAGCGCCCGGAAAACGGTTCTGGACGCAAAGTCGTTGGACAGATAAGAGGGGGCTCAACTGATGTCAACGCCGCGTTAGCCCTATGGGCAGCGCCAAATTCCGCCACAATCCGGCTGATCTGCAAGCCCTACCAATCCCCCCTTGGAGTTAATCTTGATGTCCTTACTGTTTCGCCGTGCGTCGCTCGCCAGCCTTGGCTTGGCTTTCGGCCTGTCGGCCCTGTCGCTGTCTCCGCTGATGGCCCAGGAAGCCGCTCCCGCCCCGGCCGCTGCCGCAGCAGCGCCGGCGGCAGCCCCCGTCGATCCGAACGCCGTTATCGCTACCGTCAATGGCCAGAAGCTGACCGAGGCGGACCTTGGGCTTGCCGAGGGCGAGCTGTCGCAGCAGTTCTCGCAGTTGCCACCCGAGCAGCGCCGCGCCGCCGCCCTTTCGGCGGCCATCGAAATCCGCGTCATGGCCGCCCAGGCGGTCGCTACCGGGCTCGACAAGGATCCCGAATTCCAGCGCCGCATGGCGTTCCTGCAGCAGCGCGCGCTGCATGGCGAGATGGTCGAGAAGGGCGTCGTCGACAAGGTTACCGATGCCGAGGTGCGCGCCCGCTACGACCAAGAAATCGCCAGCACGCCGCCGGTCAATGAGATTCATGCCCGTCACATCCTCGTGAAGACGAAGGAAGAGGCCGAGGCGATCATCAAGCAGCTCGATGGCGGTGCCGACTTCCAGAAGCTCGCCAACGAGCATACCAGCGATCCCTCGGGCAAGACCAATGGCGGCGATCTCGGCTGGTTCGGCCCGGGGCAGATGGTGCCGGAATTCGACAAGGCGGCAGTTGCGCTCGAAATCGGCAAATACACCAAGGAGCCGGTGCAAACGCAATTCGGCTGGCATGTCATCAAGCTCGAGGACAAGCGCACCAAACAGCCGCCGGCCTTCGACGACGTCAAGGACCAGGCCAAGCAGGCGGTGATCCGCGACAAGTATTTCGCACTGGTCAAGCAGCTGCGCGGCGCCGCAAAGGTTGAAATCCCCGACGCCAATCTGAAGAAGGCCGTCGACACGATGGAAGCCGGCAAGTAAGGCCGGCACCGAAAAACATGCAAAAGGGCGCCGTTCGGCGCCCTTTTCAATTGCGGGAGATGCCTGCCATCACATAGCGGACAGTGGCACGGATTGTCGCCTCATCTTCGTCCAGCCGGTTGGTCAAAAGGTGTTTCCAGGCATAGGAAGCGATGAGGTCGGCGACCAGCGCTGCGTCGATATCGGCCGCAACCTCGCCGCGCGCCTTGGCGCGCTCGATGATCCGAGCGGTGTGGGACACGCGCCCATCGGCATAGCCAGTCAGGGCCGCGGCCGCCGCTTCGTCCGACTGGGCCTCGGCGATCAGCGAGCGGAATACGCTGCCCGAGGATGTGTCGCGCCAATGCGCGAAGAGGTTCCTCAGGAAACCGACGAGGTCGTCTTCGAGACTGCCGGTATCGGGGACGTCGACACGCTTTTGCCGCTTGTAGACCTCCAGCAGCAGGGCCGCCTTGCTCGGCCACCAGCGATAGATCGTGGGTTTGCCGGCGCGCGCCCGCCGCGCCACCGCCTCTATGGAGAAGCCGGCATAGCCGGCCTCGACCAGCACCGCCTCCGCGGCCTCGAGAATGGCCTCGGCGCTGTCTGGGTTGCGCCGCGCCCCGATCGATCTGCGCGCCGGATCCTCGCCCATGTCTGTCCTCGCCAACAATCTCGCCGGCAATATAGGTGAGCTGGCAGGCAAACGAAACGGCCCGTTTCCAGCGCTTGTAGAAGCAGGTCTCACATTCGCCCTTCGCGGGGATTTTCAGTTCATCGCTTGCGAGGTTTCCGAGGCGATCCGCCACTGGCCGTCGCTCTTCACCAGCCCAAGCGTGACGCGTGCCTTGCCGGTCATGCGCGCCGCCGATTTGTCTTTCGACACATAGTCGTAGCTCATCGCGAACACGGCTTCGGCGCGGTTCTCGCCCTGCGGCGTCACCTCGAGGCTGCCGGGCTCGAGACTGAACGACCAGGATGCAAATTGCGCGAACCAGCCCGTCTTGAGCTTGACGACGGCGTCGCTGTCATAGCGCGTGCCGAAGATGGTGGCGGAAGGCGCATAGAGCCGCTTGACGGTCTCGCCGATCGCCGCGGCATCGGGCGCAAGATAGTCGTCACGCAGGAATTTCTCGATTGCGGTCTTGTCGTCGCCTACAGACCGTTCGAGTGCCGCAACCTTTGTTTCGGGCGCCGGGGGGACGGCGGGCTTCGGCTGTGCAACCGTTTCGCCGCCGGGCACAAACTCAAACCGTTCGAGCAGCGAACCCTGTTCCCATGGGCGCTGTCCCTCGCGGGTTTCGGAGACCACGTCGCGGCGCACCGCGATCATCATGTCGTTGATGCTCTGGCCGGGCTCGGCCATGTGCCGCAGCAGGGCGGCGGCGAACGGCGAATTGCGTCCGGTGCCGTCCATGGCGACAGCGCCTGGCGCCGTCGAGAAGGCGATGAAGGAGCCGCGCGTCGAATCGAACTGCGCCAGACCGGCAAGCGCCGTTGCCGAGCGCGTGGTGGCGGTGCGGCTCAGGCTGCGGGCAAAGGGATTGTTGCGGCAGGCATCGAGAAAGACCAGGCTGACCTTGGTCTGCTGCTCCATGATGTCGAGGACTTCGTCGATCGGCACGGCTTCGAGCTGCAGCTTGACCGGCATGTCGAGCTGGGCGTCGACCGGCACGATGTAGTTGCGCCCTTCCACCTGCAGGCCGTGGCCGGCGTAATAGAAAAGCCCGACGCCCGCACCTTCGAGCGCATCGGAAAATTCGCCGATCTTGCGCTCGAGTTCGCGCTTGCCGAGATCGTTGCCCTCGATGACGTCGAAGCCGATCGAGCGCAGCTTGCCGGCAATATCGAGGGCATCGTTGACCGGATTGGTGAGCGTGCCGGCTTCGGCATAGGTGCCATTGCCGATGACCAGCGCCACGCGCCGTTCCGGCTGCGCATCGGCGCTCAGGAGCAAAAGCCCCATAAACGCCACCGCCAAGATCACCAGCCTGCCCATGGCCGATATCATAACGCCAGAGGCCCCGGTGACGCCAACGGATTTGAAATGCAAGCTTAATCCCTGGTGGCTTGCCCACAGCGGCGGCCAAGAAAACGCCCTTGCGCCGGGCCGTGCTATCGGGCAAACCGGCCTTCGCCCAGCGTTTTTCCGTCGCCCGAGGTCCCCAATGTACGCAACGATTTCGCCGCTCGCGCCGAAGAAATATCCCAAAATGCCTGCCATTGAGGGCGTGCGCATCGCCACCGCAGAGGCCGGGATCAAGTACAAGAACCGTACCGACCTCTTGGCCATGGTCTTCGATGCCGGCACAGCGGTTGCCGGCGTGTTCACGAAGTCGAAATGCCCCTCGGCGCCGGTCGACTTCTGCCGCGAGAACCTTGGCGCCGGCAAGGCGCGGGTGCTTGTGGTCAATTCCGGCAACGCCAACGCCTTCACCGGCAAGAAGGGCCGCGCCTCCACCCAACTGACCGGCGAGGCCGCGGCCAAGGCCGCAGGCTGCACGCCAGGCGAAGTGTTCCTCGCTTCTACCGGGGTAATCGGCGAGCCGCTCGACACCACCAAATTCAGCCATTTGCTGGCCGGACTGGTCAAGGACGGCAAGCCGGATCTGTGGACCGAGGCGGCAAAGGCCATCATGACCACCGACACCTATCCGAAAGTGGCGACAGCGACGGTCAAGCTCGGCGACACCGACGTCATCATCAATGGCATCTCCAAGGGCGCCGGCATGATCGCGCCCGATATGGCGACTATGCTGTCCTTCATCGCCACCGATGCGCCGATTGCCGCCCCCGTGCTGCAGGACTTGTTGTCGCGCGGCACGGCCAAGACCTTCAACGCCGTCACCGTCGACAGCGACACCTCGACCAGCGACACGCTGCTGTTGTTCGCCACCGGAGCCGCTGCCAAGCGCGGCGCGCCCGCCATCAGCGATCCCAAGGATGCGCGTCTCGGCGCGTTCCGCCGGGCGCTGGGCAAGGTGCTCAAATCGCTGGCGCTGCAAGTGGTGCGCGACGGCGAGGGCGCCCGCAAGCAGGTCGAAGTCACCGTTACCGGCGCCAAATCGGCGCGCTCGGCCAAGCGCATCGCGCTGTCCATCGCCAATTCGCCGCTGGTCAAGACGGCGGTTGCCGGCGAGGACGCCAATTGGGGCCGCGTCGTCATGGCCGTCGGCAAGGCCGGCGAGCCGGCCGATCGCGACCGGCTGTCGATCTGGTTCGGCGACAACCGTCTGGCGCATGAGGGCGAACGCGACCCGGGCTACTCCGAGGAAGCGACCTCGGCCTATATGAAGCGCGACGACATTCGCATCCGCGCCGATATCGGTATCGGCCGCGGCAAGGCGACGGTGTGGACCTGCGACCTCACCAAGGAATATGTCGCCATCAATGGCGATTACCGGAGCTGATGGAGTTGGCTTCCAGGCATCCGGCAAGCATGCTCGCCATCGTGCGCCGCTACGAGGCTGCGGGGTTTCGCGCCTGGCCGGCGGCGGCCGTGCATTATGACGGCACCTGGGTGGTGCGGCTGACAGCCGGCCATCCGGCCAAGCGGCTGAACTCGGTCAACCCGCTCGATCCCGGCGACACCCAGCACATTGCCGAGCGCATCGGCCGCGCCAGCCGGCGCTTCGACGCCTATGGCAGGCCGCTGACCTTCCGCATCTCGCCGCTGTCGGGGCCGGACCTGGCCAAGCATCTCGACAATGAGGGCTGGAGCACATTCGACGAATCCCTGGTGATGCGGCTGCCGCTGGCGGACGCGCAACTGGCGCCGGCCATGGACCAGATTCCGCTGAAGGATATCAGCCGCTTTCTCGGCGCGTCGCTCAAGGTCAGCGGCTCGGATGCATCGCTGCGGCCCGGTCTTTCGGAAATCATCGGCGCTATCCAACCCGAAGTCGGGCTGTTTGCGCTGGAGGAAGGGGCCGACCCTCTGGCGGTGCTGATCTGCGTCCATGACGGCGATCTTGCCGGTCTGTTCGAGATCGCCACCGCCAAGTCGGCGCGCAATCAGGGCCATGGCCGCAACCTGATCCTGTCGGCGCTGAAGTGGGCGAGGCTGCGTGGCGCTCGCGAAGCCTGGCTGCAGGTCGAGGCCGGCAATGCGCCGGCGCTGGCGCTCTATCGCTCGCTGGGCTTCGACGAAGTCTATCGCTACCACTATCGCCGGCCGCCGGGCGCATGAGCGAGATCACCGGCAAACGCCTGCTGCTGGTCGCCGCGTGCGCGCTGGTCGATACCGATGGGCGGGTGCTTCTGGCGCAGCGACCCGAGGGCAAACAGCTTGCCGGCCTGTGGGAATTTCCCGGCGGTAAGGTAGAGCCAGGCGAGACGCCGGAACAATGCCTGATCCGCGAACTGCAAGAAGAGATCGGAATCGAGACCGACATCCCCTGCCTGGCGCCGCTCACCTTCGCCAGCCATTCCTATGATGATTTCCATCTCCTGATGCCGCTCTTCGTCTGCCGCCGCTTTCGCGGCATCGCGCAGCCCAGGGAAGGGCAGGCGTTGAAATGGGTGCGGCCAAAACAGATGCGCGACTATCCCATGCCGCCGGCCGACGCGCCGCTGATCCAGTTCCTCATCGACCTGTTGTGATACAAAGCCATTTCGCGGTCTGATCTAGCCAGCGTTAATGGAAGATTTATCTCGTCGTGAAAAATTGCGGCAAAGCGGGTTCGCGGGGAGCGATTGCATGAGCCTCGACAGGGAATGGGACTCGATCCGGCCGGATCGCAGCTTTCGCGCCGCCGGCGTCGGCATATTGCGCGTCACGCTGTTGTTCGGCTCGGCCGCAGTGGCGCTGGCGCTGATTGCGGTCCCCGTGCTGGACAACCAGACGCGATCATCCAGCCGCGATGCTCTTGCAGGCGGTCTCGACCCGATGAGCACGGGTTCGATCGGCTCGCGGGCCACCTATACGCTGCGCAGAAGCGTGCTGCAGCCCTCACCGAGCTCAGTCTGCATCATCCGCGCCGACGGCCAACGCAGCGGCGACTGCTGACCAACAAGGTCGACACCAGCTTGAGAACTTCCTCAACGCAGGCCCATTTCACAGCCTGTTAAGCTTGTGCCGTTAACCTTTCTTAACAGGTCGGCGATATGGTCGGGGATGAGAGGGATCGACGATCATGAAGCCATTGCTGCGCCGATTTTTGCAAGACGAAACAGGCGCCACGGCCGTTGAATATGGCCTGATCGTCGCCGTGCTGTCGCTTGCCATCGTCGGCGGCATCGGCAAGGTCACCACCGCGATCCAGTTTTTGTTCAGTGATACCAACAGCAAGCTTGCCAATGCCTTCGCCGAGCACTGATCCGGAGCGTCGTCACCGCCCGCCGGGATCTTCCAGTATTGTCTTCAGCGAGACCTTCGCCGAGCCCGGTTTCAAGGGCTTTTGCTGCGATGCATCGGGCGCCCAGCCCGACATCCAGACGATGGAAAAGCTTGCCCTGAT
Organism: Mesorhizobium sp. L2C066B000; assembly: GCF_000502335.1. Lineage (NCBI taxonomy): Bacteria > Pseudomonadati > Pseudomonadota > Alphaproteobacteria > Hyphomicrobiales > Phyllobacteriaceae > Mesorhizobium > Mesorhizobium sp. L2C066B000. The sequence continues at coordinate 265,051 of NZ_AYWZ01000003.1, forward strand.
GCGGCCATCAGCGTCCGAAAAGCGTTCGGCATAGAGTTCGGCGGCACGGGTAAAAAGCTTTCGCGCTCCCGGTCGCCGGCTGCGATCGGTCAGCGCGCTGGTTTCGCCCATCGCCCTGAGATCGGCCGTGAGGTCGAAAAGAGTATCGTAGCGCGCCGTCACAGTTTCGACGTCGGCCACCGGCAGCGCCAGTCCGGCGCGCTGCAGCAATGCGCCGGCATCGCGAACATCCGTGAAGGGGATGACGCGCGGGCTGGCGCCGCCATAGAGCTCGGTCTNGGTCTCGGCGGCGAGCAGGCTTTCGCGCAATTCGGAAAGCGTGCCGGCGCCGGCAAAGGCGCCGAGAAAAAGCCCGTCGGGCCTGAGCGCGCGGCGGATCTGCACCAGCATGCCGGGAATGTCGTTCATCGCCTGGAGCGACAGGAGCGAAACGACGAGGTCGAGGCTTTCCGGCTGGAACGGCACTGTCTCCAGCGGTGCTACCAGCCCTGGCCGGCCGTCCAGAAACGCTGGATCTGCCTCGACGCGCACGATCTCCGCTGCCTTGCCGCTTGCAGCGACCACGTCCGTTGCGTCCGGCGTCTGGCAAAACAGCACCGCGGCCTTGCCGAATTTCCGCTCGACCGCGCCAAGCCGGTCGGCAAGGTCTTCCGCCGCCCGCCGCATCAGAAAATCCGCGCCGGCTACGGGGTGGGCTAGGGCCCTGCGCTTGCGCACCAGCCAAAGTTCAGTATCGATGATCGGCTGCAACGGTAGACATCCTGTTTGTCCGTCTAGTGATATCCTGGCGCGGACGACAAAACCACGTGGCCGATCCGGTGATGGAGATCAAGAGCCTCGCTCAAACCATGTTGAAACTGGCCATGTTGGACTGGCCGGCGCGGATGCTGTTCCCGCCGGTCTGTGCCGGCTGTCGCAGGCACGTCTCGCAACCCGGCGTTTTGTGCGGCGCCTGCTGGCCGAAGCTGAGGCTGCTGGAGCGGCCATGGTGCGCGGTCATGGGCACGCCATTCACCCACGATATGGGCGAGGGGTTCCTGTCGGCCGAGGCGATCGCCGATCCGCCGCCGTTCGAGCGGGCGCGGGCGGCCGTGGCCTATTCCGGTGTCGCCCGCCAGATGGTGCAAGGGCTGAAATACCAGGACCGCACCGATCTGGCGCCATGGATGGCGCGCTGGATGCTGCGCGCCGGCGCCGAGCTAATTGCAGACGCCGATGTCGTCGTACCGGTGCCGCTGCACTGGCGGCGCTTCTTTCGCCGGCAGTTCAACCAGTCGGCGGAGTTGGCAAGGGCGGTTGCGCAGCTTAGCGGGCTGCCTTTCTCGCCCTCGGCGGTCCGGCGCGTCAAGCTCACGCGCCAGCAGGTCGGGCTGGAGCGGCAGGAGCGCGAGGCCAATGTCCGCGCCGCCTTCCGTGTGCCTGCGGAAGCCGAAATCGAGATCACTGGGCGCCGCGTGCTTCTGGTCGACGATGTCTACACCACCGGCGCTACCGTGCGCTCGGTCGCCAAGGCGCTGAAGAAGGGCGGCGCCGGAGCGGTCGATGTGCTGACCTTTGCGCGTGTCCTGCCGGGGGACTTTCGGGCCGACGAGTCCGCGACTATATAAGGGCAAAGAAAGGCACGGACCGATGCTCGATGTGACGATTTACACCCGTATGATGTGCGGCTATTGCGCAGCGGCCAAGCGGTTGCTCGACCGCAAGGGCGTCGCCTACACCGAGCATGACGCTTCGTTTTCGCCGGAATTGCGCCAGGAAATGATTTCGCGGGCGCATGGCCGCTCGACCTTTCCGCAGATTTTCATCGGCGACACGCATGTCGGCGGCTCCGACGACCTCCACGAGTTGGAGGCACGGGGGCAGCTGGACAGGCTGCTTGCCAACGGCTCGACGACAAAGAGCGGTTCGTAGGGCCGCTCTATGTCTTTGTTTTTATGCAATTCCGGACGGAAAACCGTTACACACTTTTCCTGGAATTGCTCAAAGAGGACGTGACGATGGGTATTTTCAAGGCGGCGGCGATCCAGATGCGTTCGGGCGAGAGCCCCGAGCGCAACGCGGTCGATCTCGAACGGCTGGTGCGCGAAGCGGCAGGCCTCGGTGCAACCTACATCCAGACCCCGGAAATGACCGGTGCGCTGATCCGCGACAAGGAAGCCAGGGCTGCTTCCTTCACCTTGGAAGACAAGGACATCGTCGTGGCGGCCGCGCGCAAGCTCGCCAGCGAACTCGGCGTCTTCCTGCACATCGGCTCGACCGCCATCCTGCGCACCGACGGCAAGCTCGCCAACCGGGCGCTGCTGTTTGGGCCGGACGGCGCCACCCTTGCCACCTACGACAAGATCCACATGTTCGATGTCGACCTCGACAATGGCGAGAGCTGGCGCGAATCCGCCGCCTATGAGCCGGGCACCGAGGCCGTCGTCACCGAGATCGACGGCGCTAGGCTCGGCTTTGCCGTCTGCTACGATCTACGCTTTCCACAGCTGTTCCGCGCCGAGGCGATGGCCGGCGCCGACCTCTTGTCGGTGCCTGCCGCCTTCACCCGCCAGACCGGCGAGGCGCACTGGCATGTGCTGCTGCGAGCCCGTGCCATCGAGAACGGCGCCTATGTGGTTGCTGCAGCACAAGGTGGCCTGCATGAGGATGGCCGCGAAACCTATGGCCATTCGCTGATCGTCGACCCATGGGGTCGAATTCTCGCCGAGGCCGACCATGACGATCCGGAGGTGATCATCGCCGAGATCGACACGGCGCAGTCGTCGGCCGCGCGTAAGAAAATCCCCAATCTCAAGAACGCGCGTGATTTTGCCGTCAATGCCGGCGCAGTGGAAGCGCCGCGGCTCAGGGGCGCGGCTTCGTGATCCGCTTTGCCCTGATCTGCGAGCACGAGCACGAATTCGAGGGCTGGTTTCGCAGCAATGACGATTTCGACACGCAGAAGAAGCGCGGCTTCGTCGATTGCCCGAGCTGCGGCTCGCACAAGGTGCAAAAGGCGCTGATGGCGCCAGCCGTCTCCACCGCGCGGAAGCAGGAAACAATTGCGCTGGCCATGGGCGAAACCCAGAAGCAGGCTTTGGCGCAACTGAAGGCGATGGCCGAGAAGGTGCGCGAGAATGCCGACTATGTCGGCGACAAGTTTGCCGAAGAAGCGCGCAAGATCCATTTCGGCGAGAGCGATGCGCGCGGCATCTATGGCGAGGCGACGTTGGACGAAGCCAAGAGCTTGGCCGAGGATGGCATCGATTTCATGCCGATCCCGAGTTTTCCCGAGGAGCGCAATTGAGCGATCAGCTGGCGCTATCGATCAATTTGCCAAGCAACTGAGCCAGTGCCCCCCGCTCCGTGCCGGTGAGCCCGGCGAGGATTTCATGCTCGTTGGCGACGTGGGCGGTCAGGGCTTCGTCGATCAAGGCCAGACCTTTTTCGGTCAGTTGCACGACAATGCCACGCCGGTCGTTGGGGTGCGGGCCGCGCAGGATCAGTCCGGCCTTCTCAAGCCGGTCGAGCCGGTTGGTCATGGCGCCGGAGGTCACCATCGTCGCCTCGTATAGAGCGGTCGGTGTCAGCGCGTAGGGCTGGCCGGAGCGGCGCAGCGTCGCCAGCACATCGAATTCGCCGGCCTGCAGTCCGAAACGGGCAAACAGCGGGGCGAGGCGCTCGCGGGCGATTAGCGACGAGGCTTCGTTCAGCCGCCCAAGCACCAGCATTGGCGACACCTCCAGGTCCGGCCGTTCCCGCTTCCATTGCTCCACCGCCTTTGCCGCGCGATCCATCTGTCTCACCGCTAAGTATCTTGACGTTAAGAATCTTTGTGGTATGCTACCTAAAGATACAGTTTCGACCCAGTGCCGCAAGTGAGTGACGGGACCATCCGATGAAATTTCTCTGGGAATCGGCGCTTGGCCTGCTGGTCGTCACCGGCGGCCTGCTCGGCCTGACCCTGCCGTTCGGCAAGCTGGCGACGGCTGTCGGCGTTCCGGCCATGGTCTGGGCCTTCGTCATCTCGTTCGGCGCCGGGGGCGTGCTGCTGTGCGCGTTGCTCGCGAACGGCGAGCGCATGCGGCTCACCTCGCACAGACTGCGCTATTTCTTCATCACCGCCGCCGTGTCCTACGCCGTGCCCAATCTGCTGATGTTTTCGGCTATCCCGCATCTCGGCGCCGGCTATACCGGCATCATGTTCACGCTGTCGCCGGTCATCACACTGGTGTTTTCGATCCTGCTCGGCGTTCGACGGCCAAATACGCTCGGCAGTATCGGTATCGCCGTCGGCTTCATCGGCGCCGTCATGGTGGCGGTGACGCGCGGCGAGGCCGGCCAGCCGGCCGATGTCTACTGGGTGCTGGCCGGACTTTTGATCCCGGTCAGCCTTGCCGCCGGCAATATCTATCGCACCGTCGACTGGCCCGAAGGCACCGGTCCGATCGAACTGGCCGTCGGCAGCCACCTGGCCTCGGCGACGCTGCTGCTGATCGGCATTCTCACGCTGTTCGGCCTCAGTGCCTTCGCCCCGCTCAGGGCCGTGCCGCTGGTTGTCGTGGCGCAAGTCGCTTCGGCCTCGGCGATGTTTGCCTTCTTCTTCCGGCTGCAGGCCGTGGGCGGTCCGGTCTATCTCAGCCAGATCGGCTATGTGGCGGCGGCCGTCGGCCTGTTTGCCGGAACCATCTTCCTCGGCGAGCACTACCAGTTGCTGACCTGGGCCGGCGCGGTGATCATCACCATCGGCGTGATCATCACCACCAAGGCGCAGAGCCAGAAGGCATAGGGTCTTTGGTTTACGCAATTCCCTAGGCAAAGCGCTATGCGCTTTTCCCGGGAAAACCGCTTCACACTTTGCTCGAACTGCTCAAGCTTAAATTTGGCTCGCGTCGAGGCGCTTCCGTAGCGCCGGCGGGGCGACGTTTCGCCAGGCCGTCCGAACGGCGCTGCGGAATGTCTGTTCGTCGCAGGCTTCGAGCATGATCGACGTCCATCCCTTTTGGCCCCAGCCGCCTGTCACGGGCCTGAAAACCGATGGCTCAGCCGCGGCCATCATCTCTTGCTGGTCCCGGTCGAGCTTGACGACAGCACGGTCGGCTTCGGGCAGCGAGACGAAGATACGGTTGCGGACGCGGAAGTCAGCCTTGCCGAAATGCGATTGCTCGACCGTTTCGGGAAGATCGAGCGCCAGCTCTCGGGCCCTCATAGTGTCCACGGCCGCCCCCTTTCGTTCAGACCGATCGTTTTTCCGCCAGCACCATATAGTTGACGTCCATGTCCTTGGAGCGTGCCCAGCGGTCGGCGAGAGGATTGTAGGTCACGCCGGTACGGTCGATGATGGTCATGGCGGCGCTGCCGAGCGCCTTTTCAAGCTCTTCGGGCCGCACCAGCTTGCCGAACTGGTGGGTGCCGCGCGGCAGCCAGCGCAGCACATATTCGGCGCCGATTATGGCCAGGCCCAGTGCCTTCAGCGTGCGGTTGATCGTGGCCACGAACATGATGCCGCCGGGCTTGACCATCTCGCCGCACTTGCCGATGAACAGGTCGACATCGGCAACATGCTCGACGACTTCCATGTTGAGGACGACGTCGAATTTCTCGCCGGAATCGGCCAAATCCTCAGCGGTCGTAGCGCGATAATCCACCGTCACGCCGCCTTCGGCCGCGTGCAGCTTCGCCACCTCGATGTTGGTTGCCGAGGCGTCGGCGCCGACCACTTCGGCGCCAAGCCTTGCCATCGGCTCGCACAACAATCCACCACCGCAGCCGATATCGAGGAAACGCAGGCCTTCGAACGGCCGCGCCGCCCGCGGATCGCGGCCAAAGCGCGCCGCCACCTGGTCCCGGATATAGGCAAGCCGGACCGGGTTGAATTTGTGCAGCGGACGGAATTTGCCGTTCGGGTTCCACCATTCGGCGGCAAGCGCGGAAAAGCGTTCCACTTCTCCGGCATCGATTGTCGATCGTCGGGCCTCTGGCATGGGGCGGGTCTCCTCGGACGCTAGGAAGTCGGGTGCCGGGGCAAGAAAGTCAAGGCCGGTTTTTGCGACTGCTGGCTAGTCGACCTATGGCCTCGAGATCACAATCGCCGCATGTTCCATCGCAACACTTGCGGGATTGATGGCCCGCATCGCTTCGCAATCGCCGATCTCGGCGATGATGCGGCCGGCGGCGGCGAGAGCCTGCTCGCGACTTCGCCAGCGCACCACATCGACCCATCCGCCATCGTCCCGCCGCGCCAGGCAGCGGTTTACGAAACCAGGTTGCCGCGCCAGCCAGTCGGCGACCAGGTTGTTGGCGGCGGCAAAGCCCGCTTCCGCTCCAGGCTTGAGGCGAAAGGTGACGATTTCCAGGGCCTCGGTCATTTTGCGTCCAGCACGTCGCGCAATTTCGCCGCCAGCTGCTCGATGGTGAAGGGCTTGGCCAGGAAATGCACGTCATGGTCGAGCACGCCATTGTGGACGACGGCGTTCCTGGTGAAGCCGGTGGTGAAGATCACCTTCAGCTTCGGCATGCGCGCCAGCGCCTCCTCGGCGAGCTTGCGGCCATTCATCACCGGCATGACGATATCGGTGAACATGAGCGCCACACCAGGGTTGTCGCCCAGCTTTTCCAGCGCTTCCTGGCCGCTTGCGGCATGAATGACGGTGTAGCCGAGTTCGCGCATGGCATCGGTGGTGGAAGCCCGCACGCGTGGATCGTCCTCCACGACAAGGATGGTTTCGGTGACCGGCACGGCAGGATTTCCGGCTCCTTCCGAAGATATGGCGGCCTCTTCCGGGCCGAAGAAGCGCGGCAGGTAGATCCTGATCGTGGTGCCTTGGCCGGGTTCCGAGTAGATCTTGACGTGTCCGCCGGACTGTTTGACGAAGCCGAACACTTGGCTCAGCCCGAGGCCGGTGCCCTTGTCGACTGGCTTGGTGGTGAAAAATGGCTCGAAAGCCCGCTCCATGACGTCCGCCGGCATGCCGGCGCCGGTGTCGCTGACCGCGATCATCACATACTGGCCGTCTTTGACCTCGGCATGGGTGGCGGCGTAGCTCTCGTCGAGGTGGCTGTTGGCGGTCTCGATGGTCATCTTGCCGTCCTCGCCCATGGCGTCGCGCGCATTGACCGCCAGATTGAGAATGGCATTTTCGAGCTGGCTCGGATCGGCATGGGTCTTCCACAGGCCGCCAGCCAGCACGGTTTCGATGCGGATGGTTTCGCCGAGCGCCCGCCGAAGCAGGTCCGACATGCCGGCGACCAGACGATTGGCGTCTACAACCTGAGGCGCGAGCGGCTGCTGGCGCGAGAAGGCAAGCAGCCGTGACGTCAAGTTTGCGGCCCGGGTCGCCGCATCGGTCGCCGCTTCGATGAATTTCATGATGTCGTGCTCGCCCCGCGTCAGCTTGCGCTGGGCGAGGTTCATGGCGCTGATGATCACCGCCAGCATGTTGTTGAAATCGTGGGCGATACCGCCGGTCAGCTGGCCCACAGCCTCCATCTTCTGCATCTGGCGGATCTGCGATTCGGCCTTTTCACGCGTCTGGATTTCGTTGCCGAGCTCGATGTTCTTGCGCATCAGCTCTTCCTGGGCGATCGCCACTGCGCGGAACCGGCGGCGCGAAAGGCGAACCGTGTAGGCGCCAAGCAGGAAGATCGCCAGCAGCGCCGCTATCGAGCCGATTCGCAGCCAGTTTTCGACCCGGTCGGTATGAGCGTCGCGCGCGGCGATGGCTGCGCCGCCAATGCGCCGGATCGTGTCCATGCTGGCCCGGATCTGGTCCATGGCGGCCTTGCCCTGGCCGCTGCGGACCAGTTCCAGAGCTTTTGCCGCATCGCCGCGATCGTAGAGTGCAATCGTCTCAGCCAATTCGGCCTGGTTTTGTGAAAGCGCGTCCTTGACGTGGTTGATCTGCTGCACGAGTTCGTCGTCCGGCGCGGTCATGCCGTCGATGCGGGCAAGCTGGCCCGGAATGGCGTCGACCGCCTGCCGATAAGGCTGGAGGTAGGATTTCTCGCCGGTCAGGAGATAGCCGCGCTGGCTGGTCTCGGCCTCCTGAGCCATCGCAAGCAAACCGGAAAGCAATTCCTGATACTCGACCGCCTCGCGCGCGGCCTCACGATTGGCTCTCTGGGTCTCGACCAGCACGGCGCGTGTGCCGACGATCAACGCCAGCACGGCGAAGCCGATGAACAGCGGCAGCGATTGCCACCGCATGGCGCGTCGAAGGCGAACAATCATTCGATATGCCGGACCAAAAGGAGTTTCCCGCGGGCAGCATTTGGTAAGCGGCGGCGGGGCCGAACGCAATATGCCGCGATCCTGAAGCCGGCATCCGCCGCCAGCCTTGCGAAACCGTGATCATTTGGCTAAGGAGGCGCGCATTCAGCGGCCGGCTTCTGTCGAGCGCTTACTTCCCCTTTCGGTCCTGGGCCGGCTTCAGTCAAAGGCATTTCGCTTCCATGGCGCGCATCGTGATGAAATTCGGCGGAACCTCCGTCGCCGACATCGCCCGCATCCGCAATGTGGCGCGTCACGTCAAACGCGAGGTCGATGCCGGCCATGAGGTCGCTGTCGTGGTTTCGGCGATGGCGGGCAAGACCAACGAACTGGTTGGCTGGACGCGCGAAGCCTCGCCCATGCACGACGCGCGCGAGTATGACGCCGTGGTCGCCTCGGGCGAGCAGGTGACTGCCGGCCTGCTGGCGATCACACTGCAGAATATGGGCGTCCATGCCCGCTCCTGGCAGGGCTGGCAGATCCCGATCAAGACCGACAACGCGCATGGCGCGGCGCGCATCCTCGACATTGACGGCGCGTTCCTGATCAAGCGCTTCGGCGAGGGCCAGGTGGCTGTCGTCGCCGGCTTCCAGGGCATCGGCCCGGACAACCGCATCGCCACGCTCGGCCGCGGCGGCTCCGACACAAGCGCGGTGGCCATTGCCGCGGCGGTCAAGGCCGACCGTTGCGACATCTACACCGATGTCGACGGCGTCTACACCACCGATCCGCGCATCGAGCCGAAGGCGCGGCGGCTCAACAAGATTTCGTTCGAGGAAATGCTCGAAATGGCGTCGCTCGGCGCCAAGGTCTTGCAGGTGCGCTCGGTCGAGCTTGCCATGGTGCACAGGGTGCGTACGTTCGTGCGGTCGTCCTTCGACGACCCCGATGCGCCCGGAATGGGGGATTTGCTCAATCCTCCGGGAACGCTCATTTGCGACGAGGAAGAGATCGTGGAACAGCAGGTCGTCACCGGAATTGCCTACGCCAAGGACGAAGCGCAGATTTCTCTGCGTCGCGTCGGCGACCGCCCGGGCGTTGCCGCCGGCATTTTCGGCCCGCTGGCCGAGGCCAACATCAATGTCGACATGATCGTCCAGAACATCTCAGAGGACGGCAAGTTCACCGACATGACCTTCACCGTGCCGTCCGGCGACGTGGACAAGGCGTTGGCCGTGCTGGAGCGTCTGAAGGCTTCGATCGGCTATGACGTGGTGCAGTCGGAAGCCGGCATGTCGAAGGTTTCGGTCATCGGCATCGGCATGCGCAGCCATGCCGGTGTGGCCGCCACCGCTTTCAAGGCGCTGGCCGACAAGGCGATCAACATCCGCGCCATCACCACCTCCGAGATCAAGATTTCGATACTGATCGACGGTCCCTACACGGAACTCGCGGTTCGTACTTTGCATTCCGTGTACGGTCTGGATAAGCAGTAGCGAGAGCGATTTGAGTTGTTGCGTGTGCGCCGGTCGCAGTGGAAACTGCGGCGGGCAAAATGCCCATTGGAGAAGAAGCCGCGATGCGTGATACGGCCAGTGGCCCGCGCGTTCTGCTGAAACGGCTCCGCGAGCTCATGCAGGAGCCGCTGGAGCCGCAGGAGCGGCTCGACCGGATCGTGCGCGACATCGCCTCCAACATGGTCGCCGAGGTCTGCTCGCTCTATGTGCTGCGCGCCGATTCGGTGCTCGAACTCTATGCCACCGAAGGTCTGAACCCGAACGCCGTCCATTTGGCGCAACTGCGGCTGGGGCAGGGCCTCGTCGGCACCATTGCTGCGAGCGCGCGGCCGCTCAACCTCTCCAATGCGCAGGAACATCCGGCCTTCGCCTACCTGCCGGAGACGGGCGAAGAGATCTACAATTCCTTCCTCGGCGTGCCCGTACTCAGGGCAGGGCGCACGCTGGGCGTGCTGGTGGTGCAGAACAAGACCATGCGCCACTACCGCGACGACGAGGTCGAGGCGTTGGAAACGACCGCCATGGTGATCGCCGAGATGATCGCCACCGGGGATCTCGCGCGCCTGACCCGGCCCGGCCTCGAACTCGACCTGCGCCGTCCCGTCAGCTTTACCGGCCTGTCCTTCAACGAGGGCGTCGGCCTCGGCCATGTCGTGCTGCATGAGCCACGCATCGTCGTCACCAATCTGTTCAACGAGGACAGTGAGGAAGAGGTGCGCCGGCTGGAGACGTCGCTCGGTTCGCTCAGGCTTTCCATCGACGACATGCTGGAGCGGCGCGATGTCGCCTTCGAGGGCGAACATCGCGAGGTGCTCGAAGCGTATCGCATGTTTGCCAACGACCGCGGCTGGGTGCGTCGGCTGGAAGAGGCGATCCGCAACGGCCTGACAGCGGAAGCGGCGGTGGAAAAGGTCCAAAGCGACATGCGCGCCCGCATGCTGCACATGACCGATCCTTATTTGCGCGAGAGGATGAGCGACTTCGACGATCTCGCCAACCGGCTGCTGCGCCAGCTGATGGGGCGCGGGCCTGACGACGTAGCGGCGTCACTGCCGAAGGATGCCATCCTGGTCGCGCGCTCGATGGGCGCGGCCGAACTGCTTGATTATCCCAGGGACAAGCTGCGCGGCGTGGTGTTGGAAGACGGCGCTGCCACCAGCCATGTCGTCATCGTCGCGCGCGCCATGGGCATTCCGGTCGCCGGCCAGATGAAGGGCGCCGTTTCCATGGCGGAAAACGGCGATGCCATCATCGTCGACGGCGAGGAAGGCACCATCCATCTGCGGCCGCAGCCGGACCTCGAAGCCGCCTATGCCGAAAAAGTGCGCTTCCGGGCGCGCCGGCAGGAAGTCTACCGGGAACTGCGCAAGAAGCCGTCGGTGACCAAGGACGGCGTCCAGGTCGACCTGCTGATGAATGCGGGCCTGGCCGTCGACCTGCCGCAGCTGGCCGAGGCGGGTGCGGCCGGCATCGGCCTGTTCCGCACCGAATTGCAGTTCATGGTCGCCTCGACCTTCCCGCGTGCCGAGGCGCAGGAGCGGCTCTACCGCGACGTGCTGGACGCGGCGCGCGGCAAGCCGGTCACCTTCCGCACCATCGACATCGGCGGCGACAAGGTGCTGCCCTACTTCAAGGGCGCCATCCAGGAAGAAAACCCTGCGCTCGGCTGGCGCGCGATCCGGCTGACGCTCGACCGGCCGGGTCTGCTCAGGACCCAGATCCGCGCTCTGCTGAAGGCCTGCGGCGGGCGCGAACTGAAGCTGATGCTGCCGATGGTTACCGAACTCGGCGAAATCGCCCAGGCGCGCGAGATCATCGACCGCGAAGTGCGGCATCTCTCCCGCTTTGCCCACCATCTGCCGACCAGCCTCAAGGTGGGCGCCATGCTGGAAGTGCCGTCGCTGCTGTTCCAGCTCGACGAGTTGATGAAGGCGGTCGATTTCGTCTCGGTCGGCTCCAACGACCTGTTCCAGTTCGTCATGGCGGTCGATCGGGGGAACACGCAGCTCTCCGACCGCTTCGACACGCTTTCGACGCCGTTCCTGCGGGTTCTGAAGCAGATCGCCGACGCCGGGGTTCGCAACCACACGCCGGTGACTCTGTGCGGCGAGCTTGCCGGAAAACCCATTTCCGCCATGGCGCTGATCGGCCTTGGCTACCGCTCGATCTCGATGTCTCCAGCCTCGATCGGCCCGGTCAAGGCGATGTTGACCGAACTGCCACTGGAGGAATTGGAGGCTTTCTTTGCCGACAATCTGATGGCGCCAGCTCAAGGGCTGCCGATGCGGGCGCTGCTGCAGGCCTTCGCCGACGACCGCTCCATCCCGCTATAGCATTAGCCATGGTCAATCTTCCCCGCGAGCGTATGGATCAGGTCGTCAAGCGTTTCGAGATGCTCGAAGCGCAGATGTCGGCCGGCCCGGCGGCCGATGCCTATGTGAAGATGGCCTCGGAATATGCCGAGCTGCAGGACATGGTGGCCAAGGTCAGGGAACTGCGCTCAGTCGAGCGCGAGCAAGCCGACCTCGAGGCGATGCTTGCCGACAAGGGCACCGATGCCGAGATGCGGGCCCTGGCGGAGGCAGATCTGCCCGGCGTCGAAGCGCGTATCGAAGAGCTGCAGAAGGACATCCAGATCCTGCTGTTGCCCAAGGATGCGGCCGACGACAAGAACGCCATCCTTGAAATCCGCGCCGGCACCGGCGGCGACGAGGCGGCATTGTTTGCCGGCGACCTTTTTCGCATGTATGAGCGCTATGCCGCCGAACGCGGCTGGCGCTTCGAGACGGTGTCGGCCAGCGACGGCGATGCCGGCGGCTTCAAGGAAATCATCGCCACCATTTCCGGTAGGGGAGTCTTTGCCCATCTGAAATTTGAATCCGGCGTGCACCGCGTGCAGCGCGTGCCGGCGACCGAGGCCAGCGGGCGCATCCACACTTCGGCGGCGACGGTTGCCGTACTGCCGGAGGCCGAAGAGGTCGACATCGACATTCGCGCCGAAGACATCCGTATCGACACGATGCGCGCCTCGGGTTCGGGCGGCCAGCACGTCAACACCACCGATTCTGCGGTGCGCATCACCCATTTGCCGACCGGCATCATGGTGGTGCAGGCGGAGAAGTCGCAGCATCAGAACCGGGCGAAAGCCATGCAGATTCTGCGTGCGCGGCTTTACGACCTCGAGCGCAGCAAGGCGGACGAGGAGCGCTCGGAGTCACGCAAATCGCAGGTTGGTTCGGGCGACCGTTCGGAGCGCATCCGCACCTACAACTTCCCGCAGGGCCGCCTTACCGACCATCGTATCAACCTGACGCTCTACAAGCTCGACCGGGTGATGATGGGCGAGCTCGATGAGGTCATCAATGCGCTGATCGCCGACCATCAGTCGAAGCTGCTCGCCGATATTGGCCTCGATGGCTGACATGTTGCCCGGCGCGCTCGGGCCGTTGTTGCGGGTGGCGCGGGAGCGGCTTGCCGCGGCCGGCCTTTCCGACCCGGCGCTGGATGCCAGGCTTATCGTCGAGCATTTTTCCCGCACGGACCGTACGCAGGCGATCGCCGACCCGCAACGGACGGTCGATGCGGGTGCGGTTGCCGCAATCGGCGCTGCTCTGCAGCGCCGCATGGCCGGCGAACCGGTTCACCGCATCCTCGGGTTTCGCGAGTTTTACGGCCTGCGGCTGTCGCTGTCGCCGGAAACGCTGGAGCCGCGGCCGGACACCGAAACGCTGGTCGAGGCGATCCTGCCTTTTGCCGGCGCGACGGCCGAAAGGCTGGGGGAATGCCGTATCCTCGATCTCGGCACCGGTACCGGCGCGATTGCGCTGGCGCTGCTCAGCGCGGTTCCGGCCGCGACCGCCACCGGGGTCGATATTTCACAAGACGCGCTGGCAACCGCGATACGCAATGCCGAGCAACTCGGACTCGCCGGCCGGTTCGTGGGGCTGCAGTCTGACTGGTTCGAAAAAGTTTCGGGCCGATACCATGTAATTGCCGCAAACCCTCCCTATATATCGTCTAGAGACATTGGAAATCTGCAGGACGAGGTCCGCGATTTCGATCCGCACAGAGCCCTTGATGGCGGTGTGGACGGTCTTGGCCCCTACAGGATCATCGCCGCCGAGGCGGCAAAGTTTCTGGAAGCAGAAGGCAAGATAGCGGTCGAGATCGGCCACACGCAGCGCAATGAGGTCAAAGACATATTCGCGGCAGCCGGCTACAGGCTGGCCGGGGCATTTGTCGATCTTGGCGGAAACGACAGGGTTCTTATGTTTGAACAGGGAAAGCCTTGACGCAGTGCAAAAAAGCGCTTGGCAATGCCGGGGAATGCGGCTAGGGTCCGCCCTAACCGGATGAGACGAAGCAGGCAGTGCTCTTAGCGATTCGGTTTTCCTTGGAAATAGCTGCCTTCTTGCGCAAACGACGCCCAAGCTTCGTGCGGGAATCGTCCGGCAAGTGATGTAACCGGAACAGGATGACACGTGGCGCCAACGCAATTGATGCGGGCGAACGCCGGTGAAGAAACGAAACGGCTGGCTGCATGAGCGCCTCCGTTCGCGAAACGTTTTTCGAAAATTTCAAAATGAAGAGAGTCTTATGAGGCCACAACAGCAGAACAGGCGCATGCGCGGTCGCAACAACAATGGCGGCGGCGGTGGCAACAACAATAACAATAACAACAACCGCAAGGGCCCAAATCCCCTGACGCGCAACTACGAGAGCAACGGCCCGGACGTGAAAATCCGTGGATCGGCTCAGCAGATCGCCGAAAAATACGCCACTCTGGCCCGTGACGCGCAAAGCTCCGGCGACCGGGTTATGGCGGAGAATTACCTCCAGCACGCCGAGCACTACAACCGCATCATTGCCGCCGCACAGGCGCAGATGCCGATCCAGAATGCCCCGCAGAACCGCGACGAATTCGACGACGATGAAGATCGCGACGATTTTGACAATGCCGGCAGCGGCAATGGCGGCGAGACGCAAGCGCCGATGGCCAACCACGGCAACGGTCCGCAGCCGACGATTGAGGGCACGCCGGCCGAACTCGCATACGGCCAGGAAAACGGCCGCGAGAACAACAGTGGCCGTGACAATAATGGCCGCAACAATAACGGCCGCGACAACAATGGCCGCAACCGTGACCGCCGCCCCAATGGCGGCTATGGCCAGAACGACCAGCGTGGCGACTTTGCCCAGCGTGGCGAGCAGAACGGCCAGCGCGGCGACCAGCAGCGCTTCACCGAAACCCCGGCACAGGCGGAAACCGTTTCCGCGGTTGAGCCCGAAGCCGAGAGTGGTTTCTCCGAGCCGGCGCCGCTGTACGAAAACCTGTCGCCGGCGGCTCTTGCCGCCCGGGCCGAACTCAATGAGGCAGCCGCCGAGAGCGGCGCTGCCCGTCGCCCGCGGCGTCCGCGCCGCTCGCGCAACAATGCCGATCAGGTCGGTGACGAACAGTCTGGTGGTGGCCAGGTGGTGGATGGCGCCGGCGAGACCGCTGCCGCTGTTGACGTGGTTGATGCGGCGCCGGCCGAAAGCTCTGCCGGCGACCCGTTCGCCGTCGACGCCAACAACTGACCCACAAGACATAAGTCGATGAAACGGCGGAGAGAAATCTCCGCCGTTTTCGTTTGCTCGGCCATGCAATATCATCAGCCGGACGTCTTGAGCGGCAATGGCTTGCGCCCCATATCTGGCGTGAACTGGACCCGGCTCGGATGAGCGGGTCCGTCACCGCAATCTGATCCGGTGCCGCAAAGCGGGCCGGTGATGGAAGGAGACAGATATGAACCTCGAGAAATACTCCGAGCGCGTCCGCGGATTCATTCAGTCCGCCCAGACCATGGCGCTCTCGCGCAATCACCAGCAATTCACTCCCGAACATATGCTGAAGGTCCTCGTCGATGACGACGAGGGGCTGGCCGCCTCGCTGATAGAGCGCGCCGGCGGCAACGTGCGCGACGTCAAGCTTGGCGTCGAGACCGCCCTTGAGGCCATGCCCAAGGTGGAAGGCGGCAACGGCCAGCTTTATCTGGCGCAGCCGCTGGCCAAGGTGTTTTCGACCGCCGAGGAATTGGCCAAGAAAGCCGGCGACAGTTTTGTCACGGTCGAGCGGCTGCTGCAGGCGCTGGCGATGGAGAAGTCGGCTAAGACGGCCGATATCCTGTCCAAGGCCGGCGTCACAGCGCAGGCGCTGAACCAGGTGATCAACGACGTCCGCAAGGGCCGTACCGCCGATTCGGCGAGCGCCGAGCAGGGCTATGACGCGCTGAAGAAATACGCGCGCGACCTCACCGCCGATGCCCGCGCCGGCAAGCTCGACCCTGTGATTGGCCGTGACGACGAGATCCGCCGCACCATCCAGGTGCTGTCGCGGCGTACCAAGAACAACCCGGTGCTGATCGGCGAGCCGGGCGTCGGCAAAACGGCGATCGCCGAAGGTCTGGCGCTGCGCATCGTCAATGGCGACGTGCCCGAATCGCTGAAGGACAAGCAGTTGATGGCGCTCGACATGGGCGCGCTGATTGCCGGCGCCAAATATCGCGGCGAGTTCGAGGAGCGGCTGAAGGCCGTGCTCAACGAAGTCACCTCGGCGGCCGGCGGCATCATCCTGTTCATCGACGAGATGCACACGCTGGTCGGCGCCGGCAAGGCCGATGGCGCCATGGACGCTTCGAACCTGTTGAAGCCGGCGCTGGCGCGCGGCGAACTGCACTGCGTCGGCGCGACCACGCTCGATGAATACAGGAAGCATGTCGAGAAGGACGCGGCCCTTGCCCGCCGGTTCCAGCCGGTCTTCGTCAACGAGCCGTCGGTCGAAGATACCGTGTCGATCCTGCGTGGCCTGAAGGAGAAGTACGAGCAGCACCACAAGGTGCGCATCTCGGATTCGGCGCTGGTCGCGGCGGCGACCTTGTCCAACCGCTACATCGCCGACCGTTTCCTGCCGGACAAGGCGATCGACCTTGTCGACGAAGCCGCGTCGCGGCTGAGGATGCAGGTCGATTCCAAGCCCGAGGCGCTGGACGAGATCGATCGCCGCATCATGCAGCTCAAGATCGAGCGCGAGGCACTGAAGGTCGAGAAGGACGAGGCGTCAAAGGACCGGCTCGCGCGTCTCGAAAAGGAACTCGTCGGCCTCGAGGAGGAATCGACCGAGATCACCGCCAAATGGCAGTCGGAAAAGCAGAAGCTTGGCCTCGCCGCTGACCTCAAGAAGCAGCTCGACGCGGCCCGCAACGACCTCGCCATTGCCCAGCGCAAGGGTGAATTCCAGCGCGCCGGCGAGCTTGCCTATGGCAAGATCCCGGAACTGGAAAAGAAGCTGAAGGAAGCCGAAGCCCAGGACGGCAAGGCCGGCATGGTCGAAGAGGTGGTCACGCCCGACCACGTCGCCCATATCGTGTCGCGTTGGACCGGCATTCCGGTCGACAAGATGCTGCAGGGCGAGCGCGACAAGCTGCTGCGCATGGAAGACGAGATCGGCAAGCGAGTCGTCGGCCAGGGCGAAGCGGTACAGGCGGTGTCCAAGGCCGTGCGTCGTGCCCGGGCCGGGCTGCAGGATCCGAACCGGCCGATCGGCTCGTTCATGTTCCTCGGACCGACCGGCGTCGGCAAGACCGAACTGACCAAGGCGCTGGCCAATTTCCTGTTCGACGACGAGAGCGCCATGGTGCGAATCGACATGTCGGAATACATGGAGAAGCACTCGGTCGCCCGGCTGATTGGCGCGCCTCCCGGCTATGTCGGCTATGAGGAAGGCGGCGCGCTGACCGAAGCGGTGCGGCGCCGGCCCTATCAGGTCGTGCTGTTCGACGAGATCGAGAAGGCGCATCCGGATGTCTTCAACGTGCTGTTGCAGGTGCTCGACGACGGGCGGCTGACCGACGGGCAGGGCCGCACGGTCGACTTCCGCAACACGCTGATCGTCATGACGTCGAACCTCGGCGCCGAATATCTGGTCAATCTCGGCGAAGAGCAGGATGTCGATGCCGTGCGCGACGAGGTTATGAGCGTGGTGAGAGCCTCGTTCAGGCCGGAGTTCCTCAACCGCGTCGATGAGGTGATCCTGTTCCACCGGCTGCGCCGGCAGGATATGGGCCGCATCGTCGAGATCCAACTCAAGCGGCTGGAAAGCCTGCTCGTCGACCGCAAGATCACACTGTCGCTCGACCAGGAATCGATCGACTGGCTGGCGGCGAAGGGCTACGACCCGGCCTATGGCGCGCGGCCGCTGAAGCGGGTGATGCAGAAGGACCTGCAAGATCCGCTGGCGGAAAAAATCCTGCTTGGCGAGATACTCGACGGCTCGACCGTCAAGGTCACCGCCGGCTCCGACCGGTTGAATTTCCGGTCCAGGCCCACTGTGGTGCCGACCGACGCGGCAGCCTGATCCAACGCCGCGCGTCCGACCGGACGCGCGGCATTTTCTTATGAAACAACAATCCTTTGACGGGGGTGCAGATGACGCTGGACGACTACAACAGCTTCTGCGCCTCGCTGCCGCAGACGACGCACGTCGTGCAGTGGGGCGGGGCCGATGTCTGGAAAGTCGGTGGCAAGGTCTTCACCATCGCCGGCCATGACCGGGAGGGTGGCGTCTTCGTCACCTTCAAATGCTCTGAGATGGCATATGACGTGCTGAAGGATCAGCCCGGCTGCCGGCCGGCGCCCTATCTCGCCTCGCGCGGCATGAAATGGATCCAGCGTCAGACAAGCCAGAGCATGGATGATGATGCGCTGAAGGACTATCTCGGCGAAAGCCACCGCCTCGTCGTCCTCAAGCTGACGAAGCAGACGCGCAAGGAATTGGGCCTGTAGCAACCAGTAATCCGCCATCTTCATGCCCGGTTCATGTTGGAAAGCTTATGTTGTGGTTTGCTGGCGAAGGGGTTTGCCTGCAGGCTTTTGACGATCAGGGCGTTCCTTGCGCATCCAAACGGTGGCGAGAACGTTCTGGTGGGAACACTGCCGGGCGGCGGCAATTACGCATGACCCCGAAAATCGAAATTCGATTTTCGGAAAGGATCATGCGCAGACATGAAGTGTTACAGCGTCCTTTGCGCGTCCAAACGGACGCGCGGCGCTGTAAGTACCGGAGAGTTTGACCACCATGTTCCGCACGATCCTTGCCTTTTCGGTGCTCGCCGCCGGGCTGCTCACGTCCAGCGCCATGGCATCGCCGACTGTGGACAACGCACTGCCGGCCGTCCGCGCCGCCGATAGCGGCGGCATTGTGCTTGCCCAGGACGGCAATCTCGACATCTATTACGACGCCAGGGGCAACCGCGTCATCGTCGATGCCGAGACCGGCAAGGTCATCGCCATCCAGCCGCCGCAGACCAGGCTCGACCGCCGCGCGCTGCGCCGGGAAATGCGGGCACGTGAGCTTGGACGCGCACCGGTCGAAGACGACGACCGCTACTATCTCGACGATCCCGAAGACATGGCGCGTTTCCGCCGCAGGCAACTGGACGATCAGGGACGAATCCCCGGCCCGCCGGTTGATGAATACGATCCTGAAAGCGACAGATTCCTGGGGGCCGCTCCGCAGGATGATGCTAATGACAGCGACACCTATCCGGAAGCGCCGAAATCCGCTGAACCGCGGCCCGTCAAGCGCCAGCCGCTGAACGAAGCCTCTATCGATCCCGCCGAACCGGCGGCGCCCGCCGACCAGGCCGCGCTGCCGCCGAAAGCCGGTGGCAAGACCGTGGTCGATCCCTCGCTTTCACTCGGCGCACGCCAGGATGTAGCCGCCTTGCAGGTGCTGCTCGACCGCGCCGGCGCTTCACCCGGCGTCGTCGACGGGCGCTTCGGCTCCAATGTCGACAAGGCGCTTGCCGCCTATAACCAGATCACCGGCAGCAATCTGCGCTCGACCGACGCGGTCGGCATCCAGGCTGCGCTGGCGCAAACCGGTGGCGATGCTTTCGCCAATTATACGATCACGCCCGAAGACGCGGCCGGGCCTTATGTCGCCTCGATACCGGAGGATTACAGCCAGAAGGCGCAGCTCGACCGCATGGCTTACACCTCCGTCACCGAAGCCTTGGCCGAACGGTTCCACATGGACGAGAACTACCTGAAGGGGCTCAATCCCGAGGCCGACTTCAGCCGTCCCGGCACCATCATCAAGGTCGCCAATTTCGGCAGGCTGGTGGCGACGCCGGTTGCCCGCATCGTCGCCGACAAGGACAAGAAGCAGGTGTTCGCCTATGACGCCGGTGGCAAGCTGGTCGCGGCCTATCCGGCCACCATTGGTTCAGCCGACACGCCCTCGCCGACCGGCACTCATACGGTGTCGCGCGTCGCGCTCGATCCGAACTACACCTACAACCCCAGCATCAATTTCAAGCAGGGCCAGAACGACAAGATCCTGACCATCCCGCCGGGTCCGAACGGCCCGGTCGGCTCGGTGTGGATCGCGCTGGACAAGCCGACCTATGGCATTCACGGCACGCCCGATCCCTCCAAGATCGGCAAGACCGAAAGCCATGGCTGCGTGCGCCTGACCAATTGGGATGCGCGTGAACTGGCCAAGCTGGTGTCGCCGGGCGTCACCGTCGAGTTCGTCGGCGGTCCCTCGGCCGATGATGTTGCGGAGCAAGTGAGCGCTCCAGCGCAGTGATATCGGCCTGCCCATAAGGCAGGCCGATATCCAAAGCTGGATTCATGAGCGCAGGGTGCTGGCTGGTTGTTGCCGGCCCGCAACAAGTCTAAGCAGACGCTCATGAAGTCTCCGAGCGAAGCCGCAGCCGTTCCCCTGACCAGGTCGCTTTCCAACGGTACATTTTGCCCGCAGTCGCAGCGCAAGTTCGTGCTGGTAGCGGCGATCCTGGCGTCAGCGCTCGGCTTCATCGACGGGTCGATCCTGGCCATTGCCATGCCGGCAATGCGCGTCGACCTCGGCGCCAGCCTGGCCGAGGTCCAGTGGATTTCCAACGCCTATGCGCTGACGCTGTCGGCGCTGATTCTGGCCGGCGGCGCCGCCGGCGACCGGTTTGGCCTCAGGCGCGCCTTCGTTGCCGGCATTGCGCTGTTCATCGTCGCTTCGCTGGCCTGCGCGGTGGCGCCGAATGCGCTGGTGCTCATCGCCTTTCGCGCCATTCAGGGCCTTGGTGCGGCGATCATGGTGCCGGGCAGCCTCGCCATCATCGCCAAGGCCTATCCGAAGAAGGAGCGCGGCCGGGCGATCGGCATCTGGGCCGCCGCCTCGGCGCTGACGACTGCGCTCGGTCCGGTGCTCGGCGGCTTCGTCCTGTCGGCCTTTGGCGGCGGTATCTGGCGGGCGATCTTCGCCGTCAACCTGCCGCTCGGGCTGATCTCGATCTATCTCCTGCTGGCCAAGATTCCCGCCGACGCGCCGACGGAGAAGCGAAGCCTCGATCTCGGCGGCGCCGCTCTCGCCACGCTTGCCTTCGGGGCGCTTGCCTACGGACTGACCTCGATGAGCGCCGAAGGCAGCGGGCTGATGTCGGGGCCGAGCATCGCCGCAGGCGCCGTGCTGCTTATCATCTTCATCGTCTTCGAGCTTCGGCAGCGCGAGCCGATGATCGATCTCAAGCTGTTTCGGATCGGCGCCTTTGCCGGCGCCAACCTCGCCACCTTCTTCCTGTATTTCGCGCTGTCGGCCAATCTGTTCTACCTGCCGATGCTGTTGATCGCCGGATGGGGGCTGAGCACCAAAGAGGTCGGTTTCATCTTCCTGCCGCTGTCGGCGTCGATCGCGCTGCTGTCGGGTCTCGTCGGCCAGTGGTCGGATCGCATCGGTCCGCGTTTTCCGATCGCCAGCGGCTGCCTGGTAGTTGCCATCGCCTTTGCCGGGCTGGCTTTGCTCACTCATGCCGGCATGCACAATTTCTGGACCGGTATCTTTCCGCTGATGGCGGTGATGGGGCTCGGCATGGCGCTGGTGGTGTCGCCGCTGTCGACGGCGGTCATGACCGCGGTCGAGGACAAGGATACCGGCGCCGCTTCCGGCATCAACAATGCGGTTTCGCGCATTGGCGGGCTGATTGCTGTGGCGGCGATGGGCTCGCTCGCGGCCTGGGTCTATTCGACGATGCTCGATACCAGCGCTAGGCCGGGCATTCCGGGATTCGGCGAACCGGCATTGGCCGGCCTGGCGCCAGACCTTGATGCAACACGGCTCGCCGCCAGCGATGCGGCGTTAGCGGCCGTGTCGACAGTGACGGCCGTGCTTTGCCTGCTTGCCGCTATTATCGCCTGGGCCACCGTTTCGGGGCAAAAGCTGCCTTGGTCACGAGCCGAAGAGGAGCAGTCGACCTGATTCGGAGCCGACCCGATTCGGAATGCTCTGATGGGGCGATTATGATTCGCCAGCGTCGAGTGTGACGGCTTAAAGCGCGTCGCGCTGAAACGGATTCATACGACGCGCTTTAAGTGTTTGTTTTGAGGCATGTCCTTGTCCAGAGCCGCGGCACACTTCTGGGCGACATGCATTAGCCTTCGATCTTGGCGCTCGCGACCTTCAGCGGATTGCTGTCTTCCTGCTTGAGCAGTTCATCGATGCGCTCGCGCTCGCGCTTGAAAGCGACCAGGTCGTCGCCCTTCAGCACCTTGCCGACCGGCAGGCGCACGCGCATCGGGTCGACCTTGGTGCCGTTGACGATCAGCTCGTAGTGAAGATGCGGACCGGTGGAGAGGCCGGTCTGACCGAGGAAGCCGATGGTCTGGCCCTGGCGGACATGAACGCCCGGTTCGATGCCTTTGGCAAAGGCGC
>NZ_AYWZ01000003.1:292500-303666 GCF_000502335.1 Mesorhizobium sp. L2C066B000
GAGTAGCAGAGCGATCTGCTACTGTGGTTTCCAAGTATCGATAATAGGTAACTTATCCTGAATACATAGGGATAAAGTGGCGAACGCGGGGAACTGAAACATCTAAGTACCCGTAGGAAAGGACATCAACCGAGACTCCGGAAGTAGTGGCGAGCGAACCCGGACCAGGCCAGTGGCGATTGAGAGACAAGCGGAACCTTCTGGAAAGTAGGGCCATAGTGGGTGACAGCCCCGTACGCGTAATGCAATCAATCGTCCTCGAGTAAGGCGGGACACGTGAAATCCTGTCTGAAATTGGGAGGACCACCTTCCAAGCCTAAGTACTCGTGCATGACCGATAGCGAACTAGTACCGTGAGGGAAAGGTGAAAAGCACCCCGACAAGGGGAGTGAAAGAGTACCTGAAACCGATTGCCTACAAACAGTGGGAGCCCGCAAGGGTCACCACGTACCTTTTGTATAATGGGTCAGCGACTTAGTGTGACGAGCAAGCTTAAACCGCTAGGTGTAGGCGCAGCGAAAGCGAGTCTGAACAGGGCGTTCAGTTCGTCGCATTAGACCCGAAACCGAGTGATCTAGCCATGAGCAGGTTGAAGGTAAGGTAACACTTACTGGAGGACCGAACCCATAACTGTTGCAATAGTTCGGGATGACTTGTGGCTAGGGGTGAAAGGCCAATCAAACTCGGAAATAGCTGGTTCTCCGCGAAATCTATTTAGGTAGAGCGTCGACCGAATACCCCAGGGGGTAGAGCACTGGATGGGCTAGGGGTCCTCACCGGATTACCAAACCTAACCAAACTCCGAATACCTGGGAGTACTAGTCGGCAGACACACGGCGGGTGCTAACGTCCGTCGTGAAAAGGGAAACAACCCTGACCTACAGCTAAGGTCCCCAAGTTATGGCTAAGTGGGAAAGGATGTGAGGATCCCAAAACAACCAGGATGTTGGCTTAGAAGCAGCCATCATTTAAAGAAAGCGTAACAGCTCACTGGTCTAAATAAGGGTCTTTGCGCCGAAAATGTAACGGGGCTAAAGCCATACACCGAAGCTTAGGGTTTGGTCCGCAAGGGCCAAGCGGTAGCGGAGCGTTCTGTAAGCTGACGAAGCCATACCCGTGAGGGGTGGTGGAGGTATCAGAAGTGCGAATGCTGACATGAGTAACGTAAGGGGAGTGAGAGACTCCCCCGCCGAAAGACCAAGGGTTCCTGCTTAAAGCTAATCTGAGCAGGGTTAGCCGGCCCCTAAGACGAGGCGGAAACGCGTAGTCGATGGGAACCACGTTAATATTCGTGGGCTTGGAGGTAGTGACGGATCGCACAAGTTGTCCAATCTTATCGGATTGAACGGGCAGCGGAGCGGTTCCAGGAAATAGCTCCTCCTTATAAACCGTACCCGAAACCGACACTGGTGGTCAGGTAGAGTATACCAAGGCGCTTGAGAGAACTATGCTGAAGGAACTCGGCAAATTGCACGCGTAACTTCGGAAGAAGCGTGACCCTTTTCTACGCAAGTAGAGGAGGGTGGCACAGACCAGGGGGTAGCGACTGTTTATCAAAAACACAGGGCTCTGCGAAGTCGCAAGACGACGTATAGGGTCTGACGCCTGCCCGGTGCTGGAAGGTTAAGAGGAGGGGTGCAAGCTCTGAATCGAAGCCCCAGTAAACGGCGGCCGTAACTATAACGGTCCTAAGGTAGCGAAATTCCTTGTCGGGTAAGTTCCGACCTGCACGAATGGCGTAACGACTTCCCCGCTGTCTCCAGCATAGACTCAGTGAAATTGAATTCCCCGTGAAGATGCGGGGTTCCTGCGGTTAGACGGAAAGACCCCGTGCACCTTTACTATAGCTTTACATTGGCATTCGTAGTGGCATGTGTAGGATAGGTGGTAGGCTTTGAAACCTGGGCGCCAGCTCAGGTGGAGCCACCCTTGAAATACCACCCTTATTACTATGGATGTCTAACCGCGGCCCGTTATCCGGGTCCGGGACAATGTATGGTGGGTAGTTTGACTGGGGCGGTCGCCTCCTAAAGAGTAACGGAGGCGCGCGATGGTGGGCTCAGAACGGTCGGAAATCGTTCGCTGAGTGCAATGGCATAAGCCTGCCTGACTGCGAGACTGACAAGTCGAGCAGAGACGAAAGTCGGTCATAGTGATCCGGTGGTCCCGCGTGGAAGGGCCATCGCTCAACGGATAAAAGGTACGCCGGGGATAACAGGCTGATGACCCCCAAGAGTCCATATCGACGGGGTTGTTTGGCACCTCGATGTCGACTCATCGCATCCTGGGGCTGGAGCAGGTCCCAAGGGTATGGCTGTTCGCCATTTAAAGCGGTACGTGAGTTGGGTTCAGAACGTCGTGAGACAGTTCGGTCCCTATCTGCCGTGGGTGTAGGAATATTGAAAGGATCTGTCCCTAGTACGAGAGGACCGGGATGGACGGATCTCTGGTGGACCTGTTGTGGCGCCAGCCGCATAGCAGGGTAGCTATATCCGGACGGGATAACCGCTGAAGGCATCTAAGCGGGAAACCCACCTTAAAACGAGTATTCCCTGAGAACCGTGGAAGACGACCACGTTGATAGGCCGGGTGTGGAAGAGCGGCAACGCTTGAAGCTTACCGGTACTAATAGTTCGATCGGCTTGATCGTTCTCATTCCTTATGCTCATCGTGAACACGATGATCTGACCAGCGCTCACGCATGAGCGGCCCTTACAGGGCCTATGCTCCGCGAGGGCGCCGGAAAACCGGCGACGCGCAGTCGCGCTTGCGGGCTTACGCCCGTAAGCAAAACACAAACGTCGCCTTGGCACGAAAAAACAGCTTCTCGATATAACGTGCGTTTTGCCGACCTGGTGGTTATGGCGGAGCGGCTGCACCCGATCCCATTCCGAACTCGGCCGTGAAACGCTCCAGCGCTGATGGTACTTCGTCTCAAGACGCGGGAGAGTAGGTCGCTGCCAGGTCTGCAAAACGCACGTTGAACTCTCATCCGCAAACCGGATGAAACTGAAATCTTCTCTCTACGAAAAGGCCCGCCAAGGGATCACGGGCCGCGCAAGCGGCCCTTTCATTTGGTCAGCCATATACCTATCTGTAAGCCATCCTGTTCATAGGCCCAGGCTTACGTCCAGATAAGCAAGCAAACGCTTGCTTCAGATCCGGAGCAGGCAAGAGCTTGCCCTGGAGAGTCCGGAGCAAGCAAGAGCTTGCCCTGGAGGTGACGCGGGGTGGAGCAGCCCGGTAGCTCGTCAGGCTCATAACCTGAAGGTCACAGGTTCAAATCCTGTCCCCGCAACCAACATCAAAAACAGCCCGCTTCACGCGGGCTTTTTGCGTTCGGACCGTGATCGATGGCGACGACCGGCTATTCAACGATTGAGGAGGGCAGCAAGGTTGGCGTGCTGAGAGGTCCGCGAACCGGGGGATTGATGCCGCCTCGGCGCATTTCGCGAGAGATACGTCGAGCATTAGGAAGTTCGCCAACCCGTCATGGCAATCGATCTGCACGACAACAGCATGATTCGAGCCGCGGAGAGATCGTCGTGCGAAGGCGCGAACCGTTGATTTAAACAACCCGCGCCTTGCCGAAGCTTTTCGTCGCGGGCCGCGTCAGCCAGCTCGCCGCAATGACGCCTGGAAGGCCAGCGAGGTCCAGCTGTTGCTCGAGGCGAGATGGCAATAGAGCAGCGCAAGCGCGCCGGATTTCCTGAGATCAAGAAACGCCTCGTCGCTCAATTTGTTGAAGGCCGGCTCGTCGATCACCTGAAAGTCGGTGAGGTTGAGGGTCTCGCCGCCCTCCAGCGTCACCTTGCTCTGCCGCGGCGCGAACAGGCCGTGCGCGTCGATCTTGTCGATCATGGCGCGAGTCGCATTGAAGTCGGTCTGGAACTGGCTGCAGAAGGCGAGCGCCTGCTTCGAGGCCTCGGCCGGCTCGTTGCCGTCGAAGAAGGGCGCGATCTCGTCGCTGTCCTTGGATGAGGGCATCTGCTCGACGACGCGTTCGTTGGCGCGGTCGATGCACAACGTCAGGCGGCCGGTCGTTTTCGATTCATCGGCGAGGATGAAGGGGTACCGGCGGACATAGGCGGGAATGTAATGCGGCTCCGCCCATTTGCCGTCGGCGCCGACGAACAGGTTCTGGTCCTGGCGCAGGCCGGTGATGATGACAGGCGCCTTGGCGTCGCCGATGAAAACGATGGGGTAAGAGCGCATCGCCGCGGGCATTTCCGAGGCGACGACGGGGATGGCGTGCGCGGTGCGGGCAAAGGAGAAATCGGCACGCGCCGTAAGGCCGAGTGAGCCGTGCCGCAGCAGATTGAGCGCCTCGGGCTTTTTGTAGAACAGCGGCAGCGCATTGGCGGGCGTGCTTTCCGCCCCGTCCGTTTTCGCGTCAGTCATCCCTGGCATTCTCCTCTTATGCACTTCCGGTTTAGGCCAGCGGCGGCGAGGGCGCAACGCACTGACGACTGATCCACCCCGACATTAGCGGGATAAATCTACCTCGTTGTTCGATCGTGCTCTTTTGTACTTCTGGAGATCGAGCTCTATAGACAGCATGCCATCAAGCAGCGACATTGGCTGACGGGACAGACTCTCAAACACAAAACGTCTGAAGACAGACGAACCAGGGCAGGCGCATGGCATCGCTTTCGGATTTCGAGCAGGGGCAGAGCTTTTCCGTCGAAGCCGGCGGTCAGACGCTCACGCTGGAACTGAGCGCGGTGCAGCCCATTGCCAACAGCCCGCGCGGCGGCGGTGGCTTCACGCTGCTGTTCAGGGGGCCGCGCGACGCGGCGCTGCCGCAGGCTATCTATCGCTTTGTCCGCAGCGACACCACTCACGACATCTTCATCGTGCCTGTGTCAGCCGATGCAACCGGCTATCTCTACGAGGCCGTCTTCAACTGACCGGCCTCGGCGGATGCCGCCACCGGCCCCGCCATCAGGTCGTAGACGCCCTTGTCTTCGGCGACCACGAAGCCAAGGCGCAGATAGAGCCGGCGCGCGGGATTGTTCTTCTCGACATGGATAGACACGGGCTTGCCGACGGCGGCAGCCTCGTCGATCACATCGCCGAGCAGCGCTGTGCCAAAGCCCTTGCCGCAATGCACCGGCAGGAAGGCGATGTCGATGATGCGATGCTGGCTTGGCCAGCGCTCGAGATAGAGGCGGCCGATGTCCTGCCCGGCATGCGTCACCACATGCCATTCACCTTGCGGATAATAGCGCCGGAAATGCGCGTGCTGCGCCTGGAACTGCATGTCGAGAAACTGCGTCTTGTCCTCCGGCGGCCACGGCACACCGGCGAGTTCCGCCGTCCGCGTCGAGGCATAAAGCGCGGCCATGAACGGCCGGTCGGCATCTGTCTCGGGCCTCAGTGCGAGCCCAAGCGCGGCTGCCCGTATGTAGCGTAAGCCGGCAATTACCATTCGGCGGAGCAGTCTTTCAGGCCGGCGGCGTCAGGTCGCGTACAACGACAATCTGCTTGAGGTTGCTGGTGGTCAGCGCCGTCCAGCCATATTCCCATTCGGAGCTGTCGATAGACATCTGGTTGATCGTCCAGAGCCCACTTGTGCCGTCCGGCATGACCATCAGCATGAACAAAGCGAGCCGGCCGTCGGCATTGTAGTTGAGCGACAGGCGGGCCGAGTTGAGGACAAAGCCGAAATCACGCCATCCTGACCAGTTCTGGTTATAGGCATCCCACTGCGCGTTGAACTGCAGGACATGCTGCTGGTCGGTGGCGACCAGCACGATGTCGCCGTCGCCCTGGATGCCGGCGGCGAGCGCGTTTTGGGGCCACCTGGAATAACCGGGTGTCGCCAATTGCGTCCAGAAGTCCGATCCGGCAGGCATCTGGCGCGTGTGCAGCACCTGCCCGCCCTTGCTCAAGGCAAACAGATTGGTGGCGCCCAGCGGCCCGATCACCGGCGCCATCTCGATAAAACCGCCGCTTTGCGAGCTGTCGATCTGCACCCATTGCGTCCAGTCGGCCGCCTTCAGTGCCTGTGCGGTCGCCTGCTGGCAGCGATAGAGCTGGAGATTCGAATTGATGCCGAACAGCGCGATGCGGCCGTCGCCCTGGTGGATGGCAGTGATCGTTATCAGTTGACCGGCAAGCTGGATCCAGTCGCTCCACATCTTGGCGGGCGGCGTGAGCTCATCGACGGTGACGACGATCGGTGTCGTCGAGCCGGGCGGGGTGATGGTTTTCTGCACCTGCACGATCTGCTCCGGATTCTGGTAGATCCACCAGATGCGACCCTGATTGTCCGTGAGGAAGACCTCGATGCGGCCGTCGGCATCGTTGGACATGGAAAGCTTCTGGTAACTGGCGGCGCCGGGCGGTGCGCCGATGTTCATCGGCGCGTTCCATTTGCTTGTCGGGCCGGCCTGGCTTTCGTCCTCGGTGATGAAGGAAAGACTGGCGGCGCCCGAGGGCTGCGCCACGACCGCGACGCGGCCATCCCTGGTCAGGCCCGCCGTCATGATCACCCAGGCGCCGGGCGCGATCGGCGACCAGGCGGAGGGCCAATGTCCGTTCGGCGAGGTCTGCGCTTTCTGGATCAACTGACCCTTGGCGGAATCAATACCCACCACCATCAGCCGCGACAATTCGAAGAACGAAACGCCAGCCGGCATGTGCTGGTACATAGGCCCAGGCCCGGAGCTCGCCTTGGCCTTCGAAGCGGCCTTCGGAGCCGCAGCCGGCTTCTTGTCCTTTGAAGCCGGTTCGTTCGATTTCGGTTCTGCTTTCTTGGCCATCGTATCGGTCCTGCCTTGTTGCCTGGTATCAGCCTCTCGGCGGGAAAACGCCTTGCAGTGCGATGCAGAAATAACAAGTGAGATAGGGCTGCATATTGTTGTGCGGCTGGTCGGCGCCGGCGGGCGATACTGCCTGGTCCGACAGTGACACCATGCCGCCTGGCGCGACATATACATTTCCTTGGCTCGACTTGGCGAACGCATTGCCGGGAGCGATGTTGCTGTCTCCGCTGACGACCGACGGGGCGGCCATGGCGAAATGGTTATGCATCGGAAGCTCGGACTCCAGCAGAGACACCGTTTCGGAACCACCGTTTTCGCCAAGATCATGCAGCGACAGGCCCGGTCCTTGCCCCGGGTGCATCGGTGCGCGGCCTTGCAAGTCAGGCAGGGCGAAGTTGGACTTCCCGTTGCCGCCATAGGTGGTGCCGAGCAGCGAGAACAATGCGGTGTTCTGCGATAGCGGCAGCAATTGGCCGTCGCACCAGGCCCAGCCCTTGGGCGAGAATTTGAACGGAAAGATACGGATTTCGGCAACGAACGGATCGGCCATGACGGTCCTCTTTAAGTCGGCGAAGGGAATATGCCGAACAGCGAGATAATGAAGTCGACGCACAGATAGGGCTGGAAATTGCTGTGTGGCTGGCTGCCGCCGCGGCTACCGAGGAACTGGGTGCTCATTGGCACCGATGGGCCGCCGTTGATGAACGCATTGACCTGACCTGACCTGCCGATGACGCTTTGGCTGGGATTGGGCTGATTGGCTACGTCGCTCGAGGCCAGCAGGGCGTGGGTATGCGCCGGAATCTGCTGGATTGTCAGGGTGATCTCCTCCACGCCCCCCGTCTCGGCCAGGATGAACCCGTTGCCCTGATGGATGGGAAGGCGGCCACGCAGGTCAGGCAATGCGAAGGTGCTCTGGCCATCGCCGCCATAGGTGGTGCCTATCAGTTGGAAAAGTGTCTCGTTCTCGGAGATCGGCAGCAACTGTCCCTCGCAGAACATCCAGCCGGCTGGCGCGAAGTTGCCGGCAAACATTCGAACTTCGCCAACATAGGGTTGTGCCATGATCGCGTTTCCTCAGGTCGGCGATGGGAAAATGCCCTGCAGGGCAATGCAGAAATTCAATGCCAGAAAAGGCTGCATATTGAGATGTGCCTGACTGCCGCCGATATTGGTGACGGTGCCGGAAGCCATGGCGCCGAGGTTTTGCACTGGGCCATAAAGGAGGTTCGGCGTGCTGTTGCCCAGAACGTTGTTGGCCGGAAGGTTGCTCACGCCGGTGCCGGACGATGCGCCGGCGCTGTGTATATGCGTGGGCATTTCGGCGATAGACAGCGTGTGGGCCTGCTCGCCGCCGCGCTCGCCCAGCGTATGGCCGCCGCCGACATGAATCGGCATGCGCCCGCGAAAGTCGGGAAGTGCGAAATTCACCCGGCCATCGCCGCCGAAGGTGGTGCCGAGCAGCGAAAAGAGCGGCTGGTTTTGATTTATGGGGAGAAGCTGGCCGTTACAGAGTGCCCAGCCTTTTGGCGCGAACACAAACGACATGATTCTGATTTCCGATAAAAACGGCTCAGACATAAGTCCTCTCCCCCAAACTCTGTACAGACCTTAAGACGATTGTATTAGCAAGTCGACAGAAATCTCCAAGAAAATTAATGCTGATCTACTGCCGATAAACACACGAATGCTTCGCAAGCATTCGCCTCTAGAGTCAGTTGGTCGGCACAAGGACCAGCCCGCCATTGTGCCCGCCAGGTATCGCGGCATAGGCCGGTGCACCGCCGGCGTCGAAGGAGAACACCGAACCGGCCGGCGTGTTGCCCCCGGCATTCCAGATGGCGGTAGCAATTGCCTGATTGTTCGCGCCGCCTACAAAGTTCTGGAAATACAGATGCGACGTAGTGCTGCCTATGCGTGCCAGGAAGGCGATGTCGTCGGCTGGCTGGGCCAGGGTCACTGTGTTGCCGCTGATGTTCAGATAGGTGTTCGTAAGGTCGCCGGCATTGGAACCCGCGCGCACATCGATGCCGACCGCGCCACTGCCGGCAACACCTGTGCCCGAAAGAGCGATGTTGTTGTTCATGATCGTCAGATCCAGCGAACCATTGTCCGTGCTCGGACCGGCGCCGTCGCCGTGCGGCGTGGCGAAGATCGCCGGATCGTTGCCAGTCCCGGTGATCGTGTTGCCGACGATCTCGATGATGCCGGTCGAAGCGTCTTCCGGATGGATGAAGATCGCCGAGCCCGCCGAACCGACGCCGCCGCCCTTGATGTCGGCATTGTTGTTGATGCGGCCCATGATGACGGCATTGTTGATGCCGAACACGTTGATGACCGGGCCGCCATTGCCATAGATCTTCTTGTTGTTGAGGATCTTGAAGTTCAGGTGCGCGGTGTCCTCGGCGTTGAGGCCGATGGCTCGGCCGAGGCCGCCTTGCGGATCGAACGTATTGCCGTTTCCGACCGTGCCGCCGTCGGTGATGTTGACGTTGAGCGTCGAGGTGTCGCGCGCAAAGGCTTCGACGCCGGAGGTCTTGAGGCTCAGGAAGCTGCTGTTCGAGATGTTGACCGTCGCGCTCGCTGTGCCAAAGGCCTCGAAGCTGAGACCCTGCGCTCCGTTTGCAGAAAGCTTGGTGTTGCTGAACGTGCTGCCGCTGATGTTCAGCGTCAGGCTGGTGCCCGAGTCATTGCGGATGTCGACCAGATTGTCGCCACCAGCGCCGGCCGCGAAGCTGAACGTCGAATTCGTGATCGATGACGTGCCGATGAGATTGTAGAACCGCATATTGCCTTCGAAGACGGCGTTCCCGAAGCCGGTCACCGTGGTGTTGGCGATGGTCATGTTCGAGACGTTCTGGCCGTTGATGCCGACCTGCGCGCCGCCGTTCAAATTCAGGTTGGTGAACGTTACCGTCGCCACGCTGCTCATATTGATGGCGGCCTGGGCGGCGCTGTTGAATGTCGGTCCGTCGACATTGTTCAACGTGCCGTTGCCTGTGTTGGCATTGGTGAAGTTCATGTTCGAAAGCGACAGGTTCTTCGTCGACGTGAACAGCGCACCCTGCACCGTGTTCTGGATTGTGCCGCCGGAACCGGCCGTGACACCAGTGCCTGTGACCGTCAGCCCGCCATTTCCGGCGGCAAGGCCGGTATTGTTGAGCACGAGACCGTTGGTGCCGCCATTCGCCGAAACGCTTTGGAACGTCAGGCCCGAGCCGCCGATAAACGTGTTGACGACATTGAGCGCCGTGCCGTTGGTCGACGCGATACTGTTGCCGGTTCCCTGCACCGTCACCGTGCCGCCGCCCGTGGCATTGAAGCCGGCGGCGCCGGTGGTGTTGATGACCAGCCCGCCATTGATGAAGTCTATCGTCGCGCCGGTGTTGTCGGTCAGGTTCACAGCAATGGCCGACCCGGAGGTGATCGACTTCGATGTGCCGGAGAAGGTGATGATGCCGGCAGCGTTGTCATCCAGCTGGATGCCGTTCACGCCCGCCACATTGTGAGAGATGTTGCCTGACAGCGTGATGTTGCCGGCGGCCGCGGCGCGATCCTGGATGTTGATGGCCTGGCCGGTGCCGCTGGTGATGGTGCCGGCATAGGTGAAGGCCGCCGTGCCGCCGCTGTTGGCGGTGCCGGCGCCGTCGCCGATGCGGATCGTGGCGGCGCTGCCGCCGGCCAGCGCGCCGGTGCCGAGGTCGATTGCTCCCGAACCGGTGACGGTGTCGAGGATGACCGCGCTGGTGCCGCCGGCGCCCTTGTTCGTGGACGCGAAGGTTATGCCAGCCGCCGAGATGACCGTGTCAAGGTTGACCGCGACGCCGCTGCCGGTCGAAATCGTGTTGCCCGAGCCGATAACGGTCACGGTGCCAGTACCGTTGCTCGTGGCGTTGAAGCCGGTGCCGGAGGTGGTGGTGATGGCTAGGCCGCCGCCGGTGAAGTTGACCGCGGTGTTGGTGTTCGCCGTCAGGTCGACGGCATTGTTGGCTCCGGTGGTCAGTATCTTGCTGGCGCCGGAGAAGTTGATCGTGCCGCCGGTGTTGGCGTTGACGAGGATCCCGTTGGCCACGCCGCCGGTGGCGCTGAGAGTGCCCGACAATGTCGTAGTGCCGGCGGTGCGGGTGGAGATGCTGACGACGTTTCCGGCCGTGGTCTTGGTGACCGAGCCGGCATAGCTGACATTGGCCGAGCCGCCGGTGACCAGGAAGGCCGCGCCGGTCGCGCCGCCGAGCGCACCGGAGCCGAGGCTGACAGTGCCGGCGCCGGTGACATTGGTCAGCGACACGTTGTTGGTGCCGCCGGTCGAATTGGTCGAGGTGAAATTGATGCCTGTGGTGGCGATGCCGTTGAGGTTGACCGCCTGCGCGGAAGTGGAGCTCACCGTGCCGGTCGT
>NZ_AYWZ01000004.1:0-529075 GCF_000502335.1 Mesorhizobium sp. L2C066B000
TAAGATAGGTGTTGCCCTGCGGAATCGGGTGTGATTCTACACTGCGATGACACACGAATCGCTTGTTGATGACGGCTGGGCCGAGACGATTGAGCTTCTGGGCGGCGAAGAGTTGATCGCAGCAAGTGCCCGCGAGACGAAGGCGTTCCTGCGCCCGCGCGGCGTCAGGTCGGCGAGCGACCTGTTGCGCCTGACACTGGCTTACTGCCTTGGCAAGGTTGGCATGCGGGGCGTCGTGGCCTGGGCGGCGGCGAGCGGGATNCGCATCCTCGATGCGACAGCGGTTGCCAAGGCCGGTGCGTATGAGAAGAAGAACAATGGTCTTTGGCGCATGCACTGCGCCTTCGAGCTTGAGCGCGAGCAGTTCGACTTCATCGAGATCACCGATCAGAGCGAGGCCGAGTTGATCGACCGCGTGCCGGTGGTGCCGGGCGAGATCCGCATCGGTGACCGCGCCTATCTGCAGGCCGAGCGGATCGCCAAGGTGATGGCGCAAGGCGGCGATGTTGTTGTGCGCGCGTCGTGGAAAAACGCGCGATGGCTCGACGCCAACGGCAGGGCGTTCGATCTCATCGGCTANGTGCGCGCGTCGTGGAAAAACGCGCGATGGCTCGACGCCAACGGCAGGGCGTTCGATCTCATCGGCTACCTGGAGAACTGCCGGGAGGAAGTCTGCGAAACGCCTGCCCGGCTGGCACTCAAGAAGGGCGAGCCTGTGAAGATGCGCCTGATCGCCTTGCGCAAATCCGAGGCCGCGGCACAAGAAGCGCGGCGCAAAATCAACAAGGAAGCCAGGGCCAAGGGCAACAAGGTTCAACCGCAGACGCTGATTGCGGCCGGCTTCGTCCTGCTTGTGACCTCGCTTGACCGGGAGGAGTTTCCCGCCGATACGGTCCTCAAGCTCTACCGCATGCGCTGGCGCATCGAACTCGCCTTCAAGCGCCTGAAGAGCCTGATCGGGCTGCGCTCTCCTCCCGCCAAAGACCCAAGGATCGCAAAGCCTTGGATCCTTGCACACTTCCTCATCGCGCTTGTGACCGAACCCCTCTCGCAGGAGTTGGGTGTCTCTCCCCCNCCTCAACCTTCCTTGGCGGCCCTGCGCCAAAAACTCCATGCCTTGCGATATCGCTGGCGCGAACCACCACGAAAGCGCAAGTTTCAGTCCATGCCAAAGCTATCTTAGCGCCTATGCCCTTGAGGGTCCCTTGAGGGGGAGATGTCGCCAAAGGCGACAGAGGGGGTCGGCGCGTTCTGACGCGACCTCCCAGCACCGACAGATGATGCTAGCGCTCCAGTCGAACCGACCCCCTCTGGCCTGCCGGCCATCTCCCCCTCAATGGGGGAGATTAGCGCCTCACCGGCTGGCTACCGGATTTCAGCCCTGCAACAAGAATTGCGGCCTCGATGGCCGCTGACGGTTGCGGTTCTGGCGAAATCCGGCCAGAAGCATCTGGCCGGCAACCGGCCGGCCCGCGACGTTGCGCTTGAAACCAGATACGGGAGACTATTGGGTGGCTCGCATAACACTGAGACAATTGCTCGATCACGCCGCCGAGTACGGCTACGGCGTACCCGCTTTCAACATGAACAATATGGAACAGGGCCTCGCCATCATGGAGGCTGCCGAGGAGACCAAGTCGCCGGTCATCCTGCAGGCAAGCCGCGGCGCCCGCGCCTACGCCAATGATGTGGTGCTGGCCAAGCTGATCGACGCGCTGGTCGAAATCCACCCCGACATCCCGGTCTGCATGCATCTCGACCATGGCAACAACGAAGCCACCTGCGTCACCGCCATCCAGTACGGCTTCACCTCGGTGATGATGGACGGCTCGCTGAAAGAGGACGGCAAGACGCCGGCCGACTATGCCTACAATTCCGGAATCACCCGGCGCGTCGTCGACATGGCGCATTGGGGCGGCGTGTCGGTGGAAGGCGAGATCGGTGTGCTCGGTTCGCTTGAGAGCGGCGGCGGCGAGCAGGAAGACGGCCACGGCATCGAAGGCGCCATCAGCCACGACCAGCTCTTGACCGACCCAGTGCAGGCGGTCGAATTCGTCAAGGACACCCATGTCGATGCGCTGGCTGTCGCCATGGGCACCAGCCACGGCGCCTACAAATTCTCGCGCAAGCCGGACGGCGCGGTGCTGGCGATGAATGTCATCGAGGAAATCCACCGCCGCCTGCCCAACATGCATCTCGTCATGCACGGCTCGTCCTCGGTGCCCGAGGACCTGCAGGAGATCATCAATAGATATGGCGGCCAGATGAAGCCGACCTGGGGCGTGCCGGTGGAAGAGATCCAGCGCGGCATCAAGCACGGCGTGCGCAAGATCAACATCGACACCGACAACCGCATGGCGCTGACCGGCGCCATCCGCAAGGTGCTGACCGAAAACCCGAGCGAGTTCGATCCGCGCAAATACCTGACGCCGGCCATGGCCGCGATGCGCAAACTGTGCAAGGAGCGCTTCGAGCAGTTCGGCACCGCCGGCAATGCCCAGAAGATCAAGCCGCTGCCGGTAGCTGAGATGGCCAAGCGGTACAAGTCGGGCAGCCTTGATCCGAAGTTTGGGTGAAGTACCTGGCGCCTCTTCCTTCTCCCCTTGTGGGGAAGAAAGAAGAGCTCTTGACATAAAAAAGGCCGGGCGCGAAATCGGCCCGGCCAAAAGAAGGTCAAGAACCTTCAGAGGGGAACACCGCTCGGTGGAATGGGAGGAAACCGCCGAACGATAATTCCTATATGCGCGTATTCGCGGCAGATGGCGACGAACGGCTTTCTAAAACAACGTGAGATTCGGAAATTTCGTTCTCGTTTTGAAAGATTTCAGCCGGTGAGGCGTCGGTTTCCAGAAGATCGGCATAGTGCCGGCGCGCCACGTCGGGATGCGAGCGCAGGCGGCTCTTCAGCACATTGGTGCCGACATTGCGAAACAGCGGATTGTCGGGATCGCTGGCCGGACCCCGCGCCTCGGCCGCCAGTTCCTCGGGCAGGTTGAGCAGCGGGATCGTGGCGTCGAGCCGGGCGCTGAAGAAGAAGGGCACCGAAATCCGCTCGACACCGGCCGGTGGCGTTACCACGCGGTGGACCGTTGCTCTCAGATACCCGTTGGAGGCCAGCTCGAGCAGTTCGCCGATGTTGACCACCAGCGTGTCGGGCAGCGGATCGACGTCGACCCAGGCACCGTCATATTCGACCTGCAGCCCCTTGCTCTCGTCCTGCAACAGAAGCGTCAGGAAACCGCCATCCTTGTGCGCGCCGACGCCCTGGTTGTCGCCGGTGGCGTCGCGGCCGGGGTAGCGCACGATCTTCATGCGATGGTTGGGCTCGGCCCGGTAGACGGGATCGAAGGCGTCCTCGGCCTGATCGAGCGACAAAGCGAAGGCCCGGAGCAGCCGGATCGCCACCGCCGTCGCCTTGGCCTGCCATGCGAGTAGCGCCGGCTTCAGCTCGGGCAGCGTGGCCGGCCACTGGTTGGGCCCTTGCAGCCGCGTCCAGGCGGGCACGCCGGGGCCTTGTTCGATGGCCGGGCGTTCGACGCCGATGTCGAGCTGTTCGCGCCAGTCGGCCTTGCCTTTGGTCAGCTCGCCGCCGGCGCGCGTATAGCCGCGGAACTGCGAGGACTTCACCATTTCGATCGCCAGTTTGTCGGCTTCCGGCAAGGCAAAGAACCGGCGCGAGGCGTCGAGCACTTCTGCGGTATCCGCAGCCGATATGCCGTGGCCGGTCAAATAGAAGAAGCCGACATCGCGCGCGGCCGTGCGCAGGTCGAAGAGAAACGTTCGCCGCTCGGAAGCGCCCTGTTCGAGGCGGCCGAGATCAAGCACGGGTACGATCCTGGGCATGGTCAAGCTCCTTGTTTCGCTGTCACGGTGGCACGCAGGCCGGTCCGATCAAAGCAACGCGCAATGCAATCTCGGCGCCGATAGAGAAAGCCGGCGCTGCGTTTGGCAGCCTGCCGGCAAATAACGTTCGTGGCCGCTCATCCGCGCCGGTCCAGCCTGGCGACCAGCCGGTCGCCGACCCACTGGATGCCGCAAACGAGGATGATCAGCACAATGACCACGGCGACCATGACGCTGGTCTCAAAACGCTGGTAGCCGTAGCGGATGGCGAGGTCGCCAAGCCCGCCGGCACCGATGGCGCCGGCCATGGCCGAGGCGCCGATCAGCGTTACCAGCGTCACCGTGAAACCGGCGACGATGCCGGGCAATGCTTCCGGCACCAGCACCTCGCGGATGATTGTCCAGCGGTTGCCACCCATGGCGCGCGCCGCCTCGATCAGGCCGCGATCGACCTCGCGCAGCGACACTTCGGCGATGCGGGCATAGTAGGGCGTCGCCGCAATCGACAACGGCACGATCGCCGCCCAGGTGCCGATCGAGGTGCCGACGATCAGCCGCGTCACCGGGATCAGCGCCACCAGAAGGATGATGAAAGGCACCGAGCGGAAGCCGTTGATGACGGCGCCGAGCGCGCGGTTCACCCACAGGCTTTCGGCAATGCCGCCGCGCTCGGTGGCAATCAATGCCAGGCCGAGCGGCAGCCCGAAGACGAGCGAGATGAGGCCCGATGCCGCCGTCATCAGGACCGTCTCCCAGATCGAGCGCAGCAGAAGTTCAAACAGAACCGGCGACATGCCCAAGCACCTCCACCCGTGCGTCGCGGGCCTTCAGGAATGCGATTACTTTCGACAGATGTTTCGGATCGTTGCCCGCGACCGCAAGGAACAGCGTGCCGACCGGCTGCTGCTGGACATGGTCGATGCCACCATGGACGAGGCGGAACGGCCCCGGCACCGCCATCGCAAGATCGGACAGCAGCGGACCGCACGCGGCCTCACCTGCGACGTCGACCCTGAGGATGAGCTCGGCGCCGCCTCCGGGAGCAAGCCGGCCGGCAATCTCGGCCGGCAGTTGCGGGCGGATGCCGCCGAGCAGGCTCCTGGTGATTTCGGAACGCGGCTCGGCAAAGACCGACCACACCGGGCCTTGTTCGACGATGCGCCCGGCATCGATCACCGCGACGCGGTCGGCGATCGAGCGGATCACCTCCATCTCGTGGGTGATGAGCAGGATGGTGAGGCCGAGCTGCCGGTTGATGTCTTTCAGCAAGGCCAGGATGGAGCGCGTCGTCTCCGGATCGAGCGCTGAGGTCGCCTCGTCGGACAGCAGCAGCGCCGGCCGCGCGGCCAGCGCCCTGGCGATGCCGACGCGCTGCTTCTGGCCGCCCGACAGCGAGGACGGATAGGCCTTCGCCTTCTCCGACAGGCCGACGAGGTCGAGCAATTCGGCGGCGCGCGCCAGCCGTTCGGCCTTTGGGCGGCCCTCGATCTTCAGCGGCAGCGCGACATTGTCCTCCACGGTCTTGGCCGACAGCAGATTGAAGTGCTGGAAGATCATGCCGATGCGGCGCCGCAGCGGCTGCAATTCACGCTCGCCGAGCCGGCCGATCTCGCGGCCCTCGATGAAGACGTCGCCGGAGTCCGGCCGCTCCAGCCCGTTGAGGCAGCGGATCAGCGTCGACTTGCCGGCGCCGCTGCGGCCGATGATGCCGAGGATCTCGCCCTTCTTCACCGTCAGCGAGACGCCGTCGAGCGCAGGCGTCGCGCCGAAGCGGCGCTTGAGGTCGACGAGGCGTACGACATCTTCCTGCCCGGCCAATATATTGACCGGACCGGATGCTTCGGCCGTGACGTGCTGGTTCATCTTACTGTCCGTTTCGACGCTCGACAAATGCGACGGCGGCCCGCTCAACAGCGGGCCGCCTGCTCCTGACAACCAGGCGCCGATCAATAGGCGCTGATCCCGGTGCCCTTGTAGACCTTGTCGAACTCGGCCTTGACCTTCTCGTTCTGGTAGGACGCGACCAGCGTCTTTACCCAGCCCTCGTTCTCGTTGCCGGATTTGACGGCGATGAAGTTGCGGTAGGGGTTGTCAGCCACCGGCTCCTGGGCGATGCGGTTATCCGGGCCGAGACCGCTCTTCAGCGCCCAGTCGGTGTTGACGACGGCCGCATCGAGATCCTCGACCGAGCGCCCGACAATGCCGGCATCGAGTTCCTTGATGACGACCTTCTTCGGGTTCTCGGCAATGTCGGCGGTAGTCGCCAGGATGCCGGTGCCGTCCTTCAGCTTGATCACGCCTTCGTTCTGCAGAACGCGCAGCGCGCGGCCCTCATTGGAGGGGTCGTTGGGCAGGCCGATGACGGCGCCTTCGGGCAGGTCGGCAACCTTGGTGTATTTCTTGGAGTAGAGGCCGATCGGCCAGACGCCGGTGTAGCCGACGCGCACGATGTGGTACCCTTGGGTCTTGATCTGGTTGTCGAGATAGGGCTGGTGCTGGAAGGCGTTGGCGTCGATCTCGCCGCGCTCGAGCGCCTCGTTGGGCTGGGTGTAGTCGTTGAACACCACGGTCTCGACGGTCAGGCCTTTTTCGGCGGCCTGGGCGACGACGACGCGCCAGACATCCTCATCCTCGCCGCTGATGATGCCGACCTTGATAGACTTCTTGTCCTCGGCGAAGGACGGCGTCGGCTGAGCCAGACCAACAAGCGTGATGGCCGAGGCAAAAAGTGCCGCAAGGGCAGCTCGCCGGCTGATGGCTGAAAAAAGAAGAGAGCTGGAAGCGTTTCCGCGTTCGGACATTGTCGATCCCTCGTAATCCTGAAGTCATTGCGGCGAGGTGGAATACCAAGCCTTGACGACATCATCGGCAATGCTGCTTGCCGGATCAAAGAACCGCATTTCTTCTCAAACACGAAGCCGGGAATATTCTCTCAAAGATTTCGCGATTGCGAGAACGCTCACGCCGGACCGGTCAGAATGTCTCGACAAAGGGCCGCAGCTCGACCTCGAAGCTCCAGGCGCTGCGATGCTGGCGATGGGTCGCGAGATAGGTCTGCGCGATCGCATCGGGCGACAGCTGGCTGTCCGGTCGCTCGGGCTTCGTCCCGACCGGCTCGATCTGGCCGTCGATAATGAAATGGGCGACATGGATGTTCTTCGGGAAGAGTTCGCGCGCCATCGACTGAGCCAGACCGCGCAGGCCGAATTTCGGCATGGCAAAGCCGGCGGAGTTGGGAAAGCCCTTGGTGCTGGCCGAAGCGCCGGTGAACAGGATCGAGCCGGAGCCGCGCGAAAGCAGCCGCCGCGCCGCCTGCTGGCCGACCAGGAAGCCGCCATAGGCGCCAACCAGCAGCGCCTGTTTGACCGCATCGGGATCGACCTCGGCGATCGGGCCGCGCGTGCGGCCGCTGGCGTTGAAGACCGCAAGCGCCAGCGGACCTTGCTTGTCGGCGGTGTCGAACAGGCCGGCGACGGAGGCCGGGTCGGCGACGTCGGTTTCGACGGCCAGTGCGCCGGTTTCCCCGACCAGCGCCGCGAGCTTGGCCGTGTTGCGGGCGGCCAGCACCACGCGGAATCCTTCCTTGGTGAGAAGACGGGCCAGCGAGCCGCTCAGGCCCGCGCCCGCGCCCGCGATCACTGCGACTTCGGATGCCATGCCGTTTCTCCCTGGCGATTGATGTGCTTGTTCCATAGCTGGCGTCTTGAACGGCAAGAGGCAAGAACGGCGTTGCTCGATTTTCGCTGTTCGGTGAAAAACTCTGCCGGCAGGTTCGGAGCAATCGACCGCGGCCAGGGTCTTGCCTGGCGAGACAATCCGTCCGACAGGTGATTGCGTTGGAATCGCAAACGGTGTCGCAAGGGAGTCGACCGTGGAACCAATCTGGGCCGTCGGCCTGATGACCGGCACCGTGCTTGACGGCAATATCGACGTGGCGCTGATCAAGACCGATGGCGAGCGGATCGCCGATTTCGGCACCTATACGCTGGCCCCCTACCCCGCAGCGATCCGTGCCTTGCTGGAGGAGACGCTGCGTCAGGCCCGGGTGTGGAATTTCGACGGGCCGGAGCCGGCGATCTTTGCCGAAGCCGAGGAGGCGCTGACGCGGGNGTCAGGCCCGGGTGTGGAATTTCGACGGGCCGGAGCCGGCGATCTTTGCCGAAGCCGAGGAGGCGCTGACGCGGGCGCAGTCGGCGGCGGTGAAGGACCTTGTCGAAAGCAACGGCCTGACCATGGGCGATATCGGCGTGGTCGGCTTTCACGGCCAAACCGTGCTGCATCGTGCCCCGCAACCCGGGCGGCGCGGCGATACGCGCCAGTTGGGCGACGGCGCGCTGATGCATTCGATCCTGGGCGCCAAGGTCGCCTATGATTTCCGCTCGGACGATGTGCGCGCCGGCGGCCAGGGCGCACCACTGGCGGCTGCCTACCACGCGGCGCTTTTGAGGGAAGCCGACGCCAGCGGGGACACCGCTGTGCTCAATCTCGGCGGTGTCGGCAACGTCACTTGGTGGGACGGCAAGGACAACATCGTCGCCTTCGACACTGGCCCGGCCAACGCGCCGCTCAACGATTTCATCAAGGCAAACGGCCTCGGCGAGATGGACCGCGACGGCGCACTAGGCGCGGCCGGCACCGTCGATGAAGTGCGGCTGGCCAAATTGCTCCAGCATCCGTATCTGACCAAGCCCTATCCGAAATCGCTCGACCGTTTCGACTTCGGCGCCGCCATGGCCGACGGCCTCAGCGCAGAGGATGGGGCGGCGACGCTGACGGCCTTCACCGTCTCGGCCGTCGGCAAGGCGCTCGATTTGTTGCCGCGCCGGCCGAAGCGCCTAGCGGTCAGTGGCGGCGGCCGCCGCAACCCGACGATGATGGCGATGCTGGCGAGGCGCGCCAA
The DNA here is from genome assembly GCF_000502335.1 of Mesorhizobium sp. L2C066B000. Classification (NCBI taxonomy): domain Bacteria; kingdom Pseudomonadati; phylum Pseudomonadota; class Alphaproteobacteria; order Hyphomicrobiales; family Phyllobacteriaceae; genus Mesorhizobium; species Mesorhizobium sp. L2C066B000. The sequence goes on from NZ_AYWZ01000004.1 coordinate 8,744, forward strand.
CGTCGAGGTGGTGCAGGCCGAGACACTGGGCTGGAAAGGCGATGCGGTGGAGGCCGAATGCTTTGCCTTCCTTGCCGTGCGCGTGCTGCGCGGCCTGCCGATCAGCTTTCCCAGCACCACCGGCGTGCCGCGGCCGATGCAAGGCGGGCGGCTGGCAGGTTAGAGCTTCTTCTGCAGGAAGATGCGGCTGCGGCCGATGGGAAAGTCAGGCAGCTCGCCGAAACGCCGGTAGCCTTGCCGCTCATAGACTTTGGCCGCTGTCGGATTGAACGTGTCGATCCAGGCGGTCTGGCAGCCCCGGGCGACTGCTTCGCGCTCGGCAGCGTCCAGCATGTCGCCGGCCATATGCTGGCCGCGCAGGCGTTCGTCGACCCACAGCCATTGCACATAGAGCCAGCCCCAGGCGGTGTATCCCGAAATGCCGGCGACGACAGCGCCGTGCTCGTCACGAACGAAGACCGCGATCGGCTTGCGGCCGGAGGGGCCGACATCGCCGTCATTGAACGCCGTCAGCCGCTCGGCCAGGAAGGCGAGGTCGTCTGACGAGTGGTCGGCAGTGGTTTCAAGCGTCGTCTTCATCCGGCCGGGGCTCGCATGGCAAGCCAAGCTCTAGCGAAGGACGGGATGAGGACGCAAGCTTTACGGCTTGATGGGCGGAGGCGACCGCCATGACCCCGCTGCTGCCGCAACCAGCATCAGCACGGCGGCGACGATCGCGCAGATGGCAAAGCCGAACGATGAATAAAGCGGCCCGAAGCTGGTGGTGCCGATGAAGACGGCGAGGTAGGTGACCGAACTGTTCAGGCCCATGATGGTGCCACGGCGCGACGGATCGAGCGCGGTAAGGCGCATCACCAGCACGTTCAGGCCGAAATGATTGGCAAGGCCCCATATGGCGATCATAGCCAGGATCAGCACGAAATTGCTGCTTGCGAGCGCGATGGCGACATAGACGACGGCGACCAGCAGATAGGCGAAGGGCATGACGCGCCGCGCGCCGATGCGGTCGATGACGCCGTCGAGGAAGGCCGCGGCGCCGAAGCCGGCGCCATAGGCGAGCGCGGCCAGCGCATTGGCGCTGACGGGCTCGCCCAGATCCTGGTGCAGATGATCGCCGAGATAGCCGTAGACGCCGTAAAAAGCGGTCATGAAGGCGGTGCAGGCGATGAACCGTCGCCGTTCGTTGCGCTGGCCATTCCGGGGATCGTGCCGCTGCTTGCCGGGCCGCTCTTCCTGACGTCGCTGAGCGAGGTCATCGACAAGGCAGCAAGCGCAATGGCGGAAAGCACCGCGACGGCGGCGAAGACGGCGCGCCAGTGCACGAGATCGGCAAGCACGGCCGACAGCGACACGCCGGCCACCATGGAGACCGTCCAGCCGGTCAGCACGACGCCGATCGTGCCGCTTTCGCGGCCGGGCGGCGCAATTGCCGCTGCACTGGCATAGATGGCCGGCATGGCGACGCCGGCGGCGATGCCGGCGACGGCCTGGGCCGCGACCAGCATGATCACCGTCGGCGCCAAGCGCGCTGGCGAGAAGCCCGACGGCCAGAAGAAGCAGCGCGCCCTGCAAGCATGCGGCGGGCGCCGACGCCGTCGATATAGCGGGCGAGGAACAACGCGCTGGCCGAAGTGCCGAGGCCGAAGGCGGCCGACGCGGCCATCACCGCCGGCACGCTGGTGCCGAAGGATGCGGCGACTGCCGGAGCAATTGGACCCAGGACCAGCGAGTTCGAGCCGATGACGGCGATGCAGCCGGTCAGGAGATAGGCCAGCGCCGGGATCGGCTGATGGAGCGTTGCAGCTTGATGCGCGTTCGTCATCGGGTCATAATGGCCGAACTGAATTCCGCGACAACAAGGAATTTCGATATGGACGAAGAAACAGATGGGGTTCTGCAGAACAAGGTAGCTCCCCGAGAGCTCGACGCAATCGACCGAAAAATATTAGGCGTGCTGGTCGAGGATGCGACGATCAGCTACGCCGAACTTGGCGAACGCGTCTGCCTGTCGCCGCCGGCGGCGCATGAGCGGGTCAAGCGCCTGCGGCGCAGCGGCGCCATCCGCGGCACGGCTGTGATCATCGACCCGAAGGCGGTGAAAAAGCCGCTGCTCACCTTCGTGCATATCGATACCAAGGGCTGGGGCAAGACACCGGAGCTGATGGCCGTCTCCCAATATCCTGAGGTCGAGGAAATCCATTCGGTGGCCGGCGACACCTGCATGCTTCTCAAGGTCCGCACCGAGGACACCAGGGCGCTCGAAGGCCTGCTGGCGCGTCTCTACGAAACGCCCGGCGTCACCTCGACGCGAAGCTATGTCGTGCTGTCGACCTATCTCGAGCGCCCGGTGCAGCCCGAGATCACGGCGCAATGGCCGACGCCCCGGCATATGGCCACGCCGTTGTACTGATCTGCGCTATCTTCGTCTTGCCGGGGCCACAACAATCCTTCACAAACGGCACCCTATATTGATGCCAGGCATTGATTTGGGGTGACGAGAGGCGCGGGTTGGAATTCGAACTGAAAACCATCGAGGCGCTGGCCCCCGATCAGGCGTCGCTAAGCGCCGCCTCGAAGCTCACCAAGCGCTCGAACTGGCCGCGGCTGGAGAAGAACGAGCAGCAGGCGCTCATCTGGGGCGAATGCCAGGGCTCGGGATCCAACCCCTATCGCACCGTCGTCGACACCGGCGACCACGGCTACAAATGCACCTGCCCGTCGCGAAAATTTCCCTGCAAGCACACGCTGGCGCTGATGTGGATCGCCGCCACGGCGCCGGCCAGCTTCACATCAGCCGAAACAACGCCGGAATGGGTCAATGACTGGCTTGGCCGGGGCAGGAAGACTGCGCCCCCGCCGGTCGGCGCAAAGCCTGGCAGGGGCGCGTCTGGCAAGAGCATTGGCGAGGCCTCGCAGGCGGAGGAAAGCACCGTCGATGACGCCGCCGCGGCGGAGCGCCGCGAGACGGCGCAGCGCAAGCGGGCGGAAGATACGCGCACCGCGGTGGCAGGCGCGCTGGACGAACTCGACCAGTGGATTGCCGACCAGCTGCGGCTCGGCCTTTCCGCCTTTGCCGACGCCAGCAGCGAGCGCTGCCGCCGCATTGCGGCTCGGCTTGTCGACATGAAGGCGACGGCGCTTGCCGGACGCATCGACGAAATCACGGCCCGGCTAATGGCGCTGCGCAGCGAGGAACGGCCGGACGCGGCGATCCGCGAACTCGGCAAGCTGGTGCTGCTGGCCAAAGCCTGGCGCTCGGCGCCCGACGATCCCGAGCTGAAGCGACTGGTGTCGGCGTCCGAAACCCGCGACCAGGTTCTGTCCAGTCCCGACGCGAAGCAGGTCGACAGCCATTGGGAGGTCGTCGGCGAGAAGATCGAGACCCGCCGCGACGGTCTCGTCAGCCATTCGACCTGGCTGCTCGATCTGAAAAGCCCGACGCCGCAGTTTGGGCTGCTGCTCGATTTCTTTCCGGCTTCGGCCGGCCGCCGCTCGGCGGCGTTCACGCCCGGTGACCGGTTCCACGCCCGCCTGGTATTCTACCCGTCGCGCCAGCCACTGCGGGCCTTGGTGGCGGAGCGCAAGGGCGACGTCGTGTCGGGCGCCTGGCCGGATTTCGGCCTCGACGCTGTCAAGGACCCGCTCGCGGCGCATGCGGCGCACCAGGACGCAGCGCCCTGGTCGACCGATAGCCCGCTGATGCTGCCTGCCGGCGCGATCCTGCTCGATGAGCGCGGCACCGCCTGGTGGCAAGCGGCGCACGACCCGCAAGGGATCGCCCTGCCTGTTAGCGGGACCGTCGATCAGACCGTGCTTGGCCTCGACCTCGCGGCCACGGTAGCGCTTTGGAACGGCGCGCGGCTCGATCTGCTGGCCGCGCAAAGCGGCTTCGGGAGGCTCGATCTGTCATGAACGAGCTCGAACTAACCGGCCTGGCGACGATGCGCGACTGCTGGATCACCGGCGGAACCGCGTTCGATCTGGCGCCAACCGCATGGAAGGAGATCGCGGGTGGCGCAAGCCCAGACGAACGGGAGCGACGTCTGCTGGCGATCGCGGCGCAGGCGCTCGATGTTGGCCTGCGGCCGTCGGCGCCGAAGACGCTGAAGCGGCGCCCGCCGCTGCCGAGGCTTGGCCTGCCGCTGCTGCAGGAGCGGTTGCGGCCGCTGTTGCGGGCGGCCCTGAAGAAAGCCGCCGATGCGCAGCGCAAGTCGCGTGTCGCGACGCTCGTCGCCAGCCGCGGCTACGTGCTGCATCCGATGGACTGGATGCCTTCGGCATCAGACCAGAACAGCCCTGACATCTATGCGCCGTGGATCGACTGGCAGGCCAGCGTCGAGGGGCTGAAGATTGCCCCGCAGGAGCAGCTGACGGCGCAGAACTGGGATGACTTTTACCCCGCCGCGCGCCGTATCGCGTTGGCCGAGATGCGCCGTCGCGATCCGGCCACGGCCCGCAGCCTGATGGAAGCCAAGGCGACGGGCGAGCCGGCTGAAGTCCGGCTGGCGCTCATCGAACTCATGCATTTCAACCTGACGCCCACGGACGCGCCATTCCTGAAAAGCCTGGCCACCGACCGCTCCGGCAAGGTGCGGGAGCTGGCGGGCCGGCTGCTGGCAAGGCTGGGCGAGCATGGCCGGCCGGGCAACGACGGAGCCGACGACCCCGTTGCCGAACTCGCCGCCTTCATCACAGAAGGCAAATCCGGCTTCATCCGCCGCCGCACCACCTACACGCCGGCAAAGCTCAAATCGCCGGCGCAGGAAAAGCGCCGGGCCGAATTGTTCGAGACCTGCAACCTGGTCGACCTCGCTTCCCGATTTGGGGTCAGCGAACCCGATTTCATTGCAGCCTGGCAATTCGGTGCCGACAAAAATGCGGACATCCAGATCTCACGAATGGTCGCAGCGTCGGGCAGCGACGCTGCCGTAACGCAGATGGCCGACACACTAGTCGCCGGGGGAGGCAAGCCGGCACTATTCGTGCTGCACCTGACACCGCGCCTGGATAGCCGCAGGAAGCGTGTCCTGGTCAGACTGATCCTGAAAGATACGCCGCAGTATATTGGCGCGCCCACCCTTGCCGAGGGCTTCGAAGCCAACTGGCTGGAATGGCCCGACCTGACGAACGGCCAGGGCTTGGCGGCATTGCGTTCGGCTGTCGCCCGCGATGATGACGCTATGAAGCGAACCGCCGACGACCTGCTGGAAACGATGGGCTTTCTGGCCACTGCGGCGACAGCGGAAAAATTGATCGAGCATGTCGTTGCGGCTGGCATGCCGCCGGCGGCAGCCTCGCTCGCTTTCCTGCGCCTCAACGCGGCCCTGACGGGAACCAACACATGACAATCCGGAGAACAGCACCATGAACGCAGCCATCCGCCTCCCTGTCGAGCAGGCCTATGCCGCTGAACTGCAGGCGCTGGCGCGCAATGACGAACGCCAGAAGCCGGCCGGATGGAGCCTGTCGCCGAAGGCCGTGCTGACCTATCTGCTCGGCGGCAAGGCAAGCGACGGCACCGTGATATCGCCGAAATATGTTGGCCGCCGCCGGCTGATGGAAACCGCGGTGGCGACACTCGCTACCGACCGCGCGCTGCTGTTGCTCGGCGTTCCCGGCACCGCCAAGTCCTGGGTGTCGGAACATCTCGCCGCCGCCATCATGGGCAATTCCACGCTGATCGTGCAGTGCACGGCCGGTACCGACGAGAACCAGGTCCGCTACGGCTGGAACTATGCGCAGCTTTTGGCCAAAGGGCCGAGCCAGGAGGCGCTGGTGCCGACGCCGCTCTACCGCGCCATGGAGAGCGGCAAGCTATGCCGCCTGGAAGAGTTGACGCGCATGGGCTCCGATGTACAGGATACGCTGATCACCGTGCTGTCGGAAAAGATGATGCCGATCCCGGAACTCAACACGTCGCTCTATGCCCAGCGCGGCTTCAACATCATCGCCACCGCAAACAACCGCGACAAGGGCGTCAACGAGCTGTCCTCGGCGCTGAAACGCCGCTTCAATGTGGTGGTGCTGCCGCTGCCCGAGGACATGGCGGAAGAGGTGGCGATCGTCTCCAAGCGGGTCGACGAGATGGCCGGCGGGCTCGACCTGCCGGTGCCGAAAAATGTCGGCGAGGAGATCGCTCGCGTGTTGACCATTTTCCGCGAGCTGCGCTCGGGCGCAACCGCCGACGGCAAGGTGACGCTGAAGACGCCTTCGGGTTCGCTCTCGACCGCCGAGGCGATCGCCACCATGGTCGGCGGCCTCAGCCAGGCGGCGTGGTTCGACAGCGGCAAGCTCGGCGCCGAAGGCCTCGCCGCCAGCCTTGTCGGCGCCATCGTCAAGGACCCGGTGCAGGACAAGGTGGTGCTGGAGGAATATCTCGAAACGGTGCTCAAGAAGCGGCCGGACTATGCCGGCTATTACGCGGCGCTGAACGCAGCGATCTGAGGTCATGAGCGACGTCGCCTATTTCGGCATCCGCCATCACGGGCCGGGCTCCGCCGACAGCCTGGTGCAGGCGCTGCGGGACTTGCAGCCGGTCGCGGTGCTGATCGAAGGGCCGAGCGACGCGTCCGCCCTGCTGCCATTGCTGGCGCGCCCGCAGATGCAGCCGCCGGTGGCGCTGCTCTGCTACCCCGAGGACGATCCGGCCGCGACAAGTTTCTGGCCGTTCGCCGAGTTCTCGCCGGAATACCAGGCGGCGGTGTGGGCGGTGGCGAACAAGGCGGCATTGCGGTTCATCGACCTGCCGTCATCGGCACGGTTCGCGGCACCGGCAACCGACGACCCCGACAAAACGGCTGACGCCGACAAGCCCGAACCCAAGGACGAAACCGGTGAGGATGGCGAGCCCGCATCGCATCGCGACCCGATCGGCACGCTGGCTGCGGCCGCCGGCTATGAAGATGGCGAAAGCTGGTGGGCCGACATTATCGAGCAGAATCCGCAGCCGGGTCCAATCTTCGCTGCCATCACCGATGCGATGACGACGCTGCGCGACGGCGAAGGTGCGATCGCGCCGTTCGAGGCCAAGCGTGAAGCGCATATGCGATTGGAAATCGCCGCCGCGCGCAAGGAATTCGCCGGACCGATCGCCGTCGTCTGCGGCGCATGGCATGTGCCGGCCCTGCAGGCCGCGCACACGCAGAAGAACGACCAGGCGCTGATCAAGGGAATTGCCCGGCGCAAAAGCATCATGACATGGGCGCCATGGACCGGGCCGCGTCTTGCGCTGGGCTATGGTTATGGCGCTGGCGTCGTCGCGCCCGGCTGGTGCAAGCATCTGTGGCGCACACGAGGGCGGCGCGACGCCGCGACGCTGTGGCTGGCGACGATCGCGGCGGTGCTGCGGGCGAAGGGCCATCTGGTGTCGACCGCGTCGCTGATCGAGGCCGAGCGGCTTGCGCGCACACTGGCTGCCATTCGCGAGCGGCCGAAGCCCGGCTTCGAGGAATTGCGCGATGCCGCGATCGCGGCGCTGTTCAACGGCGAAGCGGTGCTGTGGGCGCTGGTCGAGGCCGAGCTGCTTTTGGGCGCGGATGTCGGCGAGATTCCGCCCGACACGCCGCTGGCGCCGCTGATCGAGGACCTGCAGCGCAACCAGAAGGCGGCGCGGCTGAAGCCGGAGGCGCTGGAACGCGAGCTGTCGGTCGATCTGCGCAGCGAAAGCGGACTGTTTCGTTCGACATTGCTGCACCGGCTGAACGTGCTTGGCGTGCAATGGGGCAGGCTGGCCGACGCCGGCCGCAGCCGCGGCACCTTTCGCGAAAAATGGACGCTGGCCTGGGAGCCGGAATATGCCGTGCGCCTGGTCGAGAACCTGATCTACGGCCCGACTATCGAAAAGGCCGCCAATGGCCGCCTGATCCAGATGCTCGGTGCGGCCGCGAGCCTCGACACGCTTGCCGCCCTTGTCCAGAGCGCCATTACGGCGGATCTGTCGGAGGCCGCGAGCGCCGGCCTTGTAGCGTTGGAGGCGCGCGCAGCGCACAGCAGCGAATGCCTGGAGATGCTGGCCTCGGTGCCGCCGCTTGCCGACATCATCCGTTACGGCGAGGCGCGCAAGACCGAAACCAACCGGCTGTCCGGTTTGTTGGAACGGTTGATCGTCGAAGGCGCGATCGCGCTGCCCTATGCGGTGCGCGACCTGGACGAGCAGGCCGCCACCACGCTGGTCGGTGCTGTGCGCAAGGCCGACACGGCCATCCGGCTGGTCGAGCCCGGCGAAGGCGTGCTCGATGCATGGCGCAACGGCCTGACCGGCGTGCTGGAAGGTCCGGGCTCGACGGCGCTGCTCGCCGGCTGCGCCGCGCATCTGCTCTATGAAGCCGGCCAACTGTCGGCAGAGGACGCCGCCGGGCTGCTCGGACGCAGGCTGTCGCCGGGGACGCCGGTCGCCCAGGCAGCGGGGTTCTTCGAAGGTTTCTTCAGCACTGCCGGCCAGCGGCTGATCTACGACGAGGGCCTGCGCGGCGCCGTCGATGGGTGGCTGAAATCGCTCGGCGAGGACGCTTTCATCGCGCATCTGCCATTGCTGCGCCGCGTCTTCTCCAATCTGGACTCGATGGAGCGGCAGCGGTTGATCGAGGCCGTGCTCGGCCGCACCGCAAGGTTGCCGGCCGGCCTGACGCCGGCGCCGGATGGCGGCGAGGGCTGGCGCCGTCACCTGGAGCGGCTTGGGCCATTGCTGGCGGGCGGAGTGTGACAATGGATGACGAAGCCGAAGTGCCCGAACCCGGCCCAGCATCCTCCGATAGCGGGCGCGAGCGCCGCTGGCGGCTGGCGATCGGCGCCGATGACGAGGCTTCCTCCGCCCTTTCCAGTGATGACAAAAAACTGTCTTCGGCGCTCGATGCGCTTTACGGCGACGGCGCCAATGCCGATGCCGACCCGCGCAAGCGGCGCGGCGGGCTCGGCCGCTCGGCGCCACGCGTGGCGCAATGGATGGGCGATATCCGCTCCTTCTTTCCCGCCCAGGTGGTCCAGATCGTCCAGAAGGATGCCTTTGAGCGGCTGAACCTGAAGCAGATGCTGATGGAGCCGGAATTCCTCAAGGCGATCGAGGCCGACGTCAACCTCGTCGCCGACCTGATCTCGCTGCGTTCGGTGATGCCGGCCAAGACCAAGGACATCGCCCGCACCATCATCGCCGACATCGTTGCCAAGCTGATGCAGCGGCTGGAGCAGAAGACCGCCGAGGCGATCCGTGGCGCGCTCGACAAGTCGCGACGCACCAACCGGCCGCGCCAACGCGACATCGACTGGCCGCGCACCATCTCGGCCAATCTTCGCCACTACCAGCCTGAGCACAAAACCGTCGTGCCGGAAAAACTGGTCGGCTTCATGCGCAAGCAACGCCGGCTGGTCGATCTCGACGAAGTGGTGCTGTGCGTCGACCAGTCCGGCTCGATGGCGAGCTCGGTGATCTACGCCTCGATTTTCGCCGCGGTGATGGCGTCGCTGCCGGTCGTGCGCACCAAGCTGGTCTGTTTCGACACGGCCATCGTCGACCTGACCGAAGAGCTCAGCGACCCGGTCGAGGTGCTGTTTGGCGTGCAGCTCGGCGGCGGCACCGACATCAACCAGGCGGTCGCCTATTGCGCCGACCGCATCGAGCGGCCGACCAAATCCCACTTCGTGCTGATCACCGACCTCTATGAGGGCGGCAACGGCCAGGACTTGCTGCGGCGGCTTGCGGCGTTGGTCCGGTCCGGCGTCAATGTCATCGTGCTGCTGGCGCTGACCGATCAGGGCCGGCCGGGCTATGATCCGGCGATGTCGGCTTCGGTCGCGGCACTTGGCATACCGGTCTTCGCCTGCACGCCGGACCTGTTTCCCGACATGATGGCGGCGGCGTTGCGGCGCGAGGATATCGGCGCCTGGGCAGCCGGCGCCGACATCAAGCTGATCCGCGCCGAGACGGAGCCGAGCAGTCAGGCCTGACTATTCGAACGAATAGGCAAACCCGTCAGTGGAAGCGCTGACGGTCACCTTGGTCATCTTCTCGCCGTCGAGCGACCGGTTCAGCACGCCGCGGCTGAGTTCCGGCAACAGCGTGTTGGTGAGGATGGCGTCGATCATGCGGCCACCGGACTCGATTTCGGTGCAGCGCGCCTTGACCAGCGCCATGACGCCGTCGCCGATCACCAGTTCGGCGTCGTGGCTGGCGCGCAGCCGCCGCGCGATCTTGCCGAACTGATGGCGCGTGATGGCCTCGATCATCGAATCCGAGAGCGGATAGTAAGGGATGGTCACGACGCGGCCGAGGAACGCTGCCGGAAAGACTTTCAGCAGTGGAGCGCGCAAGGCTGCATCGAGGCCGTCGAGCCCCGCCCTCACCGTGCCGTTTTGCGTCCGCTCCATGATGACTTCGGACCCGACATTCGATGTCAGCAGGATCAGCGTGTTCTTGAAGTCGATGCGCCTACCCTCGCTGTCATCCATCATGCCCTTGTCGAAGACCTGGAAAAAGATCTCGTGGACGTCGGGATGGGCCTTCTCGACCTCGTCGAGCAGGATCACCGAATAGGGTTTTCGGCGCACGGCCTCGGTGAGAATGCCACCCTTGCCGTAGCCGACATAGCCGGGCGGTGCGCCCTTGAGCGTCGAGACGGTGTGCGCCTCCTGGAATTCGGACATGTTGATCGAGATCAGGTTCTGCTCGCCGCCATAGAGCGTCTCGGCCAGCACCAGGGCCGTCTCGGTCTTGCCGACTCCCGAGGGGCCGCAGAGCAGGAACACGCCGACCGGCTTTTCCGGCGCTCCGAGCCCGGCGCGGCTGGTCTGCACGCGCTTGGCAATCATCTCCATGGCGTGATCCTGGCCGACGACACGTTCGGACAGCGTGGTGGCCAGCTTGAGCGCCTTTTCGGTCTGGCTGGACAGCATCCGTCCCGTCGGGATGCCGGTCCAGTCCTGGACCACGGCAGCGACCGCATTGCGGTCGACCGACGGCAGGATCAGCGGCGTCTCGCCTTGCGCGGTGGCAAGCTCGGCCATGAGTTCACGCAGCCGCGCCAGATCGGCGACAGGATCTGACGGCGCAGCTTCGGCAGCCGGCGCTTCGGTCTCGAACGCTTTGGCCTTCGGCGTTTCAGGCTCGGACGTTTCGGCCTTGGGCGGTTCAGCCTTGGGCACCTTGGTCTTTTCTTCGTCCGGCGCTGCCGGTTCGGCATCGGTCTCGGCTGTCGCCACCGCATCGAGCGGCACGCCGTCGCCGCGCAGCCGCGCGCGCAGTTCGAGGATCTCGGCAACCAGCGCCTTTTCGCGCTCCCAGCGCTCCTCGGCGGCGGCGAGCATGGCCCCGGTCTCAGTGAGCCCGGCCTCGACCCGCGCCTGCCGGTCGGTTACTTCGATGCCGATCGCGGCCTCGCGGCCGATGATGCCGCTTTCGACCTCGAGCGCCTGGCGGCGCCGCAAAATGTCCTCGACCTCGGCCGGCGTCGCATGCTGCGAGATCGCGACCCTGGCGCAAGCCGTGTCGAGCAGGCTGACCGCCTTGTCGGGCAATTGCCGCGCCGGGATGTAGCGATGCGACAGGCCGACCGCCGCCTCGATCGCCTCGTCCAGAATCTGCACCTCGTGATGCTGTTCGAGCACGCCGGCGACACCGCGCAGCATGAGCACGGCGACCGCTTCCGACGGCTCGTCGATCTTGACCACCTGGAAACGGCGGGTCAGCGCCGGGTCCTTTTCGATGTGCTGCTTGTACTCGGCCCAGGTGGTTGCGGCGATGGTGCGCAGTTCGCCACGCGCCAGCGCCGGCTTCAAGAGATTGGCGGCATCGCCGGTTCCCGCCGCACCGCCGGCGCCGATCAGCGTGTGCGCCTCGTCGATGAATAGGATGACCGGCGTTTCGGAGGATTGCACCTCGTCGATCACCGCCTTCAGGCGCTTCTCGAACTCGCCCTTGACGCTGGCGCCGGCCTGCATCAGGCCGACGTCGAGCATGCGCACGCTGATACCGTGCAGCGGCGGCGGCACGTCGCCCTGGGCGATGCGCAGGGCAAAGCCCTCGACCACCGCGGTCTTGCCGACACCGGCCTCGCCGGTCAGGATCGGGTTGTTCTGCCGGCGGCGCATCAGGATATCGATGATCTGCCGGATCTCCGGGTCGCGGCCGACAACCGGGTCGATCTTGCCGTCATGGGCGCGCTGGGTGAGGTCGGTGGCGTATTTGGCCAGCGCCGAATCCCCGCCCGGAGCGCGCCGCGGCGCCTCCGCGGTGGGAGCCACTGCTGCCGTGGCGCCAGCTTCGAGCGAGCCCTCCACCACCTCGGCAAAGCGGGCGATGACCCCGTCGGCGTCGATCTTGTCGAATTCGCCGCTGATCTTCGCCACCAGGCCTTCCAGCACCGGCGTCTTCAGGCAGGCGAGCACGATATGGGCGCTGCGGACCTCCTCCATGCCGAATTCCAGCGTCGCCAGATTCCAGGCTTCCTGGATGGCGTGGAAAATGTGGTCGGAAAATTCCTCGATCGAGGTGGCGCCGTAGGGCAGCTTGTCGACGGCGCGGGTCATTTCGCTGGTAAGCCGGCTGGCATCGACGCCGGCATCGGCAATGATCATCTGCACATCCGAACGCTCGGACAGCACCAGTTGTTCTATGAAATGGACGAGTTCGACGTAAGGATTGCCGCGCAGCTTGGCGCTGTCGGCGGCGGCCTTGAAGGCGCGCAGGCAGACCGGATTGAGCTTGCCAACCAGTTCCTTGCGTTTGAACCCCTGCGACGACCGGCGCTGTTCCATCGAACGTGCTCCTGCAATCTGCCCGTCGACAGCCTGCCACATAAGCAGCCGCTTGACAAAGCGCTTGATGCAGCCGGCCTTTTCCCTTTGTGGAGAGTCCCGCGCCGCCAAATGCAGACAACCACGATTTTTTCTAATCCTATGCGATGCGCTTCACATACGAGGTTGGCCAAGCACGCCATGAATTGCGCCATCCGAGACGCAGTTGCACCGACATTCATTAGCCTCGTTAACTTTTGAGCGGATGGCGAATTGTGGGAATATGCAACCGTGTGCTAACGTTGGGTCACGTACGGTTTTAGAGCCGGTCGCCGGGGGTATCTGTGATCGATCTCGCACTCTGGCTTGCTCCGCTGGACGGTGAAAATCCGTCAGGCGAAGACTTGCGCAACGATCCGGCTTTTCATGAGCTGGAGCGGCTCACGGAGCCGCAGGTCAAGGTCGTCCATGACGGGCGCAACAAGCCAGCCGCGCAATCGACCATTCCGGTCGACTGGCCTGCCGTGCTCGGCAAGGCCGAGGAGTTGCGTTCGCATGGCCGCGACCTGCGCCTGCTTGTCATTGTCGCCCGGGCGCTGGCCAATGAAGAGGGATTGGCCGGACTGGCACAGGGCCTGACCCTGATTGCAAGGACCTTCGAGACGCATTGGGAGACGATGCACCCGGCGCTGCGGGCCAGCCCCCAACCACGCGAGGCCGCCCTGCGCCGCCTCAACGCGCTGGCCGACCTGCAGAACGGCCAGGAAGGCCTGCTGGCGAACCTCAGGCAGATGGTCTTCTTCGCGCCGCGTCCCATCGGGCCGATCAGCGGACGCGATCTCGAACAGGGTGCGCTCGACGATCGCGTCATGCTTCAGGAAGCGGCGTCGGGATTGAATGCCACGGAGAAGGCAGCGCTGGTCAGCGCGCACGGACAGCTCCTGAACCGGGTGGGCAGCGGTTGTGCCGCCTATCAGGACCAGGCCGGTGAACAGATGACGGCGCTCATCGCCGGGGCGCACGCAGCGATCGAGGCGCTCGACGCAGTCGATGCGGCGCTGAATGCCCGCCTCGACAGCAACGGGGCTGCCGTCCCGGACCTGAAGCGGTTTTTGCAGCGCGTGCTGACGACGCTGGAACGCAATACGGCGGTCGAGACCACGGAAGAGGCAGCGACGAAGGGGGCGGCCAGCCCGGCTGCTCCCCCGGCAAGCCCGGCCGCGCCGGTCAGAAACGGTCATGGAGCCGAGACGATGGCAAGCTACGCGGAGACCGGTGCGGGGCTCCCGGACAGGATTTCCTCGCGCGACGATGTGGTGAAGTGCCTCGACCTTGTGGTCGCGTTCTACGACCGCACTGAGCCGTCGAGTCCGATCCCGCATCTCGCCCGCCGGGTGCGCAGGATGGTGCACATGGATTTCGTTGAACTGATGGAAGACCTCGCCCCGTCGGGGCTCAAGGAATTCCGGCTGCTCGCCGGCGTTCCCGACGCCAAGAAGACTGCCCAGAAGGATGAAAGGTAGCAACACATGCCAGCCGAAAGCAAAGCGAAGGTCATCGAGCGAAATCGCGCCCCGCGCGTGCAGATCGCCTACGATGTCGAAACCTACGGCAGCCCGACGACGATCGAACTGCCGTTCGTCATGGGCGTGATGGCCGACCTGTCGGGCGCATCGCAGACCAGGGAAGCGTCCAAGACGGTGCTCGACCGTTCCTTTGTCGAGACCGATGCCAACCGCTTCCCCAAATTCATGGAAGCGCTGGGACCCAGGGTCAAGGCGCGGGTGAAGAACACGCTGCCGCAGGCCGAGGGACAGGAGCGCGACGAAGAACTGGCGCTCGACCTGACCTTCACCAAGATGGGCGATTTCGCCCCCGACAAGATCGCCGAACAGGTCCCGCAACTGGCCGAAATCCTCAAGATGCGGCGCCAGCTCGAGGAGCTGCTCGGCTTCATGGACGGCCGCGTCGATGCCGAAAAGCGCATCGCCCAATTGCTGAACAACCAGCCGCTGCTTGGCCAGATCGCCGCCCAGGCGCTGTCCGACGACAAGGGTGAGGAATAGATCATGGCCGAACAGCAAAAGACCGCAGCATCCGTCGCCGAGGCCGAGGCCGTCGATCTCGGTGAATTCAGCCAGCTCTTGGAGAAGGACTTCAAGGTCAAGAAGGACGACAGCGAGAAGCTGCAGCAGCTGGTGCGCAACTTGGCTCTGGCGGCGCAGTCGCGCTCCGAGACGACGACGATCTCGTCCAACTCGATCAAGTCGATCAAGTCGTTGATCGCCGGCATCGACAAGATGCTGACGACCCAGGTCAACGAAATCCTGCACGCGCCGGAAGTGCGGCAGATGGAAGGCACCTGGCGCGGCCTCTGGTATCTCATCAATAACACCGAGACGGATCAGAAGCTGAAGATCCGGGTGATGAACATTTCCAAGGAGCAGCTGGCCGATACGCTCGAAGACTATGAAGGCCAGATGTGGGACCAGAGCCCGATCTTCAAGAAGGTCTACACCGACGAGTATTCGATGCTCGGCGGCGAACCGATCGGCTGCGTCATCGGCGCCTACGAGTTCTCCAACCACCCGCGCGACGTCGGCCTGTTGCGCAACATCTCCGGCATCTGCGCCTCGGCGCACACGCCGTTCATCGCCGCCGCCTCGCCACGGCTGTTCCGCATGGACAGCTGGCAGGAACTGCCCAACCCGCAGGACCTGCAGCAGATCGTCTCCAACCCGGCCTACGCCTCGTGGCAATCGCTGCGCGAGAGCGAGGATGCGCGCTATATCGGGCTGACCATGCCGCGCGTGCTGGCGCGGCTGCCCTACGGCTCGGAGACAGTCCCGGTCAAGGGCTTCTCCTTCGAGGAGGAAGTGCAGGGCGATCACAACAAATATGTCTGGATGAACGCTGCCTTCCCGATGGGCGTCAACATCAACCGCAGCCACAAGCTCTATGGCTGGGGCACCCAGATCCGCGGCGTCGAAAATGGCGGCACTGTGCTTAACCTGCCGGTGCACTCCTTCCCGACCGATGACGGCTCGATCGCGATGAAATGCCCGACGGAAGTCGCCATCGACGACCGGCGCGAGGCGGAACTGGCCAAGCTCGGGCTGATGCCGATCCTGCACCGCAAGAACACCGATCTCGCGGCCTTTATCGGCGCCCATTCGCTGCAGGATGACGAGACGCGGGCGGGCCGCCTGGTCGACCCCGACGCCCAATCCAACGAGCGGCTCTCAGCCAACCTGCCCTATCTGTTCCCGGTCTCGCGCTTCGCCCACTACCTCAAGGCGATTGCGCGCGACAAGGTCGGCTCGTTCAAGGAACGCACCGACATGCAGATCTGGTTGACCGAATGGATCAACCGGTACGTGCTGGCCAACCCGGCCTTCGCCGACGACAAGGCACGCGCCAAGCGTCCGCTTGCCGCCGCCGAGGTGCAGGTCGACAGCGTGGAGGGCCGGCCGGGCTACTACAACGCCCGCTTCTATCTGCGCCCGCACTACCAGCTGGAGGGCATCAACGCCTCACTCAGGCTGGTGTCGGAATTGCCGTCCGTGAAGACCTGATTGCAGCAACCAACCTTTGTTTGAAAGCGGTGGAGAACGAAAATGCCCACAATGAAGATCGACGGTTTTCTGAAAGTTCCGGATATCAAGGGGCCTAGCACACGCGACGGCCATGACGACGAGATCGAAATCCATGGCGTCGATTACAAGATGGTCGCGCCCTACGACCCCAATTCCCTCTCGCGCCGAGGCCGCGTGTCGATGGGCATGATCAAGTTCACCAAGCACTATGACAAGGCCTCACCCTATCTGGCCAAGGCCCTGTTCGAAAACAAGGCGCTGGACGAGGTCAAATTCTCCGCGCGGCGGACCATCGACGGCGAGAGCAAGGACTATCTGGTCGTTACCCTGACCGACGCCTCGATCATGGAATACGACATGTCGCAGGCCGATGATGAAGCCGACCTGATCCAGGAGGAAGTCTCCTTCGCCTACAAGAAGATCAAGTTCGTCTATGACGACAATGACGAAGCCGAAATGGATGTCTATGTCGGCAAGTGAGGGGCGAGCAAAGCGCCCTGCCGCCGACAAGGTACAGGCGGGCGGTTCACGGGCCAAGCGCGAGGCGGTACAGCCTTCGCTGTGGGACCGCCTCGTCAACGATCTGCCGGGCCTGAGCTCGGAGATAGACGGGCTCAGGCAGGCTCTGCAGGAGGAGCTTGGCGCAGAGCGCCTGGACGAGCTGCTGGCAGACGGACCGAGGCGCATCGACGCCGATGACGCATTGAACCCCGATCAGAAGCGCCGGCTGCACCGGCTGGCGTTTCAGAACCGGCACCGTGGCGAGCTTGAAAGCCGAGGCATCGTGGTGTCGCCCGATGTGCTGCGCGAGGCCGTGCGGCGCGACATCGAGGCGCTGTTCAACACCGAGCGTTTCGAATCCGCGCCGCTGCTATCCGATCTCGAGGCCGAGCAGATGACCGACCGTCCGACATCGCTGGCCGACTTTCCGGAGGTGCGCCGCAGCGTTGTCAATTATGGCGTGCCGTCCTTCTCCGGCCGGTCGTCGCGCGACTTCGATCGCGATGTTCTGGCACGCGAGATCCGCGCCGTGCTCGCCGCATTCGAGCCGCGGCTGAAGGAGAGCGCGACGAAAGTCACGGTCAACCTCGGCGACAAGACCGGCCTGAAGATCGAGATCGACGCCGTGCTGATCATGACGCCGACGCCCGAGCGCATGCGCCTGCGCACGACGATCAATCTCGACAACGGACTGGCGCGCACCGAGTTCAGGGAAGCCTGAGAGATGGACCGGGTCTTCGTAGAATATTACGAGGAGGAACTGTCCCACATACGCGGGCTGGCGGCGGAGTTCGCCGACATGCATCCGGCGGTTGCCCGCAATTTGTCGCTGGATACGGTGCCGTGTCCCGACCCCTATGTGGAGCGGCTGCTCGACGGCGTCGCCTTCCTCGCCGCGCGCACGCGCCTGAAGGTGGATGCCGAGCGCTCGCGGTTTTCGCGCAGCATCCTCGACGTGCTTTATCCCGATCTCGTCACGCCGGCGCCGGCAACCGCCATGGTGGTGCTGAAGCCCGGCCAGCAGGTGCAGACAATGCTTGCCGGCCACGTCGTCAAGCGCGGCACGCGGCTGGTCTCCAGCCTGCAGGCCGGCCTGTCGACACGCTGCACCTTCACCACCGCGCAGGACATGACGCTGTTTCCGATCGCGATCAGTTCGGTCGGCTATTTCCAGGACCGCAGCGCGCTTGCCGCCGCCGGCATCGGCCCGATCGCCGGCAAGGCCGGCGAAGCGGCACTTCGCATCACGCTGGCGCGGACCGGCAAAGGCAAGCTCGACGAACTGGCGCTCGACCGGCTCGACTTCTATTTCGCCAACCGCACCAAGGCGCCGCTGATCTTCGACGCCATCTTCGGAGTCTGCTCTGGTGTCGGCGCTCGACCGGAAGGCAAGACCAATCCATTGTCGCCGCTACCGCCGCCGGAGATGGTCGGCATTGCCGATGCCGAGGCGCTGATGCCGCGCACGCGGCCGACCTTCGAAGGCTACCGCCTGCTGCGCGAATATTTCATGATGCCCGAGCGCTTCCATTATGGGCGCGTCACCGGCTTGCTGCCGGTCGTGCGCAAATGCCAGGCCGGGCTCGAAATCATCTTCCTGTTCCGGCGTCCGGTGCCCGAACTCGCCGATCTGACGCCGGCGGATTTCGATCTCTTCGCCACCCCGATCATCAATCTCTTCGAGCGCGAGTGCAACATCGTCGAGCTCGACCAGCGCAAGACGCGCCAGGTGCTGCATGCCGACCGCACGCGGGCGCGCGACTTTGAAATCTACCGCGTCATCCGCGTCGAAGACGCCGATGCCGAGGGACCCGACGCGGAGATACCGGAACTCTTCAGCCTTGGGCAAAATCGCGGCAGCGGCTGGGTCTATTCGACGGAGCGGCGGCCGCGCCGGCCGACCGAGGACGAGCGGCGCCAGGGCGTGACGCGGACCTCCTATGCCGGGGACGACGTCTTCCTGGCGGTTTCGCGCCCAGTCAACAGTCAGGCCAACCGGCCGCTCAAGCGCGTCGACGTCATGGCACTGTGCACAAACCGCGATCTTGCCATCCTCGACGACACGCCAACGCTGACGCTGGAAGCGGGCGACCCGGTGGAATCGGTCAGGCTGCTCGGCGCGCTGCGTTCGCCGCAGCCGGCCATCCCGGCAGCGCTGCCGACCGGCGCCGACAGCGAGTCGCGCGCCGACGACCTGGCCTGGCGGCTGGTCTCGCAGCTGGCGCTGAACTTCCTCAGCCTGGCCAAGGAAGGCCGCGGCGTCGATCCGCTGCATGCGCTGCTCGATCTCTATGCCGAACGCGGCGATCCCGGGCTTGCCCGCAATGTACGCTCGATCGTGCGCATCGATTCGCGCGCGGTGATCGAAAGGCTGGCGATCGAAGGGCCGATGTGCTTCGGCCGCGGCACGGAGGTGACGCTGCATGTCGACCAGTCGGTGCTGGCTGGGCAGAGCACCTTGCTGATGTCGGGGCTGCTGTCGCGGCTGTTTGCCCGTCATGCCGGAATAAACGGGTTCGTGCGCACGCGCACGCGATTGCTCCAGAAACAGGAGGATGTGCCATGGCCGATGACGCCCGGCAATCGCTACCTGATCTAGAGCGAGCCGCAACCCTGTCCGAGAGTTTCGACTTCTTCGAACTGCTGCGCCGGCTCGAGCGGCAAGGCGGCCTGTTCGGCCATTCCGGCCGGCCGGACCGCGAGCCAGCAAGGCTCGGCCAGAATGTGCGGCTGTCCTTCGCGGTGCAGGACGTTGTGGATTTCCGCGAGCCGACCGACAATTCGCCGGCGCGGGTGACGGTCAACAATCTCGGCCTGCTCGGGCCTGAAGGGCCGATGCCGCTGCATCTGACGCGCTGGGTGCTCGATCGGCTTTCGCAGCGCTGGTATGCGGGCGCCGAGGCGCGGCAGACGAGCGACACGACCTTCGTCGATTTCGTCAACATCCTGCAGCACCGGATGATCGCGCTTTATTATCGCGCCTGGGCGGATGCGCATCCGGCCGTGCAGGTCGAACGCGGTGTCGGCGGCCGCGTCCGTTCGATGCTGGAAGCCATGGCCGGCATTGGGCTGCCGGGCACGCAGGACGCCGAACTCGATGCGGTAAAGCTTCGCCAGGCCGCCTCGCTCGCCAGCCAGGTCGACGGTCCCGAACGGCTGACCCTGTTCCTGGCCGAAGCCTTCAAGGTTCCGGTGGTGCTGAAGGAATTCGTCGGCGCCTGGATGACCATTCCCAAGGCGCTGCAGAGCCGGCTGGCCGGCAGCTATGCCACACTCGGCCGCAGCGCCACCATCGGCCCGCGCAGCTTCAGCCGGCAAAGCCGAATCGAACTGCGCATCGGTGCGCTCAGCTATATCGACTACAAGGCGCTCCTGCCCGGCGGCGAGCGGCTGAAGCTGTTGAAGCAGGCGGTGCGCGACCTGATCGGCGAGACCATCGATGTCGATCTCAGGATCGTGCTTGCGGCAAAGGCAGTGCCGCCGGCGAAGCTTGGAACCGTCCAGCTTGCCCGCACCACCTGGCTGGCGCGCAACCCTGCGCGAGGCGATGCCGAAGACATGCGGCTGCGCACCATCGTCGGCTGGCGGGAAGAGGTTGCCTGATGAGCCTGCTGCTGACGCTCGAACAGGGACCCCGCGCGCAAGTCACGCGGCAGGCGCGGCTGGACGAGGGTGAGCTGGTGATCGGCCGCAGCGCCGACGCCGACTGGCAGATCATCGATCCCGACATGTTCGTCTCGCGCGCCCACTGCAAGATCACCAGCAAGCAGGGCGGCTATTTCGTCACCGATACCTCCAGCAGCGGGTTGTTCATCGACGATGCCGCCAGCCCGCTCGGCGCGGGAAATACCGCGCGCCTGCAAAGCGGCATGCGACTGCGACTGGGCGACTATGTGGTGTGGGTCGATTTGCAGACGGCGAAGACCGAGGCGCCGGCCTCCAGGCCTTCAGCGCCTGCCAGTAAGCCGGCGGCGTCGCCGGCGCCGGTCAGCCTCGGCGGCGACGATTTCTTTTCGTCCACCACGGAAGAAGAGCCGGGACGGCCACGCCCTGCCAACCTGCCCGATCCATTCGAAAAGCCGGTGCCCGGCGCATTCGCGCGTGCGCGGTCCGATGAACGCAGCTCGCAGGCGTTCGACGATCCGTTCAGCCTCGACCCTGTGGCAACGCCGGTGGCCGAGCCCACTGACAGAAACGGCGCCAAGCCATCGTTCGACGATCCCTTCGGCCTCGACTCCGCGCCGCTGTCGAGAGAGCCGAGCAGATCCAATCCTGAGAAGCCGCCGGGCTACGATGACGGGTTTGGTTTTGGCCCGGCCGAGTCCACCAGTCTCGACGCAGGCGCGACGGATGGCGGCGCAATCGATGCGGCCTCGCCTGCTCCCTCCGCGGCGCCGTGGGAGCTGCCGGCTCGCGCGGCCGAGCCATCGCCCAAGCCAACCCCGCAACCACCGCCCCGCCCTCCTGTCCGGCAAGCTGCAGCACGGCCTTCGACCGGACAGCCGGACGCGGACCTTCGCGCTGCTTTCCTGCGCGGCATGGGTATGGACGAGGCCGGCTTTCCCGGCCGCAATCCGGTTGCCGACATGGAGAAATTCGGCCGCGAGTACCGGCTGATGATGGATGGGCTGATGCAGCTTTTGCGCAAGCGCGCCGAAGAGAAGGGCAACGCTCGCGTCGCGCAGACCGTGGTTGGCGCGTCCGAGGTCAACCCGCTTAAATTCCTGCCCTCGGTCGACGATGCGCTGGTAACCATTCTGGCCGAGCGCAGCCCCGGTTTCCTCGGCGCCGAAGCGGCGATCAAGGACACGGTGCGCGATCTGGCGCAGCACCACGTTCGTGCCTGGCGCGGCGTGCAAGGCGCGCTCAAGCGCATGATCGACCGCTTCGATCCGGCGGCGATCGAGCAGGAACTGAAGTCAAGTTCGGCGATCGGCAATCTGCTGACCGGCGGGCGCGGCGCCAAGCTCTGGGAATTGTACCAGAAACGCCACCGTGAAATCGCTCACAGCGCCGAGACGCGTTTTCTGGGCGAGATCGGCGCTGATTTTCGTGATGCATATGAGGAGGACTGAGACATGATCGACAGACGCGAATTTATTTTTGCCATCGGAGCGACGGGACTGCTGACGGCTTGCCAGAGCGGCCCGCCGAAACCATCCGTCATCACCGTAAACCTCGCCGGCGGCGCCGGCATGAACCCCGGACCGGGCGGCGGCGACAGACCGGTGACTGTAATGATCCTGCGCCTGAAGAGCACCGGCGCTTTCAATTCGGCCGACTACTTCGCCCTGCAGGGCGGCGCCGGCGCGGCACTTGGCGGCGATCTCATCGGCTCCGATACGATTTCCGTCGGACCCGGCAAGACCGCATCGAAGACCATCACGGTCGAGCCGGAAGTGGCAGCACTCGGCTTCGTCGCGCTGATCAGGGAACCCACCGGACGCAACTGGCGTACCACCAAATCGGTTTCGTCGGGATCGAAATTCACCGTCAATGTGAAGCTCGGCAGCGGCGGCATTTCCGCCTAGCGGCGGCGGGTCCGCAAAGCCGCGCCAAGGTGATGAGCAGGAAGCAGAGAGTGCCGGCATGAGCGATGCAAACAGGGTGCTGTGGTCGGAGGGGCTTTTCCTTCGCACCCAGCATTTCCAGCAACAGGACCGCTTCTTCGAAGCGACGGTGCGCGGCGCCTTGCAGGCCGGGCATCTGCATACGTTCGGCTTTCGAACGTTGACGCTCGATCAGGCACAGCTCGATGCCGGCCAGATCTCGGTGCTTTCGGCGCGCGGCATCTTTCCCGACGGGACGCCGTTCGCGATCCCTGAGACGATGGATGCGCCGCGGCCGCTGGCGGTGACGCCGGAGATGGGCGCGGGGCCAGTGCTGATCGCACTGCCGCTCGAACCGCCCGGCGGCGTCGGCTTCGACCCGGCTCACGCCGAGCCGTCAGGCGCACGCTATCGCGGGCGGATCGTCTCGGTGCGCGACGCCGTGCATGGCGGCTCCGACCCCGAGGAAATCGAGATTGCGCGGCCGCAGGCGCTGTTGCTGGCGCCGGGCACGGCCGTCGGCGGTTACACCGCGCTGCCGGTGGCCGAGCTCAAGGGCGTGCGCGCCGATGGCGGCGTGGCGCTCGACGACACCTTCCTGCCGCCGACCTTGGTCATCGGCGCGGCCTCCTGGTACAGCCGCCTGCTGCAGGAAGTGGTCACCGGCCTCGACCAGATCGCCGAGGCGCATGGCAAGATGGTGCTGGGCGGCCCCGGGCGCAGCGTCGAAGACCTTCTGATCCTGAACCTGGTCAACGCCGCGCGGCCGCGGCTGGCGCACATGCTGGCGCAGGACGTTTTCCATCCGGCTGAGGTCTACATGGAACTTGCCGGCCTTGCCGGCTCGATGGCGACCTACGGTTCGAGCGCAAGGCGGCTCGGCGAACTGCCTGTCTACGACCACATGGCGCCAGGCCCGGCCTATTCGGCGCTGGCCGACGCGCTGCGTTCGCTGATCCTCAGCCTGCGCTACATTGAGCCGAAATCGCGCGCCCTGCCGGTCATGCGCCATGCCACCAATGTGTGGAAGATCCGCATCGACAACCCGAAACTTCTGGTGGCGAGCCGCATCGTGGTGCGGATCGGCTCCGAACTGTCGGAGGATGCCTTGCGCAAGATTTTCGTCAACCAGGCGACGGTCGGCTCGGCCAGCGAATTCGAAGGGCTGTGGAAATCACGCCTGCCCGGCATTCCGCTGAAGCCCCTTCATTCGCAGCCGCGCGAAATTCCCTATGACGGCGACCGGCTGTGTCTCGAACTGGACCAGAAAAGCGAGCACTGGGCCTCGCTGCTCGAAGCGCCGGGTTTTGTGATCGGTGTTTCGGGCGTGCTGCCCAGCGAACCGCAGGTCGACTGCTACTCGGTCAACAGGTGAGATGATGAGCAGGGACGATCCGTTCGGACTGTCCGAGGATCGGGAGCGGACGCGCATCCGCCTGAGCGGAGCGCCGACGCCGCGCGCCATGCCGCTGCCGGCGTCGGGCGTCACCGCGAAGCGCTCCGCGCGCGCGCATCCGAACGTGCTCGTCAATGCGTTCTCGCCGCTGTTGGAGTTTGCACCCGAACTGGAAAACGCGCAGCCGCCGGAGAACCCGGAAGCCCTGCGCACCAGGCTGCTCGACGAACTCGTGCGCTGCCGCGACGCCACCATGGCACAGGGATCGTCACTTGAGCGCGCCGACCAGGCCGCGTGGCTGGTGGCCGCGTTGCTCGATGATCTGGCGCTGAACACGCCGTGGGGCGGCGCCAGCGCATGGCCACGCCAGCCGCTGGTGGTGATGCTGCGCGGCGACGTCGATGCCGGCGCGCAGTTCTTCGCCCGTCTTGAAGAGCTGGAGCGCCATCCCAATCGCGACCGCGAAATGCTGGAGTTGCAATATCATTGCATGGCGCTCGGCTTCCGCGGCAAATATCGCGTGCCGGGCCGCTCCGGCGACCGTTCGCTCAATGCCGTGCGTGTGGCCGCGGCGCGCTTCCTGCGCGACAGCGACGCCGAAGGCGCACAGCTTTCGCCCAACTGGAAGGGCGTGATCGCCTCCGACGAGCCGCAGCGCTTCATCGTGCCGATCTGGGTGATGGTTGCGGCAGCGGCGGTGATCGCCACCGCCATTCATATCGGGCTGTCGATGAGCCTGAGCAGCCAGGCGGTCGAGCTTTCGGCGCTGGTTCGCGCCTTGCCGCCGCCGACGCGTACGGATGTCACCCGCGCTTCGCCGAAGGTCGACGCGCCGCCGCCGGTGGCGGTGGATTTCGCGCTGCTGCCGGAATTCCAGGCGGCAGCACCCGACGAGCTCAAGAGAGCGCTGAGCGGCACGGAGAGCGTGTCGCTGGCGCGGCTGGTCATCCAGGCCTCCAATCCCGAACTCTTCCAGTCGTCGCGCGCGCAGCTGACAGACGGCTTCGATCCGCTCATCGCCTCGGTCGCCAAGGTGATCCTCGAGAACCAGGAGCTGATCGGCGATATCACCGTGGTCGGCCACACCGACGGCGTTCCGTTGCAGAAGACCAACCCACTGTCCACCAACCAGCGGCTGTCGGAAGCCCGCGCCGCGGAAATTGCCGATATCCTGATTCAGAACGGCGTGCCGAAGGAGCGCGTGCGCTCCGAAGGCCGGGCCGCCACCGATCCGGTGGCCGACGACGGCACACGCGAAGGCCGGGCCTTGAACCGCCGCGTCGAAGTGCTGGTCGAAAAGAGGCTGTGACATGTTCATCCTGCGCTTCCTCTGGGCGGTCCTGACTTCGCGTTTCCTGTGGACGCTGATCGGCCTGGCGCTGCTGTCGCTGATCATCTGGGTATTCGGCCCGATCGTACGGGTCGGCGACTATGTGCCGATGGCGTCGGAGACGGTGCGCATCGTCATCATCGCTCTTCTGGTGATCTTCTGGCTGATCTGGCTGATCGTCGCGCAGCGCCGCGCGATCCGCGCCAACCGCATGTTCGTCGCCGAGATTTCCGCCCCGGTCGAGGAAAAGCGGCTCAGCCCGGGCGAGGAAAACGTCGCCGCGGTCGGCGCCAAGTTCCAGGACGTCATGGTCGAGTTGAAGCGCCGCAAGCTCGGCGGCCGCAAGTTCCTGCGCGAGATGCCGTGGTATGTGATCGTCGGCCCCCCGGCGACCGGCAAGACGACGGCCTTGCGCCAATCCGGCCTCAACTTTCCGATCGACCTCATCGACGATCTGCAGGGCATCGGCGGTACCCGCAACTGCGACTGGTTCTTCTCCGAAAACGCAGTGATGATCGACACCGCCGGGCGCTATGTCCAGCAGGAAAGCCAGCCCGATGTCGACGCCGTGGAATGGCTGGGTTTCCTCGATCTGTTGAAGAAGCATCGTGGCCGTCGTGCGCTGAACGGCGTCATCGTTGCGCTTGGGATCGACGCGCTGTCCGAGGGCGACGAAGCCGTCAAGGCGCATGGCCGCAAGATCCGCAGGCGCCTGGCCGAGCTCGAGGAGCGGCTGGAGATCCGCCTGCCGGTCTATCTCATGCTGACCAAGGCCGATCTGATCAGAGGCTTCGAGGCTTTCTTCGGCGGCCTGTCGACGGCGGCGCGCGAACAGGTATGGGGGACGACCTTCCCGCTCGATGCACGCGTCGACGCCAACACGATCGCGGGCGAAATCACGACGCTGTCGAGGGAGCTGGAAAAGCGGCTGGTGCCGCGGCTGGAGGATGAGGACAAGCTGGCCGAACGGGCCGAGATCTTCCGCTTTCCCGCACAGCTGCAAAGCCTGTCCGAGCCGATCCAGGTGCTGGTCGAAGCGATGTTCGGCGAGAGCCGCTACGAGGAGGCAGCCTGGCTGCGCGGCCTCTATCTGACCTCGGCCACCCAGGAAGGCGCGCCAATCGACCGGCTGACTGCGGCGCTCGCCTCCTCCTTCGGGCTGCCGGCACGACGCACGATGCCGGCGCAGCGCTTCGAGAAGCGCAGCTTCTTCCTCAAGAACCTTTTGACCGAGGTGATCTTCAAGGAGGCCGGGCTCGGCACCTTCGACCCGCTGGCGCAGCGCCGCCGCAGCTGGATCTGGCGCGGTGCCGCCGCTGCCAGCGCGGCTGCGGCCATACTCGCCGGCGGCCTGTTCACCTGGTCCTACTACGACAATCGCAACGCCATCGCCGCGCAAGCCGGCCAGTTCGAAGCGCTGCAGGCGCCGCTGACGTCGACCGCCGCGACGCCCGCCTCGGTGCTGCAGCCGGCTATGGACGTTGCCCTGACCGCCATGGACGAAGTCGCCAATGCCAGGACTGCGCCTCCGAACAAGGCACAGGACCTGCTCGGACCATCGGCTTCGGCCGAGATGATGCGGGCGCAGACCGACACCTATGACCACGCTCTGCGCAACGTGCTGGAGCCGCGGATGGTGGCGTTGCTCGAAGCGACCATGTGGCGGCAGATCCGCGATCCGGACTTCATGCTGGGGGCGCTCAAGACCTACCGCATGATGACCGGCCTGTCTCAGATGGACTCCGACTTCGTCGAGAATTGGTGGGTGAACGACCTGCCCGAATTCGCGCCGGCCGCGCCCTTCCCGACAGCCGATGCGGAAGAACACCAGCTGGCAGCGATCCGCCGCATGGCGGTCGACGACAGCTACATCGCGCCCGACCAGGCGCTGGTCGCCGAAGCGCTGAAAACGGTCTGCACGATCTCGCTGCCGGCGCGGGCCTACAAGCAATTGCTGGCCGATCCGGCGGTGGCCGGATTGAAGGAATGGATCCCCGCCAATTTCGCCGGGCCGAACGGCGCCAAGGTGTTTTCGCGACGCTCCGACAAGACGCTGCGCGTCGGCATATCAGGCGCCTTCACCTATGACGGCTTCCACGATGCGATCCTCGACCGGGTCGAGGATGTCGCCGCCCAGGCGGCACTCGACCGCGCCGTGTTTGCCGGCGGCTGCTCGGAAAATTCCGAGACCTCGGTGTCGGCGCTGTCGGAAGATATCCTGAAGCTCTACTATGACGATTACATCGCGCAGTGGGATAGTTTCCTGCGCGACATGCGGCTGGCGCCGCTGAGCGACCTCAACATTGCCAGCGAGAATCTGAAGGACCTTTCCAGCGCCGATTCCGCGCTGAAGCGGCTGTTGACGGCGGTGGTCCAGGAGGTCGACCTCACCCGCTCGGACGACGCGCCGGCGACTGACGACAAGGCGGCGGCGAAGGGCGGCTCGAAACTGCTGGGCAAACTCGGCAAACTGGGCAAGATCGTCAAGACCGGCGCCAAGCTGTTGCCGCGCGCAGGATCGGCCAGCGAAGTCGACCTGACCGGCACGCTGGTGGCCGAACACTTCAAGCCGCTCAAGAGCACGATTGCCGAGGTCGACGGCCAGCCGCCGGCGCTCGATGCTGCGGTCGTCGCGCTGACGGCGCTGTCCAACGTGCTGCAGACGGTGACCGCCAATCCCGACCCGCAGGACGCGATCAAGAAACAGGGCGGGCTTGCCGAACTGACCGGCGCCGTCGCCCGCCAGGCGCAAATCCTGCCCGACCCGGTCAACACCTGGCTGAGCGGCATTGCCGGCGACACCAGCGGGTTGACGCAGAAGGCCGTGGCCTCCGAGCTCAACGCCATCTGGCGCGCCGACATCCTGCCCTTCTGCCAGGCCGCGCTCAACGACCGCTATCCGTTCAGCCCGGACAGTGCCGTCGACGTCAACGTGCGCGACTTCGCCCGCCTGTTCGGACCGGCAGGGATGATCGACGGCTTCATCAACGACCATCTGATCGGCTATGTCGACACCTCGGCGCAGCCTTGGAAATGGCGTGCCGATTTCGGCCTCGACCCGTCCGCACTTGCCGCCTTCGAGCAGGCGCGGCGCATCCGCGACGATCTCTTTCCCGGCGGTCAGGGCCCGGTGATGGCCTTCACGCTCGAGCCGACCGACCTGTCGCCCAACGTGACCCGCGTCACGCTCAACCTCGATGGCCAGAACCTGGTCTATTTCAACAATGCGACGCGACCGCAACCGATGACCTGGCCCGGCAAGGACGGCACCGGCGTCATCTCGCTCGCCTTCCAGCCGATCGACGGCTCGCCCGAAATCATGCTCAACGAGACGGGAAGCTGGGCGTGGCTGAGGATGCTGCGCGGCGGCCGCTTCACCGGGACGTCGCTGTCCGATGTCTACAGCCTGCGGCTCGGAACGAAAGGCATGTACGCCGATTTCAAGCTCAAGGCGGCGAGTGTCGAAAATCCCTACAACCTCCAGATGTTCAAGAAATTCTCATGTCCGCCGCAGATATGAACACCGGCTTCTTCGGCAAGATTCCGGCGACCGGAGATTTCGTCGCCGTAAACCTGCCGCGGACCTTCATCGACCGCTGGGACCGCTGGATGTCGATGGAGTTGCGTGAGAGGCCCGACGAGGGGGAATTGGATTCGCGTGTTTGGCGCTTCATCGTCAAGAGCGGCATTTTCGGCGACCGGCCCTGTGCCGGCGCATGGCGCATGAGCGAGGACCGCGTGGGACGCCGCTATCCGTTCGCGATCATCGGGATTGGGGCTACACCGGCACCTGACGATGCATGGTTCGACGGCGTTGCGTCAATCGTTGATGAAGCGGTCGAATTGCAGAGGACGCAGTCCTGGATAGCCGAAGGCTTGGCCAACCTTGCCGCGCCCAGCAACAGCCATGGCGATCCGAACCGGATTGGCTTCTGGCTCGACGACTGGTCGGTGCATGAGTTCGCGTTCTCGGATATTCACGACCTGGCGGCCAACGCCCTGCCGAAAATGCGCGCCCCGCGCCCTGAGACGGAATAGCTCTGATGGGCAGCACAGTCTTTGCTGAAGGCATGGGCTTCTTCCACAAAGGAAGCGGCGGCAAGGGCGTGGCGCCGGGAGATGTGTGCTTGAGCCCGCCTTCCCCGCCGGCAGGCCCGGTTCCGGTTCCATACGTCAACATGCTGTCTTCCAGCGATCTCACCAAAGGCAGTAAGAGCGTCAAGATCGAAGGCAATCCGACCGCGCTCGAAAGCTCGTCGGAGGTTGCGACCAGCACCGGCAACGAGCCGGCCACCCAAGGCCTCGGCGCGGGGGTCATAACGCACAAGATCAAGGGCAAGGGAGTGTTCAAGCTCTGGTCGTTCGTCGTCAAGGTGGAGGGTAAGGGTGTCTGCCGCCATGGCGACACCATGGAGCAGAACACGGCAAGTCCACTCCCGAACACCATCGATACCGCCGCCTTGGTCAACTTCCGCAATGCTCTTCTGGTGAAAGAGAAGAAGAAATGCACGACCGATTATTGCTACGACGATCATTACACCCAGCCAACAGGCCCGCAGAAAGCCAAGGTTCAGAACCGGCCATGCTGGGAATGCAAACGTAACCTTGACAGGTTGAAGAAACGCACGACCGGCAAGAACAAGACCGCGATCAAGCGACTGGAGGCCAAGGTCAACCGGCAAATTTCGGGGAAGGAAGCCCCGCTGATCGCCGATCACCAGCCGACGCAGAAGGCAGCGTGGTACGCGGGTGGATGCAATATAGAGATCGTCCCACAAGGCTTCAAGGATGCGATGAAAGCGCTTTACGTCAGGCCGCATTGCTCCAGCCACAGCAACAGCCAGCCGGGCCGGCAGTCGAAGGTGGACAACAAGGCGATTAGGAAGTTCATGAACGCTCGGGTGATCTAGGCGATGAGTGCAACGGGTTTTGCCGATCTCGACGCTGACTATACGGCGATAATCGATGCGTGGACCGCAGAGCTCCACGCCGTCATGCCGGCGATCGAGGAATGGTGGGGCGCACTGCAGCAGCGCCTGAACGCCTCCGGTGAGAACATAGCCAATCTGCATTGGCCCGCCGGGCTGGTGGCCCATCCACGGATTCTGGCGATCTACCGCGAGCACTACTTCAAGGTTCACGGCCTGAACCTTGAACGGTACGCCCGACAGACCGATGATGACGACGAGGACGATGAATCGAACTGGGGTGAGGATGGCGACGAAGCGGACGCCAGCGGTCCCGTGCCGCCCAATCTGCTGCTGGTCGAAATGATGTCCGAATACGACACGGAACTATTCAAGTACTTCAAGTACTTCGTCTATGTCCCGATCGGCGAGGATCCATCTCTCGAAATGTGCTGAGGCTAGAAGAAGATGGCAATGCGGATTGATCATAGTGTCGAACTCGGCCTGAACCGGCTTCTTAACGCACCCCAGGACGTTGTCGGTCCCGATCATGGAATCCGCCTTTCGCGCCGCGAGGCCTCTGCTGCCTATAGGTCCCTGTTCAAGGCCTACCTCGCTGACTTGCAGGAGACGTTCGAGGTGGCTTCCGAGATCTGGGAAGCTGGCCTCGACGAACTGGTCGATGGCGGCCTGACCGTCAATCAAGCGATCACGGCCCAGCTGGATGATGCAGCGGCCGGCCCGGCGAATCATCCGGCGGTGGTGTGGCTCGTGCGGGAATACTGGCTGCGATGCGTTGCGGTGGGGGAAACGCTGCCCGCGGCCGACCGCCTCGCGCCTGAGGTGTTCCTGCTGCAATGGGTCGTCGATGAAGGCAACAAGGAATATGTAGAACTGCTGACGGCCATGCCCTATTGGCCGATCGGGCTTGATGAAAACGGCCGGTGGTGCTGAACGATGGCCTTCGATGTCTGGCTGGAAAACAGGACACCCTTCGCCGCCGCGACGCACGTCCAATTGAATGCTGACGGCCAAGAAACTCTGATTGTCATGCTATCGGCAAGTTTCACGGCGACGGATGAAGGAAAGGAATTCCAGCCAGCGGCCGAACAGGTGCCGGTGATCTTTGGCGATGAGCCTTTTGGCGATCCGGCCCTTTCATCGACCCGCTACGAAGCGGACATCGCGCCCGTCAAGCCTGGCGCCGAGGTGATCGTGAATGGCGTCGCGCACGCGCCGGATGGAAGGCCGGTACGCGAGATGCAGGTTGGCCTGCGTGTCGGTAACTCGATCCGCAAGGTATTGCAGGTCGTCGGGGACCGGATCTACGACTCCGGCGGCTACAGCGCACCGGCGCCTTTCCGGACCATGCCGATCGTCTATGAACGCACCTATGGCGGCACTTTGGAAGACTTGCGCACGGACCAGCGCAACCCAGTCGGCGTGGGGTACCATAACGCCCGGTCTGCAGATCCTGCGGTCAGAACCGAGGCGCCCAACGTCATGTATCCGGGCGAAGCGCAAGCCCGACCTGGGGAATCCCTGAGGCCGGCGGGATTCGGGACGATTGGCCGGGGCTGGCAACCGCGCCTGGCTTTCGCCGGAACCTACGACAAGGCTTGGCTCGAATCCCAATGGCCGCTCGCTCCCAAAGACTTCGACACGCGGCATTATATGTGCGCCCCAGCCGATCAGCAGATGGCCGGCATCGGCAACGGCGAGGATATCACGGTGATCGGCATGACGGCTTCGGGCAGATGGGATTTCCGCCTGCCGCGCATCACGGCCCCGCTTCGGCTCATTTATGACGATCGTGTAGAAGAAAACGCGTTCAAGCCTGACACCGTGCTCATCGAGCCTGACTTGAAGCGCGTGACCCTTAAGGCTCGTTTGGCAGTGGTAATCCGGCGCAACGTGCCGGCGCTGCGGGAAATCGCCTTCGGCCACATTTCTCCTGTTTGGATCAATGCGCGCCGCAAGCGAAAACTCTATCTCAATCTTCTCGGCGGCGACGGGGCCCTGCGCGATCGCTCGGCGTGGCAGCCGTGAAGCGGCCGCTCTACATCTCGGTTGGTGGCGCCGTCACGCCTGCTGGATTGAACGCGCGCCAGACCATCTCAGCCATTCGCGCCAACCTGTCAGCATTTCAGGAGGTGCCTCTTTCAGAGCCGTTTCCCACCACACAGATCGTGGCACGCATTCCAGCCAAGGCGGGCCTGCGACGCAATGACGGGGTATGGCTCGCCAGCATGGGCGCCCGCGGCCTCAAGGAGGCGATGCTCGACAACAAGGCAACGCCGGACCAGACCGCTGTTCTGCTCGCGCTGCCGGAGAGTTTCCGCGACCATCCGGCGTATGAAGAGGTCGAGCGGGGGCGCCTTTTGAATGCCATTTTCGAGCGATGCGGCCTGCGCTTCAATGCCGGCTCGCGCGTATTTGACGGCGGTGCCGCAGCCAGCGCCGGACTGCTCGACTATGCCGGCGACATGCTAGAATCCGGGACCGTCGCGCAGGTGCTGCTGGGTGGTGTGGACAGCCTCGTCAACGGGACCGACATTGCGCGCTTGATGCGAGCCAATCGTCTGAAATCCGAAAACAATGCTCAAGGGGCAGTCCCTGGCGAGGGCGCTGTCTTCGTGCGCCTGACGCGAGCGCCGGGGAGCGGGCCGGCTGCAATGATTTGCGGGGCGGGCCTGGCTCAAGAGATCGACAGCGTTCTTTCCGAACGCCAGAGTCAAGGCCGTGCGATGGTGGCTTCGCTGCTTGCTGCCTTCAGCGGGTCCGGACCCAAGGAACCCGATATCGAGTTCCTTGTCAGCAATGGAAACGGGGAACGGTACAGCGGGCTCGAACAACTGGTCGGTCGCTCGCGCTTCTACCGCACGCACCGCGAGATATTCCCGACAGCCTACCCTGCGATGACGGTCGGCGACATTGGAGCCGCTAGTGCGGCACTTGTTCTGATGCTGGCGGCCGACAGTTTTATAAGCGGTTACGCGCCGGGCCGCGTCGCAGCCTGCGAGCTTGCATCCGAGGGTGGCAACCGGTCGGCGATCGCGCTTACCGACCTCCGCGAACGCTGAACGGAGGGACAAGCCTTCCCTCGGCGAAAGCGATCACATCCACGCCGGGAACTTGCGTGTCCTGCGCCAGTCTGCCAGCGGCGCCTCGGGCGTGGCGATCGCCGCGCGCAACGCATCCACCCTGAGCCTGCGCATCGAACGGAACAGACGATGGTTGCGCCCGCCGCGCCCTTCGTCCCACCATGCTTCGACGCGATCGGCGGCCGGCAGCGAGCTGTCGTCGAGTTGGGCAAAGCCCTCGCCAAGAACAGCTGGATCGGCAACGAAAAGGTCGGTGTCGCCGAAGTCCACCTCGAACAGATCGCGAAGTGCTGCACCCGCTGCGGATGCCAGTTCCGGCTCGCGCATCTTCTCGATCAGCCACGGCACCACCGCTTGGTCGCCGAGCAGCCCGATCGATGCCGTGGCCGCGATGCGCAAGACAGGCTGTCCGAGACGTGATTGCAGCCAGGCCTTGCCGGCCTTCGGCGGCGTCGTCAGCAGGCGCAACTCGATCGCCGCCCGCGCATGGTCCGTCTCCGTCAGCACGATCTTGTCGATCACCGAGTGCGCGGACCGAGCCTCGCCAAGCAGGCAAGCAGCGAAGGCGGCCGCAAGACGTTCTTTCGTTGTCTCGCCGTCAAGCCCAGCCAGGACTTCCGGAAGCAGGTCGCGCCGCCTGAGCACGCCGGCGAGCCGGACGGCGCGCCAACGCACGTTCGCATTGGAATGGCTGGCCAGATCATGCAGGCGCTGTCCCGGATCGACGCGATGATGCCAGAGCGCAGATAGCCCAAGACAGCGCAGCCGCGCGTCGCGCGTGTCCAGCCACTGCGCCACGAACGGGCGCAGGTTTTCGCCCGGCGTGCGCGCGATCGCGGCAGACAGGCTCGATATGCCGGCGTCACCTAGGCTTGCGCCCGCGTCGATTGCAGAGGTCACCAATTTGGCATCGCTCCAACGCATTGCCAGAGTGCCAAGCACGAAAATCTCGCCCGGTTCGGCGTAGTCGGCGAAGCGCGCTTGAGCAGCTTCCCAACCGGCCTTGCCGGCTGCCATGAGCCCTTCGAGATTGGCTTCGAGACGCTGGTCGATGCGGCCGATATCGGTCTCGTCGAGGATTGGACCGTCGATCTCCAGACGACGTCGAAGCCACAGGAACGCCGCGTCCTCGGCGTGTTGGTCCACGATCGCCGCAATGGTCGCGATGCTGTGCATCGGCAATGCCTCAGTTAAGATGCACGGCCCCGCCGCGGATGCGGTTGGTGCCACTGGCCTGGCTGGTCAACTGGGTGCCACGAATGGTCACGCGTCCATTCTTCTCCAGAATGATCGATGCCAGGCCGCAGCGCAGTTCAATGCGCTCATCGCCGTTGATGACGACACGTTCGCCGTCGCGGACGACTTCGAGGCTCCTGCCGCGGGGCGCAGGATCGACGATGCGCCCGACCACCAGCGGCCGCGCCGGGTCGCCGCCCTCGAAGAGCAAAGCCAGTTCGGATCCGACGGCCGAAACGTCCAGCTCCGTCAGGCTGCGCGCCGCTATCGCGGTCTCGCGCGGATTGCCGACGAAGACAACCAGCGGCGCCCCGCCTTGGAAGCCGATCAGCAGGCCGATCACGACGCCGTCGATACGCTCCAGCACTTCCATGATGATGCCCTCAATTGTTGTTGATCGTGCTGCCCTTGACGATCACCTCGCCGTCGGCCTTGACGGTGATCTTGCCGCTGCCCTTGAGGGTAATATCCTTCCCATCAGCGACAATGGTGCCATCCTTTTTCATCGTGATCGAGGCCGAACCGCATTTGAGCGTGATCGAGTCGGCCGCCTCGATCATCAGATTCTTGCCGACCTTGATCACACTGTCTTCGGCTATCTGGATTCCGCTGCCTTTGCCGACCTTGAGCGCGTGCCCGCCGCCGACATCGGTTGCGTCGTCCGCAGCGATTTTTGCCGACCTGCCCTTGCCGATCTGCGACGACTGTGCCCCGCCAATGGTGAAACTCTGATCGGCGCCAACATTGACGCTTTGCGCCGCCGCGATGTTCCAGCTATCAGCCGCGCCGATATCGTGGCTCTGCGCAGCACCTACGGTGACCGACCGCGTCGCACCGATCGTGTTCGTCTGCGGACCGCCCACAGTTCGGGTCTCGGATGCTCCGACCGAATCGACCCGGGCCGCGCCAACGGTCACTGTCTGGACGATTGCAACCGTCTGGGTGTGGTTGGCACCTATGGTCTCCGTGGAGTTCGAGCCGATGTTGATCGTCTCATCGACCCCCACCGTCAGTGAGCGGTTCTTGCCCACCGTCTCAGTGTCGTTCGACCCGATATTGGTCGTCTGGTCGACGCCGACCTTGACCGTCTTGTTGTTGCCGACGTCCTCGTCGAGGTTGTGACCGACGGAGTGCTTGGCGTCGTGGTCTATGCGGTCGGACTGGTCGTGCTGGACCAGCTTCTGGCGATCATTCTTGATCAGAAGGTGATGGTCCTTCTGCGCCTGGAAATTGACCAGTTCGGAGCCGGCCTTGTCCTCGAACATCAGCTCGTTGTAGCCGCCACCGCCCTTCGACGAGTTGGATTTCCAGCCCGACTGCGTGGCGTTGCCGGGCAGCCCGTAGGGCGGCATCTGCGAGGCGTTGTAGACCCGGCCGGTGATGATCGGCAGATCCGGATTGCCTTCGATGAAATCGACGATCACTTCCTGGCCGATGCGGGGAATCTGGATGAAGCCCCAGCCGCTGCCGGCCCAGGTCTGCGACACGCGCACGAAGCAGGAGCTCTTCTGGTCCTTCTTGCCCAGGCGGTCCCAGTGGAACTGCACCTTCACCCTGGCATATTTGTCGGTGAAGATTTCCTCGCCGGACGGACCGACGACCGTCGCCGTCTGTGGCCCGCGCATGATCGGCCGCGTCGTGATGCGCGGTGGCCGATAGGCGACTGAAGTCGGCGCCACGCCGAGCACGACCTTGAAATTCTCGCCATCGGTGTCGACGCCGGCGCGGTAGCCCGGATCGAACAGCCGGTATTCGGCGCTGACGACCAGATACTCCTTGTTCTGGTCTTTGCGCGGAAAGCCGTCGAGCTTGAAGGTGCAGCCGGAGAACAGGCCGCGCACGGTGCCGACGGCGGCAATGCGCATATGCGGCGCCTGGATTTCTTCGCGCCTGATCGCCGCCAGGCTGTCGCCGCGGCCGACTTCCAGATGCGCGCCGGGGTGGCGATAGTTCTCGCCGGCAGCCTGCTTGTGGCCGAAGGGCTGTGCCGACTTCGCCATCAAATCGGCGGCGGGCTTCTCGAAATCATAGTCGGTGTGGGCATAGGCGCCCGGGCGCACCGCACTGCCTGGAATCCACTCGGTGATGTATTCGACGTCGCGGCGCGAGCCCTGTCCTTCGAACTGATAGAGCACGGTCTCATAGCCAGGCGCGGGCTTCAGCTTGCTCATGGCGTCGGCCAGGATCAGTTTGTGCTCACCTTCGGCGTGCTCGAAGAAGTACATGATGCCTTCGTGCTCGAGCAGCCGCTGCACGAAATCGAGGTCGCTCTCGTCATATTGCACGCAATATTCGCGCGGCGGATAGGAGCCCTGCAGGCGCTTCTCGAACTTGGCGATGCCGCCATATTTGGAGAAAATCTCCTCCACGATCTCGACGGCGGTCTTGTCCTGGAAAATGCGGCAGTCGGTGGTATTTCCTAGGAACCACAACCACGGCCTGACGACCGCCTCGTAGTGAGCCAGCCGATCTTCGATGCGGGTAAGGCGAAACTCGGCGATGAGGCCGCTGAACCAGCGTTTGGGGTCGGCCTCCCCTTCGATCGAAACGGCGCCGCCCAGCATCTTCAGCGGGTCGATATCGGCGTTGGTCGAGACAAATCCAACGGTGTAGGCAAGGCAGCGGCTGATTTCGTCGCGGCCGACGAGATGCGTGAAAGTCAACAGTTCGGCGCCGACCGGCGTCTGCACAAGCGCGGCGCGTTGTTCACTCGGCATGGGTCGTGCCCCTCCTGAGCGCTAGTGTGGCAGGTTCGAAGCCCTTCTTGTGTTAACGACCTCACGTTCAGGGATATTTCGCAACTTGCCACCCAAGCCATGTTGAGCCTACCACATGTTCTATGGCAGACCAAAGAGGACAAGCGGCAGGCCGTTGCTGTTTGCGCCGCTTTCGCCAGTGTGAAACGCCGCTCTCCCGCTGTGCCCGCAAGCTGCTAGACTGTGGCACATCGGATCAATGGAAACGGCAGCGGTCGACGGTCCATAGCGCATGTTCATCAGTCTGCAGATCAGCAATGTCGATGTCCTGCCTGCCGGGCTGCCGCCCGGCTACGCATCGCGCGACCGCGGCTTCGAGATTGGGCGGGAGAACTGCGCCTGGACCTTGCTCGATCCGGACAAGTTCATCTCCGGCCGGCATTGCGAAATCCGCTACGAAGGCGGCGCCTTTTTTCTCCACGACGTCTCGCGCAACGGCACATTCGTCAACGGGTCGAGCCAGCGCCTGACCGGCCCGCACCGGTTGGCGCAAGGTGACCGGCTCCGGATCGGCCGCTATATCGTCTCGGTGTCGATCGATGACGGGAACCCAGCCTTCGGTGGCCATGGTTCGACGCAACGGCAGATGCCCGTTGGATCCTTTCCAGACCATGCCGCATCGCCACGGTCACCGACCGCGCCGCCCGCTTCGCTCTCCAGCCGGCCGCAGCAAGCCGACGAGATCCTGCGCGCGATTGCCGCCGGCGCCGGCATTCCGCCAGAGGTGCTTTTGCTGCGCCAACCGCAGGAGGTAGCCGGCGAGATCGGCGCGGTGCTGCGCATCGTCGTCGACGAGCTGGTGTTGCTGTTGAAGGCGCGCGCCGCTGCAAAAGTCCTGGCCAAGACCAGCGACCGGACCATGATCAATTCCGCCGACAACAATCCGCTAAAGTTCGTGCCCGGGACAGACGAAATCCTCGACATCATGTTCGCGCGGCGCAGGGCCGGCTATCTCGATGCCAGGCACAGCATCGAAGACGCTTTCCACGACCTCAAAACACATGAATTCGCCACCTTCGCCGCCATGCAGGCAGCGCTGTCGCGGTTGCTTGACGATCTGTCGCCCGAGGCGATTGCGAAAAAACTGCCGCCATCCTCCTTTGCCTCGAAGAAAACGCGCGCCTGGGACGCGCTGGTCGCGACCTGGCGGGCCAAGGAGGAAGCGCACGAGAACGGCATGCTGGACATATTCCTCACCTATTTCAGTGAAGCCTATGCCAAGGCCGCCAAACAGAAGACCGGCAAGGGCTAAGCCCGCGCACCGCTGAGGACACCGTGAAGGCGACCCGAGCACGGGCCGGCCACCAAAATTGCGCCGGGTTTCCATCGCAACCTTCTGAGACTACGATCACATACGACGATTGAGCACGCGGGTACGGTTGGTCGACCTCGGGGGTCTGCGGCACATGTCATGTCACGGCGAGATAGCGTCCTGCGGTCCGCGTTTGCGCGGACATGGCGCTGTGCGTCGCGGCGCGCGGGCGTAGAGGCAGGGATCGGCGATGAGCTCGAAGGATGATCCTTTCGATCCGACCGGCAAAACCGTCATCCGCCCCAGCCGCCCCAATCCCGGCCGCAAGCAAAAGACGGTTCTCGCCCGCGATGCGCCGGCCCCCGGCAGTACGGTGATCGCCCCTGCCAGCGTCCCGGAACCCACGGTTTTCGATCCCAACGCCGGCCGCCAGCCGCCGTCCGACGTCACGGGGACGGTGATCTATCAGGGAACGCCCTTCGCCAACGCGCCGGCCGATCCGCCCGTTCACGGCTCAGCCGGGACGGCGGGGAAAACGCCATGGGATGCGCTGCTCGGCGCCAGCGATGCCGTCGATTATGGCGCGGCCAACCCGATCGTCGCTGCCGCGGCGCCCTTGCTGATACTGCTTGGGCATCTGCGGCTGATGGCTGTCGAAAGACCGGCCGAGCCGCTGGCGCAGCATGTCGCCGGCCTGATCGAGGATTTCGACCGCAAGATCGCTAGGACCGATACCTCGGAAGAGGATGCGCGCATCGCCAGCTATGTGCTTTGCGAAACCGCCGACGATATCGTCGCCAATCTGCCCGGTTCCAGCCGGGATGCGTGGGCGCAGCACGCCATGCTGCAGCGCTTCTTCCAGGTCAAACCCACCGGCGCCGGTTTTTTCCAGGCGCTGAACACGGTGCTGGCGACGCCGGAACCTCATCGCAATCTCATCGAGCTGATGCATGTCTGCCTGTCGCTTGGCTTCGAAGGCCAGTATCGCGGCCAGCCGCGCGAGAGCCTCGAACGGGTCCGCCGCGACGTCTACGAGACATCAGCCTATTTCCGCGTCCTCGGTGACGACGACATCTCGCCGCGCTGGCAAGGCTTGTCGGTCACATCGGCGCAAGGCTCCAGGCGGGTTCCGCTCTGGGCCACAGCCGCTGCAACCGCGGCAGTTTTGACCGCAGCCTTTTTCACGCTGCGCGTGCTCATCACCAATGATGGCGAGGCTGTTGCCGGCGAGTTGCTGGCGCTCAATCCGGCGACGCCGGTCACCATCGAGCGCACCGGCTTCGTCCCGCTGACCGAGGAGGTGAAGGTCGTCGCAGCGCCAACGACGATTGCGCAGGTCGATCGCATCCGCACAGCCTTGGCCAAGGAGATCGAAGGCGGCGGCGTCAGCGTCGGCACCAAGGGTGATTTCATCATCGTGGAAATCAGCAACGCCCTGCTGTTCCAGTCGGGACGAGCCGAGGTCAAGCCGGAGTTCGAGCCGGTGGCCGCCAGCATCGCGGCGGCTCTCGATGCGGAGCGCGGGCCGATCCGGATCGTCGGCCACACCGACAATGTCAAACCGAAGAAGACCAGCGCCTTCAAATCGAATTTCGACCTCTCCGTCGCACGTGCCCAGTCGGTGGAAAAGAGGATCGCAGCGCATTTCAGCGATCCGTCGCGGACAAAGGTCGAGGGCAAGGGCGAGGACGAGCCCATCGCCGACAATGCAACGCCGGAGGGCCGCGCCAAAAACCGCCGTGTCGATGTAATGATCCCGCGGGAGGAGATGCTGTGACCGGCTGGCTGCTGCGCATCTTCAGCGCGCTCGCGCTCGCCGGCTTTGCCGCCGCGGTCTGGTACGCCGGCCCGTTAATCCGATTTGCCGGCGCCCGGCCGTTGGATCCCATCTGGCTGCGGGCAGCGATCATCGGCATCGTCGTCGGAACGGTGGCGATCATTTATGCAATTCGGCTCTGGCGCAGGCGCAAGGCGCAGAAGGCGCTGGAGGCCGCCATGGCCAGCGCCGAGGATGACGGCAGCGATGCAAAGGTGCTGGAAGCTCGCATGAACGAAGCGGTTGCGACGCTCAGGCAGTCGAGCGGCAAGCGCAACTTCCTCTACGACGTGCCCTGGTACATCGTCATCGGCCCGCCGGGCGCCGGCAAGACCACCGCGCTGGTCAATTCCGGCCTGAACTTTCCGCTTGCCGGGTCGGGCCAGGCGCAGCCGGTGGCAGGGGTCGGCGGCACGCGCAATTGCGACTGGTGGTTCACCGACGAGGCGGTGCTGATCGACACGGCCGGGCGCTACACGACGCAGGATTCCCATGCACGGACCGACAGCAAAAGCTGGCTGGCGTTCCTGTCGCTGCTCAAGCGGCACCGGACGCGCCAGCCGATCAATGGCGTCATCCTGGCGATCAGCCTTGCCGATCTGATGGCGGACAGCGAGCAGGCGGCCCGCGTCGCCGAGATCCGCAGCCGCCTGCAGGAAATCCACGAGGTCCTGAAGGTCCGCTTTCCCGTCTACGTGCTGTTCACCAAGGCCGACCTGGTCTCCGGATTCATGGAATATTTCGGCGGTTTCGACGAAGCACGCCGGCGCAAGGTGTGGGGCGCGACCTTCCAGACCGCCGAGCGCGGCCTGAACATGGTCGCGGAAGCGCCAGCCGAATTCGACGCGCTGGTGAAGCGCCTGACCGAAGAGATGAGCGAGCGGCTGCAGGCGGAGACCGATCCGGTCGCGCGCATCGCCATTTTCGGCTTCGCCGCGCAGCTCGGTGCGCTGAAAGGCCGGATCGTGAATTTCCTCGAGGGCGTTTTCGAGCCGACGCGCAAGCAGCTGAACGCCCCCCTGCGCGGCCTGTATTTTTCTTCCGGCACGCAGGAAGGCACGCCGATCGACCAGTTGCTGGGCAGCATAGGCCGCAGTTTCGGCAGGAATGCCCAGGCGCATCTTTCCGGCACCGGCAAAAGCTTCTTCCTGCACGATCTGTTGAGCCGCGTCATTTTCGCCGAGTCCGGGTGGGTGTCCTATGACAGGGCGGCCGACAGGCGCGTTGCGATCGCCCGCTACGCCGGCCTGACAGCGATCGCGGCCATAGCGATCGCCGCGCTTGGCGTTCTCGGCCTGAGCTTTACGACCAACAAATCGCTGGTCGCCGCGACGGGCCAGGCGGCAGGCCAATA
Source organism: Mesorhizobium sp. L2C066B000 (assembly GCF_000502335.1). NCBI lineage: Bacteria > Pseudomonadati > Pseudomonadota > Alphaproteobacteria > Hyphomicrobiales > Phyllobacteriaceae > Mesorhizobium > Mesorhizobium sp. L2C066B000. Next base: position 50,264 of record NZ_AYWZ01000004.1, read on the forward strand.
CCGCGCGACAGCCGCGCCGCTGCTGGCCAGCACGACGGTGTCGGATGCCGACCTCGAAACCGTCATCGGCGCGCTCGATGCGCTGCGCGGCCTGCCGGCCGGCTACGATACGAGAGACCAGCCCACCCCGGCCACGGCGACGTTCGGCCTCAGCCAGCGTGAGCGTATCCTTTCGGCCTCCGAGACCGCCTACCGGCAGGGGCTGGAGCGGATGTTCCGCTCGCGCCTGCTGTTCCAGCTCGAACGCACGATCGAGGCCAGGATGGCCGATCCGATGGCGCTGTACGAGCCGTTGAAGATTTACCTGATGCTGGGCGGCAAGGCGCCGAAAGTGGATGACGAGCTGGTCGTCACCTGGCTGAAGCGGGACTGGGAACAGAACCGCTATCCCGGCGCCCACAATCGCGACGGCCGGGCGCAACTGGAGAAGCATTTGCGCGCCATGCTGGCGCTCGACGATGACCAGGATCCCTCGTTCGAACTCAACCGCGCGCTGGTCGAATCCGCCCAGCGCTCGCTCGGCCGCATGAGCCTTGCCGATCGCGCCACCGCGCTCATCCAGTCGGCCACCTATGCGGCGGCGCTGGACGATTTTTCGGTGTCATCGCAAGCCGGCGCGGAGGCGCCGATGCTGTTCGAGCGCAATGACGGAAACGATCTCGCCGGCCTTCGCGTCCCCGGTCTCTACACCCATGCCGGCTTCGACTTCTATCTGGCGCAACTTGCCAGGAGCGCGCAGGCGCTGGTCGACGATCAATGGGTGATCGGCTCGAGCGGCGAGCAAGGCGGTTTCGACCAGGAATTGCTCAAGCTCGGCCCGGAGCTGCTCGATCGCTATGGCAAGGGCTTTGCGGCGGCGTGGAACGAGGTGCTCGACAGGTTGAAGTTCAAGGCAATGGCCGCCGACAAACCGCAATATCTGGCGCTGTCCGCAGCGGGATCACCGAGTTCGCCGCTGATGCAGCTGTTCGAGGCGATCGCGCGCGAAACAGCTTTGACGCAAGAGCGCAATCCGGCTGCGCCGTCTCAAGACAGCGGCCAGGAAATCGCGGCACGCGCCAAGGGCCTCGCCCGCATCGGCATCGAGCTTGCAGCGCGCAAATCGCAGAGCAGGGCCGGGACCGCCTTTGTCAGTACGCAGAACCAGGATCCCGGCGCCAACATCGAAGCCCAGTTCCGGTCTTTCCAGGCTTTGGTGGCCGGGGCGCCGGGGCAGCGGCCGCTCGACGCCCTGACCCAGAATTTCCGCGAAATCTATCAGAGCGTGCGGCTGGCCGCCGATGTCCCCGCCCAGACGGACCAGGCCAACGCCAATCTGCAGCTGCAGATATCGACTCTACGCGCCAACGCCTCGCGGCTGCCGAAGGCGCTGGCCAGGATGGTGAGCGCGGCGGCGGACGATTTCGAGGGCACCGTCGCCGAAACATCGACCACGCATCTCAACGAGATGCTGGAGGAGACCGTCGGCCGTCCGTGCGAAGAGATGATTGCCGGGCGCTTTCCATTCGCCCCCGCCGGTACCGACGATGTCGCCATGGCGGATTTTGCCAGATTGTTTTCTCCGGGCGGGGTTCTCGACCGGTTTTTCGCGCAGAACCTGGCGTCGCTGGTCGACATGAGCGGCCAGGACTGGGACTGGAAACAGGACACCAGGTTCGGCCGCAATCTGGCGAAATCGACGCTGAAGAACTTTCAGCTCGCGGCACAAATCCGCGCGGCTTTCTTTCCGCTCGGCGGGCCGGTGCCGTCGATCAACATCACCTTCACGCCGCTGTCGCTGCATGGCGATGCCGACATGGCGCTGCTCAATATCGACGGCCAGGTGCTGCAGGCCACCCAAGCCGGCAACACGCCGGGCCTGATTCCGTGGCCGGGCAAGACCGGTTCGGCCAGTCTCAGCCTGACGCCGGAGCTGCCCGGCCGCGAGTCCGCAATCAAGTTCGACGGTCCCTGGGCGTTGAAACGATTGCTGGACAAGGGGCAGGTCACCGCCAATGGCGACAGTCTCGAAGCGCATTTCCTCATCGGCGGGCGCGATGTCGCCTACACGATCAAGACCGGGGAGGACGGTAATCCGTTCACGCTGCCGGGGCTCTCCGCGTTCAGCTGTCCGAAGGCTTTCTGATGGGGAATTGCATGGCAGGACCAGCGATTGCAGGACGCAGAAACAGCGGCGGCACCACACCGTCCGTCATCAGCGGCTTAGATTTCGATACTCTAATGAATGGGGCTGTGGCAGACTGGCCAGGCACGTCAGCCAAGGCGTTGCGGAGCGTAGGCAAGTGAACGATGCCGCCTTTGAGAGCTACGGCGTGAGCCACAAGGGCTGCGTGCGCGACCACAATGAGGACAGCTTTCTGGTCGAGCCGCGGATCGGCCTCTGGGTGGTGGCCGACGGCATGGGCGGGCACGAGGCCGGAGAAGTCGCTTCGGCAAGCATTGTCGAGCATCTGGCGACGATCGGCATCGCCAGTTCGGCGCCGGATCTGCGCGCCCGCTTTGAGGATCGGCTGAACCGGGCGCATGCCGAGATCCGCCGGATTTCGCGCTCACGCGGCGTGACCATCGGCTCCACCGTTGCCGCACTGCTGGCCATGGACGGCAGGTTCGCCTGCCTGTGGTCGGGCGACAGCCGCGTCTATCTCGTGCGCAACGCCGCGATCTCGCAGATTTCGCGCGACCACACCGAGGTCCAGGAACTGCTCGACAGCGGCGCGATCAGCGCGGCCGAAGCGGAGAACTGGCCGCGCCGCAACGTCATCACCCGCGCCATCGGCGTCAACGACGAAATCGCCATCGACTTCCAGCAGGGAGAGACCCTTGCCGGCGACATTTTCATCCTCAGCACGGACGGCCTGACGGCGCATGTCAGTGACGCGGAGATTGCGGCTGCAGTGCTCTCGGCAGCGCCGCAGGCTGCCTGCGAAAAGCTGCTTTCCATGGTGCTTGAGCGCGGCGGCACGGACAACGTCACCATCGTTCTGGTCAAGATCAGAGACAAAGGCAATGGCCTGTCCCGAGCAGAAGGCCGTGACCGATGAGCTCCGACGACAAGACCCGGCTATTGCCCAACATGGCGGATACCAGCGTCGGCACGCAGCTCAGCGGCATCTACGAGCTCGACGAACGCATCGCGTCGGGCGGCATGGGCGAAGTCTATCGCGGCCACAACATCCAGACCGGCGATCATGTCGCGATCAAGATCGTGCTGCCGGAATTCGCCCGCGATCAGACGATCCTGTCGCTGTTTCGCAAGGAAGCCTCGATCCTCAACCATCTGTCGCATGACGCGGTCGTGCGCTACCACGTCTTCACCATAGATCCCGGCATCGGGCGGCCCTATCTGGCGATGGAATTCGTCGACGGCCAGTCGCTGTACGACGTCATGCGCGGCGGGGCGATGGCGACTCCGGATGTGCGCAAACTGTGCCACCGGCTGGCCTCGGGCCTGAGCGCCGTGCACCAGGCCGGCGCCATCCACCGCGATCTGTCGCCCGACAACATCATCCTGCCGGGCGGCCGGGTCGAGCGGGCAAAGATCATCGATTTCGGCATTGCGCGATCGGCCGCGGTCGGTGGCGAGACGCTGATCGGCGGCAAGTTTGCCGGAAAATACAATTACGTCTCCCCCGAGCAGCTCGGGCTCTATGGCGGCGAGGTCAGCGAACAGTCCGACATCTACAGCCTGGGGCTGGTGCTGGCGGCGGCGCTGCGCGGCAAGCCGATCGATATGGGCGGCTCGCAATACGAGATCGTCGAAAAACGGCGGACCGTCCCTGATCTCTCCGGCATCGATGCCGATTTCAGGGACATTGTCGAAGCGATGCTGCAGCCTGACCCGGATGATCGACCGGCCAGCATGGCCGAAATCGCCCGGTTGACGCGCGACGACAGCGACGCAACCTTGCCGCCGGCATCGCTCGCGCCCCGGCCCGGTCTGCCGCGAACCGGGCAGACCGCAGGGCCTGTCTCGAAGGTCGGGGACTCGCCGGCCCAAGGCTTCGGTTCGGCCCCGCCAAGCGGCACGGCGGAGCCGTCTTTCGTGCCGCACGTGCGCCCGGCGCACCTGTCGCAGCCGAAACCGGCTGCTGAAACTCCCAGACGAGCAAGCACACCGCCGAAGCGTGCTACTACAGGCAGAAATCTGACGATCGCGGTGCTGTCGGCGGTGGCCGTGGTATCGCTTGGAGGGCTCTATGCATCGGGTATCGTGGGATTCGGAGACCGGCCTCGCGTCACCGACACCGGCAAGCCGCTCCAACCCGAACTGACAAAGCCGATCGTCGCTGACAAGCCCGTTCCGGACACTGCGCCGGTCGAGAAGACGGTGCCAAAGCCGCAACCAGCGGAGACTGCGGCTGAAGATCAGGCCAAAGCGCCGGTCGAGCCGCAGCCGACGCCACCAGTCGCGTCGAGCGCTACGGCCCCGCTGCCGGCCGCACCAATCGACAAGACCGTCGCGCTGCAACCGCCATCCGGCCCGTCACAGTCCGATGCCGCGAAGAACCCCGAGCCTGTCAGTCCGCCGGTAGAGCCCAAGGCGACAGCGCCGGCCACGCAAACACCTGAACCAACGGCCGAGGCACCCACGCCCACAGCACCGGCGCCGCAACCCACCGCTCAACCGCCCGAGCCCAAGGCGCAGGCGCCTGAACCGACCGCGCAGGCGCCCAAGCCGGACACGCAGGCGCCCAAGCCGGACACGCTGGCCCCCAAGCCGGACACGCAGGCGCCTGAAACGACCGCAGAGCCCAACCCAAGCCGGCCCAACATCGCCAGCGGCGAGCAGGCCGACAAGTCCGCAGAGCCCGACATTGCCATGAACGTGCCCAAGCCGGAGGTGCCGCCACCGGCCGATGCGGCCGCGGAGCGGGTCACCTGGGTACGCGCCTTCAATGGTGGTGATTGTTTTTTTGCGACGGTGACGTCGGCCGCCGACAAGGGCGTCGCGATCGAGGGCTTCGGCACGTCGGTGCCACCCTTCGAACAGTTGCTTGGGGAATTCCAGGCGAAGTTCCATGTCGAGCCGGATATCAGCGTCCGCCTTATCCAGCCCCCGCAATGCGGGATCACCGGCTTCCTGCGTTTCATGGGCGCGAGCACGGCCGACAGGCCGCAGCTTGTCCTCGACCAGACATCGGTGCCGGACGGCTCGCCGATCGACGGCACGCTGATGACGCATGGCGGGCTGGTGTCGAGCGTGTTCCTGATCGACCACAGGGGCATCGCCTTCAACCTCGACGATCATGTTGTCGTACAAGCCGACAAGGCGACCTTCTCGATCCCGATCGGGCTCGGCGCCGCCGACAAGGCGGCAGGCAAGGCGTTGCCGCAGATCATCATGGTGATCACCGGCCCGGACGACATCAAAGCGGCGGACTTCTCGACGCCGACGCCGGCCTCGGTGCTGTTGCCCAGGATACTCGACGAGATCGGCGCCAGGAGTTCGGCATTTTCGGCGACCGCCAAATACTTCCGCCTCGGCGGCTAGGCACCGACGCCGATGCAACGTCGTCGCCGAGATCCCGTCCTGCTTGCCCGGAACGTGCGGGTGAAGCTCGCCGCGAGCGCGGTCGCGACGCTGTTGCTGGCGCTTCTTTCCACCGGGCAAGCGCGCGCCGAATTCACCGTCTGCAACCAGACGCTCGACGTCGTCAATCTTGCCGTCGGCCAAAAGGTCGACGATGCCGACCAGACCGATGGCTGGTGGACCATCGGCGCCAATCAATGCGTCAACGTCATTCGCGAGGAGCTGACCAACCGCTACATCTACATCTACGCGACGGATGTCTTCGGCCACGCCATTCTGGCAGGCTCCACCGACATGTGCATCGAGCGGCGGCGGTTCTCGATCCGCGGCATCGATGAATGCTGGCAGCGCGGCCATATCGCGGCGAAGTTTCTCGAAGTCGACACGCAGGAACAGGTGCGCTGGACCTTCTTCCTGACCGGAAGCGCACCGTGACGCACAGCATCGACACCAGCTTCAAGGCAAAGAAGCAGGCGCGCGCCGCGCTACGCAGGCGCAGGATCTGGCTCGGGCTGGCGGCTGGCCTGGCGACAATCGTCCTCGCCGCGATTGCCACCGGCTTCTATCTTACCGCCGACTACTGGTCGTTCCGCGACGAGGACGAGGAACTGCATGCCGTCGAAGACTCGGACGACGTGCCGGCCGACGCATCGGTCTACGTGCCGGCCATCATCGACCTTGCCGGCGACCCGATGTGGATCACACTGGCGCCGGAGGCGGGCGCCGCCAAGAGCCGCGGGATGCCGCGCCCGACGGAGCTCGACCAGGCCGGCATCTCCCCTCAGATCATGGTTCTCTCCGACGTGATGCTGAGCGCCAGCGAAAAATTCATGACGACGATCCCCTCGACGCAGGAGGATTTCGCCTTCTTCCAGGCGCAGCGGAAGACCGCGGTCGCGCCACCCGCCGAACCCAACGATCCGCAGAATGACCTGCAGAACGATCTTCAACCATCGCCCGGCGCGGACGGGGCTCCGGCGGCCTCCGGCCCAGCTCCTGACCCGCAGGCTGCTCCGGGTGCATCGGCGGCGGCCGATGACCCCGAGGCCGGCTGGGGCGAGACCATCGATGAGGGCGAAGCAGCACTCCCCGCCTTTCAGAAGACAGCGGTCGAAAACAACACCAGCGTTGCCAACGTCAGCTCGGAATATCAGCGCTTCGAGGCGACCGAGGACATTTTCGTGAAAATCCTCAACGACCGCAGCCTGGACAGCGTGGCGCTCGATGCGCATTTTTCCGCCGACGACGCAAAGCTTGCCGGCGAGGCGCTGAAGGCGCTGTTCGACAAGGACGGCCTGCAGCCTGGTTATGTCGTGGCGATGCGCGGCTTTAGGCCGACGCGCGAGACCACGACGATGTCGCTGATGCAGGTCTCGATCTACGCCAGGAACGTCTTTGTCGGCACGCTGACACGCAACGCGGCCGGTGCCTTCGTGTCGGGCGTCGACCCGTGGGTGCGCGAGGACCTGTTCAATTATTCGGGCGCCGAGACCGAAGGCACGCAGAAACGGCAATACCGCCTGCTCGACGCGATCTATTCGACGGCGGCCCGCAACAATGTGCCGAGCGGCATCATTGGCGAAGCCATCATGTATCTGTCGCGGGGACAGGATCTGGATGCTTTCGCCAGCGAGGACCAGCGTCTTGTGCTGATCTATTCGCAGACGCCGCGCGGCAAGAACGAGACCGACGGACGGGTGCTCTATGTCGGTATCCAAGGCACGCAAAAGAGCTTGGATTGTTTCGTTTTCCAGCAGAGCGACGGCCAGTTTTCCTGCGTCTCGGGCGATGACCAGGTGCGCTCGCTGACGGTGGCCAACGGCATGGTGACGCCGGTCAACGGTGTCATGACGTCGACCTTCGGGCCGCGCAAGCATCCGATCCTGGGCGTTGTTCGCATCCATAAGGGCGTCGACTGGGCAGCACCCGTGGGGACGCCGATCGCCGCAGCCTTCGACGGCGAGATCATCTTCCAGGGCGACGGCGGCGGCTACGGCAATGTGGTCAAAATCGCCCATGGCGGCGGCCGCGAGACGCGCTACGCGCATATGTCGAAATTCGCCATTGCCAGCGGTGTCGGCACCAAGGTGAAGGCCGGCGACATCATCGGCTATATCGGCACCACCGGCCTGTCGACCGGGCCACATTTGCATTTCGAACTCTATCAGAGCGGTCAGGCGATCGATCCGCTCGGAACAGTGACCGCTGCAATCGCCGTCACTTCCAGCGATCCCGCCGTCGAAACGCTGACCGACCGTATCGTCCACGTCGAATCGGGCGGTAGCGCGCGGGCCAAGAACCCGCTGTCTTCGGCAACAGGCGCCGGCCAGTTCATATCCAAGACCTGGATCCGGATGATGAACACCTATCGTCCCGAACTGGCGCGCTCGCTGTCGACCGCAGACCTGCTCGCTTTGCGCTACGACGCCACCATCTCGCGTGAGATGGTGCGCAATCTGGCGCGCGAGGGCGAAGCCTATCTCAAGGCGCGCGGCCATCAGATTACCGCCGGCCGGCTCTATCTCTGCCATTTCCTCGGCATGGAAGGCGCACATCAGGTGCTGGCGTCGCCGGGATCGGCGCAGTTGAGCGCCGTGCTCGGCTCGTCCGTTATCCAGGCCAACCCGTTTCTTGCCGGCAAGACCGCCAGCTACGTCGTCGACTGGGCGGAACGGAAGATGGGCCGCAAATTGCCGACGCCCGCCACCACCGATGCGGGCCAGCAGACGACGACGGAAGTCCGCCAGACATCGCCGGAGTTCGAAAAATACAAGCAGGCGATAACGGCACTGGTCGGCTCGATCCAAAATACTCTTGAGCCGGGCTAGAGCTGGCAGTTCGCCCCGGCTTTCGCCAAGCCGATTGGTTCTGAGGCCGGCGAATGGTATGTTTGCGGATATTTGGGAAGGTTTTTGGGTCCTTGTGAACCAAAACTGTGGCTGGGATCACATACGCCCAACAGCCATTTTGGCAGAAGCGATACAGTCGCTGGTGAAATTTAGCATGCGCAGCCATCAATAACGCGCCCCATTGGGGCGGAGGGCCGATCCCATGAAAGCGTTTGCCGTCCTTTTGAGCGGATTTTTTCTGTTAATGCTGACCGCGCTTGGCACCGTCCAGGCGGCGGCGCCGGATGCCGGGGGCGTCAAACGCGTCGCGCTGGTCATCGGCAACAGCAAATACGTCCATGCCGTCGAATTGCCCAATCCGGCCAATGACGCGCATCTCATCGCATCGACGCTGCGCAATGCCGGCTTCGAGGTGATCGAGGGCGTCGACCAGGACAATGCCGGCATGCACAGCCTGATCAGCAAATTCACCGAGCAGTCCTACGATGCCGACCTCGCCGTCATTTTCTATGCCGGCCACGGCATGCAGGTCGACGGCAAGAACTTTTTGATCCCGGTCGACGCCGAACTGACGTCACCTGCCTATCTCAAGACCCGCACCGTCCAGATCGACGACTTCATGGCCGCATTGCCACCCGACCCGGCGGTCGGCGTCATCATCCTCGATGCCTGCCGCGACAATCCGCTGGCACGCACACTGGCGGCCGCGATGCCGAAGACCCGCTCCACCGCACTGGGCACCGGCCTGGCGCCGATCGACCCTAAATCAGAGGGCGTCGGCACCGGCGGCATCCTGATTGCCTATGCCACCGACCCGGGCGCCATCGCCTTTGACGGCAACGGCGTCGACAGCCCCTACTCGACCGCGCTCGCCCGGCACCTGACCGAACCCGGCGTCGAGATCCAGAGTGCGCTGACGCGGGTGCGCGGCGAAGTGGCCGAGACCACGCAAGGCCGCCAGCGGCCATGGCACAACGCATCGCTGGGCCGCGAGGTTTTCCTTGGCAAACCGGCCGCCGAAGCCGTGCCGGTGGCAAAACCGGCCGCCGACGACGCGAACGCCGCGACAGCGCCCGCCCCCACTCTCGTCACCAGCGAACCGCCTTCGTGGGAAGTCGAGCAGCGGCTTTGGGACGAGGCCTCGAAGCGCAACACCGCGCCATTCTACGAAGCCTATCTCGAACAGTTCCCGAATGGCCGCTTCGCCACGGTGGCGCGGCTCAACATCGATGCGCTGAACGATCCGAAAGCCCAGGAACGGGAAGTCGCCGCGCTTGCTGCCGAAGAAGCGAACTCGGGTTCTGCCGTGCGCACCTCGGTAGGCATTTCGGACGACATGAAGAAGGTGCTGGGCACCGAGGCGACGGAGAACGCGATCGGTCTCGATCGCCAGGGCCGCATCGACCTGCAATTGCGCGTCGAGGCGCTGGGCAACGAGCTTGGCCGCGTCGACGGAAATATCGGCGCCAAGACCCGGCAAGCGATCGGCGACTGGCAAGAGGGGAACGGGCTGCCTCCGACCACTTTCCTGACGCGCGAGCAACTGGCGTTCCTGGTTATCCAGACGGATCCGATGATGGAGGCCGTGCGTGCCAAGCATGAGGCCGACCAGGCCGGCGTGGACAAGCCGAAAAAACAGGTGGTGCAGAAGGCCCGCACGCTGAAGCCGGTGGCGGAAAAGCCACGCAAGAAGCAGTACGCCCAGAAGCCGCGCCGACAACAGCAGTTCGTGCAGAAAAGGCGCAACCGGGAGGTCGTGCGCGAGGATGAGCCGCCGCCGCGGGACAACAATGATTTCCTGACCAAGGCGCTGATCTTCGGCACCGGCGTAGCGGTCGGCGGCGTGCTCAAGAACTGATCGATCATGTCAAACAATAAAAACGCCGCGTGTCCGTTGGACGCGCGGCGTTGTGTTTGACGACGGCCGGAAGACGCAGCCGGCGAAGCTACTGCGCCTTGATCCGCATCTCGACCCGCCGGTTGACGGGATCGTAGGGATCGGGATTGCGTGGATTGGCCTCGCCGAGACCGACCGCCTTGATGCGGGTGGATTCGATGCCGTTGGATTCGAGGAAGGCGGTGACCGATTGCGCCCTGCGCTGCGACAGCCCCTCATTGTAGGTCGCCGAGCCGGATGCGTCGGTATAGCCTTCGACGACGAAGGACAGCTTGCTCAGCCGATCGTCCTTCAGCGCCTTGGCGAATTCGTCGAGTTCGCTGCGCGCCTTGGCGTCGAGCTCGGACGAATCCAGGCTGAAATTGATCAGCATATCGAGGCCGGTCTTCTCCGGAGGCTTTTCTTTCTGGCCGGTCTTGCTCTTGCACTCGTCCTCGGTGCCGACACAAATCCCGCGTGCCGCGCCGTGATCGATCGTGCCGGCAAAGAACTTCACAATGTCTTCCGATTTCTGAAGTGGGTCGGCATAGACGTGGGTCGAGAAAAGCACGGTCGCCAATGCCAAGACTGAAATGTGCCGCTGCATAACGGTTACTCCCGTTTCGAGCATCCGATTTTCACTCAGGCCCGATCCATGGATCCGGGCCAACTCTTCCTGTTCGACAATGATCTGTCGAGATCACGGTCGGCTGTGGAATATACCAAACCGTGAGGCGTTTGTCTGTGAACAACGTCATGGACATGTGGTGGTCGACAGACTTGACCCGCGCCTCGCAGGCGGGTTGAGTGAGGGCTTGGGGAGGATAACAGCAGCGATGGTCAACGGGCTTCGATTCCAGACCGCACGCGATCTCTTCGCCGCGACCACGGCTGTCGCCCGGGACATGACGGCCGTTCCGACCGACCAACCCTCGCTCGAGTTCTGCCGCCGGCTGATGGCCGGGCGCATCCCCGAGGAAGCGATTACCTTTTGCGCCTATCTCCTGCCTGACCGGGCCGCAATCTGGTGGGGCCATGAGTGCCTGGGGCATCTGACCGAGCTGCTCGAAGAGCAGGACCTCGCAACGCTGGCACTGATCCAGGAGTGGGTCGGCGACCCCAACAATGCAAGCCGCCGGGAGGCTGTCGCCGGGGCGGCGATGACGCAGCAGCACACGCCTGCCGGCTGGATCGCGCTCGCGGCGCAACGGCATATCAATGGCCTGGCGGCGCAGGCCAACGGGTCGAGGCTGCGGCCGCTGCCGGCTGCGCATGCCGTCAATGCCGGCATACTGGCCGGACTGGCGCGGGTTGCGGTGGCGGACCGTTTCTCCGTGCTCACCGCCTTTGTCGAGATGGGCATCCATCTGGCCGAAACCGAGGCGCTGCGCCGAGCCTGATTGCTCTGGATCGTGATGAGATTTCATTGAAATCTGATCCAACCCATTGTTGGCGGTCTCATTTGCAGCCGTTTTGCGCCCATTTGCCGAGTGCCACCTTGAAGCGCGTGCCCAGCGGGTGTTGCAGGCGCAACACCGAGACATCATTGGTGACGTAGGTCTTGGCCTGGTCGCACAGCCGCTCCTCGGTCCATTGATGACAGTTGCTGCACTGGTTGTCCCAGACGGACTTTTCCAGGCCCTCGACCGGACTGAAGTGCGGCTTGCCCTGGATGAGTTGGGCGATGCTCTTGCCGTCGATCGCCGGGTCGCCGAAATTGACCGGAACGTCGAAAAGGACTGGCGCGTCCGAGCCCAGCTTCGGAATTTCCTCACGCAGCTGTTCCAGCGCCTGCTCGCCGGCGTCCGTACCCGGCGGATTGGCGGCCGCGCCGGTGCGCGCCTGCGTATCGCCTTCGGGCGCAGCCGCGCCGGAATCGCCGACGATCAGCGGCGCCTTGAGATCGACCTTGTGAAGCACGACATCGGTGGCCAGCGAAACGTTGATCCAGGGCCGCTGGCGTCCGGCTGTGGCCTTGAACAAATCCGACGTAACCCGGTTCATCGCTTCGGTGATCGAGACGTTGACCTCGCCGATATGGGCAAGCAGCGCCGCCGAAAATGGCGAGTGCTCGCCCGGTCCGTCATAGGCGAGCTGGTTGGGACTGGCAGCGAAGGCGACCAGCGTGCCGGCGCCGCCATTCTCGATCGGTATTTCGGCAAGGCCGCTGCTTGCCGTGCTGTCGCCGCCAGTCTCCTTGGCAAGCACATCGGCGAGCGGGTTGTCGCGGCAGGCGTCGAGGAACACCAGCCTGATGCTGGTCTCGCGCGACATCTGCCGCAGGATGAAATCCACCTGCACGGCTTCGAAGTCGAGCGAGGTCTCGTCCTCCAGCGCCGCATCGACAGGCAGCAGGTAATTCCTGCCCGAGACCTGCAGGCCATGACCGGCATAGAAGAACAGCGCGATATCGGCGCCACGCACCTGCCGCGCGAATTGCGCGATCTTTTCCTGCGTCTGCGCCTTGGTGAGATCGAGGCCGGAGACGATTTCGAAGCCCAGCCCCTTCAGGCGATCGGACATTGCCTGCGCATCGTTCACCGGATTGGGCAGCACCGGCGCGTTCCGGTAATGGGAATTGCCGAGCACCAGGGCGATGCGGCGTTCGGCACTGGCCGCGGTCATGGTAATGGTCATGGTCAACGCAAGCGCCAGCACGGCGAGGCCGATGCCGCGCATGAAGTTGCCGCAACTTGCAATGATGTCCAAACGCACCGGATTCCTTTTCGGTTGACGGGCCTTCTCAGTTAAGGACCGGCTCAGTTGGAGAGCGGCGTGGCGGAGAACTCGATCCGCCGGTTCAGCGCCTTGTTCTTCGGCGTATCGTTCGGCGCCACCGGCTTTTCCTCGCCATAGCCGGAAGCCGTGATCTGCGCCGATGGAATGCCCGCAGCGATGATCGCGTCGGCGACCGCCTTGGCGCGCCGTTCCGACAGGTTCTTGTTGGCCGTCGGCGAGCCGTCGGAATCGGTATGGCCCGAAACCTCGACCTTCAGTTTCGGACATTTGCCGACGACGCCGACCACCTCGGCCAGCAGTGGGCGGCTCTTTTCATCGAGCCGAGCGCTGGCTGGGCGAAAATAGACGGCGCCGGTGCGCGACAGCACCTCGAACCTGTTCAGGCATTCATCGTCGCTGAAGGACGTCTTGCCTGCATCTGTGGCGACCGGCCCGGCATCGGCTGGGGCTGCGGCCGCGACGGCAGGCGTGGCCGCAGGCTTGGCGCCGTCAGCGGTGAAGACGAAGTCGAACGACACCGAAGCCGTCGGGACGATGCTGCTGACATTGGCCGCCTGCTGGAGTTTTTCGATGTTGGGCAACAGGCCGAAATCCTCGACATGCACGGCGACCGGCGCCTCCGAGGCGATCGACACCATGCTGTCGGTGATCATGGTGACCACGACATTGGCCTCAAGGTCCTTGTCGACGCCGTGCAGGCCCAGGCGAAACGGGATATGCGCGCTCATGCGCCGTTTGGTGGCGAGATCGGCAAAAGCGGCGGGATCGACTTTCGCCGTCACTTCCGCCGTCGGGAATTTAAAGGTTTCGAAGAACAGGAAGCGCATGCGGACATTGCGAAGGTCGATGCCGGTGTCGACCGAGTTGAGGTCGAACGTGACCTTGGCGGCGCCATCCGATGTCAGCGTGCCCGAGAGGTTCCTGATCTTGTTGGTTTCGACAATGGTGTTCTTCTTCACCGATTGATAGGTGAGTGTCGAATTCGCCGGATCGAGCGTCCAGTTCGGCTGCGCGTTGGCCACCTGCGGCGCAAGCAGCAACAGACCGAACACCACGACCACCAGAGCCGGCGGACGCCAGCGCTGCGACGGCTTTCCATGCCTTACTAATCCGACGACCCCGAACATGCATGCCCCCCGTGACAACACATTTCAGTTGCGATGACGGCGGTCGAATGCCGTGACCTCAGCCAGCATAGTGCGTTAGCCGGGGCTTAGCGAGTAGCGGAGGCGTAATATCGCCGTTGCTTGCTTGGACAGGCCCCGGTTACCGGCTGGCCCACAGCACCCCACGCTCGAAGATGGTGCGCATTTGCGGCACGGAAAACTCATCCGCGGTGTGGCCGAGCGCGCTGAAGAAGACGCGGCCCTTGCCGTAGCGGCGCTTCCAGACCACGGGCATGACGACGCCGTCGATGAAATCGAGATGCCCACCGCTGAACGTCGTCGTCGCCAGCACCTCGTTGCTCGGGTCGACATGCATGTAATACTGCTCGGAATGGTAGGCGAAACCCTCGATACCCCTGACGATCGGATCGTCGCTGATGATGTCGACACGGTAGTCGATGATGTCGCCGGGGTGCGCGACCCATTGGCCGCCGGTCATGAACTGATAGTTCGGCTCGTTGCGAAAACTGTCGCCCATTGTGCCGTGGAAGCCGGCAAGGCCGGTTCCGCCGCTGACGGCGGCGGTGAGGTTTTGCAGCTCCGGTTTCTGGATCGTCGACATGGTGATCACCGGCACGACCAGATCGATGACCGGGAGCTGCGGATCGGCGAGCGCGGATGTGCCCTCTTCTATCCGCACCTCGAAGCCATGCCCGGTCAATATCTCGCTGACGACAGCGGCGCTGCGGGCCGGCGTGTGACCCTCCCATCCGCCCCAGAAAATCAGTGCCGTCTTGCTCATGCTCGTCTCTCCTTTGGTCGGCAATATTGATAGGCAAGCGGAACGCTTTTGTCTTCCCTTCCATGATGGGCATTCTGGGACGGGCATTTCTGGTCGGAAATCACGACCCGGCGATGAATTCCGTGGATGAGGACCGATTGGCCGCGCTGGCGTCTTGTTTCAATGCCGGGCTGCACTCAAATCAGCTGTCTTCGCGTTTGCGCAGACATCGGTCCGATCCGCCGCAACCAGCCGGAGCCTTCCGGGGAGACCGCTCTATGAGTTTCGACCAGACGACTGTCGCCGCCTATCTGGAAGTCATCACCATCAACCTTGTGCTGTCTGGCGACAATGTCGTGGTGATCGGCATGGCGGCCGCAGGCCTCGCCAAGGCGTTGCGGCAGAAGGCGATCATCGCCGGCATTGCCGCGGCGGCGGTGATCCGCGTCGTCTTTGCGGTGATCGCGGTGCAACTGCTGGAAATTCCGGGGATCATGCTGGTCGGCGGCATGCTTTTGTTCTGGGTGTGCTGGAACATGTTCCAGGAGTTGCGCTCGGCCGGCGACGGCGAGGACGTCGACACTGAAGCCGTAGCACTTGCGACGGCGCGGCCGGCCAAGGCGCTGCGCACCGCGATCCTGCAGATCGTCGTCGCCGATGTCTCGATGTCGCTGGACAATGTGCTGGCCGTGGCGGGCGCCGCCGCCCACGACATGAATGCGCTGGTGTTCGGTCTCATCCTGTCGGTGGTTCTGATGGCGGTGGCCTCGACGCTGGTGGCGGCGCTGCTTGCCAGGTATCGCTGGATCGGCTGGCTCGGTCTGGCAATCATCGTCTATGTCGCGGGAAATATGACTCTGGACGGCGTCGAGCAGATGAGAACGGTCGACTTACACGCGCTGCTCTCGCCAGTTGCAAGCTAGATTCTCCTGGCGATCAAATGATATCGAAAATCCGCCCTGGGTTGAGAATGTTGTGCGGATCGAACGCCACCTTCAGCCGGCGCATGGCTGATATTTCGGCGTCGCTGCGCACGAGGTTCAGCCATTTCTTCTTGTCGAGGCCGATGCCGTGCTCGGCCGAGACGGCGCCACCGCATGCCGCCACGCCGCGATAGATGATCTCATAGGCGGCCGCCGGTTCCGTGGTGTCGACCTGATAGTGCAGATTGCCGTCGCCGAGATGGCCGAAGACGTAGATCTCGGCGCTGCTGTCGACGGCGTGGATCGCGGCTTCGGCGTTGCGCAGGAAATCCGCCATGGCCGCCAACGGGATGCTGATGTCGACGCCGATCATGCCCTCGATCGCAAACAGGAAGCGGTTGGCCTCTTCGCGCACATCCCATAGCGCACGGAATTCGCGTGGCGACTGCGAGACGACCACGTCGTCGACGATGCCGTCCTCGACCGCCTGCATCAGCACCGAAGCGAAACGCTCGCCGTCCAGCTCGGCCTGGCTGCCCTGGATCTCGGCCAGCACATAGACGGGCGCGCCGACAGGCAGCGGCGCCGGCGCGGCCATGCCGGCAATCATGGCGCCGTAGAGCGGCGAGAAGTTTACCTCATAGGCTGACAGCAAGGGCCCGAGCCGCTGCTTGAGCAACCCCAGCAACGCAATCGCCGCCTCCAGCGAGCCAAGGGCGCAAAAGGCGGCAACCTCGGTGGCGGGCTTGGGATGCAGCCGCAGGCAGGCGCGAGTAACCACGCCCAGCGTGCCTTCGCTGCCAATGAAAAGCTGGTTGAGATCGTATCCCGAATTGTCCTTGGCCAGGCCACGCAACGAAGTCAGGATCGAGCCGTCGGCAAGCACGGCCTCCAGCCCCAGCACCTGGGCGCGGTACATGCCGTAGCGCAGCACGCGAATGCCGCCAGCATTGGTGGCGATGTTGCCGCCGACCGTCGCCGTGCCGCGCGCGCCGATATCGACGCCGAACATCAGGCCGGACGCATCGGCCGCTTCCTGCACCATTTGCAGCGGCGCGCCGGCTCCCGCGATGATGGTTGCCGCGGCGCCGTCGGGCGCTTCGACCGCGGTCATGCGCTCCAGCGACAGCACCGCTTCGCCCGGCTGCACGCGCGCGCCGCCGGCCAGCCCGGTGCGGCCGCCATGGACCACCAGCTTCTGGCCGATACCACTGCATAGGCGCAGGATTTCGGCGACGTCGGCGGCGTTGCGCGGGCGCAAGACCAGTTCGGGCTGGCCGCCGCCCTTGCCGGAGAGGTCGTCGCTGTAGCGCGGATCGATAGCATCGCCGATCACAACCGCGGCGGCATCGAGCCGACGATAAAGCTGGGAAAGAAGCCGATCGATCTGTTGTGTCATGGTGCCTGGACTGTTTCAGCGCTCTTTGTGACCGAGACTTTGATGCGCGACAATTTTCGCGTCAATTGAACAAATTTACGCACGGTATAATCTGTCATTGCGCGTTGAACCCACTGACGTTTCCTGTAAATTTCGTCTGCCGTTGCGTGGCAGACGCGCCGGCTGCAGGACCGTGGGCAGCGTCAAGGGATGACCGAGGTTCTGGCGCGTGCCAGACGAGGATTGAATGCCAATGACGCACAAGACGATGGAGGATTTCGCCCGCTCCTGCGGCGTCTCCAGGCCGACGCTGTCGAAATATTTCGACGATCCGACCAGCGTCAAGCCGGCAACGCGCAAGCGCATCGAAGAGGCGTTGCGGTCGTCCGACTACCAGCCCAATCTGTTTGCCCGCAACCTCAACCGCAAGCGCACCCGCGCCATCGGCATTGTCGTACCGACGGTCACCGACCCCTTCTATTCCGAAATGGTCAGCCGCATCGAACTTCGGCTGCGCGACGAGGGCTACTGGCCGATCGTCATCTCCTCGCATGGCTCGACCGAGCTCGAAATGGAGGCGACACGTACCATCCTGTCGCTGAAAGTTTCGGGCGCGCTGATCGCGCCGCTCGGCTTGCGCTCGGACCGGCGCACGCTGGAGAAGCTGACCCAGACAATGCCGGTCGTCTATTTCGATACCTATCTCGAAGGCGGCACGCCCTTTGTCGGCAACAACAATGCCCAGAGTGTCTCGACCATCGTCGACTATCTCTGCCGCTCCGGCGACGCCCCGGTCTATTTCGATATCCCGCATGTCAATCACAACTCGCCGGAGCGCCTGAACAGTTACGTCGCCGCCATGCATCAGCTCGGCCAGGAGCCGGTGGTTGTCGGCAACACCCGAGACTACACATGGGATTTCGAGCGCATCGGCTACGAGCAGATGGAACAGATGCTCGGGGCCAGCGGCCTGCCGGGCAAGACCGGAGGTCTGCCCGGCAAGACCAGAGGTCTGCCCGGCAAGACCATACTGTGTGCGAATGACCGCCTCGCCTTCGGCGTGATGGCGGCAGCCTTCGCGAAAGGGCTCAAGATCGGCCGCAAGGCCGATTGCGACCTGCGTATCGCCGCCCATGACGACCATCCGCTGAGCCGCTACACCTGCCCCGCACTGACCACCATCGCGCAGGATTTTGCCGCCATGGCGGGGCGCAGCGTCGAGACATTGCTCGCTTTGCTCAACGAGGATAGGGCGAACGTCGCGCCGAAGGTCAGCCTTGACGCCGCCCTGGTCATGCGTCAGTCCGCTTGAAATTTCCAAAGGCGGGATCGAAGCTGAGCCACGCGGCAATGGCGGCGGCAACCGCCTGTCTCGCTGCCGGGCCGTGACGGCCCATAGAGACGAAGCCGTGGATCTGACCGGGCCAGTGTTCCAGCACGACCGGCACGCCGGCCTCCTGCAGACGCCTGGCATAGGCCTCGCCCTCGTCGGCGAGGATGTCGTGACCGGCGATGGCGATGAAGGCGGGCGGCGCACCGGCGAGGCTTTCCGCCTTCAGCGGTGAGATGCGCCAGTCGCCGACGTCGGCGGCGTCGCGGATGTAGTGATCTCGGAACCAGGCCATGGTCGAGGCGGTCAGGCCAAAGCCTGCGGCGAAGCGGCGATAGCTGTCGGCCGTCTGCCCGGCATCGGTGTTGGGATAAAACAGCAGCTGCGCTGCCGGCGGATTTTTGTCCCCCCGCGTGAGCAGGCCGAGCACCGTGGCGAGATTGCCGCCGGCGCTGTCGCCGGCAACCGCGATGCGGGCAGCGTCGATGCCGAGTTCGTCCGCCGCGCTTTGCATGAAGTTGAGCGTTGCGCGGCAATCCTCTATTGCCGCCGGGAATTTGTGTTCCGGCGCCAGCCGGTAGTCGACGGAAACGACGACAGCGACTGCCTCGTTGGCGAACCAGCGGCAGATCTCGTCATGCGAGTCGAGATTGCCGATTACCCAGCCGCCGCCATGGAGATAGAGCAGCGCCGGAGCGCCTGCCGAAGGCGCGCCCTGCCCGCGATAGATCCTGAGCCTCAGCGGACCGCCGGGTCCTGCAATGATGCGCTCGCTGATCGACGCGACCAGCTCGCGCTCGCCTTGCAGGGTCGGGAAGCCTTCATTGTAGGCACGGCGCGCCTGCTCAGGCGTTCCCGTTTCGAACGGCGGCGCGCCGGCCTGGCTGCCGAGCTCGAGCACATGCCGGGCCTCCGGATCTAGGGGCGACGGGGACGGTGGCGATGGCGTCACGGGCGAACCTCCGTCAGGCAAGCAGGGTTGCGGCTTCGTCTTCGCCAAGCAGCGGCGGCTGGTCGCCCGTGCCGTTGACGGCAACCGAGCCACGGCTTTCGCCCGAAGCCAGGATCGCCTCCATGATCTCAAGCACATGCAGCGCCAGCTCACCGGAGGCGCGCGGCTTTCTGCCCGCGGCCAGCGCGCGCGCCAGATCGGCGACGCCGAGCATGCGGTAATTGGCGCGGTCGGGCGCGGAATAGGGCCAGTTGCGGTCGCCATAGAGTTCGCTCTCGCTGGCGAAATCGGCCCAGTCGGCGCCACGCTCCGACAGCGAAACGGTGCCGCCGAACGTGTCGGGGTCGGGCAGCCTGAGCGAGCCTTCGGTGCCGTGCAGTTCGATCGGATGGTTGGAGTGTTTGAACACGTCCCAGGAGGCGCCGAAGGTGACGGTGGCGCCGGAACGGAATTCGAGCAGCGACACTATGTTGGTCGGCGTGCCGACCTTGAATGTCGTGTTCTTGAACGGCCCGTCGGCCGTGATCAGCCTCTCCTCCTGGCCGTGCGTCGCCATCGCCATGACGCGCTCGACCGGTCCGAGCAGGTTGACCAGCATGGTCAGGTAGTAGGGACCCATGTCGAACACCGGACCGCCGCCGGGCTGATAATAGAATTGCGGATTGGGATGCCAGTGCTCCATGCCCCGTCCCATCATGAAAGCGGTGCCGGTCACCGGCTTGCCGATCGCGCCGTCATCCATCAGCCGGCGCGCGCGGCGGCCGGCTGCACCCAGGAATGTGTCCGGCGCCGAGCCGATCAGCAGGCCGCGCTTCGCAGCCTCGGCGACAAGGCGGCGGCCGTCGGCGGCAGAGGTTGCCAGCGGCTTTTCGGTGAAGACATGCTTGCCAGCCGAGAGCGCTGACAACGAAATGTCGAAATGCGCCGCGGGGATTGTCAGGTTCAGCACGAGGTCGATATCGGGGTCGGCCAGCAGCGCGTCAACGCCCAGGGCGCGGATGCCGTATTCCCTGGCGCGCAGCTCGGCCATGTCAGCGGAAATGTCGGCGCAGGCGCGTAGCTCGACACCACCGAAGAGCGCTGCATTGCGCAGATAGGTCATCGAGATGTTGCCGCAGCCGATGACACCGATGCCGAGCTTTGTCTCTGATTTTCCGTGCATTTCCAGCTTTCCTCCCAAGCCAAGGGCATGCTGCGCAACCGTTGCAGTTCCCACGACCCCCCGCAATCCGCTATACAGGACTTTAAATGTTGACGCGCGTAAAATTTTTATAGAGCTTATGAGAATTCTGGCGTGCACTGGGAGGCCGCCAGCGTGAGGAGGAGAACATGACCGGCATGAAAAACGGCCGACGGCCGCTGCGAAGCCCGTGGGTCATGCGCGCTTTCCGTCGCGCATCAGAGACCGGGATGGGTTCAGGCATAGATCACCTTGGCCCCGATCCTATCAAGCTCGCTGCGTATTGGACCGGGCAGGCCATGGTCGGTGATCACCACATCGACGGCCGACAGCGAAAATGCCTTGGACGTCCCGCTGACGCCCCATTTGCTCGAATCGGCGAGCAGGACAACGCGCCGGGCCATGCGAACGAGGTTTCGCTTCGTTCGCGCCATGTCTTCGTTCACGTCGACCACATCCAGTGACGAGTCTATCGCATGCGCTCCAACAAAGACCTGATGCGCTACCAGGCCGCCGAGAGCCGTATCGGCATCGGTGATCAGCGTGCTCACCGTGTCGGGATAGACCCGGCCGCCGATCATATGAACGTCGAGCCCGGGACGATGCATAAGATGCTGCACGATGTTCATGGCCGTGGCCGCGACCACGACATTGCTGAGCGGCGGTAACTGCATGGCAAGCTGCATCAAGGTCGAGCCACCGTCGAAGATGACCGACTGGTTGTGCTCGAAAAGGTCGAGCGCCGCCCGGGCGATGCGCTTCTTTGCGTCGAGGTTCGTTTGCATCCGCCGCGCGAACGCGGCCGTCGTCGAATCGGTGGTCCGGGTCACCGCCCCTCCACGGGTCTTGGTCAGCAGTCCCTTGCGGTCCAGTATTTCGAGGTCGGAGCGCACCGTGACCTCCGACACGCCAAACCCGTCCGACAGGTCCTTGATGCGAACCTGTCCGCTGCGTTGCACCTCGCCCAGGATCGATTGGCGTCTCTGCTCCGACAACATTGCCCTGCCCTTGCCTGCCTGCGCCGAGCAATCGCGCCGGCCTCGGCTCACCTTACCGAAAAATATGGAGATTCGAAAGCTTTCGAAAGATTGTTTTTCTTTTTTCTTTCGGAAACACTGGATCGAGCATTTTTAAATCAACCGATCAGGGAATTTTGGACTCATGAGCCTAGGAACCAAGGTGCGCCTCGCGCGCCTCTTCTCGCATCCATCGGGGAACCTTTTTGGCGGCGCGGTCGACCACTTCGTCGGCTATGGCGACGTGCGCAAAGGCGGCCTTGCCGACCTGCCGGGTGCGCTCGCACGCGTCATGGCGGGCAAACCCGACTACGTCAGCATCCAGCCTGGCACCGCGCGCCATCTGTGGCCGCAATATGCGGGCAAAGCTTCCCTGGTGATTCAGGCGGGCTGCTTCACCGCGGACGATCGCATCAGCGAGTTGATCGCAACGCCCGAGGACGCGGTGCGCGCGGGGGCCGATGCGTTGGCCGTGGCCATTCCGGTGCGCGGCGCGACGGAGGGCAAATACATACGCTGGCTGACCGATTCGGTGAATGCAGCGGCCCGCTACGGCATGCCTGTGGTGGCGCATATCTACCCTCGCGATTTCACCGACGGAGCAAAGATCGTCTTCACCCCCGACGAGATCGCCTATGCGGCGCGCATCGGTTACGAGTCCGGCGTCGACGTGATCAAAATCGGCTACACCGGCGATTTCGAGTCGTTCCGGGAGACCGTCCGGACCTGCCCGGTGCCGGTTGTCATCGCGGGCGGTCCAAAGACCGATACGCTGCTCGGCGCGCTTCAGCAGACGGCGGACGCCATCCGTGCCGGCGCGCACGGCGCCGTGGTCGGCCGCAATCTCTGGGGGCACGGCGATCCGGAGAAGGCAGCGCTTGCCTTTCGCGGCGTCATCCATGACGGCCTTTCGGCGCAAGACGCCCTGGCGAAGGCGGGTGCCTGAACGATGCCCACCATCCCCTCGATCCTCGGCTTCGGCGCTATTGCGATCGACGACATCGTCTACGTCGATCAGCCATTGTCGGCGGGCAAGGGTAAGGTTCTGCAAAGTACCCGCGCCTTCGGGGGAAATGTCGCGACGGCGCTGGCCGCCGTCGCGCGGCTCGGCGGAACCGCCGGGTTCGTCGGATGGCTGGCCAGTGCCGCGGACGACGCGGTGCAACTCGATCTCGTGGCGAGCGGTATTGAAACCGCATTCGCGCCGCGCCATCCCGACGCGCGCCCGGTGCACTCGCGGATCACCGTCGGCTCGGACGGGGAAAGGTTCATCGCGTATGACGACGATGCGATGCTGGGCACCGCTCCGGACTTTCCGGACGATATCCTCAGCCGCGCGACCGTCCTGATCGTCGATAGCTATGCGACCGGGTCGCTGGATGTCGTGGCTCGGGCTCGCGATCTCGGCCTTGCGATCCTCGGCGATATCGAATGGAGCAACGGCCCCGCCACGGAGCGGCTGATCGCGCTCTGCGACCATCTCATTCTTCCACTTAGCTTTGCACGGACTGCCACGGGGCGCCGATCGCCTGCCGAGATGCTCGATGCCTTGTGGTTGTCATCGCGATCCGCCGTGGTTCTGACCGATGGAGGCAGGGGTGTGTACTATCGCGGCCGTGAACAGACAGGTCTCTGGCACCTGCCCCCGCACCGGGTTGCGGTCGTCGACTCCACAGGCGCGGGTGACTGCTTTCATGGCGCCTATGCCCATGCGTTGACGCGCGGAGCCGACACCGCGGGCCGGATCGCATTCGCGGCCGCGGCGGCGGCCGTTTCGATAACGGGGCGTGGCGGGCGCGAGGCGCTTCCGACCGAGGACCAGGTCACGCAACTCCTGGCATCGGCGAACGCGCCGTCAGCAGTCGACCTGAAAAATGCGCATGTGGATGCTGGAGCATGACCTGAAACGATCCGGCGAAACATTTCGCAGGCGAACACAAGCCCAGGAGAATCATAAAAATCAGGGCTTATACTTGTGGAGGGAGGAATATGGCAGAAGTCATTCTTGAGAAGATCTGCAAAACCTACGGCAACAGTTTTCGCGCAATCGACCAGTTGAACCTGTCGGTCAAGGACGGCGAGTTCTTGATCCTCGTCGGGCCTTCCGGCTGCGGCAAATCCACCGCGTTGCGAATGATCGCGGGGTTGGAAGACATCACCAGCGGCAGCCTTCGGATCGGCGGGGTCGACGTCGTCGACATGCCGCCCAAGGACCGCGACATCGCGATGGTGTTCCAGAGCTACGCGCTCTACCCGCATATGACGGTATCCGAAAACATCGCCTTTTCGATGCGGCTGGCAGGCAAGCCGAAGGCCGAGCGCAAGAAGCGCGTGGACGAGATCGCCAAAACTCTTCAGCTGACGTCTTTGCTGGACAGCAAACCCGCGAACCTGTCAGGCGGGCAGCGTCAACGGGTTGCCATGGGCCGCGCCATGGTGCGCGAGCCGGCCGCCTTTCTCATGGACGAGCCGCTTTCCAATCTGGATGCGAAACTGCGTGTGCAAATGCGCGCCGAAATCACCAGCCTGCAAAAGCAGCTCGGCGTCACGACCATTTACGTGACCCACGATCAGATCGAAGCGATGACGATGGGCGACAGAGTCGCGGTGTTGAAAGGCGGTGTGCTGCAGCAGGTCGACACACCCAAGAGGCTCTATGAATCGCCGGTTAACGCCTTCGTTGCCGGCTTCATCGGCTCTCCTTCGATGAACCTTTTCGAGGCGACCCTGAAGGGCGGCGAGCTCGCTTTTCGCGACTTCGCCGTCCGGCTGCAGGATGCAGCCTTCGTGCGCAGGCCGGCCTTGAGGTCGTATGCGGGGCGCAAGGTCGTGTTCGGGATCAGACCGGAGGATCTTTATGACAGCAGCCTTGAATCCGGTCGCAAGTATCAGACGATACCGGCCAGGGTGACCTCGATCGAGGAACTCGGCTCCGAACAGATCGTCCACATGAACATCGACGCGGTCCGGGTGGACTCCGGCGATCCGGATGCGGTGGATGATTTCGGCCTGGCGTCGAACGCGGTGGCGAGGTTCGAGCCGATCAGCGCCGTCCGCTCCGGCTCGGAAATCCGGTTGGCCGTGGATGATGCCAAGTTCCATTTCTTCGATCCCGAAACGCATCTGGCGATCTGAAGATCTGCGGAAGACCGCGGGCGGGAGCGAGGTGCCTGCGGAAGATACAAGAAGGCTTCTGAATGAACAGACGATCGTCCGCATTGTGCGGCCGATCTTGAAGAAGGAGGAGAAAATGATGTTTCGGATACGACCCGCGATGCTGAAAATAGCCGCGGCCGCATGGTTGCTTGGTGCAACCGGCGCCATGGCGGAGACGACGCTGGAATTCACCCAATGGTGGGAGCCCGAATTGCCGGCGGGATCGCTCAGGGCAATCATGAACGACTTCGAGGCTGCAAACCCCGGCATCAAGGTGACGCTGGTCAGCGGTCCCTATGCGACCACGCGAGACCAGATCTCGGTCGGCGCCGCAACCGGAACGCTCAGCGACGTCGTCGGTCTCGACGGCGCCTGGGTGAACAATCTGAACGCGCAGGGTGCGCTAGCCGACATGAACCCGATGATGGATGCGAGCGGGTTCGACAAGACCCAGGTCGCGGATATCATCAAGGTGGACGGCAAGGCGGTGATGTTTCCCGTGGCTTCGTTCGTCTATCCGGTCTTCGTCAATCTGGACCTCGCCGCCCAGGCAGGCGTCACCAAGCTGCCGTCGACCCGCGCGGAGTTTCTCGAAGCCGCCAAGAAGATGACCCATGCCGACAAGAACCAGTATGGCTGGGTGCTGCCGCTGTCGCTGCAAACGCCGTCCGGTGTCCAGAACGACCTGATGTCGTGGGTCTGGGCCTCGGGTCAATCGATGATGGTTGAAGGCAAGCCGGCTCTCGAGGGCAAGCCGGTCGTCGATATGCTCACCTTCGTCAAATCGCTGAACGACGCCGGCGTCATCTCGCCCGGCATTGCCACTAAGACCGAGCAGGAAAAGGTCGAGGAATTCGTCAACGATCGGGTCGGAATGATGATCGACTCGCTCGCGCATGTGAATCTCATCCGCAAACGCAATCCCAAGCTGAACTTCGACCTCATCCCGGTCCCAGTCGTGGCGGACTACAACGGCAAGCGCGGCCTTCCCTATGCCTCCTGGGGCATCGGCATCTCTGCCGCCTCGAAACATCAGGATGAAGCCTGGAAGCTCGTCCAATATCTGATGAGTGAAAAGGTGAATGCCAAGCTCGTGTCGCTTGCAAACGCCTTCCCGGGGAACGTCAACGCCAAGCCCGATTTCGTGACCTCGGACAAGGCTTTCGCCAAGGCTTTCGAAATCTTCAAGACCGGCTATCTCGCCAACGAGTTCACGGGCCTGCCGGTGGCTGAAGACCTGATGACCCAGTTCGACGTGGAGGCTCAGAAGATGCTTGCCGGCGAGCAGTCTCCGGAACAAGCCGCAACCAACGCTCAAAAGGGCTGGATGGCGAAATTCTGAGCGGCCCATTGCCCGTTTGCTATCGTCCACCGGGTGGCCCGGCCTCGGCCAGGCCACCCGTCAACAACGGATCGGCAATTTGAGATGGACCTGTTTTTGAAGCGCACCTTCCTCTTGAAGGCACATCCCAGGGGTCGCACATGACCGGGCAGAAGCGCTCCCACCATCGACTGAAACGAGCGGTCGCACCCTATCTCTATCTGTCACCCTCGCTCCTCATAATCGGCCTTCTGATGCTGCTGCCGATGGTGACGGTGATTGGCTATTCGTTCCAGAACAGCGCGGTGCTGCGTCGCGACCCGTCCTTTGCCGGATTGAAACACTACCAGGCGATCTTTGCCGATCCGGTGTTCTGGGCCTCGCTGTGGCACACGCTCTACTTCACCTGCATGAGTGTCGTCTTCCATATGACCATCGGCATGGTCTTCGCACTCATGCTGAACAGCGACCGCATCAATCCGACTCTGCGCAACATTCTGCGCGTGCTCTATATACTGCCCTGGCTGTTCACCGCGGTGATTATCGCGGTGATCTGGCGCCTGCTGCTCGAGCCGAACGGTGTCGTCAACAGCGTTCTCATGCAGATGGGCATCATCGGTTCCAAGGTCGAGTGGTTTTCCTCGCCCGCGACCGCGCTGCACGCCGTCACCTTCGCCAATATCTGGGCGGGCTACCCGCTTTTCATGGTCAGCCTGCTCGCAGGCTTGCAGGGCATTCCCAAGGATTTCTACGAGGCCGCCGATATCGACGGCGCGAAGGCCTACCAAAAGCTGATCTTCATCACCATTCCGCAGCTGATGCCGATCATCATCAGCATCTCGCTGCTCGACTTCATCTGGACCATGCAGGTCTTTCCATTGATCTGGATAACGACGGGTGGCGGTCCGATCTACTCGACCGAGGTCCTCAGCACCTACACGTACAAGCTGGCGTTTTCGAGCTACAACCTGTCGCAGGCCTCGGCGAGCGCCGTGGTCATCCTGCTGATCTCTCTCGGCCTGACGCTGTTCTACATCCGCTATCAAAAGGCTCGGTAGTCACATGAGGAAAAGGCACACGCCGAAAGACAGGCTGATCACCGCCGCGCTTCATGTCGCGCTTGCCGCAGGGCTCTTTTTCGCTGCCTTCCCGATCTACTGGATGCTGAGCAGCTCGTTCAAGTCGAATACCGAAATATTCGCCCTGCCACCAACCGTCCTGCCGAAGGCCTTCACACTGGAAGCGTATGCGGCCATCCTTGGTGATCCGGTAAAGCTGCGCTTCTTCTTCAACAGCTACTTCGTGGCTGGAGCGGTGACCGTGCTGACGGTGCTGATCGCCTTGCTGGCGGCCTATGGGTTCAGCCGTTTCAATTTTCGCGGCAAGGGCAGCCTCAACACGCTCATCATCAGCACGCAGACGATCCCGCCGATCACGCTTTTGATCCCGTTCTTCGGGCTTGTCGTCTCGTATGGCATCTTCGACACCTATGTCGCGCTGATCCTGACCTATCTGGTGTTTACGCTGCCTTATGCGATCCTGCTGATGACGGGATATCTGAACACCTTGCCGCGCGACCTCGATGAAGCGGTGGCTGTCGACGGCGGCACCAGTTGGACCGCACTGTGGCGGGTGATCGTTCCGATTTCACTGCCTGGTATCGTGGCGACGTCGGTCTACACCTTCCTGTTGTGCTGGAACGAATTTCTCTTTGCGCTGACACTGACGAAGTCGACGTCCATGCGCACCGTCCCGATCGGCATCCAGTTGTTGATGGGGCAACACGCCTTCGAATGGAACCAGATGATGGCGATGAGCGTGCTCGGCTCGCTGCCGCTCCTGGTCATCTACCTGGTTGCCCAGAAGTTCTTCCTCGCCGGCATGACCGCAGGCTCAGTCAAGTAGGATGTCCCTCCAACGAGGTGGAATCAAGGAATGAAAGGATGACCGTGAAAGACCTGAAAGTCGGCTGCCAGACCTTTACCTGGGAAATGCTGGGCGACCGCTTCGCCGGCGGCCCGGACGATCTGCTCAAGGCGATCGCCGATGGCGGCTATGCCGGCATCGAGATCACCGACACGATGATCGGCCGCTATGCCGGCAAGCCAACGGAGTTCGGCGCCGCGCTGAAGTCATCCGGGCTGACGCTCGTCTCCTTCGCCTTCGGCTCCAAGAGCGGTTTCACGCTCAGGGATGAGATCGGCGCCGAGCTCGATACCGCCAAACGCTGGATCGACTTCGCCGCCGCCTTTCCCGGCGCGCTGGTGTCGATGGGCTCGGCCACGATCGTTTCCGACGGGCCGCGCGACGACAAGTTTGCCATCGCCGCCGGGGTCTACAACAAAGCCGGCGAGCTCGGGCGCGAGGCCGGCGTCCAGGTCGCGGTGCATCCAAGCTCGCATCACAACACGCTGCTGTTCGACCGCGCCGACTACGACCGCATCTTCGGGCTGCTCGACGCCTCGCTGGTGGGCTGGGTGCCCGACACTGGCCACATCTTGCGCGGTGGCCAGGACATGGCGGATACGCTCACCACTTATCGCGACCGCATCCGCTATGTGCATCTGAAGGATGTCGACGCGAATGGAACCTGGGCGATGCTCGGCAAGGGCGTCTGTGACACGGCGAAGGTGATCGAGATCGCTGGTGCTGCACCCAATTTCAACGGCTGGCTGGTGCTGGAGGAAGAGTCCGAAACGGCCGCCGCCGACCCTGCCGGCGCCGTCAAAACCAACCG
Source organism: Mesorhizobium sp. L2C066B000 (assembly GCF_000502335.1). Classification (NCBI taxonomy): domain Bacteria; kingdom Pseudomonadati; phylum Pseudomonadota; class Alphaproteobacteria; order Hyphomicrobiales; family Phyllobacteriaceae; genus Mesorhizobium; species Mesorhizobium sp. L2C066B000. Next base: position 79,138 of record NZ_AYWZ01000004.1, read on the forward strand.
CCAGACAATGCGCGGCTACGGAGCCTGAGACGATGACGACGAACAAGCCCCTGTCCGGCCCCGCCGCAATTGCCGCCCTGCCGCGCAACCGGCTTATCGGCGAGTTTTCGCTGTGGTCGGCCGACCTCGCCAATATGGAGCGCGATTTGAAGCGCATCGAGACCCATGCCGATGTCCATCATATCGACGTCGCCGATGCCCGCTTCACCCCTGGCTTCCTGTTCTTCCCGGACCTGGTGGCGCACATCGCCAAGCTCACCGCAAAGCCTATCCATGTCCATTTGATGGTCGAAGCCGAGATCGTCGAGGAACAGACGCGCCAGTTCATCGAGGCCGGCGCCGACCTGATCAGTGTGCACGCCGAAAACGGCGAGACCGGTCTGCGCGCCGCGAAACTGGCGCGTGAACTCGGGGCCGAGGCCGGCGTGGTGCTGCGGCTGGAAACACCGGTCGCGGCCGTCACGCCCTTCCTGCCGGAAGTGGCGTTCGTGACGCTGCTCGGCACTTCCATCGGCGTCAAGGGCCAAAGCCTGTCGGAGCAGGCGTGTCCGCGCCTGATCGAGGCGCGCGTGCTGATGCGCAAAGCCGGCCGCGAGGCCGACATCGTGCTCGCCGCCGATGGCGGCATCCGCCACGAGACCGTGCCCTCACTGCGCGCCGCAGGTGCGGAGACCGTGGTGCTGGGCTCGCTGGCCTTCGGCGATCCCGACATTGCCCGGCGCATGGCCTGGCTGCACGGGCTGGAGGTCGCCGCCTGATGACCAAGCTTGCGCTGGCCTTCGATCTCGGCGGCACGGCGCTGCGCGGTGCGCTGGTCGAAAGCGATGGCCGCATCGTCGCGCATGCTTCAGCGCCGACGCTTGCCGGTGCGGGATCCGAGGCGGTGATCGGCCAGATCGTCGCTCTGGCAGGCACGCTGCTTAGGGAACACCCGCAGGCAAACGTCGCCGGCATCGGCGTCGGCGCGCCGGGACCGCTCGACCCCAAGGCGGGCATCGTGATCGCGCCGCCAACGCTGGCCGGCTGGCATGATGTGCCGCTGATCGACATTCTGGGGCAGCATTTCGGCCTGCCGGTGCGGCTGGAAAACGACGCCAATGCGGCGGCGCTCGGCGAATGGCGTTTTGGCGCCGGACGCGGCAGCGGATCGCTGGTGTTCGTGACCGTATCGACCGGCATTGGCGGCGGCGTTGTCGCCGATGGCCACATCTATCACGGCAGGCGCGGACTGGCGGCTGAGATCGGCCACATGACCATCACCGGTGAAGGCGACCGCTGCTTTTGCGGCGCCATCGGCTGCTTCGAGGCCGTTGCCTCCGGAACCGCGCTCGGCCGCCGCGCCACGCGACTGACCGCGCCGGGCGACGGCTCGCTCTTACGACGGCTGTCATATGACGGCGACGTCTCGGCCAGGCATGTCGTAGAGGCTGCCAAGGCCGGCGACGCCAACGCTCTCGACCTGATCGAGGCGGAAGCACAATGGCTGGGCATCGGCTTCACCAACCTGCTTCATCTCTATTCGCCCGATCTGATTGTCATGGGAGGCGGCCTTTCCAACGGGTTCGACCTTCTGGCACCGTCGATCAGAGCGGTCATCCAGCAGCGGGCGATGCCGGCCTATCGCGACGTGCCGATCGTGCAGGCTGAACTCGGCGACCGCGCCGGGCTGATCGGCGCCGCCAGCCTGATCCTGTGGGAAGGCGAACCGGGTGCGCCGCTGGCGATGGCGCAGGACGACAAGGACAGAGGCGCGACCGCCGATGCCACGGAGGCACGCCATGGCTGAACTCGAGCTGCGCGGCGCGCGCGAAGATGGTGAATGGTCCAGTTTGAATGCAGCGCCAAGGTCCCCGAAGAGGACCCCTACCCTTCGCGATTCCAGCTGGCGTATTTTCGGATCGTTTGCCGCTTGTCTTCCGACAAGCCAACAAGGAGATTCTCCTCGAGATAGGCTTGCCGGATGAGATTGGTGAAGACCTGTATTAGCTGTGAATACTGATAGTCGAACATCTGGTCGATCTTCCGTCGCTGCTGCCGCAGAAAGTCTTCGACATCCCATATTTCGGAAGGCGTTGCCGCAACGTGGGCCCTGCTCTTGAGTTCAGCCAACGTCTTGTCGAGCGTCACCTTCAGCGCTGCGTCATAGGCAGTGCGGGCGACTTTCTTTTCGGACGGAGACCATTTCTCACCAGCGGTCATCGACTGTCTCTATCGTGTTCGCGGCGGCGTCAGCCGGTAAAACCTGCGACGCAGGACAACCCCGCCGTTGGGACCAATCTACTTTCCGCAATGGTGATCGTTGACCTTGTTCAGCGCATTCGCGTCCGGCCCGACCCGGTCGTAAGAGCACGGGCCGGCCGCCGTGGTGATCAGCATTTTGTCATAGTAGCGCGGGCCGCCGAACAGGGCGTAGATGAGGTCGCGATGGGCGGGGACGTAGCGTTCGGGTTCTGGCTGACGATGGCGATGCTTGTCCTTGGCGACAGCCGCTGTGGACAGGCTGCAGCCGACAGCGAGAGCGAGCATGCAGGTCGCAAAGATCTTGGTGGTCATCGGCAGTACCCCTTCTGACGGTTCGGAATCGCAGCATATCCAAAAGCGCCTGCCGAACAAAGGTTCCCTCGCCGGCGTTGCCGGCCGGTGCCGAAATCAGCCCGCACTGCGCGCGCGCCGCCGTTCGGCTGCAACCAGGAGGTCGACGAAAGCGCGCACCTTGGCCGGCCTGAAGCGCGCCGGCGGGAAGACGGCATGGATGCCACCGGACGGCAAGGTCCAGTCCGCGAACACCCGCACCAGCCGGCCGCGCGCAATGTCGTCGGCGACACTGTAATCCGGAAAGATGCCGAGGCCGATGCCGGCCAGCACGCAGGACAGCACGCCTGGTGTCTTGTCGCAGCTGACGACGGGGTTGAGTTCGGCCAGCACCGTTTCCGTGCCCCTCGAGAACAGCCATTGGCCGACCCCGCGCAACTGGGCGTTGCCGACCCAGGGCAGCGACTTCGCCTGCCTGGGGCTGGCTTCCCCAGGCAGCCTGGCGGCCAGTTCCGGGCTGGCGACGACGAATTGCTGCAGGCTGCCCAGCCGCCGTGCCAGATTGCTGGAATCGGCAAGCCAGCCGACGCGGATGCCGAGATCGATCTGCTCGTCGACCAGGTTGCTGACCGCATCGTCGAAGATCGTCTCGACCCGCATTTTCGGATATTTTCTGAGATAGGCGGCGATGGTCGGCGCCACGACCTTCTCGCCATAGTCGAGCGGCGCCGTCAGCCGCAGCGTCCCCGTCGGCTGCGCCGCGCGCTGCGAAATGTCGCCATAGGCTGCCTCCGCCTCGCGCAGGATGATCGCGGTCCGGTCATAGAACAGACGACCCTCTTCGGTCGCCGTCACGCGCCGGGTCGTGCGCCGCAACAGCGTAGCGCCAAGCTCTTCTTCGAGCTTGCCGACCTGATGGCTGACCACAGCCTTGGCAACATCGAGACGGTCGGCAGCGGCCGTGAACGAGCCGGTCTCCACCACGGTGGCGAAGTAAACGAGCCGGTTGAGATTGAGGAGTTCGGTCACAGGCCGCTCATTGTCTGATTTTATCAGACAGTTTGTATGATTGATCGCTATTTTTCGCAAGCGGTCCAGCTGTCATCTATCGGGCAACAGAATGAGGCCGCCATGACCAATGCAACCCTAACCTATCTTTTCGACCCGCTCTGCGGCTGGTGCTATGGCGCCACGCCGATGCTGGATCGACTGGCCGCCGGCGGGACCGCGCTCCAACTGCTGCCGGTGGGGCTTTTCTCCGGTGCCGGCGCGCGGCCGCTGGATGCAGGTTTTGCCGCCCACGCCTGGGACAATGACCAGCGCATCGCGCGGCTGAGCGGACAGCGCTTCAGCCAGGCCTATCTCGACAATGTGCTCAATGTCAGCGGCACCTTGCTCGATTCTTCCGCTGCCACCATGGGCGTCAACGCCGCCGGGCTGGACGACTGGCGCCAGGAACTTGCGGCACTGAAGGCGATCCAGCATGCCCGCTATGTCGACGGTCGCGATATTGTGACGGTTGACGGCGTCGCCTCGGTACTGACCGACGCCGGCATGAGCGACGCGGCAAAGCTCTTGAAGGCGCCGACGCAGCCGTTTCTGGCGAAGCATGACGACTTGGTCAGCCGCGGGCGGATGTTGTTCCAACGGCTGCATGCCAATGGCGTTCCCGCGCTGGCGGTGATCGGCCAAACGGCGCCGCGCCTGATCGGCGCCAACGCGCTGTTCGGCAGCTACGACAATCTCGTCGCTCACATCGAGGCGGCGTAGTCCCAGAAATTCTCCCCAGACGAAATTCTCCCCAGACGAAAGGAAAATCCCCATGAAAATCGCACTTATCGGCGCGTCCGGCCAGGTCGGCTCCCGCCTGCTTAAGGAACTCTCCGATCGCGGGCACAGCATCACCGCCATTGCCCGGCATCCAGACAAGATCGCGGCACTTCCGGGCGTGATTGCCAAGAAGGGCGACGTCTTCGACAAGGATGGCCTTGCCGCCCTGATCAAGGGTCATGACGCGGTGATCTCCTCGGTGCATTTCCTCGACAGCGATCCCGATACGCTCATCGCAGCCGTGCGTGCTTCCGGCGTCAAACGCTACCTCGTCGTCGGCGGCGCCGGCAGCCTTGAGGTTGCGCCCGGCAAGCGCCTGGTCGACACGCCGACCTTCCCTGATATCTACAAGGCCGAGGCGCAGAAGGGCGCCGACTTCCTCGACACGCTGCGGACGGTCGACGATCTCGACTGGACCTTGCTGTCGCCTTCGGCGCTGTTCGTCGCCGGCGAGCGGACCGGCAAATACCGCATCGGCAAGGACACGCTGCTGACGTCAGACAAAGGCAGCAGCATTTCCTTCGAGGACTATGCCATCGTCATGGCCGACGAGATCGAAAAGCCGGCGCATATCAAGCAGCGCTTTACCGTCGGCTACTGAGCGCACTTCATTGACAGGCGGGCCACTCGACGGAGTGGCCGGCGCCGGTTCCTATCGACGATAGTGCCATCGGAGCCTCCGATGGCACTATCGCTTTCTTCCGTTTCCACTCCTGCCGCCGGTCTGCGAACTCTCGCCCGGAGCGGTTCAGGACAGGAACGGAAACATGGCAGACATCGCAAAATCGAAAATCATTATCGTTGGCGGCAGCTCCGGAATGGGGCTGGCGTTGGCAAGGCGGTGCCTGGTCTCAGGCGCCGAAGTCATCATCGTCGGCCGCAGTGAAGCCAGGCTCAAGCGTGCCGGCGAGGCGCTGCAGAACCCTTCCGGTTTGAGCGCCGTCGCGGCCGATATCGCCAGGGAGGATCAGGTCGCTGACCTGTTCAAGCGAATTGGCCGGCTCGACCATATCGTCAGCACCGCCGCCGACATCGAAGGCGCCTATGAGTTATTGCCTTCAGTCGACCTGAAGGCGGCGCAGCGGGTCGTCGAAAGCAAATTCTACGGGCCGCTGCTGCTCGCCAAGCATGGCGCGCCGCAGCTTTCGGCCAACGGCTCCATCACCTTCACCTCAGGCATTGCCGCCTACCGGCCGGCGGCGCGCGGCTCGGTCGTTGCCGCTGTCAACGCTGCGCTGGAAGGGTTGGTGCGGGCGCTGGCGGTCGAACTGGCGCCGGTCCGTGTCAACGCCGTCTCGCCGGGCTGGGTCGACACGCCGATCTGGAGTTTTGTGGCCGGCGACAAGAAGGGCGAGACGCTCGATGCAATGGCCAGGCGCCTGCCGGTCGGCCGCGTCGGACAGCCGGACGACATTGCCGATGCCATCGCCTTTCTGATGGGCAACGGTTTTACGACAGGGACGGTTCTGCATGTCGAGGGCGGTCACCGGCTGATCTGAGCGCAGCGAAATTCCTGGCCGCGGCCGCCAGCAGTTTCAGCGCCGGCGGCTGAACCCGCCGGCGGCGCCAGATCATGACCAGCGACGCCGTGCGGGCCGGACCCGGCCACGGCAATTCGACGATCTCGCCGCGATCGAGCGCGTCGGCAACGGCCAGCCGCGGCACCAGGCCCATGCCGACACCAGTCGCCACCAGGCCCGCAATGGCGCCGATGCTGCCGACTTCGGCGGCAAGTTCTGGCGCTGCCATCTCGGCAAAGGCAGTGTCGAACAGATGCCGGTAGACGCATCCGGTTTTCCGTCACCACGAAACGCATCGCGGCGAGCGCGGCCAGGTCGCTCTGCCCCGATGCGGGCGCATGTTCGGGTGAGGCGACAAGGACCAGCGGCTCGGCCGATATCGTGCGCCGGGCCAGGCGTTCATCCAGACCGCCTTTGTCGAAACAGAAGGCGACGTCGATCTCGCCTTCTTCGAGCTGCCGCAGCAGNGGACCAGCGGCTCGGCCGATATCGTGCGCCGGGCCAGGCGTTCATCCAGACCGCCTTTGTCGAAACAGAAGGCGACGTCGATCTCGCCTTCTTCGAGCTGCCGCAGCAGGGCATCGCTGCCGGCGATTTTGAGCCGCAGACCGATCTCCGGGTGGTCGCCTCGAAAGGCCGCCAGCCATTGCGGAAGTTTGACAGTGGCAATCGTCTCCAGCGCGCCGACCGTAACCGTTCCGGCGGTCATTCCCGTCGTTGCCTCGACCGCAATACGCGCCTCCTCCGCCAGTTGCAGAATCTCTTCCGCATAAGGTTTCAGCGCGTCGCCGGCCGTCGTCAGGTCGAGGCCGTGGCGCGAGCGGATGAAGAGGACGACGCCAAGTTCGCTTTCCAGCGACTGGATCTGGTCGCTGACGCTCGACTGCGCCAGATGAACCTCCCGCGCTGCACGGGTGATATTACGGTGCCGCGCCACGGCGAGGAAGGTCTTGAGCAATCGTGGGTGCATGCCGTTTCCGGATCTGTCTCTGTTCGACATTTCGGGCTTGGCTGGTCCACTTGCAACCCTGGTCCATTTGCAACCCCGGTCCATTTGCAACCCATTGACGCCGGCGTCATCTGGTTGCGGCAGACCGAAGGGCCAGAATTTCGCGGCAATGACCCGCAAGTTTTCCCACGGCCGGCGCGGTGGCCCAAGAGATCGCCTCTGGCAGATCGCATCGCACGTATGCTCTATGCCAAGCTGATTTCCAGCACCGATGGAAGGACCGACATGCCCCGCCCGCAAGGAACCATCGCCCCGATCCTGACGCCGTTCGAGAACGATGGCCGCATTGCCCGTGACCTGTGGATCTCACATGCCAAATGGGTGCTGGGCCAGGGCGCCCATTTGCTGTCGCCGTTCGGCACCACGGGCGAGGCACTGTCGCTCTCGCTCGACGAGCGCATGCAGGCGCTGGAATGGCTGGTTGCATCAGGCATTTCGCCGGGGCGCATGATGCCCGGCACCGGCGTCACCGCACTGCCCGAAACCGTCGAACTGTCGAAGCACGCGGTCGGCCTCGGCTGCGCCGCCGTGATGGTGCTGCCATCGTTCTTCTACACGGCCGCCGGGGACGATGGCCAGGCGCGCTACTACAGCGAGCTGATCGAAAGGGTGGCCAACCCGGCGCTGAAGATGATCCTCTACCACATCCCGCAGAACTCCGGCGTGCCGGTAAGCCCTGCCCTGACCGCCCGGTTGAGCGCGGCGTTTCCAGAGACGGTCGTCGCCTACAAGGATAGCGCCGGCGACTGGAACAACACGGCGGCGGTGATTGCCGCCGCACCCGACGTCGCGGTGTTCCCCAGCTCGGAGGCGCAACTGACCAAGGGGCTCGCCAGTGGTGCTGCGGGCTGTATCTCCGCGACCGTCAATCTCAACGCTGCGGCCATCCGCGCCCTCTACGACGCGACGATCGCTGGCCAAGACGTCACGGAAGCGGACGCCGCGATCAGGGCGTTCCGCAAGGTGATCCAGGATGCAGGCCTGATCCCGGCAATGAAGGCCGTGCTGGCGGTGCGCTCCGGCGACAAACGCTGGCTGAACCTGCGCGCCCCGCACCAGAATGCAACGCTGGAAAGCGGCAAGGCGCTGCTCACGGCGCTCGGTCCCGCAGCCGATCATATTGGCCGCAACTGAGGCTCAGCACAGCGTCGAACCGCCACCGAGCGCCACGACAGCCAACGTCCGTCCCGATTTCGTGGAGTAACGTGCCGAGTGAAGCCCGGATTGTCTCCTCACAATGGAGCCGCTTTGTTCTACACAAACCGAGGCAGGATTCGCGCAACGGCATGACAACCGGATCGCTTATCCCAGGCCAGCTTTGAAAGCCCGGCAGATCGATCCCATGGAGATGCCTTCATTGGCAGAATAAACCCCCGCCTTGCCGTCTAGCGGCGATGCGTTCTCGACATATTTGTGATGGATGCCCACGACTTTCCAATTGCGATTGAACACCGGGCTGCCTGAGCTGCCATTGTCGGTCGGCGATCGATAGTGCATGCGCTGCGGCTTTGCTTCCGCCAGAGGCTCGAACGCCACAAGCCGGCCGTCGAGGAACGAAAAAGAAATTTCCTGCCCCAACGGATGGCCAATAACGACCGCGGTTGGATCGGGCGGCATCACCAACGGCAAATCCACCACTTCCAAAGGATCGATGTCGGATACCAGCGCCATGAATTTTTCCTTCCTGGCGGCCATGGGCCTGGTGCTGTGGTTCGGTGGCCAGAAGGTGATCGCGGGCCAGATCAGCGTCGGCACGCTGGCGCAGTTCCTCACCTTCATGACCATCCTGCAGATGCCGGTGCGCCAGCTCGGGCTGATGGTCAACTCGTTCGCCCGCGCCTCGACCTGCGGCACAAGGCTGTTCGAACTGCTTGACGCCGAACTTGACATCGAGGATGCGCCTGATGCCAAGGATCTCGTGGTCACCGAAGGCTTGCTGCGCTTCGACAATGTCGGCTTCCGCTACGCGGGCGCCGGCGGCCGGCCGGCACTGTCGGGCATTTCCTTCGAGGCCCGGTCCGGCGAGACCGTCGGCATTGTCGGCCCGCCGGGCAGCGGCAAGTCGACCATCGCGCATCTGATCCCGCGCTTCTACGATGTGACGTCAGGCGCGATCACCATCGACGGGCAGGATATACGCGAGGTCACGCTGCAATCGTTGCGCAAGGCGGTCGGCGTCGTGCAGCAGGACGCCTTCCTGTTCACCACCTCGATCGAAAACAACATCGCCTATGGAAATCCGTGGGCGCGCGAGACCCGCATCGGGCAGGCGGCTGAATACGCCCAGCTGCACAATTACATCATCGGGCTTCCGGCCGGCTACACCACGGTCGTGGGCGAGCGCGGCTCATCGCTTTCCGGCGGCCAGCGGCAGCGCCTGACCATCGCCCGCACCCTGATGCTGCGGCCTTCGGTGCTGGTCTTCGACGATTCCACCGCGGCTGTCGACGCCGGCACCGAGCAGCGAATCCGCACCGCGATGAAGCGCTTCGCCAAGGACCGCGTGACGCTGATCATCTCGCACCGGCTGAGCTCGCTGATGCATGCCGACCAGATCCTGTTCGTCGAGAATGGCCGCATCGCCGAGCGCGGCACGCACCAGGAATTGCTGGCGCTGGGTGGACGCTACCGCGCGCTTTACGACCTGCAGCTGCGGCCGGACGACGATTTGCCGGTGGCGGTGGGAGCCGCATGATGTCGACACAGAACGACGACCAGAAGGAAGACACCAGCCGGCGGCCCACCAGGGCCGTCGTCGGTTCGCACCGCGACGAGGAAGAGGTCTTCGGCAAGGTCTACGATCCGCGTATCGTGCGCCGCATCTGGAGCTTCGTGAAACCGTATCAGGGCCGGATCTTCATCTCGGTTGCCGCCGTGCTGGTGTTCACGCTGACGCAATTGGCGATCCCGCTGGTCATCCGTTACGCCATCGACCACGGCATGGCCGCTGGCAAGGCCGACAGCTCCGTCATGAACTGGGCGATCGGCGCCTTCGCTCTGATCATCCTGATCAACTATGGCGCCAGCTATGTCCAGGAAAGTGTCGTCGGCAAGGTGGCCGAGAATGTGCTGTCGGATTTGCGCCGCGCCATGTTCAGCCATCTGCAGCGCGTCTCGCTGAGCTTCATGGACAAGACCGAAGTGGGACGGCTGATGTCGCGCCTGCAGGGCGACGTCAATTCCATGCAGGAATTCCTCGAGACGTCGGTCATGTCGGTGGGCGACATCGTGCTGCTGTTCGGCATCGTGAGCGTTCTGTTGTGGCTCGATTTCCGGCTCGGTCTGCTGACGCTGTCGACCATGCCGGCGCTGTTCATCGTGCGCCTGTTCTGGCTGCCGCGCGCCAAGGTCGCCTTCATGGCCGCGCATGAGACCAACTCGATCGCCAATGGCGCGCTGGCGGAAGGCATCCATGGCGTGCGCACTGTGCAGAGTCTCGAACGCCAGCACGTCAATTTCGACCTCTATGACGAGAAGGTGCTGGCCAATCTCAGGGCTCACCTGACCTCGGCCAAATATGCGCAGGTGATGGTGCCGATCGTCGACACGCTGACCGGCATTGCGATGGCGACGGTCATCGTCGTCGGCGGTTCGATGGTGCTGTCGCACAGCCTCGACATCGGCGTCATGGTGGCGTTCCTGTTCTACATCCAGCGCTTCTTCGACCCGATCCGCTCGCTCACCATGCAGTACAGTGTCATGCAGCGCGCCATGGCGTCGGGCCAACGCATCTCCGAAGTGCTGGACGTGCCGGTCGACGTCAGCGACAAACAAGGCGCGGTGGCGCTGACGCGCGACATGGACGGTTCGGTCGAGTTCAGGAACGTCACCTTCGGCTACCGGCAGAACCAGCCGGTGCTGAAAAACATCTCCTTCCGCGTCAATCCGGGCGAGACGGTTGCGCTTGTCGGCCCGACCGGTTCGGGCAAGTCGAGCTGCATGGCGCTGGTGCACCGCTTCTATGATGTCTGGTCGGGCGAGGTGCGGGTCGGCGGCCACGACGTGCGCGACGTGACGCAGGATTCGCTCGGCGACCAGGTGGCGATGGTGTTGCAGGAGCCATTCCTGTTTTCCGGCACGGTGCTGGAGAACATCCGCTACCACAAGACATCGGCTACCCGCGAAGAGGTTGTGCGCGCCGCGCAGGCCGTCGGCGCGCACGACTTCATCGAGCATTTGCCCGATGGCTACGACACCGAGCTCGAACAGCGCGGCGGCAATCTGTCCCTCGGCCAGCGCCAGCTGATCAGTTTCGCCCGGGCGCTGGTCGCCGACGCCAAGATCCTGGTGCTCGACGAGGCCACGGCGAGCATCGATTCCTACACCGAGATGCTGATCCAGAAAGCGCTGGTCACGCTGCTGGAAGGCCGCACCGGGCTGGTCATCGCGCACCGGCTGGCGACCATACGCGGCGCCGATCGCATCATCGTTCTACAGAACGGCGAGATCGTCGAGAGCGGAAATCACGAGCAGCTGATGGCGGCCAAGGGCCTCTATGCCAGGCTCTACAACATGAACTACGCATCGTTCGACGATATTGCCGAGGAAGACATAGGCGCGCCGGCCGGCAAGGCGACGTGAGCTGCTGCCGGTTCAGCTCGACTGGGAATGGTGCGGGGCCAAAACTCGTCGTCGACCAATTCGGCTTCAGATGACGACACGTTTCAGCTCGCCTTCCAGCGTAAGCCCGGCGTCAAGCCTGCCGCGCGTTCAGGTGGAGGAGCGGCCGGCCGCCTAAAGGGCAATCCCGCGTAAATTCTGAATTCTACGCGCCGCCTGGCGCGATGCACGCGCAGCTTGCGCCTGAACCTCAGCAAACGCCGTGATGATGGCTTTCGTTCCTTAGCCGTCGGATGAAAATCGCCGGGGAACAGGAAGGCTTGCTGGGAGTTTAGTTCTTCGAGCCGCGCCGTGAACGGCGCGGCAGCGAAGGAGACGGCATATGGGCCTGGGTACCATTCTTATTATCATCCTGATCATCGCGTTGCTCGGCGGCTTCAGCGGCCTCGGCGGCGGCCCCTTCTACGGCACTGGTTACTATGGCGGCGGTGGCCTCGGGCTGGTGCTGATCATCGTGATCATTCTGGTTGTTCTCGGGCGAATATAGCGTCGCCATTGGCGGCCGCCGAGTTCTACGGCGGCCGCGTTTTCGCCTGACATCGAGGTTTGAAGACATGGCAGCTGAAGACATTGCTGGTCCGGAAACACTGGGCCGGCCTCGGCGCGAGCGAGAGCGAACGCGACGAGCTGGGATATCCTAATGGTGGCACGATCCGAAGGCGGCGGGCGTAAGCTGCAGACCCCGACACCCGCCTGGCGGCCGTGGCGTTCATCGAGGCGGATCGGACGCTTCGAGGAACCCAGGACGGCGACGAGGCGGGTTCGGCCTTTCTCGCTCTTGTCGACAAGGGCAGCATCGGCCCGAAGGCCGCAATGGCAGGCACGCCTTACGCCTGAACGCGGTCAACCCGCCGTAACTCCGCCAGCAGAAACACCACCAGCACGCAGCACAGCAGGCCAAGCGACGATGGCAGTCCCTGATGTCCGGTCAGTTGCATCGCCAGCCCGGCCACGGGTGAGCCGACGATGCCGCCTACCCCCCATACGAACGCGAAGGCGGCATTGCCGGCGATCAAGGCTTGACCGGTGAAACGCTCGCCGAGCTGGATCAGCGACAGCGTGTAGATCCCGAACGAGACCCCGCCCCAGACGAAGAAGAGCGGCCAGATAAGCCACGTAGCGAAGAGCAACGGCAACAGCAGGCAACCGGCCAGGCAAGCCAGGACACAGAACAGCATCATCGGCTTCGAGCCAAACCGTTCGGCGGCGCGCCCAAGCACGACCTGCAGCACGGCATTGCCGGCGATGAAACAGGTGATGAGCGAAGCGATGCGCTGCTCAGTGCTGCCGAGCGCGGCACCATAGACCGCGAACAGCGAAAGCAGGACTTGCTCGAAGGCGGCAGCCGTGAAGACTGCGAACAAGAGCAGCGGCGCCAGCGCGAAGAAGCCGCCGACCGACACCGCTTCGCCCTCACGCGGCATGTCGGGCAGGCGCGGCGCGACGGCAAGCACGATCAGGCCGCAGACAAGGAAGGCCGCGCTGCCGATGATGAAGGGTGGCCATCCTTGCGTGCCGACCAAGCCTAGCGACAGCGGGCCGAGGCCAAAGCCGGCGGAAACGATGGAGGAGTATAGGCCCATGATGCGGCCTCGGCGTGCGGCGGGTGTGATCGAGACCAGCCAGGTTTCACTGATCACGTAAAGCGGATTGGCAAAGAAGCCGAGCAGGAAGCGCAACGGCATCCAGGCCCATACATCCTGCGTCCAGGCAATCGCGATCAGGACGGTTGCTGCCAGGATCGAACACACAACCGCAAAGCGCGCCGCGCCCACCCGCCGGACCAGCGCCGGCGTGAAGAGCGACGATATAATGAAACCCAGAGGCGTCATCGCGGCCGAGAGGCCGATAAGGCCCGGTGTCGTCCCTTGCCGTTCCAGGATGAAGCTGAGCAGCGGATACGTCAGCCCCTGTGCTATGGCGAACACCGTAACTGTCGCGATGATGCCGGCCATCGCGGCCCATGCGATGTGGTTCTCCGGCGGTGACGTCGCGTCTTCGGCGCTCATGCCGACTTCGAAGCAGGATCGGCACGTTCCGGCAAGGGCAAATGCCGGCAAAGTGCCGCGGCACGCCCAAACAGGCGGTCGGGTGTTATCCGCGACATCAGCTCACACTTGCCAGAAGCGTTTGACGATTTCGGCCTCGACCTGGCGTCTGGTCAGACCGATATCGTCGATCAGGTGCGGATTGGCCTCCGCCATCTGCTTGAGGTCCCAGCGAAAGCGTATCCGCTCGCGCCAGGCCGCGATCATGCCCCGCGGGCCTGTCGGACGCCGGCCCGATGACACCGCCTTTTCCGGCAAGGCTGCACGAGCAGAAGCAAGGGTATCGTTCATGGCAACCTCCATTCGGTTTGAGGGGCGACAGCCCTCTGCTTGAAAGAGGTTGAATTCTGCCGCATGCGGACGGCGCCGTAATTAAGCCCGGCCAAATAGTTCTCAAAAGTTCCAAACCGGCTAGAGCACCTCGCCGTTTCATGGAAACGGCGAGGTGCTCAACTCTTTGTTTTGACGCCATACGTCCGTGAAGCGCTCCGCCGCGCTTTCCCGTGGGAAAACCGCCTTCACACCTTTCCTGGAATTGCTCTATAGATGCGCGTTATGCAGGGATCGCGCTTTGCCTTTGGTCCGTTCGTGCTTGATCCGGGTGCGGGAACGCTCCTTCGGGACCAAGTTCCCGTCGCCGCCGGCCACCGCGGACTGCAGCTGCTGGCGGCGCTCGTCGCCCGGCCCGGCGAGATCGTGGCCAAGGCCGAGTTGATGGATGCGGCATGGCCAGGCACCGCCGTTGAGGAAGGCAACCTCACCGTCCAGATTGCGCAATTGCGCAAGCTGCTGGGTCCGGCCACGAACGGCGGAGAATGGATATCGACCGTTCCGCGCGTCGGCTATCGCTTCGCCGGCGCCATCGAACAGCTCGGCGACGAGAAGCGACAGGCTTTGCCGCTGCCCGCCAAACCGTCGATAGCCGTGCTGCCCTTTGCCAATTTCAGCAACGACCCCGAGCAGGAAGCCTTCGCCGACGGGTTGACCGAAGACCTGATCACCGACCTGTCGAGGATCGGCGGCCTATTCGTCATCGCGCGCAACTCGACCTTTGCCTACAAGGGCAAGGCGGTGGATGTGCGCGAGGTCGCCAGGGAACTTGGCGTGCGCTATCTCTTGGAGGGCAGCGCCAGACGCGCCGCCGGGCGCGTGCGCATCAACGCCCAGCTGGTCGACGCGCTGAGCGGCGAGCATTTGTGGGCAGACCGCTTCGATCGCGGCCTGGAAGATATTTTTGCCGTTCAGGACGAGGTGACGGCCAAGATCGTCGAGGCGCTGCTGGGCCGGCTGCGCGCGCCGCTGCCGCGCAACCGGCCCCGAAATCTCGAGGCCTATGATCTGTGCGTGCGAGCCCGCAACCTGATCGACGTCTCGCCGGAGACGGCGCGCGAAGCGCATCTGTTGCTGACGCGCGCGCTTGCGCTCGATCCGGACTATGCCGAAGCCTATCGCTGGCTTGCCATGAACCACTGGATGGGATGGGTGCATTGGGGAGAGCCCATTGAGCCTGCCCGCGGCCTTGCCCTGGAACTGGCGCGCAAGGCTGTGGCGATCGATCCCAACGATGCCGGCTGCCACTGGGTGCTTGCCAACCTGCTTGCCTATGAGCGCAGATTCGACGAGGCGGATGTGGGATTTGCCAAGGCGTTCGAACTCGACCCGAACGAGGCCGATGCCTGGGCGACATTGTCCGACATCGCGATCCTGGCCGGGCGCGTCGAGGACGGCCTCGACTATATCAGCAAGGCGTTCCGGCTGAACCCGTTTCCGGCAAGCTGGTACTACCTGACGCTCGGCCAGGCGCAATATGCGGCGCGCGACTATGAAGCCGCGGTCGAGACGACGCGCCGGGACGAGACGTATCGGACAAGCTCGCGCCGTTTCCTTGCGGCAAGCCTTGCGCAACTCGGCCGGATCGACGAGGCGCGCGCCGAGGTCGACTTGTTCCTTGTCGCGAACCCACATTTCACCACCCGCCACTGGGTCGAGACGGAGCCGTTCCGCGACACTGCCACGCTCGACCATTTCGTCGATGGCTTCCGAAAGGCCGGCCTTCCGGAGTGACGGACCGGCGTGCTCGATCGATGCCAGGCACCGTCGGTTGCGGATCAATCCTGCCAATGTTTGCACGTCGCGAGGCCGCTCGACCGATCTTGCTTCCGCGAGCAGTCATCCAACAGCGATTGCAGCGAAGCGGCGCGCGAAACCTCTGTCACGGTGAAGCCGGCTGGAACGGCCACGATCGATCCGGCCACGGGTGAGCGCTGGGTGGCGGCTGGCGACTGCCTGTTGCGCTCTCGTCTGCAATGCCGGCATCACGGTCGCCGTGGGCAATGATCGGCTTGCCTCATTGAGCTTTTAGCGACGCGCTCCGACAACTCGCGATGATTTTTCTAGATGCCGGATGATTTTTCTAGATGCCGTTTGTCGAAGCATGATCTTTTCCGAAAGCCGGTTCCCAATTTTCGGGATCATGCTCTAGCGGCTGTCTGTTTCTTGTTGCTCGCGTGATCGGAAGTCACGCGCACAACCTGATTATCTGAGCGCCCTGTAGCTTTCCTTGTTTGAGGCCGGCGGCGGGAGTAATAGTCGCCACGGAATTGCGAGGAGGAAAAGTTGACGCTGAACTTCGACCCGAAGGCGAAGGCCACGGCGTTGTACCATGGCGAATTCCGACCGATGTTCATTAGCGGCAAGTGGGTCGCGGCGCAGTCCGGCCAGGGCATGCAGGCACTCAATCCGGCAACAGGCGAGGTGCTGGCGACAGTGCCGCGCGGCGGGGCTGCCGATATCGACTCGGCGGTGGCCGCCGCGCGCGCGGCCTTCGAAGGCCCATGGTCCAAATTCTCGCCCTACGAGCGGCAGTGCGTGCTGCTCAGGATCGCCGATCTGTTCGAGACGCATTGGGAAGAGCTCAGCGTTTCCGACACGCTCGATATGGGACTGCCGATCACGCGCACGCTCGCCAACCGGCGCCGCGTCATCGGCATGCTGCGCTTCTATGCCGGCATGGCGACGGCGCTGCATGGCGAGGCGATCGACAATTCGATTCCCGGCGAGATCGTCACCTTCACCCGGCGCGAGCCGGTGGGCGTCGTTGGTGCGATCATTCCCTGGAACGCGCCAACCGCCGCCTCGATCTGGAAGATCGCGCCGGCGCTGGCGACAGGCTGCACCATCGTGCTGAAACCGTCCGAGGATGCGTCGCTGACGCCGCTGCTGATCGCGCAACTGATGCAGGAAGCCGGCGTGCCCGACGGCGTCGTCAACGTCGTCACCGGCACCGGGGCCGAAGCTGGTGCGCGGCTCGCCGAACATCCAGACGTCAACAAGATCGTTTTCACCGGATCGACGCTGACCGGCCAGGCCATCGCGCGGGCAGCCGTGGCCAACCTCAAACGCGTTTCACTGGAGCTCGGCGGCAAGTCGCCGATCATCGTCTGCCGCGACGCCGACATCGACAAGGCTGTTCCGATCGCGGCGATGGCGGTGTTCGTGCATTCGGGCCAGATCTGCATTGCCGGCTCGCGGCTGTTCGTGGCGCGCGAAATCCATGACGAGTTCGTCCGCCGGCTCGCCGATTTCGCCGGCAGACTGCGGATCGGCCATGGCATCGAGGCAGAGACGGAAATCGGACCGCTCATCAATGCCAGGCAGGCAGGCAAGGTGGAGGGCTATATCAGGGCCGGCAGCGACGAAGGCGCCGAACTGGTCGCCGGTGGCTCGCGGCTGACCGGCGAGCTCTACGATGGCGGCAACTTCATTGCGCCGACGGTCTTCGGCGCCGTGTCGGACCAGATGACCATCGCGCGCGAGGAGATTTTCGGCCCGGTCATTTCGGCGATGCCCTTCGACACGCTCGACGAAGCGGTGGCGCGTGCCAATGCGACGCCCTATGGCCTGGCCGCCGGCATCTTCACCACGCATCTGGGCACCGCGCACAAGCTTGCGCGCCGGGTCAAGGCCGGCTCGGTCTGGGTCAACATGTACCATGCCATCGACCCGGCGGTGCCGTTCGGCGGCATGAAGATGTCGGGTTATGGCCGCGAGGGCGGCATCGAGCATCTGCACGAGTATCTGGAGACCAAGTCGGTCTGGATCCAGACCGACTGATATTCGCGCGGCGTACTCTGCGAAATCACGATGAAACCACAACGGCCAGGACGGCGGCGCAGTCACCGGCTTTGACCAGGCCGGGGAAATGCCGCGCCGCCAGAATGCCGGACATTTTTGCCCGGATTTCCTGCGGAGCGATGCCGGTGCGGCCGGTGGAATGGATGCGCGCCAGCACCGAGCCTTCTTTCACAGGCTCGCCGAGATCGACCATGGTCTCGATCATGCCGTCCTCCTCGGCGAAGGAGAAACAATCGCCTGACGGCATGTCGAGCCACTGAGTTCTGCCCTTCTCGACCGCACCATCAACAATGCCGGCATGGCGCAGCACATTGCTGATGCCGCGCCGCGCGATCCGCACAGTCTGTGCGCGCGAGGTGCCGCCGCCGCCAAGCTCGGTGCTGACGAAGACCTTGCCCATTTCCTCCGCCGCCGTGTCGTACATGCCGACGGAGTCGATCTCGATCATGCGCATCGAGAACGGGGCAGAGAACGCCGCGACCGCATCGAAGGCTTTCTGCTCCAGCGCCTTGTCGGGCACCGTGTGGGCGGCACAGAAGGGCACGAAATCCAGTGTCTTGCCACCGGAGTGGAAGTCGAAGACGAGGTCGGCGCGGGGCAGCAATTCGCGCTGGAAATAGTCGGCGATCTTTTCCGTCACCGTGCCGTGGGGACGGCCGGGAAAGCTGCGGTTCATATTGCCCTTGTCGATCGGCGATGTCCGGGTGCCGGCGCGAAAGGCCGGATAGTTCATCGCCGGCACGATGATCACCGTGCCGCTGACCTGTCTGGGATCGAGCGTGCGGGCGAGATCGTAGAGCGCCAGCGGCCCCTCATACTCGTCGCCATGGTTGCCGCCGGTGAGCAGGGCAGTCGGCCCCTTGCCGTTGCGGATGACGCAGATCGGGATCATCACCGAGCCCCACGCCGAGTCGTCGCGGCTGTAGGGCAGGCGCAGGAAACCATGTTGCACGCCGTCCTTGTCGAAATCGACGGTCGGGGCGATCGGGGAAGGGCGGAGGCTAGGCATCGGGCTCAATTCTTCACCACCAGTTTGCGCGGTACATTGGCCAGGCACTCTACACCGGTTTCGGTGATCAGGATGGATTCGGTGATTTCCAGTCCCATGGTCTCCAGCCACAGGCCGGTCATGAAATGGAAGGTCATGCCGGGCTTGAGTTCGGTGCGGTCGCCGGGGCGCAGGCTCATGGTGCGCTCGCCCCAATCCGGCGGATAGGACAGGCCGATCGAGTAGCCTGTGCGGTTGTCCTTGACGATGCCGTATTTCTTCAACACGGCGAAAAAAGCGTTGGCGATGTCCTCACAGGCATTGCCGGGCTTTGCCGCCGCAAGCCCCGCCTCCATGCCTTCCAGCGTCGCCTTCTCGGCATCTAGGAATTCCTGCGTCGGCTTGCCGAGAAAGACGGTGCGCGACAGCGGGCAATGGTAGCGGTTGTAGCAGCCGGCGATCTCGAAGAAGGTGCCCTCGCCCGACTTCATCGGCTGGTCGTCCCAGGTGAGATGCGGCGCCGAGGCGTCGGCGCCCGACGGTAGCAGCGGCACGATCGCCGGATAGTCGCCGCCGATGCCGTCGACGCCGCGCGTGCCGGCATCGTAGATCTCGGCGACCAGATCGCATTTGCGCATGCCGACCTGGATCTTGTCGACGATGCGCTGGTGCATGGCTTCGACGATGCGGGCCGCCTTGCGCATATAGTCGATTTCAGTCGGGCTCTTCACCGCGCGCTGCCAATTGACCAGCGCTGTCGCGTCGACGAAGCGGGCGTTGGGCAGGTGCTTCTGCAACGCGGCGAAGGCGGCAGCCGAGAACCAGTAATTGTCCATCTCGACGCCGATGGTCAGCTTGCCCCAGCCGCGATCACTGAGCACTCTGGCCAAAAAATCCATCGGGTGGCGCTCGGTCGACTGCACGTAGTGGTCGGCATAGCCGACGATGTTGTCATGCGCGAGATAGGCGGTGCGCTTGGCGCCATTGGCATCCTGGCCGCGACCGTACCAGACCGGCTCGCCCGATGGTGGCACGATCACCGCCTGATGCACATAGAACGACCAGCCATCATAGCCGGTCAGCCAGGCCATGTTGGATGGGTCGCTGATAACAAGCAGATCGACGCCTTTCCCCTCCATGGCTTTTCGCGTCTTGGCGAGGCGATCCGCAAATTCGCCACGCGAGAATTTTAGGTTCGGCTGCATTGTTCTTGGTCCTCGTTTGTTAGGCCTGGAGCCTGTTTCAACTTTGTTGGAAACAGGCTCGTCGTTCTTGTTTGAACGTGATCTCTGGGAAAAACCGGGTTCCACTTCCGGATCACGCTTTGGCCAGCATCAGCTTTCAAAAATGGTTCCGGCATTGGCCGCCCGCGCCCGGTTGCGAGCGAGCGTGGCGATCGCCGTATCCTGCACGCCGGTGCCGGTGAGGTCGGCGATGGTGATGTCGCTGGGTGAGCGCCTTCCGTGCCGTTCGCCGGCGATGATCTGGCCGAGTTCGGTGACCGCGGCATCGGCTCCCATCACGCCCGATGCGATGGCGTGATGCAGTTCTCCCAGACGCCGTGTCTGCTTGGCGCTGTCGGCGACATAGAGATCGGCCATGCGCAGGATCGCCGGCGCGATCTCGTTCTTGTGTTCGGCATCCGAGCCCATGGCGGTGATGTGCTGCCCGGCAACGACAAAGCCGGCCTTGATCAGCGGCTCGGTCGACGGCGTGGTGGTGACGATGATGTCGGCGCCGATGGTTGCTTTGGCTGCATCCGGCTCGGCGCGCACGAGAATGCCGAGCTTTTCGCGCAGCGCGCCTGCGGCCGTCTCCGCCTTGACCGCATCGCGCGCCCAGATACGTGCCTCGGCGATCGGCCGCACCAACATGAGCGCTTCGAGTTGCAGCCCGGCTTGCACGCCGGCGCCGAAGATTGCGGCGACGGACGAATCCGGCCGCGACAGATGCTTCGCCGCGACGGCGCCGGCAGCAGCGGTGCGGACATCTGTGAGATAGCCATTGTCGAGCAGCAGCGCCTCGACCACACCGGTTCTTGCCGAGAGCAACACCATCATGCCGCCCCCGCTGGGCAGACCGAGCTTCGGATTGTCGAAGAAGCCGGAGCTTATCTTAACGGCGAAACCGTCTATTCCTGGCACATAGGCGGACTTCACATCCACCTCGCCGCGCTGCTCGTGAATGTCCAACCGCAGAATCGGCGGCATCGCCACCGGCAATGTGGCGAGCGCGCGGAAAGCGTTTTCGACGCAGGCGACCGCGTCGAGATCGAGCGGCACGATTGTGCGCAGTTCCTTCTCGGTGAGGATGGTCATCGGACTCATGTGTCGCGCTCCGTACTAGCGCGCACCACGAAGGATAGTGTTCCGTCACACCCCCCTCTGGCCTGCCGGCCATCTCCCCCGCAAGGGGGGAGATTGGACTGCACTCCTGCCTTCGCCAATCTCCAGCGCAGCAAGAATAGCGACCGCATCGAAGCTGCCGATCTCCCCCCTTGCGGGGGAGATGTCCGGCAGGACAGAGGGGGGTGGGCGGGAATTCGGCGTGGGAGAGTTTTCATGCCGCGCGCTCCGCGATTGCGTCACCGCAGACGATCTTGCGATGCGTGTTCATGTCGATATTGCGGCCCGAGAGAAGAACGACCATCGGCCCGGTCGCCCTGACCTTGCCGGCGAGTAGCGCAGCGATGCCGACCGCACCGGCGCCTTCGACGATCTCGCGCTCTTGTTCATAGGCATGTCGGATGCCGGCGGCGATCTCGTCCTCGGTGAGCAGGATGACGTCGTCGAGCAGATCGCGGCACATGGCGAAGGTCAGCCGGTTATCGAGACCGATGCCGCCGCCGAGCGAATCCGCCAGTGTCGGCAGTTCTTCAACCTCGACCGGCCGGCCGGCGTCGAGGCTGGCCTTCATCGCAGCGCCACGTTCCATCGAAACGCCGATCACTTTTGTCCTGGGGCTAGTGCCTTTGATAGCTGCGGCGATGCCCGAGGCCAAGCCGCCACCGGAAAGCTGGACGAGGACGAGAGCGGCATCCGGGACCTGCTTGATCATCTCCAGTCCAAGCGTGCCCTGCCCAGCGATGATGGCCGGGTGGTCGAAGGGCGGCAGCATCACCAGTCCCTCCTGCGCCACCAGCCGTTCGACCTCCTGCTGCGCCTCGTCCTGACTGTTGCCGATGATGCGGACATCCGCGCCAAGCCGACGGATTTCGTCGAGCTTGTTGCCCGGCACCAGTCGCGACATGCAGATCACCGCACGCATGCCTTCGAGCTTCGCGGCATGGGCCAGCGCACGGCCATGATTGCCGGTCGACGCCGCGACCACGCCGCGCGCCTTCTCCTCGGCGCTCAGCGAAGCAACGGCATTCGAGGCGCCGCGCAGCTTGAAGCTGCCGGTGGTCTGGCGGTGTTCAAGCTTGAGGTGGACGGGGATGCCCAGTCGTTCGGAAAGGCTGTGAGATAACCCTGTCGGCGTGCGTTCGATTTTGCCGGCAATTCGCTCCCGGGCGGCACGAATATCGTTAAGGGTGACTGTCGTCATGATCGTCAATCGCGCGGCAAAGGCAGCGTCATCAGACGGCCAAATTCGGGATGCGACGTCCCGTCGCCACACAACCGCAAACAGTTCCAGGCGCTCGCCTGGTTGCTGGTGACGACCGGGCGAGCGATCGCCTGTTCCATGCCGGGAACCGCGAGCGCTCCGCGCAATGCGGTGCAGGACACGAACAGTGCGTCGGCCTCAGCGTGTGTCGCCTCTCGTGCGAGATCGACAATCGCTGCCGGCGCAATGCGCGCCATCTCGCGATCGTCCTCGAAGCCGAGACAGGTGAAGCTGACGATCTCGAAGCCGCGCTCGGCGAAATACGTCGCCATCGGCCTGGAGGTTTCGACGGTGTAAGGGGTGAGGATGCTGATCTTTTTCGCGCCCAGCGCCTGCAGCCCGCGCACGCCGGCCATCGGCGGCGTGACCACGGGAAAACCCGGCTTGGCAGACTGGATCGCGGCCTCGATCTCGGCGTCGCCAATCACCACCGAGGCCGAGGTGCAGGAGTAGCAGATCGCGTCGAGGTTTTCGTCGGGCAGGATCAACGCAGCACCCGCCGCCAGCTCGGGCTGCATCTTGCGTAAATTCTCGGGCGTGGTCGGATTCTTGTAGGGAATGCGCGCGACATAGACGCCGATCCGCTCGCTCGCCACCATGCGGCGGAAATCGGGCTCGCTGGTGTGGTCGGTGGCAAGGATGATGAGGCCGACGCGCTTTTCCAGCGGGCGCGCATCGAGCGCCGGCCTTGTCGGCATCAGCCTGATCTCGGGCAGCGGTTTCATCTTGAGAATTACCTTTCGATCTTGCCGTAGCGATGTTCCAGCCAGCGCAGCAGCACGACCGAGAAGAGGCTGATGACGAGGAAGAAAGCGCCGACCAGCGTGATCGGCTCAATGTAGCGGTAGTAGGTGTTGGCGACGCTCTTGGCCTGGTTCATCAGCTCCAGCACGGTGATCGCCGATAGGAGCGGCGTCTCCTTGAACATGGCGATGAAATAGTTGGCCAAAGCCGGGATCATCGGTGGGATCGCTTGCGGAATGATGATGTTGGTCCAGGTCTGCGTGGCGCTCAGATTGCAGGCCTTGGCCGCCTCCCACTGGCCGCGCGGCACGTTGTCGATGCCGGCGCGATAGACTTCCGCCGTGTAGGTGCCGTAGTGCAGGCCGAGCCCGATGACGCCGGCGACCAGCGGCGGCAACAGGATGCTGAAATCCGGCAGGACATAGAAGATGAAATAAAGTTGCACCAGAAGTGGCGTGCCGCGGATGAATTCGGCCGCCCAGCCGACGGTGCGCGACAGGACCTTGTTGGGCGAGCGTCGCGCCAGCGCGATGCCCAGACCCACGATAGCGGCCAGCACGGAGCCGAGCAGCGTTGCCAGGATGGTGATCTTCACGCCCTGCATCAGCGTCGGCAGGATCTCCCAGACGAAGTTCCAATCCCAATCCATCAGGAGGCCCAATTTATCAGAAGGGCATTGGCCATCAGACGCGCACCCCGTCGAGGCCGCGCGCCATGCGGCGTTCCAGAGAACGCACGCCCCAGGAGATGATCAGCGCCAGGGCGAAATAGATGATCAGGATGGTGGTGAACGGCGCCAGCGTGTTGCCGGTCTGCGAGCGCACGACCTGCGCCTGAAAGGTGAGATCGGCGAGCGAGATCAGCGACACCACGGAGGTCGCCTTGAGCAGTTCGATGGCATTGTTGCCGAAGGTCGGCAGCATGACCAGTAGCGCCTGCGGCAGGATGACATGGCGCATACCTTGCCAGCGGCCGAGGTTGAGCGCGATGCAGGCTTCATATTGTTCGCGGCCGACCGACTGGATGGCGCCGCGTACCACCTCGGCCGCATAGGCGCCGACATTGAGGCCCAGCGCCAGCACACCCGCCTGCAGCGGGGTCAGTTCGAGGCCGATCAACGGCAACACGAAATAGGCAAAGAACAGCTGCACGAAGATCGAGGTGCCGCGGAAGAATTCTATATAGGCGGTGGCCAGCCAGCGCAGCGCAAAGAAGCGCGACACGCGGCCCATGCCGGCGAGGAAGGCCATGATCAGGGCGAGCACCGACCCCATCAGCGTCAGCTCGATGGTGACAAGCGCTCCCTGCAATATCAGGCCGAGGTAGCCGGACCACTGGGTCATTCGGGTTCCAACGTTGGCGGTTAGCTTCCTTCTCCCCGTTCACGGAGAGAAGATGCCAGTCCACCCTCCGAAGCTGCAGCGCAGCTGCTGCGGAGGACGGGCAGGCAGATGAGGGGCAGCGCTAAATTCTCAGAACCTGGCGCCGCCCCTCATCCGGCCCTTCGGGCCACCTTCTCCCCGTGAACAGGGAGAAGGCAAAAACGGCGCTATTTCGCCGCGCAGAGCTTGTCCCGCGTGGTCGACATCGCGGCTGCGGCCGAGAAGCCGTAGGGCTCGATGATCTTGGCGAACTCGCCGGATTTCTTCAGCTTGGCGAGCTCGACATCGAAGGCATCGCGCAGGGCCTCATCGCCTTTCTTGAAGGCGGCGCCGTCGCAATAGACCGGCGCGCCGACCACCGGGGCGATGACTTCGAGGTTCGGATCGTTGGCTTTCTTGACGAGGTCGTTGATCGACAGGACGGGAAGCGAATAGGCATCGATGCGACCGTCCTGCAGCATCTTCAGGCCGCTCTGGCCGTCCGGCACGACGATGACGCGCTCGCGCGGCACGCCGGCGTTGAGCGCCAGCTTCTCCTCGGTGCCGCCACCGGGCGCGCCAATGGTGGCCGATGTGTCCTTGGCGACGTCCTCGTAGCTCTTGAAGCCCTTCGGATTGCCCTTCTTCACCAGCATCGCCTCGGCGTCGCACAGCACCGGCTCGGAATAGACGACCGCCGCGCAACGCTCCGGCTTCATGAACAGGCCGGCGGTGACGACGTCGAAGCGGCCGGCCTGCAGGCCGGGGATCATCGCGCCATATTCGGAGATCGAAGCGACGATGTCGCCAACGCCAAGACGCTTGAAGACCTCGCGGGCCACGTCCGGCGCCGCACCTGAAACCTTGCCGTCGGCGGCGACCGCAGTGTAGGGCGGCTCGTTGGCGATGGCGACGCGGGCAAAGCCCTGCGCCTTCAATTGCTCGAGCTTGCCGTCATCGGCCGAACCGGTGCTCGACGCGGCGAGCACCGCCGTCAGTGCGAGACCGGCGACGCCGGCCAGAATGCCAAGTTTCTTCATTGTTCCCAACTCCTTGTTGTCTTCTTGGTTTTGTCTGGGGCGGTCTTCCGCCCCGCAAAGCGGTCAGACACGATGTCCGGCCGCGATGATCTTCTTCAGGAAGCCTTGCGTGCGCTCCTGCTTTGGATGGCGGAAAATCTCGTCTGGTTTGCCCTCTTCGACGATCTTGCCGCGGTCGAAGAACAGCACGCGGTCGGCGAAGTCGTGGGCAAAGCCCATCTCGTGGGTGACCAGCAGCATGGTCATGTCGGTCTCTGCGGCGAGCTTGCGCATGACATTCATCACCTCCTCGACCAGCTCCGGATCGAGGGCCGACGTCACCTCGTCGAACAGCATGATCTTCGGCGACAATGCCAGCGCACGGGCAATCGCCACGCGCTGCTTCTGGCCGCCGGACAGCTGCGCCGGCATCGACTTCGCCTTGTCGGCCATGCCGACCATGTCGAGCAGTTCCATGGCCCGCTTTTCAGCGGCGGCGCGAGGCGTGCCCTTGGTCAGCATCGGCGCCAGCGTGACGTTATCCATGACGCATTTGTGCGGAAACAGATTGAACAGCTGGAAGACCATGCCGATCTTCTGCCGCATCTTGGTCAGGTGCCGCTCGTCGGCGGGCAGCAGCTGGCCGTTGCGCTCCATGTGGTAGAGCTGCTCGCCATCGATCTGGATATGGCCGCCGTCGATCTTCTCCAGCGTCATCAGGATGCGCAGGATCGTCGTCTTGCCCGAGCCGGACGGGCCGATCAGCGCCAGCTTCTCGCCGGGCATGACCTGCATCGACAGGCCGTCCAGTACCTTGAACGAGCCGAAGCTCTTCGAAATGGCGTCGACCTTGATGATGGGTGAGGACAAATGAATTTCCCCTGCTGGAGAAGCCTGTGCCCTTAACGATGCGGAACGCGCCAAATCATGTCAATTGGGAAAATAAAATCATGACAATATTTCCGGCACTGCATGATTCCAGAGCAATTCCCGCTTAGATTGCGAGCAGCAGATGCTCCGGATCGCCAAGCAGCAACTTGGTGACAACGCCGAGGCCGGCGCGCAGTTCCCCCTCGGTGGTCGAGCCGAGCGAGATGCGCACCGCCGGATGCCAGGGCGCATCCGAGATGCGGAAGGAGGTGCCGGGCGCGATCGCCACGCCTTGCAGGCGGGCCTGGGCGACGAAGCTTTCCTCGGCACGGTCCGCGGGCAGTTGCAACCAGACATGCAGCCCGTCGCGCCTGGCGCGATAACCAACCCCGCCCAGCACCTCGGCTGCGATGTCCTGGCGGCGGCGCAATGCCGCGCGCTGCCAGCGAACGAGTTCCATCGCCGTGCCGTCGGTCACCCATTTGGTGGCGATCTCGGCCACCAGCGGCGTCGCCATCCAGTTCGACACCAGATGCCGGTTGGCAACGGCGGCGACATAGCGGTCGGGCGCCGCGAGATAGCCGATGCGCAGGCCAGGTACGGTGATCTTGGTGAAGGAAGTGACGTAGAGCGTGCGCTCCGGCGCAAAGGCGGCGACCGGCGGCGGCCGGTCCTCGACCAGCGGACCCAGCACATCGTTCTCGATGATGGCGATGTCGTGCTTGCGCGCGACCGCGGCGATCTCTTCGCGCCGCCGAGCGTCCATCAGCGTCGCCGTCGGGTTGATCACCGACGGTTGCACGAATACCGCGCGAATGTCGGTGAGCCGGCAGACCTCGTCCAACGCCTCCGGGATCAGGCCATTGCCGTCGATCGGCAGGCCTTCCAGGTTGAAGCCGAGATAGCGCGCCAGCGGCACCAGCGTGTGGTGGCCGATAGCCTCGGTGGCGACAGTCGATCCCGGCGGCGCAACGCTCATCAGCGCCACGGTCATCCCGGCGGTCGCGCCATTGGTCAGGCTGATATTCTGTGCGGAGGTGTCGAGCCCACACAGTTTCAGCCATTCGACAGCCACCGCGCGGTGACGCGGGAACACCATGTTGGGCCGGAACGACAACGCCGAACTGGATGGCAGGTTTTCGGCCAGCCAGCCCAGCGCCTGCTTCAGCCGCTCCAAATGCATCGGCTCGCAGACCGGCTTCAGGATTGACAGATCGATGACCTCGCCGAGGCGCTCCGGCAGATAGGGCGGCTCCGGGTCGCGGCGCTGCGTCTGGACAAAGCTGCCACGGCCGATCTCGCCCGAAATCAGGCCGCGCCGGATCAGTTCTTCGTAGGCGCGGCTGACCGTCTGCACCGACAGTTTTAAATCGTCTGCCAGCCTTCGATGCGTTGGAAGCCGCGCGCCGTTGGCCAGCCGCCCGTCATGAATGGCGCGGGCGAACTGGTCGGCCAGCGTTTGATAGGCTGGCCGGCGGATGAGCGCAGGGTCGGGTTGCCATAATGTCATGACTTAATAGAGATCGAAATCAGTGCAATTGACAATCGAAATAATGCGCCGTCATGGTGATGCCGACAAAAAGCGGACGCCGATGACATCGAAACTCGACGCGGTCGACCTCAGGATACTCGACGCCATCCAGCGCGACGGGCGCATCACCAAGCTGGCGCTGGCCGAACAGGTCGGGCTGTCGCCGACGCCGTGCTGGATGCGGCTGCGCAAGCTGGAGAAGGCAGGCATCGTCTCGGGCTACCACGCCAGGATCGCCATGCGCGTGGTGGCGCCGGTCGCCACCGTGTTGATGGAGGTGACGCTGGCCAGCCATCGCCAGGCCGATTTCGACCGCTTCGAACGCGTCATCCGCGACATCCCCGAAATCGTCGCCTGCTGGTCGGTGGGCGGCGGCGTCGACTATGTGGTCAAGGTGATGACGCGCGACATCGACGCCTATCAGCGGCTGGTCGACGACCTGCTGGAGCGCGAGATCGGCATCGACCGCTACTTCACCTACATCGTCACCAAGACGGTGAAGGACGAAATCGTGCTACCGATATCCGACCTGTTGCCGGCGTCGGCATAAGCCCGGAGAGAATGTCTGTCGGGACGGCACAATAGAGAAAGCCTCTCTCCTTCAGGGCGTCGAAACAGTCTCTCTGTCTGTATGTGACGGATAGTCTTCCCGCATCGTCCGAACCGGGAGGCCTCGACCATGTCCGCGCATTTTGCCCGCTCGCATCGCCATGAGGCGCTCGACCGCCTCTCCGACCGCCGGCTGCTGCGCGAGCTCGCCTATGTCGACGGTCACTGGACGGCAAGCGGAGCGGCGAAGAGTTTCGAGGTTACCGATCCGGCGACCGGCACCACTGTCGCATTTGTCGCGGCGCTCGATGCCGGGCAGACGACCAAAGCAATCGACGCCGCCGCACGTGCCTTTCCGGCTTGGCGTTCGTTGCTGCCGCAGGAGCGGTCCAAAATTCTGCGAAAATGGTTCGAGCTGATCATTGCAGCCAAGGATGATCTGGCCCTGCTGATGACACTGGAACAGGGCAAGCCGCTGCAGGAATCGTTTGGCGAAATCGACTACGCCGCCTCCTTCGTCGAATGGTATGCCGAAGAGGCAAAGCGCCTCAACGCCGAGAGCGTCACCAGTCATCTGCCTGATGCCGAAATGATGGTGCGGCGCGAGCCGCTCGGCGTTGTCGGCGTCGTCACGCCCTGGAATTTTCCGGCGGCGATGCTGACCCGCAAGGCGGCCGCCGCACTCGCCGCCGGCTGCACCATCGTCGCACACCCATCCTCGGAGACGCCGCTGTCGGCGCTGGCGCTGGCTGAACTCGGCGAGCGCGCCGGCCTGCCCGCCGGCGTCTTCAATGTCATCACCGGCAAGGCTGCTGCCATTGTCGGTCGCATGTGCGAGGACCCGCGCGTTCGCGCCATAAGCTTCACCGGCTCGACCGAGATCGGCCGGCTGATCGCGGCGCAAAGCGCGCCGACGATGAAGCGGCTGGTGATGGAGCTTGGGGGCCACGCGCCGCTGATCGTCTTTGCCGATACCGATCTGGACAAGGCGGTGAGCATCGCCATCGATGCCAAATTCGCCACCTCCGGCCAGGACTGCCTCGCCGCCAACCGCATCTACGTCCAGCGCCCGATCTACGATCGCTTCTGCGCCGCTTTTGCCAGGCGTATCGAGGCGCTGCGCACCGGCAACGGCCTTACCGACAAGATCGACATCGGGCCGCTGATGCATGAGCGTGCCGTCGCAAAGGTCGAAGAGCAGGTCGCCGATGCCATCGCTCGTGGCGCGCGCTGTCTCACCGGCGGCAAGCGGCATCAGGCCGGGCCGCTGTTCTACCAGCCGACGCTGCTGGCCGATGTCAGCGACGAAGCGCTGATCATGCGCGAGGAGACCTTTGGGCCGGTCGCCGCCGTCACGCCGTTCGACAGTGAGGACGAAGTGATCGCCCGTGCCAACGCCACAGAATATGGCCTGGTCGCCTATATCGTTACCGAGAACGGCGCCCGCCAGCAGCGCCTGGGCCGCGCGCTCGACTACGGCATGGTCGCTATCAACCGCGTCAAGATCACCGGCGCGCCGATCCCATTCGGCGGCGTCAAGCAATCCGGCATCGGCCGCGAAGGCTCGCGCCATGGGCTCGAAGCTTTCGCCGATCTGAAGTACCTCTGCCTGGACGTCGCATAAGTCCGTCCGGCCATCTCTCAAGGAGTCAAAAAATGCTCGACCAATCCAACGAACTCAATGCCTGGGATCGCGACCACTTCTTCCATCCTTCGACCCATATGGGCACGCATGCGCGGGGTGAATCGCCGACCCGCATCATGGCCGGCGGCGAAGGCGTCACCGTCTGGGACAACAATGGCAGGAAGAGCATCGATGCCTTTGCCGGTCTCTATTGCGTCAATGTCGGCTATGGCCGCCAGAAGATCGCCGACGCGATCGCCACCCAGGCGAAGAACCTCGCCTACTACCACGCCTATGTCGGCCACGGGACCGAGGCCTCGATCACGCTGGCCAAGATGATCATCGACCGCGCGCCGAAGGGCATGTCGAGGGTCTATTTCGGCCTCTCGGGTTCGGATGCCAACGAGACCAACATCAAGCTGATCTGGTACTACAACAATGTGCTGGGACGGCCGGAGAAGAAGAAGATCATCTCGCGCTGGCGCGGCTATCACGGCTCGGGCGTGATGACGGGATCACTGACCGGGCTCGACCTGTTCCACAACGCTTTCGACCTGCCGCGCGCGCCGGTCCTGCACACCGAAGCGCCCTACTATTTCCGCCGCGCCGACCGCTCGATGAGCGAGGAGCAGTTCTCGCAGCATTGCGCCGACAAGCTTGAAGAGATGATCCTGGCCGAAGGTCCCGAAACCGTCGCCGCCTTCATCGGCGAGCCGATCCTCGGTACTGGCGGCATCGTGCCGCCGCCGGCCGGCTACTGGGAGAAGATCCAGGCGGTGCTGAAGAAGTATGACGTGCTGCTGGTCGCCGACGAGGTGGTGACGGGCTTTGGCCGTCTTGGCACCATGTTCGGCTCCGACCACTATGGCATCAAGCCGGACCTGATCACCATCGCCAAAGGTTTGACCTCGGCCTATGCGCCGCTGTCGGGCGTTATCGTCGCCGACAAGATGTGGCAGGTGCTGGTGCAGGGCTCCGACAAGCTCGGTTCGCTCGGCCATGGCTGGACCTATGCGGCGCATCCGATCTGCGTCGCCGCCGGCGTCGCCAATCTCGAACTGGTCGACGAGATGGACCTGGTGACAAACGCCGGTGAGACCGGCGCTTATTTCCGCGCCGAACTGACCAAGGCTGTTGGCGGCCACAGACACGTCGGCGACGTGCGCGGCGACGGCATGCTGGCGGCGGTCGAGTTCGTCGCCGACAAGGACGACCGGGTGTTCTTCGATGCTTCGCTCAAGATCGGGCCGCAGGTGGCGACAGCACTTGCCGCCAGCGGTGTCATCGGCCGCGCCATGCCGCAGGGCGACATCCTTGGCTTCGCGCCGCCGCTCTGCCTGACGCGTGAGGAAGCCGACATCGTCGTTTCGAAAACCGCCGATGCCGTCAACAGCGTGTTTGCCAACCTCTGAGATCGACGATGAATGCCATGACCAAGACCCTCCCCGCCACCATGGCCGCCGTGCTGCTCACCGGGCATGGCGGACCGGAAAAGCTCGTCTATCGCACCGATGTGAAAGTGCCTGTGCCTGCCGCCGGCGAGGTGCTGGTCAGGGTCAGCGCTTGCGGTATGAACAACACCGATGTCTGGGTACGCCAGGGCGCCTATGGCACGGAGGAGGACGCTGCCGCCGTGTCGACGTGGCGGCGGCAAGGCAACACGCTTACCTTCCCGCGCATCCAGGGCACCGACACGGTCGGCACCATCGCTGCCGTCGGCGAAGGCGTTTCCCCGGGCCGTGTCGGCGAACGGGTAATGGTCGATTTTTCGATCTACAACCGCGACGACGATTCCCTCGCCGACATTGACTATATGGGCCACGGTCGCGACGGCGGGTACGCCGAGTACCAGACGGTGCCGGGCGAGAATGCGCATTTCGTCGATACTGACATGAGCGACGTCGAACTCGCCACCTTCTGCTGCGCCTACCTCACCGGCGAACAGATGCTGGAGCGCGCCGGGCTGAAAGCCGGCGAACGCGTGCTGGTCACCGGCGCCTCGGGCGGCGTCGGTTCCGGCATCGTGCAGCTGGCGCGGGCGCGCGGCGCCATTCCCTACGCCGTCGTCGGCAAGGGCAAGGAGCAGGCGGTGCGCGACATCGGCGCCGAAGCGGTTATTACCCGTGGGGTTGCCGATCTTCCCGCCGCCGTGAATGAAGCCACTGGCGGCCAGCCGATCGATGTGGTCGCCGATCTCGTCGGCGGCGCGATCTTCAACGACCTCTTGCGCATCCTGAGGCCCGAAGGCCGCTACACCACCGCCGGCGCGATTGCCGGTCCGGTCGTGCAGCTCGATCTCAGGACCATGTATCTCAAGCAGCTGCAACTGCACGGATCGAGCCAGGGGACGCGCGCCGACTTCCGCCGCATCGTTGGATACATCGAAGCGAAGAAAATCCGGCCGCTGGTCGGCGGTGTCTACAAACTGTCCGATTTCCACAAGGCGCAGGCCGACTTCATCGCCAAGGATTTCGTCGGCAAGCTGGTGGTTGTGCCGGACGCCATGTGGAACATCCGCGCATAACGGCTCCCAACGTCAGAGCGCGTCGTAAACGGCATCAATCAACACCTTGCGGCGTGGATCGACGTCGTCGAAACCCAGCATGCGGTTGGTGACGTAGCCGAATCCGACACCGGCGCCGGGATCGGCAAAATCGAGGGCGCCGCCCCCAGCCGCCATGGCCGAGGGATTGCGGCGACGCCCGGCTGGCATAGGCGGCGTCCTCGAGCTGAAAGCCGGCGGCGAATTGCCGGCGCTTGAGACATAGCGCGCATGAGGCGAACCGGAATCATCGCAACGAATGCAAGCCACAGGCCAGCAACCAGACCCTGCATCTTGACAGACGAGGCGAAAGCCAAAAGAGTGAAACCGGTTTCACTGGGGACCGCCGGTGCATTTCGATCTGTCCATTCTGCTCCCGCATCTGGGTTTTCTGGCGCGCGGCGCCGAACTTACGGCGGCGGCTTGCGCGCTGTCGCTGGTGGGAAGCGTCGTCATGGGCGCGTTGGTGGCGATCGCACGCACCTCCGCCTCGGCACTGCTTCGACGGATCGCCTTCGTCTACGTCGATCTCTTCCGCAATGTGCCGTTCATCGTCCAGCTGTTCTTCTTCTATTACGGCCTGCCCGAGCTCGGCATTTACATCGACGCCTTCACCACCGGCGTCGTGGCGCTTTCCATTGCCGGCGGCGCCTATGCCTCCGACATCATTCGAGCCGGCATCCTCGCCATCGACCAGGGCATCATCGACGCCGCTGAAGTGAGCGGCCTGTCCAGGCGCAAGATCTTTACCCGCATCGTGCTGCCGATTGCGCTGCGCACCTCCGTGCGACCGCTCGGATCCGTGCTCATCAACATGATCCTTACGTCCTCGATCCTCTCGACCATCACGCTCAACGAGCTCACCGGCTCAGCCCAGATCGTGGTCTCGCAGACCTATCGGCCCTTCGAGGTCTATGTGGTGCTGCTCTGTGCCTATGCGGCCCTGACTTATCTGGTTTCGCTGGGCGTCACCCTGCTCCACCGCCATCTCAATCGGGACATGATGGAGGCGGTCGGCTGATGCGGTTCAGCGACTTCACCTCCTACGACCTGATCCTGCTGGCGCAAGGTCTCGGCACCAATATCGCGCTGTTTCTCGTCACCTCTCTGATCGGACTGCTGATTGGCCTGAGCTGGGCGCTGGTGCGGTTCTACCGTGTGCCGGTTCTGGCCCAGATCGTCACCTTCCTGTCGGAGCTGTTGAAGAACTCGCCGGTGTTGGTGCAGCTGTTCCTGGTGTTCTTCGGCCTGCCGGCGCTGTTGCATATAAGGGTGACGCCGGTCACCGCAGCGACCATCACTCTGTCGGCGAACACCGCGGCATTCGTCTATGTCATCGCGGTCTCGGCGATCGAGTCGATCGAACGCGAGCAGGTCGAGGCCGCGCGTGTCTTCGGCCTGACCCGGTGGCAGGTCCTGCGCCATATCGTTTCACCCCAGGCTGCCGCCTTCGCGGTCGGCCCGCTCGTCGCGCTGCTGGTCAACCAGCTTCAGGTGACGTCGCTGATTTCTGTCATCGGCGTCGTCGACCTGACCAAGATTGGCCACATCCTCAACATGCGAACCTTGAAGCCGTTCGTGGTCTGGACCGTCGTCGGGCTGCTCTACTATGGCGCGGCAAAGCTGGTCGCCCTGCTTGGCGAGCGTCTTGAAAACCGCCTGCGGGCGCACAGCGCCTGGCGGGGGCTTTAACATGCTCAAGATCGAAAACGTGCACAAAGCGTTCGGCGAGGTCACTGTGCTGGACGGCGTCGACCTGACGATCGCGCCCGGCGAAGTGGTCTCGATCCTCGGGTCGTCGGGGTCCGGCAAGTCGACACTGATCCGTTGCATCAACGGCCTCGAAAAGCTGAAGTCGGGCCGCATCACGGTCGACGATTTCGATGTCAGCAAGCCGAAGGAGCTGGCCGAGGCGCGCAAGCGCTCAGGCACCGTCTTCCAGCTGTTCAACCTCTATCCGCATATGAGCGCGCTTCAGAACATTACGCTCGCCCCGATCGAGGTGCTGAAGATGCCGCGCCCTGAGGCCGAGGCGCTGGCGCGCAAGCTGCTCGAGTCCGTCGGCCTCGCCGATCGGGCCAACGCCTACCCCGCGCAGTTGTCGGGCGGGCAGCGCCAGCGTGTCGGCATCTGCCGGGCGCTCGCCATGCAGCCGCGCTATCTGCTGCTCGATGAAGTGACCAGCGCGCTCGACCCGGAAATGACTTCCGAGGTGCTGGCCATCCTGGCAAAGCTCGCCGCGCAAGGCACGACGATGCTGTTCGTCACCCACGAGATCGAATTCGCGCGCGAGATTTCCAACCGCATCGTCTTCCTCGACAAGGGCAGGCTGGTGGTCGATCTGCCAACGGATCGTTTCTTCGCCGCGGACGGCGGCCGGGCGCAGCCGCGGGTTGCGCAGTTTCTCTCCAAGATGCGCAAGGACTAGGAATGCTGCTGTTAGCCAACAACGAAGCATGGCCGGGATTCGAAACCTCGGTGCAAATGCTGCGCGATGGCGCCGTCAGCCTGGACGCGATGGTTGCCGGCATCGGCATGGTGGAGAAAGAGGTCAAGGTTCGAAGCGTCGGCTATGGCGGCTGGCCGAACATGCTGGGCGAGATGGAGTTCGACGCCGGCGTCATGGATGGCAATACAAGAGAGGTCGGTTCAGTCGGCGCTGTGCCAAGGACCTTGGCGGTCGCTGCCCTGGCGCACCAGGTGATGAAGCGCCTGCCGCATGTGATACTGACCGGCGAAGGGGCGCAGCGCTTTGCCAGCGAAATCGGCTTTGCCGAAGACAAAGTCTTGTTCGAGGACTCCAGGCGCGTCTGGTGGGAGCGGCTGCAACAGGAACTCACACCGCAACAGCTGGCGAAATTCCCCAATATCGATCTGGCGCCGCTCAGCCGTACTATAACCGATCCCGAGCGCGTCCGCGACACCACCGTCTTCCTGTCGGCGGATGCGCGGCGCGGCATCCATGCCGCGACTTCGACCTCGGGCTGGGCGTGGAAATATCCGGGCCGGCTCGGCGATTCTCCCATTCCCGGCGCAGGCTTTTACGCCGACAGCCGCTATGGCGCGGCGGCGTGCACCCATACCGGCGAGATGACGATGCGCTGCGCCACCGCACGGACCGTCGTGCTGGCCATGAAGCTTGGCCGATCCTTGTCGGATGCGGTCGCGCTGGCGGTCGAGGAACTGGCTGAACTCGACACCGGCTTCCTGGCCGGAGTGGTCATCCACGCCGTCGACGCCGAGCAGAACCACGAGGTGGTGAATTTCAGATGCGAGGGCGAGGTCCGCTACTGGCTCTGGAAGGATTCCATGTCCGCACCCGAATTGCGGGCGGCAAGACGCGTCACTTGAAAATAAGGAGAGGAACCATGAAAACCGTACTGCGTGCCTTCGCCGCGCTGGCCATCGTGGCCGGTTCGGCATTTCCAGCCCTTGCCGGCATGATTGACGACATCCGCTCACGCGGCACCATTCGCATCGGCGTATCGCTCGGCGGCGAGCCGATCGGCTTTCGCGATGCACAAAACAACCCTGTCGGCTACGATGTCGATGTCGCGACGCTGCTGGCGCAAAAGCTCGGCGTGCCGGTCGAGTTCGTCGACGTCTCGGGCGATGCGCGTATTTCCATGCTGGTGTCGGGACAGATCGATGTCGCGGTCGCAAACACCTCGGCAACGCTCGAGCGGGCCAAGACCGTCAACTTCACCATCCCCTACAACCGGGCCGGGCTGCGCGTCATCGTCCAGAAGGATGCCGGGATAACCGACCTCAAGGGGCTCGCCGGCAAGAAGGTTGTCGTCGGCCGCGGCACCACGGGCGAAACCTTCCTCAAGGCGGCCGTGCCGGAAGCAGAGCTCGTCTATGTCGACCAGTTCGCGCCCGACGGGGTTCTGCAGCTGCAACAGAAGCGCGTCGACGCGGCGATCGAGGATTCCTCGCTGCTCGATTACCTCGCGACCAAGACACCGAGCCTGGTGACGCTGCCTGGCCTCTATTCCAACGATCCGATCGGCATCGCGGTCGCCAAGGGCGATCCCGAATTCGTCCGCTGGCTCGACATGTTCGTGTCCGACTTCATCCAGTCGGGCACCTATGAGACGACCTACAAGAAGTGGTGGGGGCCGGACTCCAACCCGCCGGCGCTCAACCCGCTGTGGTGACACCCACTACCGGTAACCGATCGGCGCACACTCGAGGCGCCGTCGCAACGATCGCCGATGTCGCGCGGCTGGCAGGCGTGTCGCGTGCCGCGGCCAGCCGTGCGCTGTCGAGCGGACCGCGACCGGTCTCGGCGGACAAACGCGAACGTGTCGTGCAGGCCGCCGCGCAGCTCGGCTACAAACCCAATCTCCTGGCGCAAAGCCTGACCACCAAGACCGTCAATCTGGTTGCCGTCGTGGTCAACCACATTCACGACCTTTCAGATCTCGACCTGTTCGACCGGCTGCTCGACGCGATCCAGTCGATCGGCAAGCAGGTCATCCTCATCCGCATCGGCTCGGCGGAAGGGGTCGAGGATTTTCTGCGCAACGGCGTTGCCTATCATGTCGATGCCGCCGTGGTGTTCTCCGACTTTGCCGATGCAGCGACGGTGCGGCGCATGTTTCGCTCGGACCTGGTCATCATGCTGAACGGACTGCATGACGATCAGTCACCCACCGTCATTCCCGATGAAGGCGTCGGCATCGCCGAGGCCGTGGCGGATGCGGCGGCCAAGCGCGCGCGCACGGCCAGCCTGCTGACCGGCCGTTCGTCCTCGCGAGTCGAACAGCTGCGCATCGGCCACTACCTCGGAGCGTTCCGGCATCATGGAATTGAACTGCTGCAGACGGTCCAGGGAGACTATTCCTACGAGTCGGGCTATGCGGCAGCCGCCGGCCTGACGGGACGCGGCTGTCCAGATGCGGTCTTTTGTACGTCCGACGCGATGGCCATGGGTGTTCTGGATGTCTGCCGGGCGGATTTCCCCGACAACCGGCCCAGCCGCTTCCGCCTCTATGGCTTCGACAATGTGTCCCTGACCAATTTCGACGCCTACCCGATATCGTCAATCGGCTACGACAAATCAGACTATGTGGGTCATATCGTTGGCGCCCTCTCCAATCCGCAGGTCTTCATGCCCGGCCAGCCGCCTGTCGTTATATTGACCCGGCTGATTTCGCGCTTGACCGCGTAACTAGCGCCGATGTTGGACTGCTTGTCCGGCGTCGATCTCCCAGAGATCGAACGGAGATCGCGCCGGACAATGTACCGGCGCCTACTGCAATTTCGCCTGCAGCGCGTTGACGTCGTCGGTTGTCATTTCACCGTCGGTCGTCACCTTGCCGTCGACGATCTTCCACAGCCGGAACGGACCGGTGATGTCGCCATATTTGTCGAAGCTGACCGGACCGATGACGCCTTCATAGCGGATCGGCTTGCCGTCCTTGATCAGGCCGAGCGCCTTGGCGAACTCGTCCTTGCCGGCATAGATCGGTGTGCCGGCAGGATCGACCGCCTTGTACATGGCATCCTTGATCTTGGCTGGATCCTCGGAGCCGGCAATGGCAATGGCGAGACCGACAATGGCGCCGGCATCATAGGAACGGTCGGCTGCCGGGTTCGACGGTTCGATGCCCGAAAACTCCTTGTAGTTTTTCAGGAAATAGTCGGTGGATGCCGTCGGGCTGGTGCCGGAAGAGGTACCATAGGCATCCTTCAGATAATCGGCGCCGACGGATTCGATGAAGTCCGGGCTGTTCATGCCGTCATTGAGCAGGAATTTCTGCACGCCGCCCTGCGATATCCAGGTGCGGGCGACCGTTGCGCCGTCGACCGGCGTGCTGACGAGGTAGAGTCCGTCCGGCTCGCCTCCCATCGCCGCCGTCACTTCCGAGGCATAGCTCGACTGCTTTTCATTATAGGGCGTGTCGGAGACGATGGTGCCGCCGAGCGCTTTGTAGGCACGCGAGAATTCGGCCACCATGTTGACGCCGAAGTCGTTGTTGACATGGATGATCGACAGTTTCTTGAAGCCCTTGTCGATGGCGTATTTGGCGGCGGCCACGCCTTGCAGCGCATCCGACGTGATGGTGCGGAAGAAGATGCCGTTGGTCTTGCCGTCGCGGCCAAGGGCGGTCAGCGTCGGCGAGGACGAAGCCGGCGACACCTGCACGATCTTGGCCGGCCCGGTGACCGAGGTCAGGATCGGGATCGACACCGAGGAGATGATGCCGCCGATGATCACCGGCACCTTCTTGACCTGTACCAGCTGGGTCGCGGCATCGACCGCGATATTGCCCTGGCTCTGGCTGTCGCGCGTGTCGGTTGCGAGATCGCAGCCGCGTACGCCACCGGCTTCATTGATGTCGCGGAAGGCCATTTCGACGGACTTCGCGCCGGCCTGGCCGTATTCGCCGGCCGGACCGGTGAGCTCCATGACCAGGCCGACGGTGATCTTGCAGTCCGCTGCGTGTGCGGCGCCGGCCATCGTCACGAGAGCCAGTGCTGTGGTGATTTGAAGTATCGTCTTCTTCATTGCCGTTCCCCTTTTCTTGTTTGAACTTTTGCCTGTTCAGCCTTCCGGCGCCTGCAGCCAGGTCTCATGCAGATG
This sequence comes from Mesorhizobium sp. L2C066B000, assembly GCF_000502335.1. NCBI lineage: Bacteria > Pseudomonadati > Pseudomonadota > Alphaproteobacteria > Hyphomicrobiales > Phyllobacteriaceae > Mesorhizobium > Mesorhizobium sp. L2C066B000. Next base: position 118,257 of record NZ_AYWZ01000004.1, read on the forward strand.
CCGCCATTCGACGCCGTTTGGTGCCGATGAACTGGTGGTGAAGACCGCACTGGACTGCCGGCGACTGTGTTTGCCGGCGCGCAGTTGCGCCTCGATGTAGAAGATGACGATCGTGTCCGCGTCCTGCCAACCCGGCCTGATGTCCTCGATCGATATGGCAAAACCGTCGTCGCAAGTGGCGCGGCTTGTCCGGACATGATCTACGACCGCGTCGCGATCGAGGATCTGGCCATTCGGCGCCACCATGGTGAGGCTTTCGCCCATGACAGCCTCGAAGCGGCCGAACTCCACAGCGTCGGCTCGCGCGGCGACAAACCAGTCGACGAAGAAGCGATGCAGGTCGATGATTTCAGCGCTGGCACGCGAAAAAAGGGAAGGCTCTCCGCTCATTTCTTCCCCGCATTGAGGTTGTAATGCATGATCGAGCCGTGGCGGCCATGACGGTCGCGCTCCAGCGCGTAGACATCGCCCGCGAGGCCGGTGCCTTGTGCGATGGCGGCAGCAATCCGCGCGCGATCGTCGGCGTCGAGCGCGACGTCCATGATTTTCGTATTGGCCAGCGCATGTGCCTGGTTGCGCGCACCCACAATGACGGCCGCGACCTGCGGCTGCTCGAGCACCCATGCCGAGGCGATGGTGGCGATGTCGACGCCGTGGCGATCGCCGACCGCTTTCAGCGCCTTGAGCAGGGACTGGAACAGCTCCCAGCCGCCGAAGTCGTCGATGATCAGCTTGTATTTGACCAGCGAGCGGTTTTCGAGCGGCGTGGAGGGTTCGGCCACGCCAAGCCATTTGTCGCTGAGGAAGCCGCCCGCCACCGAGCCGTAGCAGAGGAAGCGGACACCGTTCTTAGCGGCAAGGTCCGCAAGGCTGTTTGCCGGCCGCTGGTCGAGCACTGAATATTGCAGTTGCTGGCTGACCAGCGGGATGCCCGCGGAGAGGATTTCGGCTAGCCTCGGCGTATCGAAATTGGTGGTGCCGAGATTGCGCACCTTGCCTTCCAGCCGAAGCTCGTCGAGCCAACCCATCGCCTCGACGTAACGAGGCTGGTCATAATCCCACCAGTGAAACTGCACAAGATCGATCCGCTCCGTCTTCAGCCTGCGAAGCGACTGATTGACGATGCCCCTGATGTAGTCGCGGCTGATGCTTGCCAGTCGTTCGAGGTCCGGCACCAGCTTGGTGTGCACCTTCATCCTGGCCGCAACATCGAGACCGCGCTCGCCGGCCAGCCGCAGGCGCGCGGCGCCGATCAGTTCCTCGACGCCGGTGTAGATGTCGGCGCAATCATAGGTCCAGATGCCGGCATCGAAGGTGGCGATGAGGTCGGTCACGGCCTGCCTGCGGTCGATAGCGCCATGGCCGCCGGCCAGCTGCCAGCCGCCGCGGATGACGCGCGAGATCGTATAGCCGGGGCTGAGTTCGACGGTCCTGGCGCTCATCTTTTGTCGGTCTCCTTCGGCAGCGGCACAGCCGTGGTTTGGGCATGGCTGAACCGCCGCTTGGCCAGCCTGACGATCCGCAGCCGGCTGGCGCAATTGGGATCGGGACAGGCGATCTCGGCATCCGAGGTCATCCAGTCATTTGCATGCGTCGGGCGCTGCTTTGCCGCCAGGAGCGGCAACACGGCGGAGATCGAGTAAATCGAAAAACCCTGCCCCGCCGGCAGCGACAGCATTTCGCCCTTGAGTTCGAAATAGTCGCCGGCCCTGGCGCCGCAATAGACCGGCTTGCCCTCGGGGATGACCGCTTCGACGCGCAGATCGAAGAGTTCGAAACTGTCGTCGGCCATTCAGGCCTCCACCAGGCTGAAGGTGATGTCACAGGCGCCGTTGCGGCGGATGACGCCGCAGGCGGCGGCAAACTGATCGCGCTCTCCGGCAAGCACTTGCGCGACCACGCTGCCGGCCAGCCAGCCGATCGGGAACAGCAGCCGCGCCCCCTGCCCGTAGTACAGGCCGATATCGAAGATGGCATTGGGATTGCCGCCCCACACGCGTGGCGGCACATAGGACAGCACGATATCGCCGGGCTGCGGCGTCAGCGTTGCATTCTCCGGTGGCAAAGACTGGGCATAGGCCTGGCCGTGGAGATCGGCTGACGGAACCGGGCACGAGATTTCCGGTCCTGTCCACATCGCATGGATGCCTGGGATGATGCGTGGCTGCGCCAGATAAGCCAGCAGGAAGGCGGCATTCTCCGGCGCCTTTTCGGGCAATAGCAGCGCCGTCACGGAAAGCTTCGAGCGTGGTTCTGTGATGCCGATGGCGGGCTTGGGCATGTCAGTCCTTCGCCGATTGAAGTTTGTCGCGCAGGAAGGCGAAGGGGCGGCTGATGTCGGCTACCAGCGCCTCGCGCGCCGCTAGCGCATCCTGTTTGGCAAGTGCCGCGACAATGCCGCGGTGATAGTGCGCGGTATCGACCTCCCCGGCCTCGGAGAAGGCATAGATGGCGACGCGGATGCAGGGTCCCGATTGAAGCCAGAGGCTTTCGATCATCGGGATCAGCACAGCCGAGCCGCAGCAGCGGTAGATCTCAAAATGGAAGCTCTGGTTGAGCGTCGCTTCGCGGTCGATATCCTTCTTGTGCTTCAGGGCCCGCATCTCGTCCCACTCGCCCAGCATGGCTTCGATCGAAGCGATCTGGCGCGGGCTCATACGCGTGGCGGCAAGCGCGATCGCTTCGCCTTCGATGAGTGAGCGGGCGCGCAGGAGGTCGTCGATGCGCTCCAGCGTGATCGGCGGCACGCGCACCGAGCGGTTGGGCAGCGCCTCCAGCGCCTTTTCCGTGATCAGCCGTCCAAGCGCTTCGCGTACCGGCATGGTCGAGGTGACCAGCGCATCGGCGAGACCGCGGATAGTCAGCACCTGGTTTGGCTCGAAAAGGCCACCGATCAGAGCACGGCGCAACTCGGAATAGACGCGATCCTGCACCGTCTCGCGGCCGACCGGCGTAAGCTGGGCTGCGATCGTCCCGTTGTTCTTGTCGATGGCAGCCTTCTGCATTACCGGCATTTGCCCCGTTTTCGGCTTGCGAATGAAATTAAAGCCGAATAGCGTGATCAACGCAAGTGTGATCACAAATCAAAAATCAGGAGGCGACAACGATCGTCTTCGGCCAGAGGGTTTGATGAGCGATGCAGCGGAGCGCCAACGGCAGGAGACCCGTGCGCCAGTTCTGACGGCACGAAACGTCGTCAGGCGTTTTGGCGGCCTTGTCGCCGTCAACGATGTCTCGTTTGATGTCAAAGCGGGCGAAATCCTCGGCCTGATCGGGCCGAATGGCGCCGGCAAGACGACGATGTTCGATCTGTTGGCGGGCAGCATATTGCCAACCAGCGGCGATATCCTGCTCAATGGCACGCGCGTCTCCGGCGAAGCCGCTCATCTGCGTATCGGCCGTGGTCTTGGCCGCACCTTCCAGATCCCGCGCCCCCTGCCCAATCTGACGCTGATCGAAAACATCATGCTGGCGGCGCAGGGCCAAGCCGGCGAAAAATTGCTCGCCAACTTCGTCACGCCGTGGCGAGTGGCGGCACAGGAAAGAGCAGCCAGGGCAAAGGCACTCGAGCTGCTGGAGCTCGTCTCGCTCGCTCGGCTGGCGCACGAACCGGCGCGCGTGCTTTCCGGGGGCCAACGCAAGCTGCTCGAACTCGCCCGCGTCATGATGGCCGATCCGGCGATCATCCTGCTCGACGAACCGGCCGCCGGCGTCAACGCGACGCTGCTCGAGATCATCATCGACCGCATCCGCGACATCAACGCGCACGGCATCACCTTTCTGCTGATCGAGCACAATATCGACATGGTGACGCGGCTCTGCCACCGCGTGCTGGTCATGGCGAGCGGCCAGTTGCTCAGCGAAGGCACGGCAGAGGAAGTCGCCCGCGACCCGCGCGTCATCGAGGCTTATCTCGGGGGCGCCACATGAACGAGACCGTCCTCGACGTGCGCAACCTCGAAGCCGGCTATGAGCTTGGCGTGCCGATCGTGCGCGGCGCCTCGATCACCGTCGGCAAGGGCGAGATCGTCGTCGTGCTCGGTCCCAACGGCGCCGGCAAGTCGAGCTTCATCAAGGCGATCGCCGGCCTTGTCCCGATCACCGGCGGCACCGTATTTCTGGACGGCAAGGACATCACCGCCGCTCCCGCGCACACCATGGTTCGGCTCGGCCTGGCCTTCGTACCGCAGACGGAGAACATCTTCCCGCTGATGTCGGTCGAGGACAATCTGAAGGTCGCCTGCGGCATCCTCGAGCGACGCGAAATCCCTGCCCGCATCGAGGAAATGTATGCGGCCTTCCCCGACCTCGTCCGCCAGCGCCGCACCGCCGCCGGCAATCTGTCGGGCGGACAGCGGCAGATGCTCGCCGTCGCACGTGCGCTGATCGTCCATCCCAAGGTGCTGCTGCTCGACGAGCCATCGGCCGGCCTCTCGCCGAAATTCGTATCGATGGTGTTCGAGATGCTGGCCGGCATCCGCAGGTCCGGCGTCACCATCCTGCTGGTCGAACAGAACGCCAAGGCAGCGCTGGCCATCGGCGACCGCGCCTATGTGCTGGTCGAAGGCAAGGACCGGCACGAGGGTGTGGCGTCCGAATTGTGGAACGATCCTGTCGTCGCCGAACTCTATCTCGGCCAACGCCCTCACGCCGGCAAGGGAGGCGCGGCATGAGCCTGCAATTTGTCGTCGATGGGTTGCTGACCGGTTCGATGATCGGCCTCGGCGCCATTGGCGTGACGCTCACCTATTCGATCCTGCGCTTCTCGAACTTCGCCCATGGCGACTTCATGGCCTGGGGCACCTATGCGACGCTCGCCGTCGTCAGCACCATCGGCGCGATGTTCGGCAAGGTGGAGCCCATTGGACCGCTGTCCTTCGGCTGGTCGCTGCTGGTTGCGCTGGTTGTCGGCATGATTTTCACTGCCCTGCTGGCGCTGTTGCTCGACAAGGTGCTGTTTTCGCGGCTTCGCTCGCAGGGGCAAGCCATCATCGTGGTGATGGCGAGCTTCGGCGCCTCGATGGCGCTGCGCAGCCTGCTCGAATTCACCTTCAGCTCACGGCCGACCTATTTCAGCCGCGCGATCCAGATCGCCATGCCGGTCGGCTTCGGCATCCGCATCACGCCCGATCAGATCGCGCTTCTGCTGCTGACCGCCGTGCTGGTGCTCGGCGTGCATCTGTTGATGACACGCACGCAGACCGGCCGCTCCATGCAGGCGCTGAGCCAGAATGCAGCGCTGGCCCGCATCGTCGGTATCGACGTTGCCTCCGTTGTGCGTGTCACCTGGATCATCGGCGGGGCGCTGGCCTGCGTGGCCGGCGTGATGATCGGCATTCTGGTGCAGATCCGCCCGTTCATGGGCTTCGACATGCTGCTGCCGATGTTTGCAGCAGCCATCCTCGGCGGCATCGGCAGCATTCCGGGCGCTGTGCTCGGCGGCTTGATCATCGGTCTTGCCGAAGCCGGTGCGGTGCAGCTGATCGGCGCCGAATGGCGCGCTGCAATCTCCTTCATCATCCTGATGGCGGTGCTGTTCGTGCGGCCGATCGGCCTGTTTGGTGTGAGGGAACGCTGATGGACCTGCTCGGCTACGGCGCCTTCTTCCTGACCACCGCGCTGATCTTTTCGCTGGTCACACTGGGGCTCAATCTGCAGTGGGGGCTGACTGGCCTTTTCAATGTCGGCCTTGCCGGATTCGTCGCCATCGGCGCCTATACATCGGCGCTGCTGACGACCCCGGACGATGCCGCGCGCTTCGGCGGCTTCGGTCTGCCGATCCTGGTCGGCTGGGCGGGCGCCATGGTCGTCGGCGGTATCGCCGCAGCACTTACCGGCATGGCCACGCTGCGTCTGCGATCCGACTACCTGGCGATCACCACCTTCGGCGTCGCCGTCGTCGTGCAACTGGTCGCGCTCAATGCGCAGAAGCTGACCGGCGGGCCGTTCGGCATCGGTTTCATCCCACGCCCGTTCGGCAGCCTTGCCGAAACGCCGCTGCTGTTCAACCTGTCGAACCTTGCGGTCGTTTCGGCTGTGACGCTGATCGCCTATCTCGCTCTGGAGCACCTGTCGCGCAGTCCGTGGGGCCGCGTGCTCAAGGCGCTGCGCGAGGACGAGCGAGCGGCGATTTCGCTAGGCAAGAGCGCGCGCTTCTACCGCGTCCAGGCCTTCGCCGTCGGCGGCGCCATCATGGCGCTCGCCGGCGCTTTGCAGGCGCATTTCACCGGCTTCATCGCGCCGGACAATTACCTGCCGATCCTGACCTTCCAGGTCTGGGTGATGCTGATCGTCGGCGGCTCGGGCAGCAATGCCGGCGCCATCGCCGGCAGCATCCTGGTCTGGGCGATATGGGCGGGGTCGGGCACGCTGACCAGCGTGCTGTTTGCGCCCGAGCAGCAGGCACGCGCGGCCTCACTGCAGATCGTCGCCATCGGCGTCATGCTCTGCGTCATCCTGCTGATTCGGCCGAACGGATTGTTCGGCGACCGGCCGCGCCGGCCGAAGCCCGGCAAACAGACAAAGGCGGCGGCCAGCGAGAACGAGGCCGGACCATGAATGCCATGATCCGGCAAGACGTGCATGGCGTTTCACTCTGGCATGCCGTCAGCCGCAACCGCCGCGACCGGGGCACGCTGCAAGGCGGGCTCGACGTCGATCTCGCAATCGTTGGCGGCGGCTTTTCCGGCCTGTCGACGGCATTGCATGCCGCCGAGAAAGGGCTTTCGGTCGCGGTCCTTGAAGCCGAATTCCTTGCCTGGGGTGCGACCGGCCGGAATGCCGGCTTCGTCGTTCCGAACTTCGCCAAGCGGGATCCAGACGACATCATCGCCGAACTCGGACCCGAGCGCGGCGGGCGCCTGGTTGACTTCGCCGCCGGCAGCGCCGACCTGGTCTTCGGGCTGATCAAGCGGCACGGCATCGAATGCGACGCTGTGCAGAATGGTTGGATCCAGCCGGCGCATTCGTCCGCCGCGCTGGAAAAGACGCGATCGCGCGCCGAGCAATGGGCGGCGCGGGGCAGGCCGACCGTTGCGCTCGACGCCATGGCGGTCACGGAGCTCACCGGCATCGACGGCTATGCCGGCGGCTGGATGGACAGATCTGGCGGCGTCCTCAATCCGGTCGAGTATGCGCGCAGCCTGGCCGATGCCGCCGAAAAAGCCGGCGCGCGGATCTTCGAGCAGACGCGCGTCGCTTCCATTGACCGCGCTGCGGATGGCTGGACCTTGAGGACCGCATCCGGCGCCGTGCGTGCGGGCAAGGTGGTGATCGCCACCAACGCCTATGGCGGGGCACTGAACCGGACACTGGCGCGGACCTATATCCCGCTGAAAGTCTTCCAGATCGCCACTGCGCCGCTGTCGCGGGCCATACGCGCGCGCCTGCTGCCCGGCGGCCAGGGCGTCGGCGACACCAGGCGCAACCTGTTCACGTGCCGCTTCGATGGCCAGAACCGGCTGATCAGCGGCGGCATGCATGTCGTCGGAGCCGGCGCTGAGACGCGCATGCCGCAAACGATCTGGCGACGGCTCGCCAGGCATCTCGATTTGCCTGACCTGCCGCCGCTTGCCTACAGCTGGACAGGCGTGGCGGCGGTGGTGCCGGATTTCCTGCCGCGTCTCATCGACCTCGGCCCGGGCCTGATCGCCGGCTTCGCCTGCAACGGCCGCGGCATCGCCATGACCACGGCAATGGGCAAGGTGCTGGCCAACTGGGCGAGCGGAACGGACGCCCGCGATCTGCCGCTCCCCTTCGCGCCGCCAGCGCCGATCCCACTGCACAGCCTCGTGCGCTATGCACCGAATATGCTGCTCCCCTGGAGCATCCTGCGCGACCGGCTGGATTAGACCGCCACCACCTTCCGCCATCGATGACCATGGTGGCCCAAGAGGATATCGTCAGATCCCCTCCCCAGCCAGCCGCATCTACTCCGCAGCCTGAACCCGATTGGCCTGGATGACCGCCCGGATCTCGGACCGGCAGGAGCCGCAATTTGTGCCGGCCTTCAGGGCGCCGCCTATGGCTTCGATTGTCGTGCACCCGGCCGCCACTGCCGCCACGATCTGGTTGACCCCGACGTTGAAACAGGAGCAGACGGTCGCGCCCGCATCGGGCCGATCGGCGCCGGCGCGACCGGCCACGATCCTGAAGCGTTCACGCTGGCTTGTGTGAACTTCCTGGAGTTGCTGTGCCGCCCAGCTTCGCGAAACCGCTACCGGTCCCGACGCGATAAACAAAGCCCCGGCGAGGTGCTGGTCGTCGAAGGCAGCAATACGATGCTGGCCGGTATCGCGGTCGTGATAAGCGAGCGTATCGGCTACGGGAACATCGAAAAGCGAACCAGCAAAACCAGCCCAGTCGATGTCGTCGTCAGCAAAGGCAAGCTCCACCCGCCAGCCGCCCTTGCATTTGGCCATGGCCCAGTAGTCTGCTGCGACCGCCACCGGCTTGCGGCGCACCACGGCGAAGCCGAAGGCTCTCGCGGCGAATTTCTCGATGCGGGCGCCGACATGTTTCAGCGCAGGCTGACCGGAAACCGGATCGGTCAGAGGCGCGGTCAGCGTGTCGAGCCGGCCTTTTGCCGAAAACTGGTCAGTCCAGTGCATCGGCGCAAACACGCTGCCCTGGCGCTGGCGTGCCGTCACCAGCGCGCGCACCAGCACATCGCCGCGCGGGCTGGAGACGCGCACAATGTCGGCGTCGCCAATGCCGTGATGCGTGGCATCCGCCGGGTGGATCTCGACAAAGGGCTCGGCCATGTGCTGGGAGAGACGTGGGCTTTTTCCGGTGCGGGTCATTGTGTGCCAATGGTCGCGAACGCGGCCGGTGTTGAGGATCAGCGGATAGTCCGGGCTGGTGCGTGTCTCGACGATGGGACGAATGGCGATGAAGCGGGCCTTGCGGTCGGGGGTGTAGAAATTGCCGTTGGCGAAGAAGCGGGTGCTGGAAGGGTCAAGTCCCGCTTGAACACCCCCCTCTGTCCTGCCGGACATCTCCCCCGCAAGGGGGGAGATTGGCAGCTTTGACGCCGGCATATCTTCTGCATCGTTGGTAATTGGCGAAGGCCGAGGCGATGGCTGATCTCCCCCCTTGCGGGGGAGATGGCCGGCAGGCCAGAGGGGGGTGGCTGGGCTCGGCGCCGGCCATTGGAAAGGCTCAAGCGCTGCATAGGCCTCCTTATCAACACCAGCATAAGCGCCAATATCAAAATCCCGTGCGCCGTCATTCTCGAACCCGGACAGCGCGGCGTGTCCGGCGAAGATTTCCGCTGGCGACGAATAGGAAAACGCCTCGTCAAACCCCATCCGCTTGCCCACCTCGGCGACGATCAACCAATCCGGCCGCGCCTCACCAGGCACCGCAAGAAAGCTGCGCTGGCGCGAGATGCGGCGCTCTGAATTGGTTACGGTGCCGTCCTTCTCGCCCCATGCGGCGGCAGGCAGCCGCACATGGGCGTGGCGCACGGTGTCCGTGCTCGCCAGCACATCCGAAACCACGACAAACGGGCAGGCCTTGATCGCCGCCTCGACGCCATCGGCGTCCGGCATCGAGTCGACCGGGTTGGTGGCCATGATCCACAATGCCTTGATGCGGCCGGCGGCGATCGCCTGAAACATCTCGACCGCCTTCAGACCGGGCTTTGGGGCGACGGCCGGCGCATTCCAGAAACGCTGCACGCGGTCGCGGTGCTCGGGGTTTTCGATCTCCATATGGGCGGCCAGCATATTGGCCATGCCGCCGACCTCGCGGCCGCCCATGGCGTTGGGCTGGCCGGTCACTGAAAACGGTCCTGCCCCAGGTTTGCCGATGCGGCCGGTGGCGAGATGGCAGTTGATGATGGCGTTGACCTTGTCAGTGCCCGAAGACGACTGGTTCACGCCTTGGCTGTAGACCGTTACTGTCTTTGCGGTGGTGGCAAACAGGCTATAGAAGCGGGCAAGCTCCTCTTCGCTCAAGCCGGTGGCGGCGGCAACGCCGGCAAGATCGAGTTTCGAGGCAGCGAAGAGCGCTTGCCCGAAGCCGGTCGTGTGGGCGGTGATGTAAGCGCGGTCGAGTGCGTTGTGCTGGCCGAGCCAGGCGAGCAGACCAGTGAACAAAGCAACGTCGCCATCCGGCGCGATCGCCAGGTGAATGTCGGCGATATCAGCGGTCATGGTGCGGCGCGGGTCGACCAGCACGACCTTCATCTCCGGTCGTTTTTCCCGGGCCGCCGCGATGCGCTGGAAGAGCACGGGATGGCACCAGGCGAGATTGGAGCCGACCAGCACGATCAGGTCGGCGAGCTCGAGATCCTCGTAGGTGCCGGGCACGGTGTCGGAGCCGAAGGCGCGGCGGTGGCCGGCAACCGAGGAGGCCATGCATAGCCGCGAATTGGTGTCGATGTTGGCCGAGCCGATGAAGCCCTTCATCAGCTTGTTGGCGACATAGTAGTCTTCGGTCAGCAACTGGCCGGAGACATAGAAGGCGACGGAGTCAGGACCGTGCTCGGCGATGGTTTGCGAAAAGGTCGAAGCGACGCGGTCGAGCGCCTCGTCCCAGCCGGCACGGCGACCGTGGATTTCGGGGTAGAGCAGCCTGCCGTCGAGGTCGATGGTTTCGGCCAGGGCCGAGCCCTTGGAGCAGAGCCGGCCGAAGTTCGCTGGATGGTCGGGGTCGCCGCGAACGCTGACTTCACCGTCCGCGGCGACTTTCGCCAGCACGCCGCAACCCACCCCGCAATAGGGGCAGGTGGTCCTCACCTCGCGCGCTTCGCCCAGTTCCATGCTTCAGGCCGCGCGGCTGGCCAGCGCTTTCAGCGCAATGAACAGGTGCTCGCCCTCGGTCCGCACAGGAATGGTGCGTACGGCGCCCTCGTCGGCGCCGAGCGCCTTGCCCGTCTCCAGCGAGATGACCCAATTGTGCAAGGGACAGGTGACGGCGGTGCCGTGGACGATGCCTTGGCTCAGCGGCCCACCTCTGTGCGGGCAATGATCGTCGATGGCGTAGACCTGATCGTCCTGCGTGCGGAAGACGGCGATCTTACCCTCGGGTGTGTCGACGCAGCGCGCGCCACGCCGCGGGATGTCGGAGAGTGAGCCGATCGATATCCAGTCCATTTTGATCACTCCGCCGCCTGCGCAAACCCGACAGAAGCCATTGGCCGGAACTCGTGCTTGTCCTTGCCGGAGACGCGTTCCGACCACGGGTCGACCTGGGCGAATTTCTGGCTGAAGACGAAGCGCTCGTAATAGGCCTTGCGCTTGGCGCCGTCGTCCATGATCTGGCGCTTGATCTCGGGGATGCCGATGCGCTTGGCCCATTTGTAGATGCGCTCGAGATAGCGGCCCTGCTCGCGATACATCTGCGTCAGCGCGACGACATGCTCCAGCGCCTCGTCTTCGGTCTTGACCAGGCCAAGCACTTCGGTGCCCTTGATGTCGAGGCCGGCGGCGCCGGCGAAATGGATCTCGTAGCCACTGTCGACACAGATCACGCCGACATCCTTGCAGGTCGCCTCGGCGCAGTTGCGCGGACAGCCCGACACCGCCATCTTAACCTTGGCCGGGGTCCACGAGCCCCACATGAATTTCTCGATGCGAATGCCGAGGCCGGTCGAATCCTGCGTGCCGAAGCGGCACCAGTCGGAGCCGACACAGGTCTTCACCGTGCGCAGGCCCTTGGCGTAAGCATGGCCTGAGACGAAGCCGGCCTGGCCGAGATCGGCCCACACCGCCGGCAGATCCTCCTTGCGGATGCCCAGCATGTCGATGCGCTGGCCGCCGGTGACCTTGACCATCGGTATCTCGAACTTGTCGACGACGTCGGCGATGGCGCGCAGTTCGGCGGCGTTGGTGACGCCGCCCCACATGCGCGGCACCACCGAATAGGTGCCGTCCTTCTGGATGTTGGCGTGGACGCGCTCATTGATGAAACGCGACTGGTAGTCGTCGGCATAGTCATCGGGCCAGTCGCAGACGAGGTAGTAGTTGAGCGCCGGCCGACATTTTGCGCAGCCGCAGGAGGTCGTCCATTCCAGCTCCTGCATGACGGCGGGAATGGTCTTCAGGCTCTTGGCGATGATCAGCCGGCGCACCTCGTCATGGCCGAGCGTTGTGCAGCCGCACATCGGTTGCACGGCGGCCGGGTTGTATTTGTCGCCGATGGTCAGCACCATCAGCTTCTCGACCAGCCCGGTGCACGAACCGCAGGAAGCCGATGCCTTGGTGTGGGCGCGCACGTCGTCGAGCGAAGCCAGGCCCTTGGCCGTGATCGCGCCGGTGATCTTGCCCTTGCAAACGCCGTTGCAGCCGCAGATTTCCGCATCATCCGGCAAGGCTGCAACGGCCGCCATAGGGTCCAGCGGGGCACCCCCCTGGTAGGACTGGCCGAAGATGAGCGTGTCGCGCATCTCCGATATGTCGGTCTGCTTCTTCTTGAGATCGTTGAACCAGGCCCCATCCGCCGTCTCGCCATAAAGCACGGTGCCGATGATGCGGTCGTCCTTGAGCACAAGGCGCTTGTAGACGCCGGCGGCGGCATCGCGCAGCACGATCTCCTGGCGGTCCTCGCCTTCGGCGAAGTCGCCAAGCGAGAACAGGTCGATGCCGGTGACCTTGAGCTTGGTCGGCGTGTCCATGTGGACGAAGGCCGCTGCCTCGTTGCCGGCCAACTGGCTCGCGGCAACACGCGCCATCTCGTAGAGCGGCGCGACCAGCCCGTAGACCTGGCCGTTGACCTCGGCGCATTCGCCGAGCGCGTAGATGTCGGGGTCGTTGCTGCGCATGCCGGCATCGACGACGATACCACGATTGACGGCTATGCCGGCCTCTCTGGCCAGCGCCGCATTCGGCCGGATGCCGACCGCCATCACCACCAGCGTTGCCGGGATAATAGTGCCGTCGGCAAGCTCCACCTGCCCGACCTTGCCGTTGCCGGTGATCGCCTGGGTGTTGGCCTTGGTGATGACCTTGATGCCGCGCTGTTCCACCGCGCGCTGCAGGAGATAGCCGGCGGCGGGGTCGAGCTGACGCTCCATCAATGTCGGCATGACATGCAGCACGGTGACGTCCATGCCTTGGGCGTTCAAACCTGCTGCCGCCTCCAGCCCGAGCAGGCCGCCGCCGATGACCACGGCCTTGGCGCGCGACTGGGCGGCAAGCATCATGGCCTGAACATCGTCGAGGTCGCGATAGGTCAGCACGCCCGGCAGATCGTGACCGGGCACCGGAATGATGAAAGGCACCGATCCGGTGGCGATGACGAGCTTGTCGTAAGGCTCGGTGACGCCGTGGTCGGAGGTGACGGTCTTGGCCGCCCGGTCGATGGCGACGATCTTGTGACCCTTGTAGAGGGTGATGTTGTTGGCGATGTACCAGCCGTCGCCGTGGATGATGATTTCCTCATAGGCCTTTTCGCCGGAGAGAACCGGCGACAGCATGATGCGGTCGTAGTTCACCCGCGGCTCGGCGTTGAAGATGGTCACGGTGTAGCGGCCCGGCGCCTGTTCGAGCAGATGCTCCAGCATGCGCCCGGGGGCCATGCCGTTGCCGATGATGACGAGTTTTTCGGTCATGGCGTTACTCCGCGGCTTCGACGAAGCGGTGACGTTCATAGAGGAACTTCAGCACCGCTTCGCGGCAGCGCAAAAAGGTGCGGTCGGAAGAGAGTTCGACGCGGCGACGCGGCCGCGCCAGCGGCACCGCAAGCACCTCGCCGATGGTCGCCGCTGGACCGTTGGTCATCATGACGATGCGGTCGGACAACAGCACCGCCTCGTCGACATCGTGGGTGATCATGATCGTCGTCGAGCCGAGCCGGGAATGGATGTCCATAACCGCATCCTGCAGATGGGCGCGCGTCAGCGCGTCGAGTGCCCCGAACGGCTCGTCGAGCAAAAGGATCTTCGGCTCCATGGCAAGCGCCCGGGCAATGCCGACGCGCTGCTTCATGCCGCCCGATATTTCGGCCGGCCGCTTGTCCTTGGCATGGGCCATCTGCACGAGATCGAGATTGCGCATGATCCAGTCATGTCGCTCGGTCCTGCTCTTGGAACGGCCAAAGACTTTCGACACCGCCAGGCTGATGTTTTCGTAGACGGTGAGCCATGGCAGCAGGCTGTGGTTCTGGAACACCACGGCGCGCTCGGGTCCGGGGCTGTCGACCTCCTTGTTTTCAAGCAGCACGGCGCCGGCGGAAACCTTGGTCAGCCCGGCGATCAGATTGAGCAAGGTCGACTTGCCACAGCCGGAATGGCCGATGATGGAGACGAATTCGCCCTTGTCGATGGTCAGCCTGATGTCCTTGAGCACCTCGCTGACCTGACTGCCGCGGGCAAAGGATTTGTCGATATGGTCGAGCTTCAGATAGGCCGTCATCGCCCTCTCCTCACTTTGCCGTTGTGCCGCGGGTGACGAAAGCGCCGACCGCAGCGACCAGGCGGTCGAGGCAGAAGCCGGTGACGCCGATATAGGCGAGCGCGACGATGATGTCGGGCAGCCGCGACGAGTTCCAGGCGTCCCAGATGAAGAAGCCGATGCCGACGCCGCCGGTCAGCATTTCGGCGGCGACGATGGCGAGCCAGGACAGGCCGATGCCGATTCTGAGGCCGGTGAAGATGTAAGGTGCAGCTGCCGGAACCATGATCTTGACGAAAAATTCGAACTGGTTGAGCCGCAGGATGCGCGAGACGTTGCGGTAGTCTTCCGGAATGTTTCGCACGCCGACGGCGGTGTTGATGATGATCGGCCAGATCGAGGTGATGAAGATAACGAACAGCGCCGACGGGCTGGAATCGCGGAAAGCAGCCAGCGACAGCGGCAACCAGGCCAGCGGCGGCACGGTGCGCAGTATCTGGAACACTGGATCGAGGCCACGCATGGCCCAGATCGACTGGCCGACCAGGGCGCCGAGCGCGACGCCGACGATCGCCGCCAGGCCGAAGCCGATGGCGACGCGCTGCAGAGAGATCAGCACCCGCCACGCAAGGCCGATATCCTGCGGGCCGTTGTTGAAGAACGGATGCGCGATCAGGTCATAGGCCTCGTTCCACACCTGGCTGGGCGGCGGCAGGCTGGCGGTCGGCGACGAGCAGGCGATCTGCCACACGACCAGCATGAAGGCGATAACGATGACCGGCGGCACCAGGGCGGTGGCCAGCCTGCCGGCGATCGCGATCGGGTCGAAGCGGCGCCGCGCCCTGGCGGTGAAAGCGATGACCGCGGCAGGCTTCGCGGGGAACGCCTTCACCGTGGTTTCCTCAATGGCTTGGATGGACATGTCTGACAATAACTCCGGGGTCGATGCGGTCGACAACGGCGAAGCGCCGTTGCGCTGGGGCGACAAACGGCGGAACGCGCCGTTTGCGCTGGTCAAGCCGATGCCTTGATCTTCAGGCTGTCGAGATAGGCCGACGGGTTGGCCGGGTCGAAAATCTTGCCGTCGAAGAAGGTCTCGACGCCGCGCGACGACGAGGCCGGAATATCGGCTGCGGCAACGCCGAGATCCTTCGCCGCCTCGCGCCAGATATCCTCGCGATTGACCTGATCGACCAGCGTCTTGATGTCGGTGGTCGGCGCGAATTTTCCCCAACGGATGTTTTCGGCGAGGAACCAGCTGTCGTGGCTCTTGTAGGGATAGGAGACGCCACCCTTCCAGAATTTCATGTAGAGGTCAGTGCCGGTGGCCACGCGGCCATTGCCGTAGTTGATGCCGCCCTTGAGGCGGCCGATAATGTCGGCGACAGGCACGTTCATCCATTGCCGCTTGCCGATGATGGCGGCCATCTCGTCCTTGTTCTCCGTGGCCTCACACCATTGCTGGGCCTCCATGACGGCCATCACGATCGCCTTGGTGGCGTTCGGGTATTTGTCGATGAATTCGGCGCGGAGGCCGAGCGCCTTTTCGGGATGACCCTTCCACAGTTCGCCGGTGGTGGCGGCGGTGAAACCAACGCCCTGGTGGACGAGCTGTTCGTTCCACGGTTCGCCAACGCAGAACACGTCCATGTTGCCGACTTTCATGTTGGCGACCATCTGCGGCGGCGGCACGACGATGGTCGAGACGTCCTTGTCGGGATCGATGCCGCCGGCGGCCAGCCAATAGCGCAGCCACAAATCATGCGTGCCGCCCGGGAACGTCATGGCGGCCTTGATTTCCTTGCCGGCCGCCTTCTTGGCGGCGAAGGCGTCCTTCAGCTTGGAGGCGTCGAGGCCGACACCGGTGCCGGCGTATTCCTGCGCAACCGAAATGCCCTGGCAGTCGTAGTTGAGCCGCGCCACGATAGCCATCGGCATCGGCTGGTTGTTCTGCGTCACCTTGCCGGTGTGCATGAGATAGGGCAGCGGCGTCAGGATGTGAGCGCCGTCGATGCCGTTGGCTTCGCCGCCGAGCATCAGATTGTCGCGCGTCGCGCCCCAGGAGGCCTGCTTGATCACCTCGACGTCGGGCATGCCGAACTTGGCGAACAGCCCCTTCTCCTTGGCGATCATCAGCGGCGCCGCGTCGGTCAGCGCGATGAAGCCGAGCTTGGCGCCGGTGACCTCCGGAGCGGTCGTGGCGGCATAGGCGCCCGAGGGGAAGAGCTTGCGGGCCGCCACGAACAGGCCGGCCGTCATGGCGCTGCTGACAAGAAAATCGCGGCGCGTCACATCCTTGAGCGATGTTCCCGTCCCGATCCATTTCCCTATTTTTTCTTTCATCGTGATCTCCGGTTGAACGCTTCGTCGAGTGGCCCAAAACAAAAAAGCCGCCGTCCAGGCCTCGCGCGTCCGTACATCCGGGATCGCGTCGTTGACCTGAGCGGCAGCTTTGCCTGTGGCGCCCGCCATTGGACGCCTGTTCCGTGACCCGCGAAGGGTCTGGCTAATTCAAAGCAGGAACCGTGCCAGTTCTGAGTGAAACGAAAAACCTAAATGAAATCAACATTACGCGCCAGACGCCGGCACGCGAGGCGACATCGCAAGCAGGTCAAAGATTGTTCATTACAGCAATCGCACGCACATTTTTTGTGCAATGCACAAGAATGGCGCGAGAATGATCAGGCTTCCGCGCGAGCGACTTTCTGGCGCGCTATATAGCCGTCGATCTCGTCGGGGTCGAAGGTCTGACCGTCGAAGAAGCCGTCCGGCCCAAGCACCAAACCTGCCCCAGTCGCACCGACAGCCGTGGCGACCTTAAGCGCGCCCTCGACCTTCGCATTGGCGCCGGGAAGTGCAACGCCAAGCGGCTTTAGCGCCGAGCGGTAGAGGTCCGGACGGTAGCAGTCACGGGCGATAGCAAGGTTTTCCGGCGTGTGCTCGACATGCCCCCAGCGCACCATCTGCGTATAGAACCACAGCGCATGGCTCTTCCACGGAAAGTTCGCCGCCTTGTCGAAGGGCAGGAAGAAGTCGTCGACATCCAGTTCGGCGCCGCCGCCCAGTTCAAGATGGCCGGTCAGGATCGGCATCTGGACAGCTGGTGGCAGGCCGAGGAAGCCAGCTTGAGCCATCACACCAGCCAGTTCGGCGTGGTTGCCCGGATCCTGGCACCAGCGCGCCGAATGATGCAGCGCGCGCAGCAATGCTGCCAGCGCGACCGGGTTCTCCTGCGACCAGGCCTTGCGCACGCCGATCACCTTCTCCGGACTGTTGCGCCACAGCAGCGCCTTGATGGTGACGATATGGCCGGTGCCGGCGGCGACCGAGGCGCTGTTCCAGGGCTCGCCGACGCAGTAGCCGTCGATCCGCCCGGCGACCAGCGCATCGGCCATGAAGGGCGGTGGCACGATGACGATCTCGATCTCGCGCTCCGGATCGATGCCGCACCCGGCAAGCCAGTAGCGCAGTTCGTAATTATGCCCCGAATGCGGGTGCACCACGGCAAAGCGCAGCGGATCGCCGCCAGCCCCGGCGCGGTCGCGAATGAAGGCACCGAGGGCTGCGCCCGCGCGCGCGGGCTCGAGATCGGGTATGGCGCCGTGTGCCGCCATGCCTTCCCAGACAGCGTTGGAGATGGTGACGCAATTGCCGCCAAGCCCGAGCGAAAACGGCACGATGGTCTCGGAAGCAAGCGGCGTCAGCCCGAGATTGCAGGCGAGCGGCATCGGCCCCAGCATGTGCGCCAGGTGGAAATGGCCGATGGCGATGCGGTCGCGGATGTTGGCCCAGGAGGTCTCGCGGTGCAGTGTGAGATCGATGCCCTCGCGTGCGGCAAATCCAAGCTCACCCGCCGCAACCAGCACGGCACTGTCGAAGAGCGGCATGAAGCCGGCGGTGATCTGGTGCTCGGCGCTCATGCTCATTCGTCCTCCGACGGCCCGAGCAGCCCGGCGGCAGTCACCAGGCTCTGGGCAATGTCGCCGATCTTGCGGTTCTGGTTCATCGCCGTCTTGCGCAGCAGCGTGTAGGCGGCCTCTTCGGTCAGGCCGCGCGACTTCATCAGGATGCCCTTGGCACGGTCGATCACCTTGCGGCTCTCAAGCTCCCCTCGAACCTCTTCCAGCTCGCGCGCCATGCGCGAGAAAGCGTTGAAGCGGCTGACCGCCATGTCCAGGATCGGCTTGACGCGCTCTTGCCTGAGGCCGTCGACCACATAGGCCGAAACGCCGGCATCGACCGCCGCTTCGATCGATGCCTGGTCCGATCGGTCGACGAACATGGCGATCGGCCGCTTCACCGCACGCGACAGCTGGAACATGTTTTCCAGCATGTCGCGGTTCGGGTTTTCCAGATCGATGACGATGACGTCCGGCTCGATCTCGGCGATGCGCCGCGCAATGCCGGTCACGTCGTGGATGACGGTGACCCGCTCATGGCCGGCCTCGCGCAAACCTGCCTCGATGATCGCGGCGCGGATACGGTTTTCGTCGATGACCAGGACGGCGAGTGAGCTGCGGACCATGCGTGCATTGTGGGCAAGGTCGCAAAATTGTGCAATGCGGCATGGTCACAGGCTCCCGCCGCGGAGCAACCCCCGACCGACAACGACCCGGTCTAGGTGGTCGGGACAAGGAATGCAGCGCAACGCTGGCACTGGTGATGACAGCCTTGCCGGTCGCCTGGTGCCCTACCCAACGGTCTAGGTGCGATGAGACTTGCACCGCAACATCGGCTTGTTAAAGGTGGGGGCAACGACGGACATAGCTGTCCTTGCTCGCCGATCTGACCGGAAGGTTACCGCACGATGCTGCTCATGAAACGACGATTGGGGGCCAGGGAGCCGGCGCGCCCAGCACGGCGTCCCGGGAACCTGACGGCGATGTTCGTCCTGATAGCCGGGCCGCTCGTCCTTGGCATCGCCCTCCTGTTGGCTGGTCCGGCACAGGCCCAGGCACCGGCCGCCGTCGCGCCCGACAAGGTCAAACAGCTGTTCGAGCTTCTCGACGATCCGTCGGTGAAGGCCTGGGTGGCCGAGCAACGAAATCCGGCCGCTGGATCAACGGAAGCGCCTGCCGAGGCTGGCGCTCCGCCGGCCGACGCCGTGGCCGCACCGGGCCAGATGAATACAATGGCATCCTCGACGCTCGATCGGATCAAGCATCACATCGAGAAAATCGTGCGAACCGTGCCCACACTGCCGGGCCAGTTCGCGCGCGTCAGGGCCCAGACAATGGACGATATGTCCAGCAAGGGCCCCGTCAGCATATTGGTGCTGATTGCGATCTTTATCGCTGCCGGCCTGGCGCTCACCTGGGCAATATACAAGCTCACCCGTCCATTTCGTCTTTGGATCATCGCGCAACCCAGAGATACGCCCATCGGGCGGGCCAAGAAGATCGGCGGCCGCACGCTTTATTCCAGCATGATGATCGGCTCGTTCGCGCTGGGCAGCGCCGGTGCGTTCATGCTGTTCGACTGGCCAGCGCTCATCCGCGAGATTGTGCTGACATTTCTGATGGCTGCGGTCTTTACGTGGGCTGTGCGCCTATACGTGATGGCCACGCTCGTCCCTTCTTTCATGGAGGTCGAGCACGCCATCGAGGTTCGTGCCCTGCCGATCACCAACGGAGCTGCTGACCATTGGGCTTATTGGCTGCCCCGGATCGTCGGCGTTTTCGCCTTCTTCGCCGCCGCGTTTGTCCTCTTGCCGGGTCTCGGCATAGACCAGGACGGAATGATGGTCCTGTCCGTCGGCGCCGATTTCATCCTGCTGTTGCTCTTCCTGCTGGCCATTTGGCGTCGGCCAAGAACGCAGCGAGACGGCGCGCGCCACAGCGGTCACACGGCAGTGACATGGTTGTTGACGGCTTATTTCGTCGTTCTGTTCCTCGAACGCATTGCCGGCCTCTACACATTCTTCTGGTTTACCTTCACCGCATTCTTCCTGCCTTTGGCAATTGTGCTGACAGAGCGCGGGGTTAATTTCGTCCTGCGGCCCGGTTCGGAAGATGCGGGCCGGCCGACGATCCCGGCGGTGACGATCGCTGTCATCGATCGCGGTATCCGGATGATTTTCATCCTCGCGGCGGCTTACCTTCTCGCACGCGTACTGGGCCTGGACATGCAATCCATGCGCGGCAGCGATACGACCACCATGCTCATATTGCGCGGCTTGATCAACGTCGTGGTCATTGCCCTTGCTGCCGATTTCGGCTGGTCGATCATCAAAGCCTTGATCGAACGAAAGCTGGGCGTCGCGATACCGCAAGCCGTGATGGGCGAGGAGGACATCCTCACCCTCGATCCGCATCAGGCGCGGCTGCACACGCTGTTGCCGATCATTCAGAACATTCTGCTCGCGGTGATCATCGTGATGGCGGTGCTGATGATGCTCGCTTCGATCGGAATCCAGATCGGCCCGCTGATCGCCGGCGCCGGCGTCGTCGGCGTCGCCGTGGGTTTTGGCGCGCAAACCATCGTCAAGGACGTGATCTCTGGCGTGTTTTATCTGCTCGACGATGCTTTCCGTGTCGGCGAATACATTTCATCGGGCAGCTACAGGGGTACGGTGGAGAGCTTTTCGCTGCGCTCGGTGAAGCTGCGCCACCATCGTGGTCCGCTGTTCACGATACCTTTCGGTGAACTCGGCGCCGTGCAGAACCAGAGCCGTGACTGGGTCACCGACAAATTCAACATCACCGTTGGCTATCACACCGATATCGACTTTGCTCGCAAACTGATCAAGCGAATTGGCCTGGAACTGGCCGAAGATCCGGAGTTCAAACACTGGGTGATCGAACCGATCAAGATGCAGGGCGTGCAGGAGTTCGGCGAGTACGGCATCGTCTTGAGGGTCAAGGTTACGACCAGACCTGGAGGCGCCTTCAGCATGAAAGGCAGGTTCTTTTTGCGCCTCCGCCAGGCCTTCAAGGAGCAGGGCATCGAACTCCCATTCCCGACCGTCCACGTCCAGGGGCTGCAAGACCCGCATGGGACAGAGAATGCGCCTTTGGAGGTCACACCCGAATTACGAATGGCCGTCGCCCAGTCGCACACCAATCGGCGCA
Organism: Mesorhizobium sp. L2C066B000; assembly: GCF_000502335.1. Classification (NCBI taxonomy): domain Bacteria; kingdom Pseudomonadati; phylum Pseudomonadota; class Alphaproteobacteria; order Hyphomicrobiales; family Phyllobacteriaceae; genus Mesorhizobium; species Mesorhizobium sp. L2C066B000. The sequence continues at coordinate 139,663 of NZ_AYWZ01000004.1, forward strand.
GAAAAAAAGCGAGCACAACGGAGTAGGACGCCGTGATACCGGCCGGCCGCAACACGGCTTTCCGCGCAAAACCAGGACCCACGACACCACGCTAGTCGGAACTGCCGATAGCGGTGACGCGATCGCCGCCAACCAGCACCAGCGTGGCGTTTCTGAGGCCAAGCTTGACGAAAAGAGCAGATACGCTGGCCTTTCCGCAAGGCTCAGAGCGCAATCCAGGCGGTCTTGAGGTCGACAAATTTCTCCAGCGCATGCAGCGACTTGTCACGGCCGAAACCGGACTGTTTGACGCCGCCAAGCGGCACGGTGATATCGGCTCCGCCATAGGTGTTGACGTGGACGACACCGGCGTTGATGGCGCGCACCATGCGATGGGCCGTGGAAAGATTGGCGGTCCACACCGCCGAGGCAAGTCCGTAGACAGTGGAGTTGGCGAGATGCACCGCCTCCTCCTCGGTCTCGAAGCGCATCACGCCGAGCACCGGTCCGAACACCTCCTCGCGCGCCAACTGCATCTCTTGCGTCACGTTCTCGAAGATCGTCGGCGCCATGTAGCTGCCGCCGGTCTCGGTCAGTATCCGTTCGCCACCGGCGACGAGACGGGCGCCTTCGGCTTGCGCCATGGCGACGAAGCCGAGATTCTTGTCCAGCTGTTCGGCGCTCGATACCGCACCGATATCGCTGGCGAGATCGAGCGGGTCGCCGACCTTGAGCCGCGTGGTTGCCGAGACAAGTTCGTCCATGAAAAGATCATAGACCGACGACTGGACGAGCAGACGCGAGCCCGCCACGCAGACCTGGCCTGAATTGCGAAAGATGCCGTTGGCCGAGACGACCGCCGCCTGCTTCAGGTCCGGAGCGTCGGCAAAGACGATGTTGGGCGACTTGCCGCCAAGCTCGAGGAAGACCCGCTTCAAATTGGAACGGGCGGAGTATTCGAGCAGCCGCCGGCCGACCGGCCCCGATCCGGTAAAGGCGATGGCGTCGACATCCATGTGGAGGCCAAGCGCTTCGCCGGCGACAGCACCATGCCCGGTAACGACGTTGAACACGCCTTCGGGAAGTCCAGCCTCGCTTGCGAGTTCGGCCAGCCGCAGCAAGGTCAGCGAGGCGATCTCCGGCGGCTTGACGACGACGCTGTTGCCGGTGGCCAGTGCGGGCGCAATCTTCCAGGCGCCGATCATCAGCGGGAAGTTCCACGGCACGATGACGCCGACGACACCGAGTGGCTCCCTGTGGATCAGCCCGAGCACATTGTCGGCCGTCGGCGCGATCTCGCCATAGACCTTGTCGATCGCCTCGGCGTAGTAGCGGATGGTGCCGGCCGCCGACAGTGGCTCGGCCTTGTAGGCCATGCCGATCTCGGTGCCGTTGTCGCGCACGCCAAGCACGACCAGTTCGTCGACATGTTCTTCGATCAGCTCGGCAAATTTCGTCAGCACCTTCTTGCGAAAGGCAGGGGCGGCGCGCGACCATGAACCCTTCTCGAATGCTTTTCGCGCCGATCGGACCGCGCGATCGATGTCGGCGGCATTGCCGTCGGCGATGCTGGCAAAAGGGCGGCCGTCGATCGGCGAAATCACCGCCAGCGTCGCGCCGCTCGTCGCTGCGGCCTGTACGCCGTCGATAAACAAGCCCCGCTCGCCGATCTCCGTCTTGCGCAGCGCGTCGATGGCATTCTGGCTGATCATTGGTGGCGGACTCCCAGGGAAACATACAACGTGGTTGGCGCTCGGAATTCCCAGCCGCGAAACACCGGCACCTTGCCCGGCACCAGGCTGAGATCGGGGAAGCGCAGGAGCAGCAGCCTTAATGCAAGGCACATCTGCTCGCGCGCGAAAAACCGGCCCGAACAGAAATGATGACCAAAGCCGAAGGCGGCATGATTGCCTTCCCTGCGGTTGATGTCGAAGCGGTCTGGATCGGCAAAGCGGCTCTCGTCGCGGCTTGCCGAGGAGACAAGTGCAGCGACCGCGGCGCCGACAGGGATCGTTACGCCGCCAAGCTCGACCGCCCGCGTCGTCTGCCGCGTCTGGGTGCCGATCGGCGCCACCCAGCGCAAGCCTTCATCGACAGCCCTGGGCACAAAGGTCTCGGGATCGGCGAGCACCTGCCGCAATTGTTCGGGATGCGCAAGCAGGCCGGCGAGGATCGAACCGGCACCATGTCCGGGCTCCTGCATGCCGCCAAGCAGGATGACCTTGATGCTTGGCATCAAGAAATCGATCGGCCGCGTCGTGCCTTCCGGCATGCCGTCATGCAGCATATGCGACAGCGCCGAGTCGTCGGGTGCGCGCGCCAGTCTATCCAGAGTCGGCCGGATGGCTGCGCCGACCTCGGCGCTGATCGCGTCGGCGATCTCTTGCCGCTTCGGGTCGTTCTCGAAATTGATGGCGCCCTGCGCAAGGCCATAGAACCAGCGGCGCAGCGTCGGCATGTCGATGTCGGCAAGGCCAAGCGAGCGCGCCAGGCTGAGCGTCGACACCGGCTCGAAATAATCCGCCATCAGCTCGGCGGAGCCTTGTTCGGCGATCCGGTCGAGAAAAGGTTCGGCAATCGACCGTACGAGATCGCCGGCATAGGCGGCGACGGTGCGCGGCCGGTATTTCGGATCGACGCCTTGGCGCAGCTGTCTATGCGTTTCGCCGTCGGTGGTCAGGATGGTCGGCTTGCCGAACGAGCGTTCGACCGGAGACGTACCGACGACGGCGGAGAAGATGTCGGGTGACTTTGCGACGGTCTCGACGTCCTTCCAGCGGGTGACGAACCAGAGATTGACCGCCGGCACGAAAGCGACAGGCGCACTGCGCCGCAGTTCCGCATAGATCGGATACGGATCGGCTTCCAGCGCCTCAACGGTGATGCTCTCGGCAAAGCTCAACGCCGGTACTCCCTTTGCGATGGAAAGGGGCGGCGCCGAACGCGCTACCCCCTTGTCCTTTGTCCTAGTCCTTCAGCGGCACGCCGAGATTTTCGAAGGCAACCGGATCCCGGCTCTTCAACGCACCGGAAAGCAGCAGGCCGACCACCGCGGCAATCAGCACCAACCCCGGCAGCAACGCGCCGAGGAAGCCGCTGGCGCCCGACAGGCCACCGAAATTAATGACGATCAGGTAGATGATGACGACGAAAGCGATGAAGGCCAGCCCAGGCAGGATGGTGGTCTTCAGCGCATTCTCCTGCGTCGACGGGTTGGCGCGGAAGTACATCACCACGGCGAGCGAGGCCACCGCCATCATGACGATGACTCCCAGCGTCGCGACATTGGTCAGCCAGGAAAACAGCGCCAGAACCGGATCGAGGCCGAGCACCGCGAACAGTCCGATGACGATCGCTGCCAACACGCTCTGGATGACGGAAGCAACATGCGGGCTCTGGTGCACTGAATGCGTCACGCCGATCGCTTCAGGCAACAGCTTCTCGCGGCCCGAGACGTAGATGTAGCGGGCAACCGCGTTGTGGAACGCCAGCACGCCGGCAAACAGGCTCGACACGAACAGGATGCCCATGGCGTGCGACAGCATGGTTCCGGCGTAGCGGTCGGACAGGCCGAACAGGAAAGTCGTCGGATCCTGAAGCGCCTGCAGTGCGGGCAACAATTTGTCGACGCCGGCGCCGACCGCCATCAGCCAGGCCGTGACCATGTAGAAGACGCCGATCAGCAACACTGAGAAATAGGTGGCGCGCGGAATGGTCACCTTGGGGTCGCGGGCTTCCTCGGCGTAGATCGTCGTCGCCTCGAAACCAATGAAGGCGGCGAAACAGAACAGGATGGCGATGGCGGGCGAGCCGCTGACGATCTGGCTCCAGCTGAACGGCGCCGCCGAGAGACCACTGTCGCCACCGGTCTTGAGGATGGCGAGGTCTAGCACCAGCACAACGATGTATTCGCACAGCACCAGCACCGTCAGGATCTTGGCCGACAGGTCGACCTGGCGGTAGCCCAACACCGCGACGATGGCGACGGCGATGAAGCTCCACACCCACCAGGGTAGGTCGATGCCCCAGCCGGCGAACAGGCCGGCGGTCGCGGCCCCCAGCAGGCCCATGACCCCGATCTGCATGGCGTTGTAGGACAGGATCGCGATGATTGCGGTTGCGCCGCCGGCAAAACCGCCGAGCCCGCGCGCGGCATAGGCATAGAAGGCGCCGGCATTGCCGACATGGCGCGACATGGCGACGTAGCCGACCGCAAACAGCAGCAGCAACACGGTCACGATAAGATAGGTTCCGGCAAAGCCCGCCCCATTGCCCATAAGCATGCCGAGCGGCGTGCCGCCGGCAACCGCGGTGAGCGGCGCCGCCGCCGAAATCACCATGAAGGTGATAGCGCCGACGCCAAGACTGTTCTTGCGCAGCCTGTTGGCGGGCGCCTGTTCCGAAACTGCTGACATTTGTCCCTCCAGTTTTACGAACCCTGGGTTCGCGGCCGCTCGGCCTGTTCCCTGAATGCCATCGGTTCATTATTTGAACCCGTATTTTGAATATAGACTTGCAAAGAATGCCGATGCCTGTCAAGTTAATTCACACATTAAGTTTCTATCCGAGCGGGAGGCTGGATGGGTACGGTCGGCAAGGCGATTTCACTTCTGGAACTGTTCACGGTAGACGAGCCCGAGTTCGGACTTTCCGATCTCGCGCGGCGGTGTGCGTTCGACAAGGCGACGACGCGGCGGCTGCTGGTGGCGCTTGGCGGCCATGGTTTCGTCGAGCAGGATGCCGGCACGCGGCACTATCGCCTCGGCGCCGGCCTGTCGCGGCTGGCGCGTATCCGCGAAGCCTGCTTCCCGTTCCTGCAAACGGCAATTCCCGTGGCGCAGAATCTGGCGGGTTCGACAACCGAGACGGTGCATCTGTCGGAATTCGGCGTCGACAGACTGATCACCGTCCATGTCGAGCATTCAAGCTGGGCAAACAGGGTGAACATCGATATCGGCCAGCTTCTGCCGCTGCATTCCACCGCCTCCGGCATCGCCTATCTGGCCTTCGCCGACAACGCGACCGTGAAAGCATGCCTGACAGGTTCGCTTGAGGCCTTCACCGATCATACCCTCGTCGAGCCGGCCGCCATTTCAAAGTCGATCGGCGAGGCGCGCGACCGCGGCTATTCGATCTGCGACCAGGGCCATGAGGACGGCGTGATCGGCGTCGCGGCTGCAATCCGCGCCGCCGATGGTCTTGCGCTGGGGACAATTGCGGTGGCAGCCCCGAAGGCCAGGACGACACCGGCTACGATCATGGAACGAGGGCTTGCGGTTGTGACCGCGGCACGGGAGATTTCGATGCGCCTCAATGGCGAAAACCTGCAAACCCTGAGGAGGCAGGCCTGATGTCTGTAAGTATGGCAACGCCCCGCATCCTGGTCATCGGCACGGGCGACACCAAGACCGACGAACTGCTGTTCATGAAAGCGTGCATCGAGGCATCGGGTGGCCGCGCCGTGATGATGGATGTCAGCGTGCTGGGCGACCCCGCCTATAGTCCCGATCACGACAAGCATGCCGTTGCGCGGGCCGCTGGCGTGACGATGGCCGAAATCGTCTCGAGCGGCGATGAAAACACCGCCATGACATTGATGGCCGTCGGCGCCGTTCAGCTGGTGCGCCAGCTTCATGAGCGCGGCGAGATCGACGCCTTCATCGCCATCGGTGGTTCGATGGGAACCGATTTGGCGCTCGATGTCGCGCTGTGCCTGCCGCTCGGCGTGCCGAAATTCGTCGTCTCGACCATCGCCTACTCGCACCTCATTCCGCCCGAGCGTGTCGCGCCCGACCTGATGATGATCCTGTGGGCAGGCGGGCTCTACGGCCTCAACACCATCTGCAAGCTGGTCCTTTCCCAGGCCTGCGGCGCGGTCGTCGGTGCGGCGAAGATCGTGCTTGCATCCCGTGCTTCGGCCCCGGCGGTCGGACCGACCATCGGCATGACTTCGCTGGGCAGCAGTTGCCTGCGCTATATGAAGACGCTGAAGCCGGCGTTGGAGCAGCGCGGCTATGACGTCGCAGTCTTTCACACCACCGGGATGGGGGGCCGGGCCTTCGAATCGATCGCCAGCCAGGACCATTTCTGCGCGGTGTTCGACTTCAGCCTGCAGGAGATCACCAATCATCTTGCCGGTTCGGTCGTCAGCTCCGGCGCCGACCGGCTCGAGAATGCCGGCGCCCGCGGCATTCCGCAGATCGCAGCCCCTGGCGCCGTAGACATGGTCGATTTGCCGACCTGGCAGGCGCTGCCGACAAAGTTCGCGCAGCGGCCATTCCATGCTCATAACAGGTTGATCGGCTCGATCACCGTCGATGCCGCCGACCGCCGTGAAGTCGCCAGGACCATCGCCGCCAAACTCGGTGCGTCGAAGGGGCGCTCCGCTTTCATCCTGCCCTCCGGCGGCATCCAGGAATGGGATGCGCAGGGCGAGCCGCTGTACGAACCCGAAGCCCTCGCGGCGTTCACCGATGAGATGCGCAAGGCCATTCCCGCCGGCGTCGAGTTCCACGAGATCGACGCCCACATCAACAGCGACGAGTTCGTCGGCAAGGCGCTCGAAATCTTCGACCGCTGGGTCGAGGAAGGCATCATCCCGCGCGGCATGCCGGCCAAGGGAGTGGCTGCGTGAGCGCTGTTCCTGCCCAGGCGCTCGTCCTCGATTTCGGCGGCGTCGTCACCCGGACCCTTTTCGAGACCCATGCCTTGACCGAACAGGCGCTCGGCCTCGCGCCGGGAACGCTGCAATGGTACGGGCCGTTCGACCCGGATTCAGATCCGCTGTGGCGCTCAATGCAGGCCGACGAGATCAGCGAGCGCGATTATTGGCGCACCCGCACCAGCGAAGTCGGCCGGCTCGTCGGCGAGAACTGGCAGGCGATGGAGACATTCGTCCAGCGCGCACGCGGAGCCGAGCCGGAAAAGATCGTGCGGCCCGAAGCCGTCCGCGCAATCCGGACCGTGCATGCGGCGGGATTTCGCCTGGCGATCCTGTCCAACGAGCTAGATCTGTTCTATGGCGCCGGCTTCCGTCAGCGGCTGCCGCTGCTCGAGCTGTTCGACACCATCGTCGACGCCACCTATACCCGCATCCTCAAGCCCGATCCGCGCGCCTATGCCTTGGTGACCGAGGCGCTCGGCCTGCCTGCCGGCACCTGTGTGTTCGTTGACGACCAGCAGCGCAATGTCGATGGCGGCCGTGCCGCCGGCATGCGCACCGTTCATTTCGACGTCGCGCGGCCGGCACTTTCCTATGCCGAGGCCCTCGGCCATTTCGACCTCATCCCCTGAGACATTTGCGGAGCCTTGCGATGCGCGACATCAATTTCCTCACCGAGAAAAACGCCAAGCCGATCTGGCATCCGATGGCACACCCGGCCGAGATGCGGGCCAACCCGCCAAAGGTGATCATGAAAGGCGAAGGCGTGATGGTCACCGACATCAACGGCAACACCGTGCTCGATGCGGTTGGCGGCCTGTGGAACGTCAATCTCGGCTACTCCTGCGACCCGATCAAGAAGGCCATCGCCGACCAGCTCAGCGCCCTGCCCTACTATTCCGGGTTTCGCGGCACGTCGACCGGCCCGTCGATCGAGCTCGCTTACGAACTCAGCGAATGGTTCGAACCGGAAGGCATGGTGCGGACCTTCTTCACCTCGGGCGGCTCGGATTCGGTCGAAACCGCACTGCGGCTCGCCCGCCAATACTGGAAGATCCGCGGCCAGGGCGACCGGACAAAATTCCTCGCGCTGAAGAAGGGCTATCACGGTACCCATTTCGGTGGCGCGTCAGTCAACGGCAACGCCAATTTCCGCCGCAACTATGAGCCGCTTATGCCCGGCGTCTTCCACATTCCCGCACCCTGGACCTTCCGCAATCCGTTCGATGAGACCGATCCGGCGCGGCTGGGCAAACTGTGCGCCAAAGCGCTGGAGGACGAGATCGCCTTCCAGGGCGGCGACACCATTGCCGCCTTCATCATGGAGCCGGTTCTCGGCGCCGGCGGCGTCATCGTTCCGCATGACAGCTTCATGCCGCTGGTCCGCGAGATATGCGACCGCCACGAAATCCTGCTGATCGCCGACGAGGTGGTCACGGGCTTCGGTCGCACCGGCGCCTGGTCGGGTTCGCGGCTATCCGGCGTGAAGCCGGATTTTATGACCATCGCCAAGGCGATCACCTCGGGCTATTTCCCGCTCGGCGCCACCTTGATCGGCGCCAAGGTGGCCGACGTCTTCGAGGCCGACAAGACCAGCTTCGGGGCGATCGGTCATGGCTATACCTATTCCGGCCATCCTGTCGGCTGCGCGGCAGGGCTGGCTGCACTTGCCGAGACCAAGCGGCTTCGCCTGGACGAGAACGCAGCCGCGCGCGGCATCGAGCTCGCGGCGACGCTGGAGGGGCTAAAAGCCAAGCACGCGATCGTCGGCGACATCAGGTACAAGGGCCTGATGGCTGCGCTAGAGCTGGTCTCCGATCGCACGACGAAAAAGCCGGTGGACAAGAAGACCATGGCCGTGGTTTCGGAAGCCACTTATGACGCCGGCGTCATGCTGCGCGTGTCCGGCAACAACATCATCCTGTCGCCGCCGCTGATCATCGGCGCCGCCGACGTGGCAAAGATCGGCGAGGCCATCGATGCAGGTCTGTCGAGGGCCTGATAGACCCGCTGACGCAATGGAGTTTGGTACGCAATGACCCAATCTGAGAAGAACCCGAGCGAGGAAGCGCTCGTCAAGCGGCGTGCCCGCCTGCTCGGCGCGAAATCGCAATTGTTCTACGACGAGCCCGTGCACCTGGTGCGCGGCGAAGGCGTCTGGCTCTACGATGCCGACGGCCGCAAGTATCTCGATGCCTACAACAACGTCGCCCATGTCGGCCATTGCCACCCGCATGTGGTCGAGGCCTTGTGCCGTCAGGCAAGCCTGCTCAACACCCACACACGCTATCTGCACACCGCAATTCTCGACTATGTCGAGCGGCTGACGGCGACCTTCAATGCAAGCCTCGCCACCGCAATCCTGACCTGCACCGGCAGCGAGGCCAACGACATCGCGCTGCGCATGGCGCAGGCCGCCTCCGGCAATATGGGCATCATCGCCACCGACGCCACCTATCATGGCAACACGACGGCGGTTTCGCAGCTGAGCACGCGCATGCCTCCGATCCGCGGCCGCGCCCCCCATGTCAGGCTGGTGCCGGCCCCCGACAGCTATCGCCATCCCGATGCGATGGCCAATGGCAAGGCCTTTGGCGACGCCGTGCGTCAAGCGATCGCCTCGCTGGCACAGGATGGCATTGGCCTGTCTGGCATCATCTTGTGTCCGCTGCTCGCCAATGAAGGTTTCCCGGCTCTGCCCACCGGATTTTTCGACGACGCCTTGGGGGCCGTGCGCGAAGCCGGTGGTCTGGTCATCGCCGACGAAGTGCAGCCCGGCTTCGGCCGCACCGGCAGCCATTTCTGGGGCCATCAGCGCGCCGGCTTCGTCCCCGACATCGTCACCATGGGCAAGCCGATGGGCAATGGCCATCCGATCGCGGCCGTGGTCACCACCAAGGAGATACTGGCGACCTTCCGCGACGCTTTCCGCTACTTCAACACCTTTGGCGGCAACCCGGTCTCCTGCGCAGTCGCCAATGCCCTCCTCGACGTCATCGAACAGGAAAACCTTGTCGCCAACGCGCAAGACGTCGGCGCCTATGCGCTTGGCCTGCTGCGCCCGCTGGCCGATCGGCATGAGTGCATAGGCGAGGTCAGGGGGGCCGGACTGTTCTTCGGCGCCGAGCTGGTCCACGACCGCGACACGCGCGAACCGGCGCCCGACATTGCCGAGCAGGTCGCCAATCGCATGCGCCATCGCGGCGTGCTGATGGGCAAGACCGGCATCCACGGCAATGTGCTCAAGATCCGCCCGCCCATGCCGTTCTCGCGCGACAATGCCGATTTCCTGATCGGCCTGCTGGATGAGGTGCTGGGCGAAGTCGGCGGAGTGCCGGCGTGAATTCTGTTTCCACCCAATCCGAGCCCGAAACGGCCGCCGATGTCACGGAGCTTGCCAGGCGTGCGCTCGAACATTGGGGCGTCCGCAATTTTGAGCCGGAACTTCTGAAGCACCGCGAGAACGCCGTCTTCCGCGTGCGGCTGCCGGATGGCCAGCCGGCAGCCATGCGCATCCACCGGCTCGGCTACCACACGGACGCCGCGCTGCGTTCGGAACTGCAATGGATGGGCTTCCTGCAATCCGCCGGCGTCGCCACGCCGTCTTGCGTCGCAACACAGGCCGGCGATCCGTTCGTGCTTGTCAGCACGGCCGCCTCGGAGCAGCCCCGGCAGGCCGATTGCCTGAGCTGGCTGGAGGGCTGCGCCGTGGGCGCACGCGGCGTGCCACTGGTCTACACGCCCGACCAGTCGGTCCAGATCTTCACGGCGATCGGGCGGACCATTGCCCATATGCACAATGTCACTGCCTCCTGGACGCCGCCCGCGGGCTTCGCGCGCCATGCCTGGGACTTCGACGGCTTCTTCGGGGCGAACCCGGTCTGGGGCCGGTTCGAGACCTCGCCCTTTCTCGATGGTCCTCGCCGCGCGCTGGTCTTGCAGGCGCGCGACAACGCAGTGAAGGCGCTGTCGGAACATGAGCGCAGCGCGCGCAATTTCGGCATCATCCACGCCGATCTGGTGCGCGAGAACGTGCTCATCCATGACCGTGCCGTACGCATCATCGACTTCGACGATTGCGGCCATGGCTGGCACATGTACGACCTTGCCGTCGCCCTCTACCAGAACCGCGAGGAGGCGATCTACCCGCTGATCGAAACCGCTTTGCTTGACGGCTACCAGCAAGAGCGTGCGCTGACCCCGCAGGACATCGCCGCATTGCCTCTATTCGCCGCCTTGCGTGCCTTCGCGTTTCTTGGCTGGGTGCAAAGCCGCGTCGAAGGCGACATCACCAGGGATGTCGGCTTGCGCATGTCGACCATCGCAGCCGATGTGGTGATTGACTACTTGCGCGGCGAACAGCCCAACTGACGAGCCGATGAGAGCCGTCAGCTCTTGGCGAAATGGATGCTGACCGTTCCCGAGCTGCCGAAGTCGGCGACGATCGTATCGCCGGGCCGCGCCTCGACCGGGCGCACGAACGATCCGGACAGCACCACCTCGCCGGCCGCGATGGACATGCCGTAGCGGGCGAGCCTGTCCGCCAGCCAGGCAATGCCCATCGCGGGATGGTTGAGCACGCCGGCGCCAAGCCCGGTCTCCTCGACCTCCGCATTGCGCGAGACGATGGCGCCGATCCAGCGCATATCGGCTTCATCGGGTCGTTGCGGCCGGCCGCCGATGACAATGCCGGCATTGGCGGCGTTGTCGGAAATCGTATCGAAGAAAGTGCGCGCCTTCTTTGTCTCGGCATTGACGCGTTCGATGCGCGTGTCGAGGATTTCGAGCGCCGGCGTGATATAATCGGTGGCGTTGAGCACGTCGAAGATGGTCACGCCTGGGCCCCTCAGCGGCGCCTTCATGACGAAGGCTATCTCGGCCTCGACGCGCGGCTGGATGAAGCGGCCGACGGGTATCGTCGCGCCGTCGTTGAAGAACATGTCGTCGAACAGCACGCCCGAATCCGGCGTGTCGATGGCGAGCGCATATTGCATCGCCTTCGATGTCAGGCCGATCTTCCAGCCCTTCGGGGTCAGCCCGGCATCGGTCTTGCGTTTCACCAGCGCTGCCTGGACGCGATAGGCATCCTCCATCGTCGCGTCGGGAAAGTCGAGGCTGAACAGACGGATCTGGCGGCGCGAACGCTCGGCTTCGAACAGCCTTGCCGCGGCATCTTCAACTTGCTCGGGGGTCACGATGCTGCCTCGTCGACGACGCCGTTGCGGAGCACGCCGATGCCGTCGGCTTCGACTTCGATCACGTCGCCCGGCTTCAGCCAGATCGGCGGGTCGAAGCGGGCGCCGGCGCCGGTCGGCGTACCGGTGACGATGATATCGCCTGGCACCAGCGTGGTGAAGGTGGAGACATAGGCGATGATCTTGCGGAACGAGAAGATCATCCGGCTGGTGCGGTCCTGCTGGCGCAATTCGCCATTGACGTGGGTGGTCAGCGCGATGTCGGCAATCTGCGCCTCGTCGGTGAACGGCACCAGCCACGGACCGAGCGAGCCGGTGCGGTCGAAATTCTTGCCCTGCGTGACGTTGAACTTGGCGTGCCGTACCCAATCGCGAATGGTGCCTTCGTTGCACAGGGATAGTGCCGCGATATGGTCAAGCGCATCCCTCTCGGCGATGCGTCGTCCACCCTTGCCGATGACGATGACGATCTCGCCCTCATAGTCCAGCTGCGGCGATTCCGGCGGCCGCACCAGCGGCGCGTCGTGGCCGACGAAGGAGCGGGGGAAGCGGATGAACAGCGACGGGTTGGAAGGCGCGGCCTGGCCGTCCTTGTACTCTTCGTTGCGGTCCGGGTAGTTGACGCCGACGCAGATGATCTTTTCCGGCGACGGCAGAGGGATTTCATAAGCGATGGCGCCGACTGGAAAATCGACGGCGTAGGCTTCGGCCTCTTCCGCCAGCCGCCGTAGCACGCCGGCCTCGATCACTTCGCGCAGCGTCGGCCACTGGCTGTGCCGCGCCGACAGGTCGACGGCGCCCTTATCTGTGACCACGCCATAGCGCGTCTTGCCGCCGACGGTGAAGGTGGCGAGCCGCCCAGGTGCAGTCATCCCGGTCTCCGTCAGGTTCGCGTCTGTGGTCACGGTGCGATGATCGGCGACGCCGTCAAATCCGGTTGGCGTGCGGCCGCGCCGGCAAAGGTGCTGCCCTCCTCGAACCAGCTTTTCGGCGCCGGCGCGCCCCATAGCGTCTGGCGCTGCGGGTCCTTGAGGTCCCACTTGATCGGCTCCAGATCCGGATCGACCGTCTGGTAGTCCGAGCAGTAGATCTCGATGCGGTGATTGTCCGGGTCGCGGACATAAAGGAAGAAGGCGTTGGAAATGCCATGCCGGCCTGGGCCGCGCTCGATGTTTGCGAGGTAGCCGGTCGTCGCCATCAGATCGAGCAGGTCGATGATGTTGAGCGGTGTCGGCACCCAGAAGGCGACGTGATGCAGGCGCGGACCCACACCGTTGGTGAAGGCGATGTCGTGGACACCGCCCTTGCGGTGCGTCCAGGCGGCCCACAGCTTTCCGCTACTGGCATCCTCGGTGTATTCCGTGACGCGGAAGCCAAGCTCGTTGTAGAAGGCGACGGACTCGTCGACATTGGGCGAGAAGCAGTTGAAGTGGTCGATGCGCAGCGGCTTCACGCCCTTGTAGAGCGCATATTTCTGATGAATCGGCGGCAGCCTTTCCATTTGGGCAAAGAACTCGAGCGGAATGCCGTGCGGGTCGCGGGTGCGAAAGGTGCGCGACTGGTACGGTCGCTCGACCCACTCGACCGGCAGGCCTTTTGCCTTGAAGAAATGCTCGGCCTTGTCGAGATCCTCATCCGAAAAAACCTTGAAGCCGAGATCGCGGGCTTCGGCGCTGCCGGCCTTCTTCAGCACGATGCAGTGGTGTCCGCGCTCTTCCAGGGCCCTTAGATAGATGGCTTCCGATGTCTCGTCGGTAACCTGCAGGCCGAGCGTGTCGACATAGAAGGCGCGGGATTTCGCAAGGTCGGTGACCGCCAGTTCGACATGGCTGAGGCGCACGATGTTGAAGGCGGGATAGAGGTTTGGTTTGGGCAGTGGCATCCGATGTCCTCCGGTCAGCCGCCGAGTTTCTGGATCGCGTGCGCTGAAGTGGCGAAGGCGATGTTCTTCGTCTCCATGTAGAAATCGAAGGAATGGTCGCCGCCGTCGCGGCCGATGCCGGAATTCTTGACGCCGCCAAACGGCGTCGGCAAATGCCGCACATTCTCCGAATTGACCCAGATCATGCCGGCGTCCAGCGCATCGGTGAAGCGGAAGGCGCGGGTAACATCCGACGTCCAGAGATAGCCGGTCAGGCCGTATTGGGTGTCGTTGGCCAGCGCCAGCGCTTCGGCCTCGTCCTTGAAGGAAATGGCAGTCAGCACCGGCCCGAAAATCTCTTCCTGGGCAATGCGCATCCTGTTGGTGGCGCCGGTAAACAGCGTCGGGCTGACATAGCAGCCACCGCCCGGACCGGCGAACTTGCCGCCGCCGGCGGTTACCACCGCGCCTTCCGATTTGCCGATCTCGATATAGGACAGCACCTTTTCCTCGTGCACCGGATGGATCAGCGGACCGACCACCGTTTTGGGATCGAGCGGATGGCCAACCTTGATGCGCTTTGCCTTCTCCGCGACCAGATCCGTGAATGTGTCGTAGACCGAGGCTTCGACCAGCAGCCGCGACGATGAGGTGCAGCGTTCGCCGTTGAGCGAGTAGATCATGAACACGGCCGCATCCGCCGCACGTTCGAGATCGGCGTCGGCGAAGACGATCACCGGGTTCTTCCCGCCCAGTTCGAAATGCACGCGCTTCAGCGTATCGGCGCCCTGTTTCATGATCATCGAGCCGGTGCGGCTCTCACCGACAAAACCGATCGCCTTGATGTCAGGGTGCTCGGTCAGCGCCTTGCCGGCGTGCTCGCCGAGGCCGTTGACCAGGTTCCACACGCCTTTCGGCAGGCCGGCCTCCTCGGCGATCTCGACCAGCAGGCGAGCGGTCAGCGGCGAAAATTCGGCCGGCTTGTGGACGACGGTGCAGCCTGCCGCCAGCGCCGGCGCGATCTTCCATGTCGACAGCATGAACGGCGTGTTCCACGGCGTGATGATGCCGACCGGGCCGATCGGCACGCGCGTGGTGATGTTGACCTGGCCTGTCGTGCGCAGCGTCTCGCCGTCGCGCGCTTCCGGCGCGCGGTCGGCGAAGAAGCGGAAATTCTCGGCGCCGCGCAGCGCGGCCTTGGCCATGAATTTCAGCGCCTGGCCGGTGTCCATGCACTCGACGAAGGCGATCTCCTCGGCGCGCGCTTCGATCGCATCGGCTATCTTGTGCAGCAGCTTCTTGCGCCCGTCGCCCGGCATGGCGGCCCAGGCCGGGAACGCCGCCTTTGCCGCCTTGGCGGCGCGGTCGATATCGGCGGCACTGCCACGCGCGACCTTGGCCAGCGGCTTGAGATCGACCGGCGACATGGCCTCGAAGGTCGAGCCATCCACCGCCGGCTCCGCTTCGCCGCCGATCTGGTTCAGCACGCCGTCGCGCTTGAAACGGGCCAGATAGGCCTCGGCCTTTTTCAGATTGCCTTCGAGGTCGGACATATCAGCTTCCGTCACTTGCCGCGCAGTCGCGGGTGGATTGCATTTTTCTTCCAGCTCAGGACCGGATCGATTTCCCTGATCTCCAGGGAAAGAGCGAAATGCGGGGTCTCGAACAGGGGGGCGAGGTATTCGCTCACGGCGGAGAAGACCGCCTCCCCGGTTCGTTTCTTGTCCTCGGCACTGCGGCCGGTTCCAATGCGAAACGACATGTCGAGAAAGGCGTTTTCCGGTAAGCTGTCGGCGATCGCATAGGCCTCCGCGCGGAAGGCCCGCACCCGCACCGCGCCGGTTTCAAACAGCCCGGTGCCGAGCACGGTGCGCAACACCAGCGCGCACAATTCGCTCATGTCGACCTTGGCATCGAGGTTGGCCGAATACTCGATGGAAAAGTGAGGCACCGCGTCTCGTTCCCCGGATTGTTCCACTGTTGTAGTTAACGCGTTAATTACATGCAGCATCACTGAAGTCAAGCCTTGCATCCAAGTTGAGGCGACGATACGGGATGGAAAGGTCAGGTTTTGGCGTGCGGTCCCGCCGACCGCCCGCATCATTGGGGACGCTGCTTCTTGCTGCCTGAAAACACCCGTCGTTCTCTGCCGATGGCGCTGCTCCATGCCCGCGAAGTGGTGATGGCGCGGTTTCGCCCTATGCTGGCGGCGCATGACGTGACCGAACAGCAATGGCGTGTGCTGCGCGTTCTGAGCGAGGCCGGCCCTGTCGAGGCGACGGAACTTGCCGATCGCGCTTCGGTGCTGCCGCCCAGCCTGACACGCATCATCAAGACGCTCGAGGGCCGAAAATTCATCACCCGCAACAAGGCGGAAGGCGATGGCCGCCGTGTCGTGCTGACGATCGCCCCGGCGGGCTCCGCCCTGATCGATGCCTTGTCGCCGGAACGCCTCGTCATCTACCGCGACATCGAACAGCGCTTCGGACATGAGAGGCTCGAGCAATTGCTCGATCTGCTGGAGAGCCTGATCGCCGGCGAGAACTGACTGCTCCCGCTCAGCCGCCAAAACTGCCAAGCCGCGTCGGCTGCGTGTAATTGCGGTCGACATAAAGCAGCGCCGAGCCGCCGCTGCCGTGCCTGACGTCGATAACGCGGCCGATCATGACATTATGCGTGCCGACTATGTGCACATCCTCGATCTCGCAATCGAAATTGACGATCGCATCGGACAGCGCCGGCGTGCCTGAGGCCAGCGTTTGCCAGCGCGCCCCCGAATAGCGTGCCTCCATGTCCCTGGTCGCGCCGGCGAACTTGCCGGCCAGGTGCATATGGTCATGCGTCAGCACGTTGACGCAGAAGCGCCGGTTGGCGAGGAACATGGCGGCCTGCGTCGAGCGGCCGTTCATGCACACCAGCAGTGTCGGCGGTTCGTCCGACACACTGCACATGGCGGTGGCGGTGAAGCCGCCGCGCCCGGCCGGACCATCTGTCGTGACGATGTTGACCGGCGCGCAGACCCTTGCCATGGCGTCGCGGAAATCGGCCTTCGAAATCTGCGTGGCCATCTGACATCACCCGGCCGTAGAAGCGAGCGGATTGAGCCAGGTATCTCCCGTCCAGCCATTCTCGTCATAGTCGGCCATGCAGGTGTCGACCAGTTCTTCCATGGCCTTCAGCCGGCCGCCGCGTTCGGCGCCCTTCAGCACCTGCAGCCGCACCTCTTCCGGCGCACCGGCATAGTTGAGTTCGTAGAGCGCGTGGCGGCCGCCGAACTCGGTGCCGGTCGCGTCCCACAACAGTTTCATGATCTTGATGCGCTCGACATGGCCCATGTCGTTGGAACCGCGCACATATTGCGCGAGGTATTTGTCGATCTCGGGATTGTTGAAGTCGCGCACTGATGACGGCAGGTAGATCAACCCAGAAGCGATCACCCGGCGCACCGTGTCGATGACGCGCGGATAGGCTTCCGACATGAAAGTCCGGTAGGCAAGGGCTGCTTCCAGGTTGGGCAGGACAGCGCCATTCGCCCAGGGGATCGGATTGTAGGCCATGGCGTTGGAGAAACTCCAGAACATGTGCCTGAGCGCGATCACCTCGCCCAGCGCCGCCTGGTTGCCGCGGAAGGCATCGCCGCCGGTGGCGCGCAGCGCCTTTGCCAGCAGGCCGGCGAGGAAGTCGAGCTTGACGGCAAAGCGTGTGCAGCCCTGGAAGCAATAGCCATGCATGAAGCCCGAAGCCGGATGGAAGGACAGGATTTTCTGCGCCTCGCGCAGCACCAGCACGTCCTCCCAGGGGATGAAGACATTGTCGAGCACCAGGATGGCATCGTTCTCGTCGAAGCGCGACGACAACGGATAGTCGAACGGAGCCGCCGCCGTGTTGGCCGTCTGCTCATAGGAGACGCGGCAGAACATCTTTACCCCCGGCGCATTCATCGGCACGATGAACATGACCGACAGCGACGGATCTTCGGTGACCGTCGCCGAACTCTGCGCCAGGAAATTGTAGTGGGTCAGCGCCGAGGACGTCGCCACCACCTTGGCGCCGGAGACATAGATGCCGGCGTCGGTCTCCTTGGTGATGTGGACGAAGACATCCTTCACCTGTTCGGCCGGCTTGTGGCGGTCGATCGGCGGGTTGACGATGGCGTGGTTCATGAACAGCACGGCTTCCTGCGCACGCTTGTGCCAGGCGAGCGCATTGTCCTTGAACGGGCCGTACCAGTTGGCATTGGCGCCGAGCGTGTTCATCAGTGCCGCCTTGTAATCGGGCGTGCGGCCCATCCAGCCATAGGACATGCGTGACCACTCGGCGATCGCGGTCTGCTGGGCCGCGAGTTCGCCGGAGGATTTGGCGACGCGGAAATATTTGTGGGTGTAGCCGCCCGAACCGGTATCGGTAGGCGAGGTCAGCGTGCCCTGCCGCTTGGGATCGTGCAGCGCATCATAGAGGCGCGCCAGCGACCGCGCCGAATTGCGCATCGCCGGATGGGTGGTGACATCGGCAATGCGCTCGCCGTTGATGTAGACCTCGCGGCCGTCGCGCAAGCTCTCCAGATACTCGGCCCCGGTGAACGGGCGCCCATTGTCGGCACGAAAGTCTTCCGATCGCATGATGTTCCTCCACTTATGGCATCAACTCTAGCTCTCCTGGCAAGGATCGGTTAGGACGTAACGGCAAAACCGATTGGACTTTTTCCGGCGCCATGAGCCTCAATTCCATTCCTGATTTCTTTGTCTATGGCGAGCCGGTGCGGCCGCTCGATGTCGGCTTCCTGCATGTCGAGACGGTGCTTGCGCGCAGCAACATTCATCTCGGCCAGGTTGCCGCGCACAAGCATCCGCAAATGGGCCAGATCACCTACTGGACAAGCGGCTCCGGCGCTTATCGCATCGAGGATCAATCCTGGCACTTTTCGGCGCCGGCCGTCAGCTTCGTGCCGAGCACCATCGTGCATGGCTTCTCGATCGGGCCCGGCACCGACGCCATCGTCGTTTCGGTCGCCGATGATGCGCTTGCGGCAATAGCCGCTCACAGCCTGCTGCCATTGGACCGGCCGGTCTTTGCCGATAGCCTTCCTCAGCACGTCGCGTGGAAAAGGCTGGCGGCGGTGCTGGAGATGATCGCCGCCGAATATGCCGAGGCGCAGGCCGGCAGTGACAAGACCCTGCCGGCGCTGATCGCCGTCGCGCTCTCGCACATCGCGCGCCTTGGTCCCGAGGTGAAGGATGCCACCGGTTCTTCCGATGCTGCATTGGCGCGCGGCTTGCGCCGTCTGGTCGATGCGCATTTCCGCGACAACTGGCCCGTCGACCGCTACGTCGGGGCGCTGGCCACGACACCGCATCTTCTCGACAAGGCCGCCCATACGGTGCTTGGCAGCGGCGTCAAGCGGCTCATGGGCGAGCGACGGTTGCTGGAGGCCAAGCGGTTGCTGCTGTTCACCGTGCGCACCGTCGAGGACATCGCCTACGAAATCGGCTTCGAAGATCCGGCCTATTTCTCACGCTTCTTCCGGGAGCGGGTTGGCCAGGCGCCCGCCGCCTGGCGCCGCGCGCAGCTGGGGCAGAGTTGAAGCTTCCGCGCCGGCCAGGATCAGGCGTTTGGGCCGACACGCCGGCCAGGCACGGCGCCGCCGAGTTGATCCACTTGTTGATAGGTGTTGCCGCGCAGCATCACCCCGCACGGCGCGGCGCATCGAGATTGATGTCGCCGCGAAACTTGCTGGTGTTTTTTGTCGCTTCCAAACGGTTCGTTATTTGAACCACCAATTTACGTGCTATGAGCGGACTGCAAGGTGGATTGGCTTCCGTCCCATGCGAAGTATCTTGAGGATGCACCATGAGCACAGTCGGCAAAGCGATATCGCTGTTGGAGCAGTTCACGCTCGGCGAACCGGAGATCGGCCTGTCCGAGCTCGCCCGCAAAACCGGCCTCGACAAGGCAACGGCGCGGCGCCTGCTGATGGCGCTGGCCGACCACCGCCTGATCGAACAAGAGCCGGCAAGCCGCCGCTACCGGCTCGGCGCCGGCCTGTCGCGGCTGGCCCGCTTTCGCGACGCGCATTTTCCCTTCGTGCGCGTGGCAGCACCTGTGGTTCGCGAGCTGGCGCTGGAAACAGGCGAAACGGTGCACCTGTCGGAATTCAGCGCCGGCGCACTGCTGACCGTCCACGTCGAACTCTCGGCAAAGGCCAACCGGGTCAATGTCGATGTCGGCCAGGTGCTGCCCTTGCACGGCACCGCCTCCGGCATCGCCTTTCTCGCCGCTTCGCCTCAGGAAGCGGCCGAGGCCTATGTCGACAAGCCGTTGCCGACCTTCACGCCACACACGGTGACGCAGCCCGACAGGCTGATGAAGGCGATCCGGCTTGCCGCCAAGCGCGGCTATTCCTCGAGCTCCCAAGGCTATGAAGAAGGCGTCCACAGCATAGCCGCGGCAATCCTCGGCTCCGATGGCCGTCCTTTAGGCACTCTGGCGGTGGCCTCGCCTGTGTCACGCGCCGATGACAGCATGGCGGCCAGCCAGGGCGAAGCGGTGATCAAGGCGGCGCGGCTGATTTCAGCGCGCCTGGCCGGCGAAGCCTGACATCTCTACCGTCGCAGGGGAGATGATTAGCGGGGTAAGTTCCCAGCGGCGCACCGGCCTTGCCGCGAGACCGGAACGCTTCGTCTGGGACAGGCGGCTGGAGCGCAGCAAGGAAGAATTGTTGTCGCCCGCCCGAGTGTCGCCCACGATCTCGGAAATCGCCTTTGCTTGCGGGTTCAATTCGAGTGCGCATTTTTCGCGCGCGTTCGAGAGCCGGTACGATGTGGCCCGCGGGAGTTGCGCCAGAGGCTGAGGGCGGGTGCATTAAGGGGTGGGCCGTTTGCCGGATCTCGGAGAGCGCCCTAGCTCGCCGAAAGCCGGCATCCGGCAGCAAGTTCTACATATTGGCAGCGGTTGGCCGCACGATCACTTCGTTGACGTCGACGCCATCGGGTTGATCAAGCGCAAAACGGATCGCCCGTGCAATGGCGTCCGGTGTGAGCGACTTCTGCCGCCATTCTTTCAGAGCCGTGGCGACCTGAGGATCGCTGATATCGTCGCCCAGTTCGGTTGCGGTCACTCCGGGGGAGATGATCGTGGCGCGGATGTCGTCATGCTCCTGCCGCAGCCCCTCGGTGATTGCCCAGACGGCATATTTCGTGCCGCAATAGACCGCCGCGGTGGGCAGCACGATATGCGCACCGACCGAGGCGACATTGACGATATGCCCATTCTTCTGGGCGACGAAGCGCGGCAGCACCGCGGCGATCCCGTTCAGCACGCCGCCGATGTTGACATTGATCATGCGAGACCACTCATCGCGCTTCAGCGCGGCAAGCGGCGACAGCGGCATGACGCCGGCATTGTTGACCAGCACATCGATCTGCCCGAATTCGGCATGAGCGGCATCGGCAAAGGCGTCGAAATTCGCCGCGTCAGTCACGTCGAGTTCGCGCCACGCGACGCCTTTGCCTATTTCTGCGGCCAGCGCCTTGAGCCGCTCGGTGCGGCGGGCCCCGATGAACAGTCTGGCGCCGGCACCGGCAAGTTCCCGAACCGTCGCTTCGCCGATGCCGCTGGAGGCGCCGGTGATGAGTACAACCTTGTCTTTAAGTCCCGTCATGATCGTTCCTTTTTCGCTGCGGTGACGGGGAGATAGATGGCGGCGAACCGGCAAAGGGCGGTAGCGTGATCGTCCAAAGAGTTTGCACGATCCTCGAAATGAACTCGAAATGCCTTGCAACATTTCGCGCCATGAAGATTTATGCGGCATGGAGAAAATCAATGAACTCGCCGAGCTGATCACCCGCTTTGCGCCGAAATCTGGCATGGCCGGCACTGCGGTGCCGCGGCTGTCGCTCATTCGCGCCAACCAGCCCAGTGCACCCGTGCCTGCGGTCTACGAGGCGTCGCTTTGCATAATCGCCCAAGGATCGAAGCGCGTCTCGCTGGCCGACCAGAGCGTGGTCTATGACGCATCGAGCTACCTGCTCGTCTCGGTCGACCTGCCGCTGGTCGGGCATGTGTTGGAGGCGAGCCCGGCGGCGCCCTACCTCTGTTGCAAGATAGATTTTGATTCCACCGCGCTGGCCGAGCTGCTTGTGAAAGAAGGACGTGCATCCCCCAGCAGGGATCTGCCGGTGTTAGCTGCCTATCCAAGTGACCCCGACCTGATTGATGCCGCCTGTCGGCTTGTCAGGCTGCTCGATCGCCCCGAGAGCATCACCGTGCTGGCGCCGCTGATCGAACGCGAAATCCTTTACCGGCTCCTCACCGGACCGCACGGTGACACGCTTCGCCAGATGGCGTCGGTGGACAGCCACCTGAGCCAGGTCAGCCGCGCCATCGCCACGATCCGCAATCATTTCCAGGCACAACTGCGCATCGAAGACATTGCGGCGGCATCAGGCATGAGCGCGTCGTCCCTTCATGCCCATTTCAAGGCGATTACGCGCATGACCCCGCTCGAATACCAGAAGCAGCTGCGCCTGCAGGAGGCGCGAAGGATTATGCTTGCCGGCGGCGCAAACGCAGGCACGGCCGGGTTCGCGGTGGGCTATGACAGCCCTTCGCAGTTCAGCCGAGAATATCGTCGCCTGTTCGGTGCGCCGCCCCGGAAAGATATTCACCGCCTTCAGGCGACACCCAGTTCGGCTGCGGCTTATTGAGTTTTCCGAGCGGCATGCGCCAGCGATGGCTGGTCAGGAGCCAGCCGCCTCCAGGTGGCGAAGCGTCCGATCATGATCGGTAGAACTCCCGGTACCATTCGACAAAGCGCGGAACCCCTATTTCGATCGGGATTTTGGGCTTGAAGCCGGTCGCCTCCTCGAGCGAGCTGACATTGGCGAAAGTTGCCGGAACGTCGCCTGGCTGAAGTGGCCTGAGGTTGCGGTTTGCCTTGCGTCCCAGCGCGTCTTCGAGCACCTCGATCAATCGGTTCAGTTGAACGGGCGAATTGCCGCCGATGTTGTGAATCCTGAACGGGGCGTTGCTGGTCGCTGGGTCTGGCGCGACACTTTTCCACTCAGGATTGGGTGTCGCGGGTTGCTGCATGACGCGGATAATACCTTCGACAATGTCGTCGATATAGGTGAAATCCCGCTGCATGTTGCCATAGTTGAAGACCTCGATCGGCTCGCCGGCGAGGATAGCCTTGGCGAAGATGAACAGCGCCATGTCCGGCCGCCCCCACGGACCATAGACGGTGAAAAAACGCAGCCCGGTGGTCGGCAGTCGAAACAGATGGCTGTATGTGTGCGCCATCAGCTCGTTCGCCTTCTTGCTTGCGGCGTAAAGGCTGAGCGGATGGTCCGCCGGATCGTGCACGGAAAACGGCATGCGGGTGCTGCCGCCATAAATCGAACTCGACGATGCATAGACCAGATGGCCGACGGAGGCCTGCCGGCATCCTTCCAGGATGTTGACAAAGCCGCTGAGGTTGCTTTCCACATAGGCGTGCGGATTGCTGATCGAATAGCGTACGCCGGCTTGCGCCGCGAGATTGACGACAACCTCCGGCGCGGCCGAGAGGAAGAGCTCCGAAATACGGTCCCGCTCCGTGAGATCGGCATGCTCGAAACAAAAATTCGAAAACGCTTTCAGCCGCTCGAGACGAGCCTGCTTCAGGCTGACGTCATAATACTCGTTCATGGAGTCGAGGCCGATAACCTGGCGTCCTTCGGCAAGCAGCCTCAGACAAAGATGAAACCCTATGAACCCGGCTGCGCCGGTGATCAGTATCGGCCTGCTTGATGTCACTGCATATCCTAGCGTTAATTTCAGGCGAGCTTTACAAGCTCCAGTATTTTATGTTGTCGGGAACTTCATTGGGCTTGATGGCCGACTTGACATCGAACAGTGTCCCCCCCGGCCTGATCATTTGAAAAAGACGCGCTCTTTCGTTGGTGAGATATTGCCTGTGAGGCACCGCCAGAACAAGCGCCTGCAAATCGTTTATCTCATCGAGCGGCAGGATTGTTTCGCCGTGATCACGCCGAGCGGTTTCGACATCGGCAAGGGGATCATGGACTTTGGGGACAATTCCGAACTGCCTTAGTTCCTTGACCATGTCGAAAACGCGGCTGTTGCGCAAATCCGGCACGTCCTCCTTGAATGTCAGCCCGAGAATGCCGACAGAAGCCCCTTTGACGGGCGTGTCAGAACCAATCAGCCGTTTGACAACCTGCTGGGCGACGAAGGCCCCCATGCCGTCATTGATGCGACGTCCGGCGAGGATGATCTGCGGATGGTAACCTTCGGCCTCGGCCTTGGCGGTCAAATAATATGGATCGACGCTGATGCAGTGGCCGCCGACGAACCCCGGTTTGAAGGGAAGGAAGTTCCATTTCGTCGACGCAGCATCAAGAACATCCTGCGTCCGGATATCGAGCCGCTCGAAGATCATTGCCAGTTCGTTCATCAGCGCGATGTTCAGATCGCGCTGGGTGTTCTCGATAACCTTCGCTGCCTCGGCCACCTTGATCGACGGGGCGCGGTAGACGCCGGCATCGATGATACGGCCATAAACGTTCGCGACGCGCTCCAGCGTCTCGTTATTCTCGCCGGAGACGACTTTGACGATCTTTTGCAGCGAGTGTTCCCGATCGCCGGGGTTGGCGCGTTCGGGCGAATAGCCGAGGGCAAAGTCGCGGGGATGTCGCAGGCCGGAAACCTGCTCGATGATCGGCCCACAGAAATCTTCGGTCACACCTGGATAGACTGTCGACTCAAAAACGACGACGGCGCCTTTGCTCACCGCCTCGCCGACGAGTTCGGACGCCAGTTTCAAAGAAGCTAGATCGGGAGCGCGATTTGCGTCGATAGGGGTTGGCACGGCGACGATGAAGAAAGTAGCGCCTTTCAACATCTCCCGGTCGGTGGTCAGCCCTATCGAGGTCTCCTTGAGCGCCGTTGCGTCAACTTCCCCCGTACGATCGACGCCGCCACGCAATTCCCCGATCCGACGCTCGCTGATGTCAAAAGCTATGGTGCCGGGGAAAACCTTCCCAAAGGCAATGGCTACCGGCAGGCCGACATAACCCAGGCCGATAACTGCAATGCGTTCGGACATCCGTGGGGTTCCTCGAGCCACCTGTTGAGCCGACGTGCTTGTATGGCAGGCTGTTGGCCAATTCAACGATGCTCTATCGCGAAGAGGAATGTCTCACGCAAATAGGCGTCACCGTTTTTTTCATGTTGCCATCCGCCGATGTCATCGAAGTTGTGGATAAAATCCAGCAGGATCGGGTTTCGAGCCACTCTCTGCTGCGGATTGGGGTGAACCGTCAGGTTCTGCCGGCCATCTACGCAGCGGCGGCCCTGACGACAGGGCTGATATTCTCTGCTGCCAATCCATAGGCCACTATCGGCCTCAATCGTGCCTTCTGATCAAACCAAATGCCCGGATCGGAATTCGCATCGGCACCGAGCGGATCTGCGAAATTTCAGTTTGGTCCTTGTGCATTGGCTGCGGACACGTCGTATCCTGCGTGTGGCGACCGATATCTGGTCGATCAGCATTTGCCTGGGAGCAGAAATTGGCAAGACTCTATGACAGCCGCAGACGCATTCTCGTTACCGGGGGCGCAGGGTTTATCGGCTCGCATCTTATTGACCGCCTGTTGGAACGAGGCGACGAAATCTTGTGTGTCGACAACCTTTTCACCGGATCAAAGCGCAATATCGACCATTTGGCCAAGCATCCCCGCTTCGAATTCATGCGCCATGACGTGACCTTTCCGCTCTACGTCGAAGTCGATGAGATTTACAACCTGGCGTGTCCGGCCTCGCCTGTTCACTACCAGTACGACCCGGTTCAGACGATCAAGACCGCCGTGCACGGCGCCATCAATGTTCTTGGACTGGCAAAGCGGCTGAAATGCAAAGTCTTTCAGGCCTCCACCAGTGAGGTCTATGGTGACGCGTCTGTGCATCCGCAGCCCGAGAGTTACTGGGGCAATGTAAACCCGATCGGGCCGCGCTCATGCTACGATGAAGGCAAACGCTGCGCCGAAACGCTGTTCTTCGACTATCACCGACAACATGGCTTGTGGGTCAAGGTCGCGCGGATTTTCAATACGTTCGGGCCGCGCATGCACCCGGCAGACGGCAGGGTTGTCTCAAATTTCATCGTGCAGGCGCTTCGTGGTGAACCGATAACCATTTTCGGCGACGGCTCACAGACAAGGTCGTTTTGCTACGTCGACGACCTGGTGAGCGGCATGCTGCGCCTCATGGATACGGGGCCGGAGGTGACCGGTCCAGTAAACATCGGCAATCCAAGGGAAGTAACGATCAGGCGCTTGGCCGAACTGACGACGCAGATGACCGGATCAGGTTCGGATATAATTTACGGCGATCTTCCGCAAGACGATCCGCGGCACCGCCAGCCCGATATCACCCTTGCCAAAAGGCTTGTCGGCTGGGAGCCGACGGTGACTTTGGAAGCCGGGCTGCAACAGACGATCGACTATTTCAAAGCCCTGCTGCCGAAGGTTTCCACAAACTCGCCTTGACCCGGCACCGCAGTGCAACCGTCAAGTCTGACCGATCACCGTCGTGGTAGCGACGCCTTTTGCAGTCGACTCCGGTAGGCTTGAAGTTTTTCGAATTCTAATTATTTTAAGCTTGAAATTATTTTGAAGATCCATGGCGCTTCATCCGTCCGAGCCGGGACACCGGCATTTGGCGGAGAGCGAAGGAGGAGGAAGATTTGCCGTCGTTCCGGGATAAAACTCCATGAACACAGCACGATTTTCCGAGAGTGTCACAGGCAAGATCGTCGATGGCGTTCTCATCGTCACGATCGAAAATCCGCCGGTCAACGCGCTGTCCTTCCATGTCAGGGCCGGATTGATGGATGCGCTTGGGCGTGCGGCGTCGGATGAAGTGTCTGCCGTGGTGCTGACCGCCATTGGGCGCACCTTCATCGGTGGCGCCGATATCAAGGAATTCGGCAAGCCCGCTATCGAGCCCACACTGCCTGACGTGATCGAAGCGATCGAGAGCTTCGCCAAACCGATCGTGGCGGCAGTAGGCGGCGCGGCGCTCGGCGGCGGCTGCGAGATTGCGCTGGCCTGCCACTACCGGGTGGCCAGCAAGGCGGCCAGCTTCGGCCTGCCCGAGGTCAAGCTCGGGTTAGTGCCCGGGGCCGGCGGAACCCAACGCCTGCCCCGCCTCATCGGCACGGTCGCCGCAATTGACCTGATCGGCACGGGTCGGCCCGCGAATGCCGACGAAGCTCTCGCTCTCGGTCTGATCGATACCATTGCGGACGATCTTCCCGAAGGCGCGCTCGATGTCGCCCGCCGTCTCCTTGGCCAACCGCTGCGGCGCACGGGCGCGCTTTCCGTCCCGCGCTCGCAACCTGAGGCCGACGCGGCAGCCGCAAGAAAGGTGCTTTCCCGCAGCCGTGGACAGATGGCGCCTGCAGAAGCCGTGAGACTGGTCCAGGCCGCGTCCACGGCCAGACTTGAGGACGGTCTTGCGGACGAACGCGCGACCTTCCTGCGCCTCCGGGATTCTCGCGAAGCGGCAGCGTTGCGCCACGTCTTCTTTGCCGAGAGGCAAGCCAGCAAAGTCGACAGGCTGGAGGGTGTCACGCCTCGCAAGGTCGAGACCGTCGGTATCGTCGGAACCGGCCTGATGGGTGCAGGCATCGCGGTCTCGGCCTTGAATGCCGGCTATCGCGTAATCGGCATCGAGCAGAACGACGGCGCCGCGGCAAAAGGATACGAGCGGGTCGCCAGCCTTCTCGACAAGTCGGTCCAATCCGGCCGTCTCACCGATCATGCCCGCAGGGAGGCGCTGAGCCGGTTTGAAGCGGCCAGTGACGCCGGCAGGCTGGTGCAGGCCGATCTGGTCATCGAGGCAGTGTTCGACGATCTCGCGGTAAAAACCGAACTCTTCCGGAAGCTTGATCGTATCGTCCGCCCCGACGCCATACTGGCGACCAACACCAGCTACCTCAACCCCGACGAGATCGCCTCGGCAACCGCCCGGCCCGAACGGATCGCCGGCCTGCATTTTTTCTCCCCGGCCAACGTCATGCGGCTCACCGAAGTGGTGGATTGCGCGGCGACGGCGCCCGATGTGCTCGCCTCGGCGATCGCCTTCGTCAGGACGCTTGGCAAGCTGCCTGTCGTGTGCGGCGTTACCGAGGGTTTCATCGGCAACCGCATCTATTCGGCCTACCGCCGCGAGGCGGAGTTCATGGTGGAGGATGGCGCAGCACCCGATGAGGTGGATGCCGCGCTGGAGGCCTGGGGCTTCCCGATGGGGATCTTCGCGGTCAACGATATGGCTGGGCTGGAGATAGCCTGGGCGCGGCGCAAGCGACAGGCGGCGATGCGCGATCCGCAAGCACGTTATGTCGAAATCGCCGACCGGCTGTGCGAGGCCGGCCGCTTCGGCCGCAAGACCGGGCGCGGCTGGTACGATTATTCGGACGGCGAACGCAGGAGCGACCCGCAAGTAACGGCGCTGATCGAGGCCGTGCGAGCGGCCAACGGCATCGTGCCGCGCCGCTTTTCGTCCGATGAGATCGTCACGCGCTTACTGGCGGCAATGGCCGAAGAGGGCAAGGCACTGCTGGCCGAAGGCATCGCGGCGCGTGCCTCCGACATCGATCTGGTGATGATCAACGGCTATGGCTTCCCGGCCCACAAGGGCGGGCCGATGTTCCACGCCGGAGACATCTGACGGACAAGCTACGACAGCTTGGCTACGACGGCGCGCAGTGCCTCGCCGAAACGCCTGACCTCGTCGACCGTGTTGTAATGGACCAGCGAGGCGCGGATGGCGCCGCTGTCCATCGACAGGTTGAGACGCTTCATCAACCGGGGCGCATACATATGGCCGTCGCGGATGCCGATCTGCATCTCAGCCATTTCCTCGACGATCCGCTGCGGCGACAGCTTGCCGATGTTGAAGCAGAAGGTCGGCACGCGCTCGTTGATGCGGGTCTCTTCCGAAACCCCGTAAATGGTCGCGCCGCAAGCTTTGAGCACCGCGAGCATCTCACGCGCCAGGAGCACTTCGTAGTCGCGGATAGCGCCCATGCCGGCAACGATGTTGTCGCGCCGCGAGCGGTTGTTGGAGGGCGCCAGATTGCGGCCGATCAGTTCCAGGTACTGCACCGCGGCATCCATGCCTGAGACGTTCTCGTAGATGAAGGTGCCGGCCTCGACCTTGTAAGGCGGCTCGTCGGGGATGAAATCCTCGCGGAAGGTCGGCAGCCGCTTCAGCGTTTCGAAGCGGCCCCACAGAAAGCCCATATGCGGCGAGAAATTCTTGTAGCCGGAGCAGACGAGATAGTCGCAGTCCCAGGCCTGCACGTCGATCAGCCCGTGCGGTCCGTAATGCACGCAGTCAAGGAACACTTCGGCGCCGGCCGCATGCGCGATCGCGGCCACCGAAGCGACGTCGACGACCGAACCGATCGAATGCGCGGTCACCGTGCAGGCGACGAGACGGGTGCGATCGGAAACCAGCGGCTTGAGGTCGTCGACATGCAGGTTGCCGTCCTCGCGCATGCGCCACCATTTGAACTTCGCTCCGGCGGGCTCCAGCGCCAGCCACGTGGCGATGTTGGCGTCGTGGTCCATATCGGTGATGACGATCTCGTCGCGCTCTGTGTCCTTGGCCAGCATCTGGCCGATGCCGAGGCTGACCAGGCGAATGAACGAGGTGGCGTTCATGCCGAAGCAGATTTCCGACGGACTGTAGGCGTTGATCAGCAAGGCCACGCTCGTCCGAGCATCCGCAACCGATTGGTCGACCGTGACCGAGCGCCCATAGCGACCACCACGCTGCACATTGTGCGAGACCAGGTGATTGGTCACCGCGTCGAGCACGCTCTGCGGGATCTGCGCGCCGGCGGCGTTGTCCATGAAGATGAAATCACCGGCGCGCTGCAAGGCCGGAAACATGGCGCGGATGGTGTCGACCGGAAAGCCGGCGGCGGCTTGGGAATTGCTCAACTGTATCTCCTGCGAATGGCTTGGGAAGCGGGACGGTTGATGAGGTCAGCGCGTCTTCTCGGTCTTGAAGCGGTCTTCGAGCAGGCTGACGAGGCGGACCATGGGCCAGAGGAAGATGAGATAGACCAAAGCGGCGCCGATCAGCGGCGAGGGATTGGCATAGAGCGACTGCGCGTTGGTCGCTTCCTTCAACAGTTCAGGCAGCGCAACGGTGGAAGCGAGCGACGTGTCCTTGAACATCGAGACGCAATTGCTGGTCATCGGCGGGATGACGACGCGGATCGCCTGCGGCAGCACCACCTTGCGCAAGGTCAAAAGGAAAGGCAGGCCGAGCGCCTGTGCTGCCTCGAATTGGCCTTTCGGAATGCTCTCAATGCCGGAGCGGAACACTTCTGCTGAATAGGCCGACATGATGATGGCGAACGCCGTCACGGCGGAGGCCCAGGACGACAGACGGATGCCGAGGAAGGGCAGCGCATAATAGATCAGGATCAGCACCACCAGCACCGGCAGGGCCCGGAAGATGTCGGTGTAGCCGACCGCCAGCCAGCGCAGCGGCTTCGGCGCATAGAGCCGCAACAGGCTGATCCCCAGGCCAATGGGAATGCCGATGCCGATACTCAAAATGCCGAGCAGCAGCGTGTTCAGGAAGCCACGCAACAGCGCCGGCAGGCTGGACATGATCACGTCAGGATTGAAGAAGGTGTCGATCAGCGACATGGGAGCGTTCCCGAACCCCAGAGCAAAGGATGCTCAAGTTAAAACCAATCGACCTTGCCTCCGATGAGGCTATCCGTGTGGCAGCAGGCGCCGAAGCGTGAAATGAATCGTGCCGGCCTGGGAGCCGGCACGATTTAAGTGCATTGCCGGTCAGGCCTTGGGCAGCGGCATTTCCTTGACCGTCGAGGAATCGGCTGGCGCGTCGCTGCCGAACCACTTCTTGTGGATCGCGGCCAGCGTTCCGTCCTTCTTCATCGCGGTCAGCGCGTCGTTCAGCTTACCGAGCAGCGGATGGTCCTTGCTCATCATCAGGCCGTACTGTTCGCCGGTCTTGATGCGCTGCTTGACCTTCAGGTCCTTCATCTTGGTGAAGGAGTATTCCATGCCCGGAATATCGCTGACGGCGGCGTCCACGCGGCCCGCGCTGAGGTCGAGCAGAAGATTCTGCTGCGTGTCATAGCCCTTCACGTCGCTGTAGCCGTCAGCCTCCTGATGCGCCTTGACCCAGGTCTCGCCGGTCGAGCCTGAAAGCACGCCGACGATCTTGCCCTTGAGGTCGGCCTCGGTGTTAACAGCGCTATCGGTCTTCGTCGCAATGCCCATGTCGGAGTCATAATAGGGCTGGGTGAAGGACAGCGTTTTCAGTCGCTCCGGCGTGATGGTGATCGAGGAGATCGCGACATCGATGCGGTTGGAACTGACAGCCGCGAACAGCGCCTGGAAGCCGAGGTCGGCAATGTCGGTGGTCATGCCGGCACGCTTGGCCGCTTCGTTGACGATGTCGACTTCAAAGCCCTCGAACGTGCCGCTCTCGTTCTTGTATTCGAAGGGCGGATTGGTCGGGTAGGCGCCGACATTGAGCACATCGGCGGCAAAGGCGGTGGCCGGGCCGGCAGCGATGCCGATCGTGGCGGCGAGAAGAAGCAGGTTGCGACGAGTGAAGCTCATTTTGTGTTCCCTCTGGTTGTGATCGGGCGGGTTTGCTCCCGCACGGTTTGTTGCCGTCCCACCTCCCAGCGGGGCGTCAATTCATGGCGGCGACCATGCGCTCGAGCGCGGTCGCTATCTGGTCGCGTTCACGGCACACGCACATCCGCAGGAAGGCCGCTGCCGAATTTCCAAAGAGGTGGCCGGGAGCCAGCCCGACGCGCGCCGTCTCCAGTATCCTGGCGCAGGCCTGCCGGGCGTCGCTTTCGCCGTCCATGGCAAAGAAGGCATACATGCCTCCGCGCGGTTTCGTCGGCAGGATGATGCCGGGAATCTGGGCCAGCCTGTCATAGGCAAGGTCGAGGCCGGTTTTGATCCGCTGCCTGATCTCCTCGACCAGCGGCTCGCCTTGGCGGATGGCGGCGACAGCGCCTGCCTGGATAGGCGCGGCGGTGCCGCTGTTGATGTACTGCGTCATGGCGCCAAGCTGGTCGGCCACCCCCGACGGATGCGTCAGCCAGCCGATGCGCCAGCCGGTCATCGCCCACGCCTTCGAAAAACTGTTGACCGACAGCACCCGGTCGCCATCCTCGGCGATCTGCAGGATGGAAGGAGCAACATTGCCGTCGAAATAGAGCCGGCCATAGACCTCGTCGGAGATGATCCAGATGCCGGTGCGCCGGCTGAAGTCGAGCAGCGCCTGCATCTCCTCGCGCGACGCGGTCCAGCCGGTCGGGTTGGACGGCGTCGACAGGAAGATCGCGCGTGTGCGCGCATCGCAAGTGGCGAACAGCCGGTCGAGATCGAGATGCCAGTCGCCCTTGAAGTCGAGCGAAAACGGCCTTGGCTCGCCGCCGATCAGATGGATGGCGTTGTGGATGTTGGGCCATTGCGGCGCGACATAGACGACGTTGCTGCCGGTATCGACCAGTAGTTCCAGCGCGAGGTACAGCGCCTGCATGCCGCCGGGCGTGACCGTGGTGCGCGCAATCGGGATCGTCCGGCCGTGAATGCGCGTTTGGTATTCCGACAGCGCCTCGTTCAGTAGGGGGTGCCCACGCATGTTAGGGACGTAGAACGTCTGGCCTTCATCGAAGGCGGCCTTCGCCGCGTCGCGGATGAAAGCGGGCGTCACCATGTCGCCTTCGCCGTACCAGAGCGCGATCACGTCGCCCAGTTCTCGGGCGCGCACGGCAAGGTTGGCAATGTTTTCGGTGTGCAGGTCACGGATCTGGGCACGTACGCCGTCGAAAGCATAACGCGCGCTGGACGATGACTGGGGCAGTATGAACGACAAGGACTGAAACCCCTCCCACCCGGAGCACCGCGACGGACTGCCCGGCAAGCCCCACCGGCACGACAGTCGCCATCGGGTTTGGATGCTATCCAATGTGCTGCGCTTTTCAAGGAAAAAGTTTTAAGCTTAAAAAGTTTTTGCCCGATCCCGCCCGTCTACCGCAGCTCGGCGCGCGCAGCGGTGCAGTTGGCCGCAGCGCCGGCGCCAAGAAACATCGTATCGCTGGCCAGCACGAAGAAGCTCGCGCCGATAGCGGCCCACTGGCTGATCGTCTGTGGGCTGGCGCAAAATATGCCCGATGTCCTGCCATGCGCGACGGTCGCGCGGATGATCCTTGTGATCGCCTCATTGAGCTTGTCCACGCCTTTCGGCCCGATCGCATCGATCGACACGGAGAGATCGCCGGGGCCGACGAAGACCACATCGATGCCGTCTATGGCCGCGATCGCCTCGATGTTGGCCAGCCCCTCCGATGTCTCGACCTGGACCGCGACGACCACCCTGTCATTGGCCGCGGCCAGATATTCGGGAATGCGATAGCCATAGCCTGCCGCGCGGCCAGGCCCGACGCCGCGCTCGCCCAGCGGCGGATAGCGCGAGGCTTTCACCGCCGCCTCGGCCTGAGCAGCGGTCGAGACGCGCGGCACGAGCACGCCTTGTGCGCCGCTGTCGAGCGCCGCCTGGATAGCTTCCGGCGCATGACCGGGAACACGCACCATGGCCGGCACGCGATGCACGTCGGCCGCGCGCACCATGGTTTCGATCGTGTCGCGCGCGATCTGGGCATGTTCCCAGTCGATGCAGACGAAGTCGAGGCCGGTGAGCGCCATCACTTCGACGGCGACGGGATGGGGAATAGCGGCGAAGGAGCCGACGAGATTGGTCTTGCCGATGCACTTCTGACGGAACGCGCTCATATCCATCCCCTTTTCCCCTCCAAATTCATATCCGCAATCGGCGGCGAGGCGAAGCTATTTCAGGCTTGAAATATTTTTGCGCGGGCCTAGCGTGTCGGTCTCCCGCCACGAGTTCCCATGATGATCAAAACGCATCCCCTGCACGGCTCGAACAAACTGAAGCTCGGCGTCTTTTCGACCAATGCCGATGGCGGTCTGGCCATCACCGATGTGCCGGAACGCTGGACGGCAAGCTGGCAGGACAATCTGACGGCGGCGCAGATCGCCGACCGCGCCGGGCTGGAATTTATGCTTCCGATCGCGCGCTGGCGTGGCTTTGGCGGCCGCAACAAGGTGCGCGAATGGTCGTTCGAGACCTTCACCTGGGCAGCAGCTCTGGCGGTGGCCACCGAGCAGATCGGCCTGTTCATGACCGTGCATGTGCCGCTGGTGCATCCGCTCTATGCCGCCAAGGCGCTGGCAACTGTCGACCATATCAGCCAGGGCCGCGCCGGCTTGAACATCGTCTGCGGCTGGAACCCGAAGGAATTCGGCATGTTCGGCACGCCTTTGGTCGAGAAGGGCTACGACCAGGCCGCCGAATGGATCGAAATCCTGGAAAAGCTCTACGCCTCGGACCAGCCTCTGGACTATGAAGGCACCTACTATCGCCTCAAGGAGGCGGTGAGCCGGCCGGCGAGCCTGCAGGTTCCACGCCCGGTGACCATGAACGCTGCTTTCGGTGGCCCGGGCCGGGATTTCGCCGCCGCCCGATGCGATTATCTGTTCACGACCTTTTCGGAAATGAGCGATGCCGGCAAGCATGTCGCCGACATCAGCGAGCGGGCCGACAAGGTTGGCCGCAACGTCGGCGTCTACACGGTGGCGCATGTCGTCTGCCGTCCAACCATGGAAGAGGCGCAGGCCTACTACACNGCTATGCCGTCGATCTGGTCGACCACGATGCGGTCGATGCTCATATGGCAGGCAAGAAGGAGTTCTCGCAGTCGCATGACCCGCATGCCTATGACCGCTACCGGCAGCGTTTCGCCGGCGGCGCCGGCACCTACCCGCTGGTTGGAACGCCGGAGACGATTGCCGCCGAGATGGCGGCAATAGCCGGGCATGGCTACCAGGGCATCGCGCTGTCGTTCGTCAACTACACCCAGGAACTGCCCTATTTCTGCGACCACGTATTTCCGCTGCTGAAGCGGGCGGGGCTGCGCTGCTGATCAATCCGGGAATAACGAATTCGTTAATCCGGAATGACGGCGGTTGCCTGAATTTCGATCTTGGCGCGATCTTCCACCAGCGCCACCACCTGCATGGCGGCCATCGCTGGGAAATGCCGGCCGATCACCTCGCGATAGGCCTCGCCTATACCCTTGAGATTGCCGAGATATTCGGCCTTGTCGGTGAAATACCAGGTCATCGCGGTGATGTGCCGTGGCTCCGCGCCGGCTTCCGCCAGCACGGCGACGATGTTTTGCAGCGTCTGCCGCACCTGGCCGGCGAAATCGTCGGTCTCGAACTGGCACTGCCCGTTCCAGCCGACCTGTCCGCCCACGAAGACGAGCCTGCCGCGCGCAGCAATGCCGTTGGCGTAGCCGACCGGCTTCGCCCAGCCCTCCGGCTGCAGGATCTCGTGCATTTTCAAGCCTCCCCGGTATTCTTAAAGATCAATCTCAAATCAAATACATCGCCGTCAGGCCGCGCCCATCACCTGCCGTGCGATCACCACCTTCTGCACATCGGATGCGCCCTCGTAGATGCGTAGCGCGCGGATCTCGCGATAGAGGCTCTCGACGATATGGCCCTTGCGGACGCCGTCCCCCCCATGCAGCTGCACAGCCTTGTCGATCACCTCTTGCGCCTTGTCGGTGGCGAACAGCTTGGCCATCGCCGCCTCGCGGGTGACACGAGCCGCGCCCATGTCCTTGGTCCAGGCAGCGCGGTAGACCAGCAGCGCTGCGGCATCGATGTCCAGCGCCATGTCGGCGATATGGCCTTGCACCATCTGCAGCTCTGCCATCGGAGCGCCGAAGAGTTTGCGCTCGGCCACTCTGCTGATGCTTTCTTCCAGCGCCCGGCGGGCAAAGCCGAGTGCCGCCGCGCCTACCGTCGAGCGGAACACGTCAAGCACCGACATGGCGATGCGGAAGCCGTCTCCCGGTTTGCCGATCAGCGCCGAAGCCGGCACCCGCACCTGATCGAAGGAAAGCCGCGCCAGCGGATGCGGCGCGATCACTTCAAGGCGCTCGGCAATGCCAAGCCCCTTGGTATCAGCGGGTACGAGAAAGGCGGAAAGTCCCTTGGCACCCGGTGCCTCGGCGGTGCGGGCAAAGACGACGTAGAGATCGGCAATGCCGCCATTGGAAATCCAGGTCTTCTCGCCGGTGAGGATATAGAAGTCGTCATTGCGGATCGCGGTCATTTCGGTGTTGGCGACATCCGACCCGGAGCGTGGCTCCGACAGCGCGAAGGCGGAAATCGTCTTGCCGGCCCTGGTCTTTGCCAGCCATTGCTGCTGGTCGGGTGTGCCGAACAGGCTGAGCGCGCCGGTGCCGAGCCCCTGCATGGCGAAGGCGAAGTCGGCCAACCCGTCATGGCGCGCCAGCGTCTCGCGCGTGATGCACAAGGTGCGGACATCGAGCGGTCCCGGATTGTCGGTATCGAGCGCCGTCGGCTTCAGCCAGCCGTCGCGGCCAAGTTTCGCCACCAGCTCGCGGCAGGCGGCATCGACGTCGTGGTGATCGACGGGAAGGTTTATCGCGCACCATGCTTCCAGCCTTTCGGCCAGTTCGCGGTGGCGATCTTCAAAGAACGGCCAGCGGAGGAAACTCCTGTCTGCCATCAATTCCCCTCGAACACCGGTTTTTCCTTGGCCACGAAGGCCTTGTAGGCGCGCTCGAAGTCACGCGTCTGCATGCAGATCGCCTGCGCCTGCGCTTCTGCTTCGATCGCCTGGTCGAGGCCCATCGACCACTCCTGGTTGAGCTGTGTCTTGGTGATGCCGTGCGCGAAGGTCGGGCCCGAGACGATTCGCGCCGCCATCTCGAGCGCGTCGGCCTCGAGCACTGCGGCATCGACAAGCCTGTTGTAGAAGCCCCAGCGCTCGCCTTCCGCTGCCGTCATCGTGCGGCCGGTGTAGAGCAATTCGGCGGCACGGCCCTGGCCGATGATGCGCGGCAGGATCGCGCACGCGCCCATATCGCAACCGGCAAGCCCGACGCGGGTGAACAGGAAAGCGGTCTTGGCCTCCGGCGTGGCGATGCGGATGTCGGCGCTCATGGCGATGATGGCGCCGGCGCCGACCGCGACACCGTCGACCGCCGCGATGATCGGCTTGCCGCAATTGAGCATCGCCTTGACGAAATCGCCGGTCATGCGGGTGAAGGCGAGCAATTCCTTCATGTCCATCTTGACCAAGGGGCCGATAATGTCGTGGACATCGCCGCCCGAGCAGAAATTGCCGCCATTGGGCAGGAACACCACGGCGTCGACGTCGTCGGCATAGACGAGATCGCGGAACGTGTCGCGCAGTTCCGCATAGCTGTCGAAGGTCAGCGGATTCTTGCGCTCCGGCCGGTCGAGCCGCACCTTGGCGATCCTGCCTTCGACTTCCCAAAGGAAGTGCTTCGGCTTGAGGCCGGCCATCGAACTCATTCGCGTCCCTCCCAGTTGCTGCGGAACGAGGTCAGCATGCCGGTCAGCCGGCGCGCATCCTCCTCGCTGACCTTGGCCAGCAATTCTCCGATCCAACCCTCATGCGCCGCGGCCATTGCGGCAAAAGATTTGGAACCCTCGTCGGTCAGTCGCACCATGGATGTGCGGCGATCGCCATTGCGGCGCGCGCGCGCGACCACCCCTTCCGAAACCAGCCGGTCGACAATGCCGGTGACATTGCCGTTGGATACCAGCAGGAAGCGCGACAGATCGCTCATCAGCATGCCTTCCGGCGCGCGGTAGAGGGCGGCCATGACGTCGAAACGCGGCAGTGTCGTATCGAATTCCTTCTTCAGGCGCTCGCGCAGCTCGGCCTCGATCGTGCGCGAGGCGCGCAGCAGCCTGATCCAGAGACGCAGCCGGTCCTTGCCGGGTCCCGACGGCGCGGGCAATGGGCCGGCTACCATGTTTCGCCTCCTGAGATCGAAATCGCTTGTCCGGTAATCGACGCAGCCGCATCGCCGCACAGCCAGAGCACCGTCGCGGCAACTTCCTGCGGCTGGATGAAACGGCCTTGCGGGTTGGTCGAGGCAAGGCTCGCCCGCGCCTGCTCGACTGAGCGGCCGGTCTTTTCGACGACGCGCTGAATGGAGTCCGCCAGCATGTCGGTCTCTACGAAGCCCGGGCAAACGGCGTTGACGGTCACGCCGGATTTCGCCGTCTCGGCCGCCAGTGCCCGCATCAGCCCGACCACCCCATGCTTGGCCGCCACGTAGGGCGCGACATAGGCGTAGCCTTTCAGCCCTGCGGTCGAGGCGACGAAGACGATCCGGCCCGCCTTGCGCGCGGCCATGCCGGCCAGCGCCGGCTTCACCGTCAGGAAGGCGCCGGTCAGATTGACGTCGAGCGTCCGCTGCCAGTCGGCAAGCGAGGTCCTGTGCGTCGGCGTGCTGCCGGCGATGCCGGCATTGGCGACGACAATGTCGAACGGGCCGCGCACGGCTTCCGCTTGCGCGTAGAGCGAAATCATCGCCGCCTCGTCGGTGACATCGGCTGACATGGCGTGGATGCGGTCGTTCTCGCCGGCCAACTTGGCGAGCTCGGCGTCGCGCCTCCCGCATATGGTCACCTCTATGCCGGCCTCGGCCAGCACGAGCGCGATGGCCCGGCCGACGCCGGAGCCGCCGCCAGTGACTAGCGCATGTTTGCCTGAAATCGCCCAGGCCGTCGTCATACTTTCAGCCCCGCCGCCGCATCGCGCTCGGCCAGCCGGTAGATCTGGTCGCGTCCGGGCAGATAGGGATCCGGCCATTTGACACCACGATCACCGAGCGTCACGGCCGCATGCAGCGTCCAGTAGGGATCGGCGAGATGCGGCCGTGCCAGGGCCACCAGGTCGGCGCGGCCGGCCATCAGGATCGAATTGACATGATCCGGCTCGTAGATGTTGCCGACCGCCATCGTCGCCATGCCGACCTCGTTGCGGATGCGGTCCGAGAGCGGCGTCTGGAACATTCGGCCATAGACAGGCTTGGCGGCAATCGAGGTCTGGCCTGCCGAGACGTCGCATATGTCGACGCCGGCTTCGTGCAGCATCCGCGCGATCTCCACCGCATCGGCCGGCGTCACACCTTCGATGCCGACCCAATCATTGGCCGAAATGCGCACCGAGATCGGCTTTCGCGTCGGCCAGGCGGCGCGCACCGCATGGAAGATTTCCAGGGGATAGCGCATGCGATTTTCCCGCGAACCGCCATACTCATCCGTGCGTTGGTTGGTGACCGGCGTGATGAAGGACGACAGCAAATAGCCATGCGCGGCATGGATCTCGAGCATGTCGAAACCGCAGCGATCTGCCATCTCGGTGGACGCGACGAACTGGTCACGCACCTCGTCCATGTCGGCGCGGTCCATGGCTTTCGGCACCTGATTCTCAGGCGACCATGCAATCGCCGAGGCCGCCATGACCGGCCAATTGCCCGAGGCGAGCGGCACGTCGGTGCCTTCCCACCCGACACGGGTCGAGCCCTTGGCCCCGGAATGGCCAATCTGGGCGCAGATTTTCGCCTCGGTCTCGGTGTGGACGAAATCGACCAGCCGCTTCCACGCCACCTCATGTTCGGACGCATAGAAGCCGGGACAACCGGGCGTGATGCGTCCTTCCGGGCTGACGCAGGTCATCTCGATATAGACAAGCCCGGCGCCGCCCTTGGCACGCTCGGCATAGTGGGCGAAATGCCAGTCGGTCGGGCAGCCATCGACTGCCTTGTACTGCGCCATCGGCGAAACGACGATGCGGTTGTTGAGCTGCATGTCGCGCAGTTTGAACGGCGCGAACATCGGTGCCCGGCGCTGCCTGTTGCCGCCTGCCCCTGCCTGGCGCTGGAACCATTCCTCGGCGCTTTCAAGCCATTTGGCATCGCGCAGCCGCAAATTCTCGTGGCTGATGCGTTGCGAGCGGGTCAGCAGCGAATAATTGAACTGCACCGGATCGAGGCCGAGATAGCGCTCGACCTCCTCGAACCACTCCAGCGAATTGCGCGCCGCCGACTGCAGCTTCAGCACCTCGGTGCGGCGCGCATCCTCATACTTGCGGAAGGCGGCGTCGAGGTCCGGTTCGGTTTTGACATATTCGGCCAGCGCCACCGCGCTTTCCAATGCGAGCTTGGTGCCGGAGCCGATCGAGAAATGTGCCGAGGCCGCCGCGTCGCCCATCAGCGCCAGGTTCTTGTAAGACCAGCGTTCGCACAGCACGCGCGGGAAATTGATCCAGGCCGAACCTCTGATGTGATTGGCATTGGTCATCAGCGCGTGGCCGCCGAGATGTTTCTCAAAGATGCGCTCGCAGACGGCGATGGATTCCTGCTGCGACATGGCGCCGAAGCCGAAGGCAGCCCAGGTCTGTTCGCTGCACTCGACAATGAAGGTCGCTGTCTCGCTGTCGAATTGATAGGCGTGCGCCCACACCCAGCCATGCTCGGTCCTCTCGAAGATGAAGGTGAAGGCGTCGTCGAATTTCTGGTTGGTGCCGAGCCAGACGAATTTGCATTTGCGGGTGTCGATGTCGGGCTTGAAGACTTCGACGAAGGTGTTGCGCGCCCTTGAGTTCAGCCCATCGGCGGCGACGACCAGATCATGCGTCTTCATATAGGGCTGAGGGTCGGCGATATCGCTCTCGAACATCAGCCTCACGCCAAGTTCGCGCGCGCGTCGCTGCAGCAGGATCAGAAGCCGCTTGCGGCCGATGCCACAGAAACCGTGGCCCGACGAGACCGTGCGCACGCCGTCATGGATGACGGCGATGTCGTCCCAATAGGCGAAATGCTTCTTGATCCAGACAGCGCTGACCGGGTCGTTTTTGGCAAGGTTGTCGAGTGTTTCGGCCGACAGCACGACGCCCCAGCCGAACGTATCGTCGGCGCGGTTGCGCTCGAACACCGTGACCTCGTGGGCGGCGTCCCGCAGCTTCATTGAAATGGCAAAGTAGAGGCCGGCTGGTCCGCCACCGAGAACCGCAACCTTCATCCGTGCGATCTCCTCTTCGCTTGCTGCATCTCAAGTATCGCGCCGGAGATAAACTATTTCAAGCTTAAAGTTTCATGTTGGAACGATTGCTGAACACGGGTGGCGCGCCTGCGGGTTGGCCCCGCAAGCGCGCTCTGGAAATTACTTGTCCGGGTTCTTCGGGCTCCACAGCACAGTCTCGGCACCTTTCTCATAGGCCATCCCGTCGGGATAGCTGATCGCCTCCAGCTGCAGCCCCCATGGCGCCTGGAAATAGAGAATGGTCTGGCCGGCCGCCGGACCTTCCTTGACCGGCAGCGGCCCCATCCGCGTCTTCACGCCCTTGCCGTCGAGATAGGCTTTGGCCGCGGCGACATCATCGACGTACAATGCAATGTGGAAGCCGCCGATATCGCTGTTCTTCGGCGTCAAATCCTTCTGGTCGGGCGCGGTGTATTTGAACAGCTCTATATTCGAGCCATAGCCGCAACGCACCATGGTGACCTGCTCGATGACAGCCTTCGGATCGACGCCCAGAAGATCCTGCATGAAGGTGCCCTTGTCATCGGCGAACGGACCGAACGACATCGCCTTCTTGCAGCCGACGACTTCGGTGAAGAAGTCGACTGCCTGCTTCATGTCGGGCACCGTGATGCCGGTGTGGTCGTGGCCGCGCATCCCCGGGATCGCATCGGCCGAAGCCGTTCCCATCGAGCAGAACAGGATCGCGGCAAGCATCGTGCCGCGGGCTGCGTAATTCATATTACCCTCCGTTCGCGGGCTGATTTTGCCCTCATGCACGTCCGAAGCCCGCTGTTCGGCGTGGTGGGTGAACAGTCCTATGCCGGCGCTTTCGTTGCTGGCCGCAACCAGTCCGCGTCGATCTCAGGCAGTGGGATGGCGGCAAGCAGGTCGCGCGTGTAGGTCTCCCTGGGATTGTCGAACAGCGCATCGGTGGCGCTCGCCTCGACGATCCTGCCCTCGCGCATGACGATCACTTGTTGGCACAGCCGCCGGATGACCGACAGGTCGTGGCTGATGAAGGCGACCGTCAGCCCCATCTCCGCGGCCAGTCTCTCCAAAAGGGTGAGGATCTGCGCCTGCGTCGATACGTCGAGGCCGGAGACGATCTCGTCGGCCAGCACGAATTTCGGCGACAGCGCCAACGCGCGCGCAATTCCGACGCGCTGGCGCTGCCCGCCCGACAGTTCATGACGATAGCGACTAGCGAAGCTTTGCGGCAGGCCGACGCGATGCAATGCCTCGGCGACGCGTTCCTTGAGCCTGTCGCCAAGCCCATTCTGCTTGAGCGGCGCGGCAATGATGCCGGCGATGGTGCGACGCGGGTTGAGCGACGACATCGGGTCCTGGAAGATCATCTGCAGGTCGCGGCGCAGAGGTCGCAGCTCCGCATCCGGCAGATGGGCGATATCGCGGCCCTCGAAATGGATGCTGCCGACGCTCGGCTCCAGAAGTCTGACAAGCGTGCGGCCGAGCGTCGATTTTCCGGACCCGGATTCACCGACGATGCCGGTCACCGAACCTCTCGGCAGATCGAAGTCCAGGCCTTTCAAAATCTCGGCCAGCGGCGCGCGGCCGATCAGCGGCTTGCGGGTCATGTCGGGCAGCGCCACCTTCAGCCCGCGCACGGAAAACAGCGGCTCAACCATGCGGCCGTCTCCACGCCTGGTCTGCCGCGCCGATCTCGGCGGCAAGCCCGGCCAGCACGGTCTCGTCCACCGGCTTCAGCGAGGCCAAGGGATGGGTGTAGCGTGGCGTGGCGGCTATCAATGCCCGCGTATAGGGATGCTCAGGCGCGGCGAAGAGAGCGGCTGTATCAGCCTCTTCCACCACCTTGCCGGCGTAGAGCACAGACACTTGCTGGCTGATCTTTGCAACGACGCCGAGATCGTGGGTGACGAACAGGATCGCGGTGCCATGCTCGCGTTGCAACTCGGCGATCAGGCGCAGGATCTGCTTTTGCACGGTCACGTCGAGCGCGGTTGTTGGCTCGTCGGCAACGATCAGCCGTGGCTCGGCGGCGAAGGCGGCGGCGATCAGCACACGCTGGCGCATGCCGCCGGACAGCTCGTGCGGATAGCATTTCAGCACCCGGTCGGGATCGCGGATCTGCACCTCATCCAACAATTGCCGGATACGCTTGTCCGCCTTGTCACCGTTCCAGCCGAGAATGCGCACCAGCCGGTCAGTCATCTGCGGACCGATGCGGCGCGACGGGTTGAGCGCAGTCAACGGATCTTGCGGGATCAGCGCCGTGCGAGCGCCGATCAGCGTGCGCCTTGCCTTGGGCTGCAGCCTGCCGAGGTCTTCGCCTTCGAGCTGCATGGCGCCTTCGACGATGCGCACGCTTGACGGCAGCACACCGAGCACCGCCTTGCCGATCATCGTCTTGCCGGCGCCGCTCTCGCCAACAAGAGCACGCACCTCACCCGGCTGCACGGAGAGCGACACCGACCGCAGCACGCGCTGGCCGTTCGGCAGCACGGCGCTCAGATTGGCAATATCCAGGCAAGCGCTCATCGCAGCACCGGATCGAAGCGTGTCTTCAGCGCCTCACCGAACTGGCTGAACGACAGCACGGTGAGGATCAGCGTGACAAGCGGAAACACCAGCACCCACCAGGCCTGATGGATCGACAGCCGGCCCTCGGCGATGATGCCGCCCCAGGTCGGATCGTCGGTCGAGATCGACAGATTGACGAAGGACAGGATGGCCTCCACGATGACGGCGATGCCCATCTCCAGCGACAGCAATGCCACGATCGACGGCACCACATTGGGCAGCACCTCGCGCAGCATGATGCCGATGCGGCCATAGCCGGCGATGCGGGCGTTCTCGACATAGTCCATGCGCGACTGGCCCATCGCTTCGGCGCGGATCACCCGGCAAAAGCGCGTCCAGTCGATTATGACGATGGCGAGGATGACGGAACTGAGGCCGGTGCCGAGCACCGCGACCAGCAGGATGGCGAACAGCACCGGCGGGAATGCCATCCAGACGTCGACGATGCGTGAAATGATGCGGTCGGCCCAGCCGCCGAAATAGCCGGCGACCAGTCCGAGCGTCGAGCCGACAAGGCAGGCGGCGATCGCCGCCGCGAAAGCGACGATGAAGGCGATACGGCCGCCGAAGATCAGCCGGGAGAGGAGATCGCGGCCGAGGCTGTCGGTGCCCAGCCAATAGCCGGATTCCGCACCACTCATCCAGAATGGCGGCAGCCGTTCCAGCATCAGGTCTTGCGCCAGCGGGTCCTGCGGTGCGACCAGCGGCGCGAAGATCGCGGCCAGCAGCGCCAGCAGCAGCCAGCCGCCGGCCAGCCACAGCCTCGGGCCGAGTCCGCGCCGGGCGATGCGTGTCTCATCCATGGCGCAGCCTCGGATTGAGCAGCGCGTACATCATGTCGACGCCAAGATTGATCAGTACGAACAGCAGCGCGAACACCAGCACGATGCCTTGGATCAGCGGCAGGTCGCGGTTGATGACGGCATCGATCGCCATGTTGCCGAGCCCTTCGTAGGAAAACAGCCGCTCGACGATGACCGTGCCGCCGACAAGGAAGGTGAACTGGACGCCGACGAGAGTCAGTGTCGGCAAGGCAGCGTTCTTCAGCGCCTCGCGCAGGATAACCTGCGTTTCCGAAAACCCCTTCACCCGGGCCAGCACGACATAGTCGAGGTCAAGCACTTCCTTCAGCGACTGTTTCAGCAACTGCGCGATGATTGCCGCCAGCGGCAATGCCAAGGCTACTGCCGGCATCAGCATGTGTTTCAGCAGATCCCAGGTCAGGTCGAAGCGCAGCCGAAGCAAGCTCTCGAAGAAATAGAACTGGGTGAGGAAGGGCAGATCGAGCTGCGGCGACACCCGGCCGGAAATGTCGAAGATCGGCACCAGCACGCCGAACAAAAGGATCAGCACGAGGCCCCACAGGAAATCGGGAATGGAAAGGACGGCGCCGCTGGCGATATCGATGCTGGCTTCGACCGCC
Organism: Mesorhizobium sp. L2C066B000; assembly: GCF_000502335.1. NCBI lineage: Bacteria > Pseudomonadati > Pseudomonadota > Alphaproteobacteria > Hyphomicrobiales > Phyllobacteriaceae > Mesorhizobium > Mesorhizobium sp. L2C066B000. Next base: position 184,388 of record NZ_AYWZ01000004.1, read on the forward strand.
GTGCCGCGCTCGCGCGCGCCGAGGACCGCCGTCGTGCCGCCTAGCGCCATCGCCATGATCAGCGCAACGATGGCGAGTTCCAGCGTTGCCGGCAAGCGGTTGAAGACGAGGCTGAGCACATCTTGCCGGAGCGAAATCGAGGTACCGAAATCGCCCCTGACAACACCGGAAAGCCAGATGAAGAATTGCTGCACGATGGTCTTGTCGAGCCCGTAAAGTGCACGCAGCCGGTCGATGTCGGCATTCGTCGCACCGGGCGGCAGCATCATGGCGATCGGGTCACCGGGCGCAACGCGGATCACGACGAAGACGACGACGGCCACGCCGAACAGCGTAATCAGCATCGTCAGCAGACGGATCAGGAATCGTTGCAGGAGCATTCTGGTGTAGGCCCAGTGCGTTTCTAACGAAGAGCCCCCTCATCCGTCCGCTTCGCGGCCACCTTCTCCCCGAGGGGAGAAGAGGTCACGGACGGCTGAGCTGGTCTCTTCTCCCCAGGGGGAGAAGGTGGCCCGAAGGGGCCGGATGAGGGGGCCGCTCAGCGAAGAGTGGCGCTCACAAGCCGATATCAGGCCGGGGTCATCAGCGCCGGCAGCAGCGCGCCGGACACATGCTGCACCACGTTGACGCCCTTGGCATGCACGATAGGTTGCGCATACTGAATCAGCGGCAGCACATAGGCCTGCTCGGCGATATACTTGTCGACAGCCTTCCAGCGGGCGATGCGCTTGGCCTCGTCCTTCTCGCCCCAGAGCGGATTGATCATGTCGATCAGGTCCTGGCTGTCCCACACCGAGTGCGGGCTCGGCCCATACATGGCAAAACCGGTCGACGTTGTCGGATCGCCGATGGCATTGCCCCAATTGTAGAAAGCGGCCGGCGCCAGCTTGTCGGCTGCTCTGAGTTCATAGTGTTTGGCGATCTCGTAGACCTCGATCGTCGCCTCGATACCGACCTTGCGCCACATGCCGACGATCGCCTGGACCATCTCATAATCCTTGGGCTTGAAGCCCTTGGTCGTCTGGATGGTGAACTTGACCGGTTTTTCCGGCGAATAGCCGGAGGCCGCGAGCAGTTCCTTGGCCTTTTCCGGATTGTGCTCGACCTTGATCGAGGCATCGAAGGCGGTGTACTCCGGGGTCTCCAGCGTCGCGATCGGCTGGCCATAACCGCGCAGCAGCCGCTTGACCAGAAGCTCCTTGTCCACCGCCATGACGGCGGCCTGGCGGACGTTCTTGTCCAGCATCGCTTCAATGTCATTGAAGAAGATCATGCCGATGTCGGAAACAGGCTTGCACGAGCCGGCAAGCCCGTCCTTGGCGATCAGCCGGTCATACTCTTCATAGGGGACCTCCAGCGTCACCTGCGAGGAACCGGATTCGATCTCGGCAACGCGGCTCGCCGCGTCGGTGACGAACTTGATCGTCACATTCTCGAAGGCCGGCTTGTCGCCCCAATAGTGCGGGTTGGCCTTCAGTCGGAGGAAAGCATTTCGCTCGAATTTTTCCACCATGTACGGGCCGGTGCCGAGCGGCGCCTTCTCGAAGCCTTCGGCGCCGACCTTCTCGTAATAGGCCTTCGGCAGGATGTAGCCGGTCAGGAACGACATCCACTTGAAGTAAACCGGATCGAACTGCACGACGTCCCCGGTGATCTTGTTGCCGTCGATCTTGAAATTGTTGACGTTCTTCCAGACGAACTGGATCGGATTGCCGGTCTTTTCGTCGCCCGCCCGCTGCAGCGACCAAACCACGTCCTCGGGCGTGAACGGCGAGCCGTCATGCCAGGTCACGCCTTCGCGCACCGCCATCGTCACCTTGGTGCGATCCTCGTTCCAGCCCCATTCGGTGAGCAGGCCAGGCGCAAAGGACAGGTCCGGCTTTTGCGGAATGAACTGGTCGAACACTGACTGGTAGAGGCCCTGGATCGTCGGGTTGACGGCCGAGGGTCCGGTGGTCGGATCCCAGGACGGCAGGTTGACGTTATAGGCGATGGTCAGCTCGCCCGCTGCCGCCTTGGCGATCTCAGGCAGGCCGATCGCCGCCACCCCAAGTGCCGCGGCACTGTATCCCAGCAATTCTCGTCTGTTGATTGTCATGGTCGTTGCCCTTGTTGGTTTTGTTGTCTTTGCGCGGCACTATCAGTTTATCGATCCGGGCTTCGTGGGCAGCAGCGCCTTGCCTCTCGTCGCCTTCATGAAATCTTGCGAGCTACCTCCCGCCAAGCTGTTGCGCGAGCATGAAGCCGGAGGCCGCGCCGGTGCCGGCGCCGGGCCATGTCGCGGCGCCTATGAGATGCAGATTGCCGACCGGCGTGTTCCAGCCGGCATAACCGCGCGCCGGGCGGAACAGGAAATTCTGTGCCAGATGGTGGCTGCCGCAGACCTGGTCGCCACCGCCGAGATTGGGGTTCTCACGCTCGAGGTCGATTGGCGAGAACACTGCACGGCCGAGGATTTTCGGGCGCAGTCCGGGTGCGTATATCTCGATGATGTCGAGCACGCGCTCGGCGTAGGCATCCTTGACCTGATCCCAATGCGCGGGCGCGATCCTGCCTGCCGCATCGCCCAGGATTTCGGCAGGCAGCATGCGCACCTGCACCCACAGCACATGCTTGCCCTGAGGCGCGCGCGACGGATCGATCGCGGTCGGCTGGCCGACGACCAGCACCGGTTCGTCCGGCAGCATGCCCGCCATCGCCTGCTGATAGGTGCGCGACATCGCGTCGAGCGACGGCGACAGATGCACATAAGCGAACTGCCGAAGCTCCGCGCCGGCGCGCCAATCGGGCAGGTCGTCGAGCGCCAGATGGATCATCATCGTGCCCGGCGCGTGCCGGAATTTCTGCATCGCCGTGTCGAAGCCGGCGTCGCCGGAACCGTTGGGCAGCAACTTGCCGGTCAGCGCCCTGGGCGCGACGCCGGCAATCACTGCCTTGGTGGCCGTATGTGTCTCACCTGAAGCGAGTCGCACGCCCGATGCCTTGCCGCCGGCAACGGTGATCTCGGCAACTTCCGCCCCGGTGACGATCGTGCCGCCCGCCGAGGTGACCATACCTGCCAGCGCCCGGATGATCGTGTCGGCGCCGCCCTTGCCTAGCACCATGCCAAAGCTCTGGTTGGCGATCGATTCCAGATAGGGGAACACGGCGCCGCCGGCGATGTCGGGTGCGAAATCGAGATGCATGCCCCAGGTGGCAAGCGTTGCCCGCACATAAGGCGACTCGAAGGTCTCCTCCAGCCAGGCGCGAGGTGACGACAGCAAAAGCCGGCCGGTATCGAGCGCGCCTGACATGCCCTTCTTGCGCCACAGGTTCCAGGCGGTGCCGGCAAGCGCGCGGGCACTCATCGGCGATCCCAGCAGCCGGAACAGATGCTCGGCCTCAGCAGGAAAGGCGGCAACGAGCTTGCGCCACGTCGCGGCATCGGCGGCGGAGAACGCGGCCAGCCGCGTGGCAGTCCTTTCCAAGTCATTGCTGACGCCGAACCAGCGTCCGTCCGGAAAGGCGCTGGCGAAACAGTCGGCGACCGGCGCGAACTCAAGACCCTGCGCTTTCAATTCATTTGCATATTTCCGGTGGAAGGCGGAGCCGGCAAACAGGCTCAGATTCATTGCACCGAAATCGTGCCGGAACCCTGGGAGGGTGTATTCGTGGGTCTGGACGGCACCGCCGATTGCTGCGCTGCGCTCGAAAATCCCGGTTTTCCAGCCTTTCAGCGCCAGATGCGCGGCGCATGCCAGACTGTTGTGGCCCGCCCCGACAAAGATGGCGTCGAACTCGCTCACGCCCCGTTCCCATTTCCTTTATGCTTAAAGATAATTGCAGATGCATATGTTTTCGTCTAGTAGGATATTAAGGGCCGAGACGAGCCTTGATCTTCACCAGAAAGAGGGAACTTCAGACCATGGACACGCAAAAACTCCTCGGCGAAGTCGCCGGCCAGCTGCTTTCAGGCGCCATCAGGGTGGTCGACCTCTCTGCGCAACTCGGACCCGACACGCCTCTTATCAAGCTGCCGCCGGAGCTTGCCGTCGACACGCCAAAGGTCGAGATCCATAACATCTCCCGTTATGACAAGAACGGCCCGTGGTGGGCATGGAACTGGCTGAAGCTTGGGGAGCATTCGGGCACGCATTTCGATGCGCCGCAGCATTGGATCAGCGGCAAGGACTATCCGGACGGCGCCACCGACACCATTCCGGCGCAGAATTTCATTGGTCCGGTCAATGTCATCGACTGCTCGAAGGAAGCCGCCGCTGACCACGACTTCCTGCTCACCGTCGACCACATCAAGGCGTGGGAAGCCAAGCATGGCGCCATCAACGCCGGGGAGTGGGTGGTGATGCGCACCGACTGGTATAAGCGCAATGGCTCGGAAGCCGAATTCCTCAACGCCGACGAAACCGGCCCACATACGCCAGGTCCGACAGCCGAAGCCATCCAGTTCCTGATCAGCAAGGATATCAAGGGCTGGGGCTCAGAGACGATCGGCACCGATGCCGGCAAGGCAGGCGGGATGGAGCCGCCATTTCCAGCCCACACGCTGATGCACAAGGCGAACCGCTATGGCCTCGCCAGCCTCTGCAACCTCGACCAGTTGCCTCCAAAGGGCGCCATCCTGATCGCCGCACCGCTCAAGATCGAGCATGGCACCGGCAGCCCTATCCGCGCGCTGGCGCTTGTATCCAACGGCTAGGTGAAAGCACGCCAAGGTGAGCCAGCCGGATCACATCATCGTTGGCAGCGGCATCAACGCGCTGGTCTGCGCGGCGATGCTCGGCGGCAAAGGGGCGCGTGTGCTCGTCCTCGAGCGCAATGACCGCATCGGCGGCTGCGTGCGTACCGAGGAGATCACCGCTCCCGGCTTTATCCATGACGTGATGGCAACCACCTTCGTGCTGTTCATCACCTCGCCGGCTTTTGCGGCGTTGGGCGGCGATCTCGCCAGGCACGGGCTGGAATTCTGCCACACCGGCACGCCAACTGGCGTGCTGCGGCCGGACGGCAGTCATGCAGTGCTCACCACCAACCGCGCCGCCAATGTCGCGGCAATCAATGCGATTGCCGCCGACGATGGCGACCGGCATGCGGACGATGTCAGCGGCATCGAGCGCAATGCCGGCCTGTTGTTCGGCCTGCTCGGCGGCAGCCTGTGGTCCTATCCGACGGCGAAACTGCTGGCCGGCGATGCCTGGCGGCGCAGCCCACGCGGCCTTGCCGCCTTTCTCGGCGAAGCACTGGTGCCGGCGCGCAGCTGGCTGGAAAGCACCTATCGGTCCGAGACAATCCGCGCGCTGTGGGCGCCCTGGGTGCTGCACGCCGGGCTCGGACCGGAAGACGCCTTCTCAGGGCAGATCGCCAAGGTCATTGCCTTCGCGCTGGAAGCGGCCGGGGCGCCGATCGTCAAGGGTGGAGCGAAGACCCTGCTCACCGCCTTCGAAGCTCTGATAAGGGAACGTGGTGGCGACATCCGTACCGTCGCCGATGTCGCCTCGATCGTCCAGAGCGGTGGCCGCGCGACCGGCGTACGGCTCGCCTCGGGCGAAACGATTACAGCAAACAAGAGCGTCATCTGTTCGGTCACGCCGACGCAGCTTTACCACCGGTTGCTCGGCAGCGAGGCTCCCAAGGCCGATGTCGAAGCGACACAGAAATATCGCTACGGCAAAGGCAATTTCCAGATTCACTATGCGCTGAACAAGCCGCCGGCATGGCGCGGTGCTGGCCTGGACCAGGTGGCATTGTTGCACCTGACGCCGGGGCTCGATGGCGTCTCGAAAGCCTGCAACGAGGCGGCGCGCGGCATGCTGCCCGAAGTGCCGACCATCTGCGTCGGCCAGCCGCATGCGCTCGATCCGTCGCGCTGCCCGGAGGGCAAGGCGATCCTGTGGCTGCAACTGCCCGAGGCGCCCAGGCACATCAAGGGCGACGCCGCAGGCACGCTGCATGCACCGGCTGACGGACAATGGACCGAGGCGCTGCGTGAAGCCTACGCCGACCGCGTCGAAACCATTCTCGCCAGCCACATCGATGGCTTCAAGGGCAGCGTGATTGCGCGCCGCGCCTATTCACCGGCCGATCTCGAAGCGATGAACATCAATCTGGTCGGCGGCGACCCGTATGGCGGGTCGTCCACCATCGACCAGTCGTTCCTGTGGCGGCCGTTCAAGACCAGCCGCAACCATCAGACCGGCATCAAAAACCTCTATCACATCGGCGCCTCCACCCATCCGGGTGCAGGGCTCGGCGGCGGCTCCGGCTTTCTTCTGGCGGGCAGGCTGTGATGGAGCAGAAGGTCGCAGAAAAACGCCAGCGCATTTCGACGCTTGGCCAGATCGGCCTGCAGCAATTCGCGCCCTATCTGATGAACCGCATCATGGGGCGCTACAACGCCACCTTGCGCGACGATTTCCGCAAGCAGGGCCTGACCATTCCGCAGGTCCGCACGCTCGCCGTGCTGTCGGTCACCGACGGTGTCACCGTCAACGACCTCTCGGTCTACACCGTCATCGAGCAGTCGACCTTGAGCCGCACGCTCGACACGCTGGAAGGGCAAGGCTTCGTGCGGCGCGAGCAAGGCGTCACAGACAGCCGCATCCGCCATGTCTTCCTGACCGATGACGGCCGCGCCGAGTTCGCGCGCGCCTGGCCGGCAATGCATGACGCGTTCGAGGCGATGTTCGACGATGTCGACGACGCCGAATACGCGGCGCTGATCGCCACATTGCAGAAGATGCTGAAGAACATTCGCAAGCACGACATCTAGACGTTAGGCGCCGGCCGCACCGCCGGCAACGGAAGGTTGGAAAAATGGCCGAACGCTCTTTTGCCAAGGAAGTCGAAAAACTCAGGCTCGGCGCCGGCGAGGAATTTGCGGGCGAAGGCATTCTCGCCATCACCAAGGCGCTGCTGCAATGCGGCGTCGGCTATGTCGGCGGATACCAGGGCGCGCCGATCAGCCATCTGATGGACGTGCTGGCCGACGCACAGGAGATTCTGGGCGAACTCGGGGTGCATTTCGAGGCGAGCGCCTCGGAAGCCACCGCCACCGCCATGCTGGCGGCCTCGGTGCATTACCCCATTCGCGGTGCGGCGACCTTCAAGTCGACCGTCGGCACCAATGTCGCGTCCGACGCACTGGCCAACCTCGCCTCCGGCGGCGTCACCGGCGGCGCGCTGATCATCGTCGGCGAAGACTATGGCGAAGGCTCCTCGATCATGCAGGAGCGCAGCCATGCCTTCGCCATGAAGAGCCAGGTCTGGCTACTCGACCCGCGCCCCAATTTGCCGTCGATCGTCAAGGCGGTGGAGGATGGTTTCGAGCTGTCCGAGGCATCCAACACGCCGGTGATGCTGCAGGTGCGCATCCGCTGCTGCCATGTGCATGGCCATTTCATCGCCAAGGACAACAAGCGCCCGCCGATGACGGTGGCCGATGCGCTCGACGCGCCGCGCCGCGACACCGGCCGCATCGTGTTGCCGCCCGCCTCCTTCCTGCACGAGAAGGAGAAGGTGCAGAAGCGCTGGCCGGCGGCGGTGGAGTTCATCGCCAAGAACAAGATCAACGAATTCTTCGGTTCGGACCATGGCTCGGTCGGCATCGTCATGCAGGGCGGCATGTACAATTCGGTCATCCGCGCCTTGCAGCGGCTCGGCCTTGCCGACACCTATGGCGAGACGGATGTGCCGCTCTACGTTCTCAACGCCGTCTATCCCCTGATCGATGACGAGTTCCTCACCTTCTGCGAAGGCAAGCAGACGGTGCTCGTGGTCGAGGAGGGCCAGCCCAACTACATCGAGCAGGCCTTTGCCGCCATGCTGCACAAGGCCGGGCGCGGCACCAGGCTGGTCGGCAAGGAGTATCTGCCGATGGCCGGCGAATATACCGGCCAGGTCATGCTGGACGGCATCGGCGCCTTCCTGCGCGCCGAGGCCCCGCATCTCTTGCCGGGTGAGGTGCGCGCGCCCAACAAGGTCGGCGACGGCGTTGACGCCGCGGACCTGATCAACGTCGTGCCGGGACGTCCGCCAGGCTTCTGCATCGGTTGCCCGGAGCGGCCGATTTTTGCCGCGACAAAGCTGGTCGAGCAGGAACTCGGGAACCACCACATCGCATCCGACATCGGCTGCCATTTGTTCTCGATCATGCCGCCTTTCGAGCTCGGCGCCACCACCATGGGCTACGGGCTGGGGCCGGCATCGGCATCGGCGTTCAATTCGCCCGACGCCAAACGGCGGTCGATCTCTTTCGTCGGCGATGGCGGCTTCTGGCACAATGGCCTGACCTCCTCGATCGGCAACGCGGTCTTCAACAAGAACGACGGCGTCATCGTCATCGTCGACAATTTTTACTCCGCCGCCACCGGTGGGCAGGACATCCTGTCGTCGCGTGCGGGCAACAAGACCAAGTCGACCAAGCATCCGATCACCGAGGCGGTGAAGGGCATGGGCGTCAAATGGCTGCGCCATGTCGACCGCACCTATGACATCACCAAGATGCAGGACACGTTACGTGAGGCGCTGACGACGGACGAAAAGGGTCCCAAGGTCATCGTTGCCTCGTCTGAATGCATGCTCAATCGCCAGCGCCGCGAAAAGCCGCTGGTCGACAAGGCGATCAAGGGTGGGACTCGCGTCGTCAAGCCGAAGTTCGGCGTCGATGAGGATATCTGCACCGGCGACCATGCCTGTATGCGGCTGTCCGGCTGCCCGTCGCTGTCGGTAAAGTCGCTCGACGATCCGTTGCGCGACGATCCGGTGGCATCGATCGACCAGAGCTGCGTCGGCTGCGGCAATTGCGGTGAAGTGGCGGATGCAGCGGTGCTGTGCCCTTCCTTCTACCGCGCCGATGTCGTGCACAATCCCCGCCGCTGGGATCGTTTTCTGGAAGGCACGCGCCGCGCCGTGATCGGCCTGCTGCAGCGGCGCCGTGAAAGCCGCAGGTTGACGTTCGCCGATGCTTGACCAGGCTTCGCCCTTGCGCCCGAAATCCGATGCCGCCGATACCGAGCCGGTGATCAAACTCGCTTTGCTCGCGGTCGGCGGCCAGGGCGGCGGCGTGCTCGCCGACTGGATCACCGATGTCGCCGAGCGCAATTCCTATGTCGCGCAATCGACCTCGGTCGCCGGCGTCGCCCAGCGCACCGGCGCTACGATCTATTACGTCGAGATGGCCCGCGACACCGGCCGGCTGCCGGTCTTTGCCCTTTCGCCTTCGCAAGGCGATGTCGACATATTGATCGCCGCCGAGCTGATGGAAGCCGGCCGCGCCATCATCAGGGGCTTCGTCACGCCCGATCGCACCACGCTGATCACCTCCTCGCACCGTATCGCCGCGGTGTCGGAAAAGATCGAGCCGGGTGACGGCCGGGCCTCGTCTTCCAAGGTACGCGCGACGGCGGAAGCTGCATCGAAACGCTTCATCGCCTTCGACATGGAAAAGATCGCCGCGGACAATGGCTCAATGATCTCGGCCAGTCTGCTTGGCGCGCTGGCCGGCTCCGACGCATTGCCGTTCACGCGTGAAAGCTATGAGCAAGCGATCGGCGCCGGCGGCCGGGGTGCGAAAGCCAGCCTTGCTGCCTTCGCCGTCGCCTACGACCGCGCGCGCGGTACGACGGCCCCCGCGCCACAGCCGGCAGAACCGGCCACGGTCGACCCCGCTCCGGGTTCAGGGCGTGTGAGCGGTCCGCCGAACCTGCTGCAGGGTTGGCAGGCGCTGGCCGCCCGCATCGACCTGATGCCCGCGGCGGTGCGCGACATGGCGCTCCGGGGCCTGAGAAAGGTCGTCGACTACCAGGACATCTCCTATGGCGGCGAGTATCTCGACCGGCTCGACCAGGCGGTCGCGCTGGATAGCGCTGAACATGCCCATGCATTGTCCATCGCTGCCGCCAAGCATCTGGCCAACGCGCTGTGCTACGACGACATGATCCGCGTCGCCGATCTCAAGACACGTTCGACGCGTGACCGGCGGGTGCGCAAGGAGGTGGGCGTCAAGGACGGCTCCATCCTGCAAGTGACCGAATATTTCCATCCGCGCATCGAGGAGTTCTGCGGCACCTTGCCGGCGGGGTTTGGCAGCTACATCGAGAACCGGCCGAAACTTGCCGGCTTTCTCGACCGGCGCATCAATCGCGGCCGGCGCATCCGCACCGACAGCTTTGCCGGCTTTGCGGTCCTCTGGTTGATTGGCGGCCTGCGCCGCTGGCGGCGGCGCCTGTTGCGCCACAAGGTCGAGACGGCGCATCTGGAGCGCTGGTATGCGCTGGCGCTCAGCCACGCGCCTCAGGACTACGCGCTCGCCGTCGAAATCTTGAACTGCCGCCGGCTGATCAAGGGCTACAGCGACACCCACCTCCGCGCCCAGTCCAAATTCGATCGCGTGCTGTCGGCGCTCGATCTGGTCAGGAGCCGCGATGACGCTGCCGACTGGATCAGGCGGTTGCGCGAAGCTGCGCTGAAAGACGAGAAAGGCGACATGCTCGATGGCGCGCTGAAGACGGTGGCATCGTTGTCTGATCATGGTGTGGGAAGAGGTCGAGCTTAGGCTGGTACCTCTACGCTACTGCCGCCGTTTCCCTACTCCCACTGGATTCGCGGATTGAACACGCCGCTTCAAGCGATCGCAGCTCGGCTTCCACCCGGATTGCGGGAAGCGTTGCCGGCGGATCTGCCGGGCGTCAGTCGCGCGATATGGACAGCCCCGAGAGAAGCGGAGCGTACGCGGCGAGCCTGCGGGATACGAACTCTGTGAAGAGCCGCACCCGCTTCGTCTTGCGTGTCTCGCCTTGCGTGAGAAGCCAGAGTGTCCCATGCATGGGCACGTCGATCCCCGGCACCCTCACCAGCAGGGGGTCGGTATCTCCGACGAAGCACGGCAGTTTCGTTATCCCAATCCCCTGGTGCGCCGCGATGATCTGCGTCTCGGCGTCAGGTGTCCTGAACGGTACTCCCGTGACGTGAACTTCTCCCTCGCGCGCCCAGTCCGGAATTCCATGATTGTCTATGCCTATCCATCGGATGGGATCAAGCGTGCCCGCACGCCACGCGGCTAGTCGATCGCGAGACATGTAGACGCCGCTGAACAGCTCCGGTCCCTTCAGGCCGTGAAGATTGAGCGGCAGGGTCTTGCGGTCGGCGACAATGCGGATCGCGACGTCGGCCTCTCGGTTGGTCAGATTTGCCAGCTCACCGGACGACAAGATTTCCATCTCGATGTCGCGATGCAAACGCGCGAAGTCGGCGAGATCCGGCATGAGCAGGTGTGTGGCGAGGAACGGTGGAAGCGTCACCCGCAAAAGCCCGCGCGCGCTCTGGTCACGACCGAAGACTCGCGTCTCCAGCTGGTGCGACGACGCTTCCATCTGGGTCGCGAGATCGAGGACCTCTTCGCCCGCAGCCGTCAGGCGGTAGCCGGAAGGCAGCTTTTCGAACATCTGCGCCCCGAGGCGTTCCTCGAGCTGAGCGATGCGTCGCAGCACGGTCGAGTGGTTCACACCGAGGTGTGCGGCGGCGGCACGCACCGAGCCTACGCGCGCGGCAGCAAGAAAGTAGCGAACGTCATCCCAGTCGATCATGGTGCATTCCTGCGCAGCGAAGTGCGGCTTGCAAAAGCGCATACTAACACGATCAGCCGTAAGTTCGTGCGGTCATCGTGGCGTTCAATCATCTACTGGATCGTTTTCGCACCAGCGATGTGCGCGATTGCGCACTCACCGCCCGACTTCGGCGAACCCATCTTGAGGCTCTCGCGGGACTTTCCCGTACAGCCAAAGACACGAGACGGCGAAACGAAGGATGCATGACATGAACAGACTGAATGGAAAGACCGCTGTGATAACCGGCGGCGCTACGGGCATCGGCCGCGCCGCAGCCAAGCGCTTTATCGAGGAGGGCGCCTTCGTCTTCATCTTCGGCCGCCGGCAGGAAGCGCTCGACGCCGCCGTGGCTGACCTTGGGCCTAATGCCCGCGCGGTTATGGGCTCGGTCTCGGATGAGGCCGACCTCGACCGACTCTACGCTGCGGTGAAGGCCGAGCGCGGAAGCCTCGACATCGTCTTCGCCAATGCCGGGGCGGGAAGCCCGCTTCCGCTCGGCCAGATCACCGCCAGGCACATTGACGAAACCTTCGACACCAATGTGAAGGGTACGATCTTCACGGTCCAGAAGGCGCTGCCGCTGATGAGCCAGGGCGGTTCGATCATCCTGACCGGGTCGAGCGCCGGCACCACGGGCGCTCCGGGGTTCACTGCCTATAGCGCGAGCAAGGCGGCAGTGCGCAACCTGGCGCGGACCTGGGCGGAAGACCTGAAGGGCACCGGCATCCGCGTAAACGTGCTGTCGCCCGGAGCGACGGCGACCGAACTCGCGAAGGAGGCGTTAGGCGAGGAAGGCCAGAAGGCCTACGGCGCGATGACCCCGCTCCAGCGCATGGCCGATCCGGCGGAGATCGGGGCCGTGGCCGCCTTTCTCGCGTCGCCGGACAGCAGCTTCATGACCGCCAGCGAGGTCGCCGTCGACGGCGGCCTGGCTCAACTCTGACCCCCAGCGCGGTCCGTACCTGGCCCGTGCGCAACGAAAGACAAAGAATTATGAAAAAACTCGAAGGCAAGATCGCAGTCATCACGGGCGGAAGCAGCGGGAGCCAAGCGCTTCGTAGAAGAAGGAGCGCGCGTCGTGATTACCGGGCGAAGAGAGAAAGAGCTGAACGAGGCCGCAGCCTTCATCATGAAAAGCGTTACGACGGTCGTGGGTGACGTGTCGCTCCTGGAAGATCTGGATCGCCTCTATGCCGTCGTGAAGGAGAAACATGGTCATATCGACATTCTCTTCGCCAACGCCGGCGCGGGGACGATCGCACCGCTCGCCGTCGCTACCGAGGCACATTTTGATCAGACCTTCGATGTGAACGTGAAGGGTCTGTTCTTTACCGTGCAGAAGGCCCTTCCCCTGTTCAAAGACGGCGGTTCGATCATCCTGAATTCTTCAGTGTCGAACGTGTTGGGGCTTCCAGGGTTTAGTACCTACGCCGCGAGCAAGGCGGCTGTACGCAACTTCGCGCGCGCTTGGACACTGGAATTCAAAGACCGCAAAATCCGCGTCAATGCAATGAGTCCGGGACCAATCGAGACGCCGGCCTTGGAGACAACGACTGGCCTTACTCCTGAGCAAGCCGAGCAAGCGGCCGCCCAGTTTGCGTCACAGATCCCAATGGGTTGCAGGGGCAAACCAGAGGAAATCGCTGCTGCCGTCACGTTCCTCGCCTCCGATGAAAGTTCTTTCGTCACCGGCGTGGATCTCGCCGTCGATGGGGGCATGGCGCAAGTCTGACCCCGGCATTAGCACCAGATCGGAGAAATACTATGAACTATGCAATCGTAGGATTCGGCAATATCGGACGGGCCCTTGCCAAGGCGTTTGCCCGAAACGGCATCGAAGTTTCCGTTGCAACCACACGCGACCCGGAAAGCTTTGCCGCCGATGCGGCCGCGATCGGACCCACCATCATCCCCAAAAAACTGGCGGAAGCCATCAAGGCGGACATCATCTTTTTGGCTGTCCGCTTCGAGGCGCACCCGAATGTTGCGAAGGCGCTCCCCACCTGGCAGGGGAAGACGATCATCGATGTGACCAATGCCTATGGCGTGCCCCCTGAGGAACTGGGAGGACAACCTTCTTCCAAGTTAATCGCGCAGGCCTTCTCTGGCGCAAAACTGGTCAAGGGCTTCAACCATCTGATCGCCCCGGTGCTTGATCAGGATCCGGCCGTACATGGTGGCCGGAGGGTCGTGTTCTTGGCAAGCGACGATGATGCTGCCGCAACACAGACTGGGGAGCTTGCGGAAAATCTCGGTTTCGCGCCGATTAAGCTTGGCGGGGTGTCGGAAGGTGGCCTGCTGGTCCAGGCGCGCGGAAACAGCTGGGGTCATCTGATCTTCAAGGACTTGGTCAAATTCGACTGACGAGCGCGACGTCCCCGGCAAAGAGACGACGCACGCGATCGGAACTCGGATCGGATCAAGCCCGATCCGATCCGAGCAAATGGAGAAATCAGTATGAGCACCCAGAAGAATATCCACTAGGAAATTTCGATGTACGACCAATCCAAGGTGTCCGATTTAATCCGGTTCGCACGAATCGAGGCGGGCTCCACCGTGATCGACGTTTACCCTGGCGACGGAGACTGGACGCGCCTCTTCTCCGACATCGTCGGATCAGAGGGGCGGGTCTACAGCTTCGTGCCGGCCGAAGTCGCCCACTTCAAGAACGATCCGGTCGGCCTCATGCGGACGCTCGCGAAGGAGCCGAGCCGAGAGAACGTCGAAGCCGCCTCGGCGGATCTCGTCGCGATGCCGAAGGTCACGCCGCCAGCCGATGTCCTATGGCTGCACCTGTTTTACCACGATCTTCACACCGCCCTGGTCCAGAAGAAGGGTGCGACGGCGGCCGACTTCAATCGAGCTGTCTACAAGCGGCTGAAACCCGGTGGGTCCTACGTTATCGTCGACCACGCCGCCGCCACTGGGTCGGGCACGAGCGACACCCGGTCGCTGCATCGGATCGACCCTGCATTCGTCCGCGAGGAGGTGGAGGCGGCCGGCTTCGTACTGGACGCGGAAAGCACCGTGCTCGCGAACAAGGATGACCCGCACTCGATCAAGGTGTTCGATCCCGCGATCAAGGGCGAGACCGATCGCTTCGCGTTTCGGTTCGTGAAGCCCTGACAGCTCCCGGGCGCCGACTTCATGTCGACCGCCCCATTGAGTCCACCAACTCGGGTTCGGACCCGTCAAGCTGGGAAAGGTCAACGAGGATGGCGCGCTGTGCACGCACGCGATGCGGCAGCGCCTTGAAGGCGTCCGAGGTGATGATGGCCACAGGTTCTGGAGCACACCTGCCGCAGGTTCCTGATCTGAACCTGATGAAATGACGGAAGTCGCCGCGCCGTTTAGGGAGCCGGCGCATCCCCTCAGGATGCGCCGGGACAAACGGTTCAAGAATGGTGGATTTCCGTTCCCAGCACCTTCAGGCATTCACGGATGAATGCCGCAAGCGCGGTCCAGCCTTTGGCTGAAACCATGGTCCCATCGACATAGGCGTCGGTGGGAGACAAATCGATATAAGTGCCGCCGGCAAGCGTCACCTCCGGCTCGCAAGCGGCGAGCGCCGCCACCTTCTTGCCGCGCACGACGCCGTCCACCGCGATCAGAATCTGGACGCCATGGCAGATCGTGAAGATCGGCTTTTTTGCCTCGTGGAAATGGCGCACCATCGCTTGTATCCGCTTGTCGGTGCGGATGTATTCGGGGCCACGACCGCCGGCGCAATAGACAGCGTCGTACTGGCTCAGCTGCCTCTCGGCGTCGGCGAAGGTCTTGTTGATCAGCGCATTGTGGCCGGGCTTTTCGGTGTAGGTCTGATCGCCCTCGAAATCGTGCAGCGACGTCTTGATCATGTCTCCGGCGCTTTTGTCGGGGCACACGACATGAACGGTGTGTCCCACCGCTTCCATCGCCTGCTGATAGACGAAGATTTCATACTCCTCGGTGAAATCACCGGTCAGCATCAGGATTTTTTTGGCTGGCATGTCTTTTCCTCTCGGCTTGTTTCAGGGGCGAGGTGCACTGCGCGCCTCCTTCCCGGTATCGAAATCGGCTCAGAACGGGGGGGGTAGAATTCGTAGGCGGCAGGCTGGGCGAACAGCGGCGCGCCGCGCTTGAGGGTGCCTCGGGCAAGCAGCATCGCCAGGCTACTCGAACGCAGGCAGGAGCCTGTCCCGCGAATTTTCGATGTGCGCACGCATGCCTTTTTCGGCGGCGTCCGGATCGCCCGCGGCAAAGGCAGCGAGAATAGCCTCGTGCTCGTCGAGCGCCTCTTCGGTCACCCTGGAGTGATACATCAGCCGGAAGATATGGAAGTGGGTATGCTGGTGATTCAGTGTCTCGCGAATGAGTTCGTTTTGGGCGAACTCGACGATCTTGTCGTGGAAGATCGCATCCTGACGGGCGAAGTTCGAATAGCGCAGGCGTTCGTCTTTCCCCACCCGCCGAGCCATGACGCCGGCCGCCTCCTGCAGCGCGGCAAGGCGCTCGCCGTCCATTGTTGCGGTGGCTTTGGCCGCGGCGGCAGGTTCAAGCAATAGACGCAGCTCGTAAAGCTCGTCGAAGCGCCGGCGGGTGATTTGTGGGGCGGCGCGATAGCCGATCAGGTGGGTTTTCAGAACCAGCCCTTCCCCCTCCAGCCTGCCAAGCGCTTCACGAATGGGGGTATGCGAGACGTTGAATTCCTTGACGAGATTGTCGACGGTGATGCGCGATCCCGGAGCAATCCTCAAAGACATGAGCTGCGCGAAGATTGCTTCGTAAACGTCGCCAGCCAGACTGTTGGCGCGCTGAATACGACCGGTCGCACGGGCTTCATTGTCAACCGTCAGGTCCGTGTTCTGCATCGTTTGCCTCTTGACAGAACCACCCACTAACATGATGCTCCGCGAAACTCAATCCTATATCCTATACGATTTTATTAGAGGGGTATCGCATGATCATGACCTGCAGCGCCGAGGTCGGCCTCTGGCACGAAGCCAAGCCTGTCGGCTTCCAATCCGTCTTCGCAGGATCTTGTGCATGAGCTTGTTTGCAGCGGCGCGCCTGCCGAGCGAGATTCTATTTGGCAAAGGCCAGCGCCATGTCCTGCCTGCCATTGCCGCCAAATATGGACGGCGTGCGTTCGTCTGTACCGATGAGCGCTTCGCGGCGACGTCGCAGTTCGCCGAGATTCTGGCTGGCTTGCACAAGGCGGTGATCGAGGCGCTGGTCTTCGACCGAACGCTGCCGGATGTGCCGCGCGACAGCGTCGCCACCTGCATTGCGCAGGCGAAGGATTTCAAGCCGGACATGGTGATCGGCATCGGGGGCGGCAGTTGCCTCGACATGGCCAAATGCGCTGCACTTCTGCTCAGCCACGGCGGCAAGCTCGAGGACTACTATGGCGAGTTCAAGGTACCCGGCCCTACCCTTCCGGTGATCGCAGTGCCGACGACGGCTGGAACAGGCTCCGAGGTGACCCCCGTCGCCGTGATCTCCGACCCGGATCGGACGCTGAAAGTGGGTATCGCCAGTCCGCATCTCATCGCAGCAGTGGCGCTTTGCGATCCGGATCTGACGGTGACCTGTCCACCATCCTTGACGGCGATCGCCGGCGCCGACGCGCTGACGCACGCAATCGAGGCCTTCACAGCGGCCAAACGCGGCGCCGACCCTCATTTGCCGCAACAGCACGTGTTCATCGGCAAGAGCGCTCTGACCGATCAT
The DNA here is from genome assembly GCF_000502335.1 of Mesorhizobium sp. L2C066B000. Classification (NCBI taxonomy): domain Bacteria; kingdom Pseudomonadati; phylum Pseudomonadota; class Alphaproteobacteria; order Hyphomicrobiales; family Phyllobacteriaceae; genus Mesorhizobium; species Mesorhizobium sp. L2C066B000. Next base: position 201,700 of record NZ_AYWZ01000004.1, read on the forward strand.
TTCGCGCTTTTGGCCATCAGGCTGCTCGGCCGCAGTCTGGAAAAGGCATATCGCGACGGATCGGACGAGGATGCGCGCGCCGACGTGATGATGGGAGCGCTGGCCGCCGGTTGCGCTTTCGGCACGGCGGGAACGGCCGCCGCCCATGCGGTGCAGTATCCCGTCGGTGCGCTTACCCACACCCCGCATGGTCTGGGGGTCGCCACCATGCTGCCCTATGTGATGGCCTACAACCTGGCCGCAGCAGCCGCGGAGATTGCGGAAGTCGGCACTGCTCTTGGCCTTTCCCTTCAGGGCGGCGGCGCCGACGCCTTGGCGCACGCCACCATCCGGGAGGTGAGCCGGCTGTTTGGCGCCATCGGCATCACGCCGACATTGGCCGAACTGGGTCTTCCCGAAGACAAGATCGACTGGACGGCTGAGCAGGCGCTCGGCATCGACCGGTTGATCAAGAACAATCCGCGTCCGTTCGACCTCGCCGCGATGCGACAGCTGGTCAGGGCTGCCTATGACGGCGACATGTCCGCCACCATGATGTGATCGACCCAGGAGTTCATCCAATGAACATTGCCGCAGGCATATCCGACGAGGATCAAGATATGTTCGACTACGCCACGGTCTCGCACGGTCTCTACATTGGCGGACGCTGGCGCCCCTCATCGGAGGGCCGCGTGATCGAAGTGGTCGATCCCTCGACTGAAGCCGTGATCGCTGCGGTTCCCGATGCAACGCTCGCCGACGCCGCCGCCGCCGTCGACGCTGCTGCGAAGGCGGCGGCCGGCTGGCGCGAGACCCCGCCACGCAGGCGATCGGAAATCCTGCGGCGCTGCTTCGAACTGATGACCGAACGGATGGAGACGTTGGCCGCGCTGATCTCGCTGGAGAACGGCAAGGCGCTGCGCGATGCGCGCGGCGAAGTCGCCTATGCGGCGGAGTTCTTTCGCTGGAACGCCGAGGAGGCGGTCCGCATCAGCGGCGAGTTCGGCCTTGCACCCTCGGGCGCGAACCGGATCATTGTCGACTACCAGCCCATCGGCATTTGCGTGCTCATCACGCCATGGAATTTCCCAGCTGCCATGGCGACACGTAAAATCGCCCCGGCGCTGGCGGCCGGCTGTACGGTGATCCTGAAGCCCGCCAGCGAGACGCCGCTGACGGCCTATGCGCTTGCGGCGCTCTACGAGGAGGCCGGCGTGCCGCCCGGCGTCGTCAACGTGCTGACGACCTCGACCCCCGGGCCGGTGACGGCGGCCATGCTGGCCGATCCGCGCGTGCGAAAGCTGTCCTTCACCGGCTCGACCGGCGTCGGCCGCGTGCTGCTGGCCGAAGCCGCGAAACACGTCATCTCCTGTTCCATGGAGCTTGGCGGCAACGCACCCTTCATCGTCTTCGACGACGCCGACCTGGAAGCCGCCCTTGACGGTGCGATGGTTGCCAAGATGCGCAACGCCGGCGAAGCCTGCACGGCCGCCAACCGGCTTTACGTCCAGGCCGGCATCCATGATGCCTTCGCGGAAGGCTTGAGCAAACGCATGGCGGCACTCAACGTGGGCCCGGGCACAGACTCAGACACAGAATGCGGGCCGATGATCACCAGGAAGGCTGTGCACAAGATCGACCGGCTTGTGCAGGACGCCGTTGCCCGCGGCGCCAAAATCCTGTGTGGTGGCGGCGTATCTGAAGGAAGAGGCTTTTTCTATCCGCCAACGGTGCTCAAGGACGTGCCGGCCGACGTTGCCATGGCTCACGAGGAGATCTTCGGTCCCGTGGCGCCGATCAGTCGCTTCGAAAGCGAGGCGGATGTCATCTCCAAAGCCAATGACACCGAATACGGTCTCGCTGCCTACATCTATACGCGCGACCTGGGCCGGGGGATGCGCGTGGCATCGAAGATCGAGTCCGGCATGATCGCGCTCAACCGCGGCCTGATGTCGGATCCGGCGGCGCCCTTCGGCGGAGTAAAGCAAAGCGGGTTGGGGCGAGAAGGCGGCCAGAAGCATGGCGTTGCCGAGTTCATGGAGGCCAAGTACATCGCCGTGACCCTGTGAGCGGACATCACGCCAAAGATCCGTTTCGCATTCGCGATCATGTGGTCGAGTTCGACGACATGGTCGCCGAGATCGTTCGCAGAAGCGAGGAGACCAGGGCGAATGTTCCCATGGTCGCCGATGTCGCCTACGGGGCTGACGCCACCGAAACCGTGGATCTGTTCTTTCCCGAGGGCAAACGGGACCGCCTGCCGGTGCACATGTTCATCCACGGGGGCTATTGGCGCATGTTCTCCAAGCGCGACTATTCCTACGTCGCCGAGACCGTTACGAACGCAGGTGCGATCGCGGTCATTGTCGACTACGCGCTGATGCCGACCGTCAGGATGGCCAGGATCGTCGACCAGGTGCGCCGCGCCAAGCGATGGGTATTTGACAATGTCGCACACCATGGCGGCAATCCCGGCCTGCTGACCGTTAGCGGTCATTCCGCCGGTGCGCATCTGGCAACAATGCTTTTCGACGGTGACGAGCGGGCTTCCGGCATCAAAGCTGCGCTGCTGCTTGGCGGCCTTTACGACCTGAAGCCATTGCAGATGTCGTTCCTTGCCGCCGAGATCGCGATCACCGACGAGGAGGCCCGCCGATTCTCGCCCATCGATCACAGTTTCGATCCATCCGTGGACGTAGATATCTTGGTCGGCGCCGATGAAACGCCGCCGTTCCACAGCCAGGCCGCACTCTTCACGGACCACCTTGACACACAGGGACTGACTGTTTCGCGCACCACCCTTGGCGGGGCCAATCACATGAGCAGCGTCCGTGACCTTGGCTTGGCTGGTACCGAGGCCGCGTCACTGCTGGCCCGCGTCGTGGCCGCCTGAGAGTTCCGCCAGAAGCGCTGCTGGGCGCGACCGTTCTTCGCAGTAGCGTCGCAGCATCGAGGTGCCGACCGCGGTGGCGAATCTTCCGCCACCGGTCGCCATACCGTAAGCCCGCCGGCGATGTCGACGTCGACGTGGTTCATGCTTTCCAGCGTGATTGAGCTTGATAACCGATGTCGGCGATCGCCGTCATGCAGGCAGCCCAGTTGAGTTCTCAAGGCTGGCCGGCCAAAGACGCCCCTCAGGGGAGAGCGGGCCGACGTTCCGCAACACCGGCCCGCAACCTTCAGAATACGATAGCCCGCGGCACCCCGGAGAAGGGAATCTGCGCTCTCACACCAGCATCGACTGCTGGGCGAAGATGCCTGCCATCGCGCCGTGCGATATTGCCAGGGTGACCGATGGCGGCGTGAGGGGGTTGGCGAGGTCGCCCGCGGCGTAGATGCCGGGCATGCTGGTTTCGCGGCGCTCGTCGACCTTGAGGATTACGCCGAGGGGCGTATCGACCGTGGCGAGGCCCAGTGATTCATGCAGGCTTGCGGACGGCTTGTTGCGCGGATGCGCGAACAGGATGTCGACCGCGACCTTTGGGCCGGTATCGAGCTTGACGGTGGCGTTATGCCCCCCGTGATGGGCGATCTCGCTGATCCGGCCGTCGACGACAGGTATGTTGCGGCGCGCCAGACCGGCCCGGATATCGGGCGGAATGTCGTGACCATCAGCGAAGACCGTCAACCTGTCGGTCCAATCGTGGAACAGCCTGACCTGATTCATCGACTGTGGGCCGGACCAGACGAGGCCCCAATGCTGGCCGGCGACTTCAAAGCCGTCGCAATAGGGGCAGGGCACGATGGACGTGCCCCAACCTTCGGCAAAGCCCGGAACATCAGGCATCTGGTCGGCGACGCCATAGCTCAGGATCAGCCGGCGCGCGCCGAGGCTTCCGCCATCGCCAGTGAGGACGGAGAAATCGTCGATGGCCCCGGAGAGGCTGTCGGCCCGGGCATTGACCAGCTTGATCGTGGGATAGCGCGCCAGCTGCCGCCGCGCCTCGGCCAAGATGTCCAGCGGTGGCTTGTGATCGTGGCCGAGCAGGCCATGCGAGTGGCCGGCGAAGCGGTTGCGCGGCAGGCCGGTATCGAGAACGGTGACCTTGCGGCGGGCACGACCGAGTTGCAGGGCGCCGGCGAGACCGGCAAAGCTGCCGCCGATGATGATGACGTCATCCATGATGGGCTCCGTTTTGTGGATGAGGGGCTGGTTGGACCTGGTTGAAACCTACCCATCGGCTTGCGCATTTCAGAAACTACATGGTATCGTAATCCGAGAATTTGGATACTGTCAAGGACTGGAATTGTCGTGACCGAAAATAGCCAGGGCCGGCGCGGCCGGCCCGCCAACGAGGCGCTTGGCCAAACGATACTCGACGCTGCGTCCGAGCTCTTTGTGGAATTGGGTTTTCAAGCGACCACATTGGACAAGGTCGCCCAGCGGGCGAAGATATCCAAGCTCAGCATCTATCGGCATTTCGAGAACAAGGAGGCGCTGTTCAGCGCGGCCATCTCGGCCGGCTGCCATCAGTTGTTTGCGCCACTGGCCCTTCTTGAAGGCGTCGGCGGTTCGGTCGAAGATCAGCTCATGGCGGTGGGATCATCCCTGCTTCGGACGCTGTTGAGATCAGACGTCCGCAGTGTCGAAGCCATGGTCATGGCCGACCAGACGAATCCAAGGTCGTTAAGCGAGCTCCATTTCGAAGCCGGCCCCGCCCATGTCATCGCCCAAATCGAGGTCCTGTTGCGTCAGTTGCACGCGAAGGCGGTTCTGAACGTGCCCGATCCTCTCCGGTCCGCCCGCTTGTTTGCCGCGCTTTTCAAAGGATCCGATCTTTTGATTATCGCACGCTTCGATGAGGCGAGAGCGGCGGACGACAACGAAATCGAATCCTATTGCCGGTCGGCCGTCGCCATGTTCATGGCTGCGCACGCCTAGCAGTCTGCCCTGCCCGCTAATCATTGTATTCTGCGAATACTCCGCTAGAGCCGCCGTCGCGATGGCGCCCATCCACCTCGTGTCGATCGCGTCGGGGTCGGACTACGCGCCCGCCGGTGAGCGGCATCTCCGACCTGCTCCGGTCACACAGCGCTGACCCTTGAGCGCCTCGGCCGACTTGTGAGGGCGAGGAAGAGAATGCCGGTTATGGCCGCGAGAATCGAGCAGATGACGTGTCAGCCGCCGCGAAGGACACCTGCGGACGGAACGTTTTTTGGTACACTTGAGTACGTCCATTCGTGGGTCGGGCTCCAGCGGCTCGTGCCCGACGCGCCCCGGGGAAGGCCGCTGGTGCCCGCGACAGATCCTTCCAAGGTGCGGGTCTGGAATGGCCGAAAAATTCTCTCGAGCTCCCGGAACATCGGTCCGCCCCTGTGGTTCGACAAGCAGCGGCACAGTCGATCCAACCAGGCATCGGCCCGCTTAGGACAGGCGCGAGGTCCCTACCCACAGATCTTGCGAAAATAGGAGCAAGCTATGCGAGCGTTGGTCTGGCACGGCAAGGAAGACATACGCTGCGATCAGGTTTCGGACCCGGAAATTGAGGATGAACGTGACGCGATCATCAAGGTGACGAGTTGTGCCATATGCGGCTCCGACCTTCACCTCTACCACAACTATGTGCCAGCCATGCTGCCCGGCGACATCATGGGCCACGAGATGATGGGAGAGGTCGTCGAGGTCGGCAAGGGCGTCAACGGCGCTCTGAAGGAGGGAGACCGCATCGTCGTGCCGTTCACCATAATCTGCGGTGAGTGCGACCAGTGCAAGCGACAGAACTTTTCGGTTTGCGAACGCACAAACCGCAAGAAGAATCTCGGTGACAAGGTGTTCGGGCACACCACTGCGGGTCTGTTCGGCTACACTCATTTGACCGGCGGCTATCCCGGGGGACAGGCGGAATACATGCGTGTGCCGTTCGCCGATGCCACGCACGTAAAGGTGCCTGACAACCTTACCGACGAGCAGGTTCTCTTCCTCGGCGATATTTTTCCTACCGGCTGGCAGGCGGCGGCACAGTGCGACATTGAGCCCACCGATACGGTTGCGGTGTGGGGCTGTGGCCCAGTCGGGCAGATGGCCATACGCAGCGCCCTGCTGCTCGGCGCGAAACAGGTGGTGGCGATCGATTGCCTGCCGGAACGGCTTTCCATGGCCGCGGCCGGCGGCGCCATCGCCATCAATTTCGCCGAGGAAAGTGTCGTCGAACGACTGCGGGAACTCACCGGCGGAAAGGGCCCGGAGAAGTGCATCGATTGCGTCGGCATGGAAAGCCACGTCTCGCTGGCCCAGCCCGATACCGTCTACGATCGCGCAAAGCAGTTGATGCTGATGGAAAATGATCGACCGCACGTTTTGCGTGAGATGATCTATGTCTGCCGGCCGGCCGGCGTGATCTCGATCCCCGGCGTCTACAGCGGGCTGGTCGACAAGATTCCGATGGGACAGGCAATGAACAAGGGGCTCACCTTCCGAATGGGGCAGACCCATGTCAACCGTTGGACCGAGGATCTGTTGCGCCGCATCGAAGATGGCCAGATCGACCCATCCTTCGTCATCACCCATACCGTGGGGCTCGAGCAGGGACCGGAGATGTACAAGGTGTTTCGCGACAAGCAGGACAGCTGCATCAAGGTTGTACTGAAACCGTAGGGAAATCGTCATGAACGTGATTGCCAAACTTACCAACATCACCCGATCGCCTGGCGATCCCAAAGTGCTGAAGACTGGGCAGAGTGCGGTCGGGGCCTCCGATGGCCTTGCCCGCAAGCTCGGCTGGTTCAGCATCGCGCTTGGCGTCGCCGAGCTGGTTGGCGCCGAGCGGATTGCGGGCGCGCTCGGCATGCGCGGCAAGGAAGACCTGATCCGCGCTTATGGGGCGCGGGAAATAAGCAGCGGCATACTCTCGCTTTCAGTGGACAAGCAGGCCGGGCTTTGGAGCCGGGTGGCCGGCGACGGCCTGGATATCGCGACATTGCTGACAGCGTATCGGCCTGGCAACCCAAAGCGCGATAATGTGGGCCTTGCGCTTGCGATGGTCGCCGGCATCACATTGCTCGACATCATCGCTGCGAAAAGCGTGACCGCGCGCCACTCTCGGAGCGGGACCAAGCCACGCGACTACAGCGATCGAAGCGGCTTTCCCGGAGGCACTGCCGCAGCCCGCGACCGTGCCCGCTCGCAGCGCAGCCAGGAGGCCGGCGCAGCCTGATAGAGATTGCCGAACCCTGGCGCCATGCGACCTGGACAGGTGGCATCTCGTCAGGCCGTAACGCCAGAGGTGGTTGCTCTCGGCGAGCCGAGTTTGCTGGAACAGAGTGGACCGTCGAGTGGCCGTTCTCGCCGTCCCCTGGATCACCGCCGCGGATGGTTGTGTGGCCGGTGCGTTAAAGGCAGGAAGCAAGCAGCGATGCGACCATGCGTCTAACCTTCCATGTCTCTTACCTTGGCCAGGTTCCGGCGATCCTCAGGCCGAGCCGCGTTCGGGAAGCTCGGTCTCTTCCGCCACCCCTTTCCGCAGGTCTCGGCGCGAGCGTTCCGCTTCGTCGGAATTATTATCGTCGTCTGTCCGCTCGAGTTCGCGATCGATTGTCTCGCCCGACCCCTCTGCCGGATCCTGTTGCGGAGATGTGTTCGGGCCGGTTTCGATTTTGCCGTCGCCGGGAACGGTGCGGTCGCGAGACTTCGTCATCTTCAGCTTCCCTTTCATCTGTCATCTGTCTCGGCATCTCCGAAGGCATCAATTTCGGCCGCTTCCCTGCCGAACCGGATCGTCGACGCTTTGTTCCGGGAAAGCCCCCGCAGGTTCGTGCTGGTCCGCCCGGGGCATTGGTCGATGCCCTTGCCGGGAAGCATCCTATGCCAACGAGGTCGGCGGCAGCCTCATCGCTGTCGTTATCAACATGTGGGCTGTGAAGGCGTTTTCGGCCCGGACACGCGAGCACGCCAGGCTCGCGGCGAGTTTTCGAACCGAAGCAGATGCGCAGCGTAACAGCTGGATGTATACGGAAAAGGCTGCCTCATCCACGACATCGCGCTTTCGGTAATGGCCGGCGGCATGCTCGCCTGGGCGGTCCGGCAGCTGGTAGCGAACTGGTCATAGGCCTTTGCAAAGCCGCGTCGATGAAGCGGGTGCGGTAGCGCTGGTCGGTGTAGCGTCGAGGCATCTGTCAATCGGAGACAAGCGCGACCACTTTTGGGACCTCACTGTTTTTTCCACCGGGACTCGACATCTCACTATCATAGTTGATTGTGGCTGCCGGTGACCCTGCGTAATGGATAGCCATTCCAACTCTCCAACAGGAAAACGGTATGTTGTATCCGGGTCGGTTTTTGGGGCCAAGCGAGATTGAGATGCTCGCCCAGGTTTGTCACACGGTCTGCAAAGAGCGCGCCCTACCTCTTGCTTCGCAGAACGGAGAGCGCATAGCTGCCCATATACTCAGGCTGTTTATGAATGGCTTGATTGAGCAGAATGAACTGCTCGATGCTGAGAGGAACTGGGCTCTTCGGCTTGACCGTTCGGTCCAGCAGACGATGTCAACTACGCGCACATGAGAGGCCGCGGGACCCAGTTTGGTTCTTACAGCCGAACACCCGCCGCTATCTGAGATATGTTGCGGGGTTTTCTTCGCCGCGGAGTGATCCGATACAGTGCGCGGAAATCATGGCAATCCTGTTCGCAGTGATTCTATTGAGCGTAATCGCAGTCGCATTCTTGGTCGTCGGAAAGCCGCCAAGGCCAGTTGGGAACAAACCTGACGTTTAAGCGTTTGTAGAGCCCTTCCACCGGGCAACTCACCGAAATGCTTCTTGCCGTGCATGATGCGATGTCGACGGCCGTTTTGGCGGGCAGGAGCGCCAATGCGGAAATAGTAGGCGTGGTCGACCTCACCAACAAAGCTGAGGTCGACATCGGCATCACCAGCTTGGGAAGAGCCATCCAGTTCGTGGCCAACGCCTCGGTGCTTGGATACGACATTCGCGGCGCCATGGTCTTCTATGGCGCGCCCGGTACCCCGAGCCTAAGGGCGAGAGAGTGCGAGCGCTTGTGGGCGCAGTTTGGCGGCGCGCTTCTACAGCCGTAGCTCTATCAGGACGTTCGCCCCGCCCGTTCTTGGTATGAACGCGTACGGAACTGAGGCGCTACCCAGCCGCAGCGGGAATGGCTCAGTGGTAGCTCTAGCTGGCGACCGCACCAAGCAGCTTTTCGGTGATGGGCTTTGAGCGGCTGAGCCAGCGTGAGAACGTTCGGCCGCATATCTGCCGGTGCCTGCTTTCATGTGACTGGGCGGGGCTATTGGGGAGCCGGGTTGACCACTGGGCCCTTAGCCGAGGGAAGCACAGTACGGCAACCTCGCCTTTTGCTGGCTAACATCCTTCCGCTCTCAGGGACCGAACCATGCGCACAACAACAGGGTCATACGGTTTCTTTTCGGATTTCCGATAATTCATTGTGAAAAGCGCGGCACGCTGGTTGCAGACCATAATTGCACGGACGTAGCGAATCTCGCCATTCTTGACCCCGGAGTAGCTGGCCCATTTCGGGGCTAGGCGCCGATAGGTCAGTCGCCAACCGGCCTTTTCGTCCTCGATCATGCGATGTTCAATCTCGGCGCGAAAACTTGCTTTGCCCAGTCGCGCGCCCCAAACGACCAGAAACGCGTCTCTTGGGCCCTGAAAAGCCGCGCCCTGCTCCGAATTCTGGGTCAGGACGAAATTCGGAGGAATATCGAAACTAAAGCCAAGCTGTCGGACGCCGAAGGGCTGCCACGCCTCGGCCTGAAGCAACGTGGTCCAAAAGAGAAAAACTGTAAGTCCCAGCAGGAGGCGTCGCATTGCTCTGATTTAGCGCTGGCTAACATGGTGTCCAGACGGACAGAGGTCCGTGACATAAAAAATATGCTTCATGGCCGCGCAGCATATGGACGCGGGATTCGCGATTGACGGCGTGCGGTCGAAACGGCTTCCGTCCCACGAAAGGAGAGGACACAGAGGGAATTGGTGCGTCGGTATGATCGATTGGCAGAAAATTGGCGAGGCCGAATGTCCAACGTTCATTGCCCGCAAAAATGGGCGCCGGCTTCCTCTTGTGCCTAGGGAAGAAGAGCCGAATTATTCCCTGGCGAAGACCCTGATCTACCTCAGACGGGGCATGCCTCAGTAACTTCGCCGTGACCTGATCCCTTCGGGGAACAATCACATCGAGCTCCAGTTTGGCCTTCAAGCGAAAGCACTGATGGAGCATGCCATGAGATTTCCACACAGCAAGACGGCCGCGGCCGCCGTTTTCATTGCCCTGACCTCCCCCGCACTCGCCCAGACAAGCGGAACACCATCACCCTCGACACCTGCACCCGCTCCGGCAACCGAACCGCCGGCCGCCGGACAGTTGCCGGATGCGACCGGACAAGCGGATGGACCAACACGCGAAATGATCCGCCAGATGGTTGAGCAAGCTGTCCGTGACCGACTGCAGCAGGATCGCGGTTCCGAAGAGGGTTTCCGCGAGGAAGATAGTCGCAACTATCAAGGCGATCGCAACGAGGATGCTGACCGCCACGATGAAGATGGCGACCGTTGGCAGAACCACGGTGACCGCGATCGTGGACACAGAATGGCTGGACGCTGGCATCATCAGATGATGCGCGGTGCCGGCATGCGACTGATGTTCGGGCTGTTGGACACCGATGGCGACGGATCGGTGTCCGAGGACGAGGTTCAACGCGCGGTGGGCAGGATGTTCAGTAGCGTTGACGAGAATGGTGATGGCAAGATCGATGTGAACGAGATCCAGTCCTTCATGCATGGCTCCAGCATGCATGGCACTGATAGCGAGGACACGCCGTAGCTGGCTTCAAAGGGAATGCCCTCCCTCGGACAAAGCGGGCGCGTGGCGGCCGATCCCGAAGCGGTGTCTCTTGGCTGTTAGGCGCCCGGCCAGCACCCTTTAGGCTTGAGCTATTCCCGCAGTCCGCGAGACGCCAGCCGTGACAAAAAAGGCTTCGCATTGCTGATCGAGGAACGATCGCAGCCGACCAACGCAGGGTCACTCGGGCGCCCGGTCTTCCAGCAGAACGAAGGATGCGGCGATCAAGTCGTCGCCATTGATACGTCCTTGGCTGTCCTCCAACATAGTTGCAACCTTGTGGAAGGCCATCATTTCACCCGCGTCAATCTGCGCTTCACGCATCTTGGCTGTGAGATCAGCCACGCGATTTCCTAACGAATGTGATTTTGCAGTCTCGCAATTCGACATGATTAGTCATCCTTTGCCTTGGGTTTCACGCTGCCGAACGCAATGCTTCAGCGGATGTTCCGAATTTGGCCATCAGTCTTATGGGATAGGACTTGCGTCTGATTGCGGTTGGAAGAAGCCCGAACGGCGGAACAGGCAGCCGGACGCCGAATTGGAAACCGACCGTCGATCGAAGTCCCTTGTCGCCGGTTGAGATCCCGCCATCTTCACTGTCGAGAGGGTGGCGGGATCGCCTTCCGAGGAGCGAGCACATATGAGGTAATAGATATTTGGCAGATGTACTCACGGCCATCCTGCTCGCTTCTTTTGTCTGCGCATGTTCATTCTTTTCGGGAAACCCCATCTCTCCAACAACACGCAACACCGCGTTGCTACCCATGATGATGCGATGACAACTGCATCAATAAAGCAAAGCCTCTTCGCCTAAGGTGCGATTGCCGCGGGCTTTTTCGACTTGAAGGTCGTCCAACGCGCCCGGTGGTCAGGCCACGGTGTTCAGCGGGAGCCAGGTAGACTCATCGCGAAAATCCCGCAGCGAGGCACGTCGCAAGTCCTCCTCGCCGCGCGCGGATACTGGAATCCGCCTGGCTCGTTGTGACAGGCATGCGAAGATGAGTGTCGGCGCATGGACGCGGAAAAACCCGCCAGCGTGAGCCAGCGGGCCTTGTGATGGGATGGCCCGCGCGTGCGGTCAAGGCTGCGCGGGCCGACCATGATGAATGAGGGGACATCTTGGTCACCGGCACGACCGATGAAGAACGAGCCGGGTGTGACAGAACACCCTTGGAGCGAGGATGTTCCCGTCCGCACAAAAAAGCTCGCCGGCGTGAGCCGGCGGGTAGTCGCTATTTTGCCGTCAAGCGGACAGACCGCTTGCGGCCCACCCACTGCACCATTTTTCCACTTTGAGCCGAAATCATTCTCAACTATGGTTCGCCAGGCTTAAGGCATGGGGGATTGCCGATGGTTTTATCACGCAGGGGTGTCGTGCTCGGCGGTCTGGCGCTGGTCGCGGTCGGTGGAACCGGCAATATTGTTCAAGCCGCGGGGGCAAAATCCTTTTTCGCCGGTACCGCCAGCGATAACGATTTCGTCTATCGCAAGACCAACTTCGCCAAGATCGACAAGAGATGGCATCGCCAGATCGTCAAGTATTTCAGCAGCGAGCCGGTCGGCACCGTCGTGGTCGATACCCGCCACCACTTCCTCTACCTCATCATGGAAAACAAGACTGCCATCCGCTACGGCGTCGGCGTCGGCAAGGAAGGCTTCAAATGGTACGGCCGCGCGACGATCGATCGCCGCGCGCTGTGGCCGCAATGGGTCCCGCCGCCAGAAATGCGCAAGCGCAAGCCGGACCTGCCGCCCATGGTCGCAGGCGGCGCGTCCAACAATCCGCTCGGGCCGCGCGCGCTCTATCTGTACCGCGACGGCGCCGACATCGGCTACCGCCTGCATGGCACGCTCGAGCCGTGGAGCATCGGCACCGACGCTTCCAGCGGCTGCATCCGCATGTTTCCGGAAGACATCATCGACCTCTACCAGCGGTGCCCGATCGGCACCGCTGTGGAGGTCCTGCCGCACATCGCCGACCAGGCGCCCGCTTCCACCACTGTCGAATGATGGGCGCATCATGAACCGCATGATTGAAAACACGTGCCGGCTGCTCGCCGCCGGCCTGCTGGTTCTGACCGCATCCTGCTCGACCAGCAACACGCTGGCCCCGTCGACGCCTGACGTCACCAACGCCGAGATTGCCGGCTTCCAGAACGTGCAGCCGGGCAGCGAGGAGGATTTTATCCTCAATGTCGGCCGCCGCACCTACTTCACGAAAGGTTCGGCCGCGCTCGATTCTGTCGCCAAGGCCACCCTCGACACCCAGATCGCCTGGTTGACAAAGCATCCGCGCTGGCTGCTCAAGCTGCAGGGTTTCGCCGACGATCCAGGCGCAAGTGAAACGGCGCTGTCGCAGCAGCGCGCCGATGCGGTGATGGACTACCTCGCCGCCGGCGGCATAGACCGGAACCGCATGTGGGCCAAGGGCTACGGCAAGGACAGGCTGGTCCGCGACTGCCCCGACTCCGCCTGCAGGTCGCAGAACCGCCGCGTTGTGTCTAATTTGCGCGATGAGAGGGACGAGTCGTAGAGGCTGCTGTTTTGCTGGTCGCCAAATCAGTCTCACAACGCGACGGCGGCATGGCTGCAATGCGCCTATCGGGGACATTCACCCAGCGTTTGCCCCTCCCCGAAAGCTGACGCTCCGGTTGAACCCGGAGTGAAGTCAGCTTCCCGTCTACCAACCTCCGGTTCAGGGTCTGGTGGGAGGCTTCGGCATCCGCCTCGACCAGTTTGCGGACGTGGCGGTTGTCCGCGATCCTGATCGCGCATGAGCCTCGCCACATGTCGGTGTGCTACCGGGAGTGGGCGCCGTGGAGCTGGCAGGTACGCTCGCTCAAAGCATCGGCCGTCCACCGGTGACCTCGTAGAGTGCGCCGGTGGTGTAGCTCGATCCTTCCGAGGCAAGCAGCACATAGGTCGCTGCAAGCTCTGCCGGTTGCCCGGGACGCTTGAGCGGTGTGTTCTTCCCGAACTCCTTGACCTTCTCAGAGGGCATTGTCGACGGGATCAGCGGCGTCCAAATCGGCCCGGGAGCGACCGCGTTTACCCGAATGCCGCGTTCAGCTACCAGTCCTGCAAGTCCGGCGGTGAAGTTGGCGATCGCTCCTTTGGTAGTGGCGTAGGCAAGCAGTGCCGGCGATGGACTGGTCGCGTTGATCGAGGATGTGTTGATGATGGTCGAGCCGGGTTCCATGTGCTTCACTGCTTCCTGGGACAGATAGAACATCGCATAGACATTGGTGCGAAAGGTGAGATCCCATTCCTCCGCGCTGATGTCCTCAAGCTTCTCGAACGACGCCTGGTGGGCTGCATTGTTGACGAGGATGTCCAGGCGCCCGCATTCATCGATAGCTCGCTGCACAAGCGACCGCGCGAAGATTTCGTCCGAGATGTCGCCGCGTGCGAGCACCGCCTTGCGCCCCGCTTCCTCGACCAAGCGCGCCGTCTCCTGCGCATCTTCGTCCTCTTCAAGATAGGAGATCATGACGTCGGCGCCTTCGCGTGCAAACGCGATAGCCACCGCCCGGCCGATGCCCGAGTCCGCGCCGGTGATCAGCGCGACGCGGTCCATCAGCTTACCGCTGCCGCGATAGCTCTCCTCTCCGTGGTCGGGCCGTGGATCCATCTCGTCGGTGTAGCCGGGCATGTCCTGCTGCTGTTCGGGAAGCGGCGGCTGAGGATATTTCTGCTGGGCATCCTGCATGTCAGCTCCTTTTTTGGCTGGAGTTGCGGTTGTGTCGATCCGGTTCCGTGATCGGTCCCTTGGCGGCTTTCGAGCCACCGCCCCATTCCTCGGCCTTGCACGCTTGGTCGCCGCCCATGAGGTCCGGCGAACTGCGATTTGCGGTGCCGCTGTCGGTCTTGTTCAACTCGTGCTCCTTCTTGCGTGTCGTCAGTCTTTCTCGCCGGCGGTAATCATCGACCTCAGCGGCTCTTGCGCCACATTCGCCTCGATTTCCGCGCGTCCGGGAGTGTCCGATAGCGCCTTGCGGAAATTTTTCACATAATCCGGTGGCATCTTCGGTGGCATCATCGGTTCGTACGGGTCGACCACGGCCTCGATGACCACCGGACCCTCAGCAGCCAGGGCAGCGTCGAGAACACCTTCCACCTCCTCGGCGCGAGAGACGCTGTAACCAATGCCGCCCATGGCTTCGGCGGCCATGGCGAAGTCGATGGGCTGGAGTTCGCAGGCGAATTGCGGGTTACCGAGGAACATCATCTGCTCCCAGGCGATCTGATTGAGCATGCCGTTCTTGAGCACGAGCACCTTGAGTGGGACCCGGTACCGAACTGCCGTCGAGAACTCGCCGAGTTGCATCGCGAGACCGCCGTCGCCGACGACCGCGAAGACCGGCCGGCCGGGAAAGGCCAGGCCCGCGGCGATCGCATAGGGCAGTCCGCATGCCATCGAGGCCAGCGCGCCCGAGACGCCGAAGGCCTGCCCGTCACGCAGCTCGATATGGCGGGCCGCCATCTCGGTGTTCTGGCCGGAATCGGCAACCAGGATCGCATCATCGGGCAATCGTTTCCCAAATGCGCGTGTAACCACCTGGGGCTTGAGCGAAGTGGCGGCCTTTTGCTCCGACTGCGCCATCATCTCGCGCCAGCGTCGCATGCCCGCCTGCGCCTTCTCGAGGAAGCTGCGATCATCCTTGCGCTTCAGGCGCCTGTTCAGCAATCGCAGCGTCACGGCGGCATCGCCGGCAAGGCCGGCCTCAACGGGATAGCGCAGGCCGATGCGCTGCGGGTCGCGCTCGATCTGCACCCCGCGCGCCTGTCCCGGCTTCGGGTAGTATTCGATGTAGGGAAAGGTCGAGCCGACGACGAGCAGCGCGTCACATTCCTCCATGATTTCCTGCGACGGCAGCGTGCCGAGAATTCCGATGCCGCCAGTCGTCAGCGGGTGATCGTCGGGCAAGGCAGCCTTACCGAGCAAGGCCTTTGCGACGGGGGCACCAACCAGCTCCGCCGTCTCTTCCAACTCGTGCCTGGCACCAAGCGCGCCCCGACCGGCGAGGATCGCGACCTTCGTCGCGCCGTTCAGGATCTCGGCGGCTTTCGCAAGTTGTTCTTCGTCGGGAAGCCTGCTTCCTTCGAACCAACGATCCGGCGTATGCGACGGTTTGTTGCGCTTCGAGCGCTTGGCCTGGTCGAGCGTGTGCTCCTGCACATCGCTGGCGATCGACAGATGCGCAACACCGCGACTTGCCAGCGCCGACCTGCAGGCGAGACCGGCCAGGCTTTCCATATGCGCCGCGTCGGAGACCTGCGCGTTGAAGACGGCGACATCGCTGAAGACGCGCGTCAAGTCGACATCCTGCTGGGTGAAGGTCTCGATGAGGTCGTGGAACTGCATGCCGGTAATGGCGAGCACCGGCGCTTGGTCGAGCTTGGCATCGTAGAGTCCCGTCAGGAGGTGTGTGCCGCCAGGGCCGGAAGTTGCGAGGCAGACACCGAGCTTGCCTGTCCATTTTGAGTAGGCGCACGCCATGAACGCCGCGGATTCCTCGTGCCGCACCTGAATGAAGCGGATACGGTCCTGCCGCCTGCGCAGCGCCTCCATGATGCCATTGATGCCGTCGCCCGGCAGGCCAAAGATGATATCGACGTTCCAGTCGATCAGCGTCTCGATGAGGATGTCCGCGGCGGTCGGCATGTCTCAGTCCTACCGCGATGCGGATCCCGCCGCCTGGCTGCTCTTGTTCGCGGTCTTGTCAGTCTTACGCTGGTCCTTGTCGCCGCCGCGATTGCCGCCAAGCAAGTCGTCGGAAGACTGAGCGGTCTTGCCGTCTTCCAAATTAGTGGCCATGCGCAAAGCTCCCTTCATCCGGCCTGCCTAACCAGAAAGTCGGTGAGATGTTCCGTGCCCGAAGGCAAGGCCGCCTAGTCAGGTGCCGAAGGCAAAGGTCTCAGTACCACCCGATGAGGCGCTGTTCGGCAGTCAGCGGCTGAACAGGCGAGGTGCGATCGAACAGACGAAGGCATCGAACTGCTGCGAGGCCGAGGATTGCATGTAGTGGCCGAGGCTGTCTGATCGCCAAAAGCTCTCGCGGCAGAGCTGGCCGATGTTCAGGTCGCGTCTTCGCAGGTCCCTATAGCCAGAGCGCAACGCCGCCCGGACCGTCCCCATAGGCGAACTCCTCGCACCCCTCGTCGACGATTTCTCGCGCGGGATTCCGCCTCAGTGGCGAAAGGACTCGTTCGTCGCGCACACCGCGGCGGGCGATGTGCGCCTCGACCATGCGGTGCCTGGCGTGCCGGTAGTCTGGCATGGCTCCTCGATAGCCTTAAAGACGACAGGCTTAGTCGTCCTGCCTGCGCTTGTGGTGCTCGCTCTCCTGGTTTTCGCCGCGGATCATCTGGCGATCATCCTTGTCGGTCAATTCCACGCCCTCGTCGCGCAGATTGGCGCCGCCTTGCCGCGCCTCGCGCTCCTGCTTGGTTCTCTTCAGCTCATCCTCGGCATTGAAATCGTCGCCGGCATTGCTGGTGTTCTCGCGCTTTTCGATGATGCGCAGCTGCTGCTCGTGGGTCTTCCGGCCGGCCATGGCAAGGCGCCTCCTACTTGTTCGTGCGTCCGGTCTGGTCAGGATTGATGCCGCCCTGAGGCGTGACATCGTTCTCGACATCGCCTTCGAACGTATTGTCCCCATCGAGAGCATCGTTCTCGTCGAGCATATCGCCGCCCTTGACCGCGCCCTTCGAGGTGCCGATTCCCGGGTTGTCTCGCAGATCCTTGTCCGAGGGCTGTTTAGTCTTGGGGTGTTGGTTGGTCATGGAATTTCTCAGCGCTGGTTGAGCTTGGACGAACGACGGTCCTGGCGCTGTCCAACTTCAACGTGGAGAAAATGTTCCGGAACAAGTTGGCTTGTCAGGTGCGCGTAAGCGGCCAGGCGGCCGCCGTCTCGGCTAGCGAAACTCCAGGCATGCCACATTACATCCCATTCCGAGGCGAATTGGCAGGCTAAAGTGAAAATCGAGACGGTCGAAAGCTTGCAAGGAGTGGGTGCTCTGTTCCGGTGGCGATCTCGGTTGCAAGCAGTTCGCCGGCAATCAAGCCAAGTGTTGCGCCGCTGTGGCTGAAGGCGACGTAATACCCCTCGATCTCCCGCAACTGGCCGAAGACCGGCTCGCCGTCTCCGGGGATCGGCTTGGGCCCGACACCGTAGCTCTCCAATTCCAATTTCGGATGACCGTCGAGAACATTCGACGCTTCGTCGAGAAGCCCTTGGATGGTCGATGCTTTTACGCGATAAGTCCCGTCCGGATTGACTACCACCTCTTCTTCCGACCAGGCAGAATCGAGCGCGAGGGCGCCATCAGGCGTCGGCCGGATGGCGACGCGCGGCGTGTTGAGCACGGCGCGTAGAGGCAAGTCGACTGGCTTGGTCCTGACCAGCAGCGCGATTGGTGTCCCATCGGCAATACGCTGACCGGCCACGGCGACCATTCGCGGCACATCCGCACCGGTCGCCAGAAGCACCGCGTTGGCGGCGAAGCTGATCCCGCTGGTGGTGGTGACGCCGGTGGCGCGGCCGTTGGCGACGGTGACGGTAGCGCTTCCGGCCTCGGTGACCACCTGGCCGCCCCGCTCCACGAATTCCGCGATCAATATTTCGATCAGCGACGGCAGGTCGACCCAGCCCTCGCCCGCGTTGAAGATCGCGCCTTGAGGCGTGACAGCGCTTGCGCAGACACCCGGCGTGACCAACCTTATGGCGTCCGCGGACAGATGCTGCGCATCATAGCCGAGACGTTTTTCGTGAGCGAAGACATCGGCGATCTCGTTTGAGGCATCGTCCGCATCCCACGTCAGGCCACCGTCGAAACGCAGCCAGGCGGCATCCGGGCATCGCGCCGACAAACTGCGGTAGCGGTCGATACCGATCATGCGCAGGCGATGATATTCAGCCGAGCGCCTGCGCGCCGAATTGATCCAGGCGAGCGAGCGGCCGGAAGCTCCCTTGGCGAGCGGTCCATCATTGACCAGCACGGTCTCGATGCCGAGCCTTGCAAGATGAACGGCCGAGGAGACGCCAAAAATGCCGCCGCCGACAACAACGACCTTGGAAACCTGATGTGATGCAGCCATGAGATATCTTTCACTGGTGGAGGTTGGTTTGGGCGGCCGTCTTGAAGGGCTCATGCGTGATCAAAGCACTTCGGCAAGGAAGTGCTTCAGACGCGGGCTTTTCGGCGTGTCGAAAATCGCGGCAGGCGTGCCGGCCTCGATGATGCGGCCTTCATCCATGAAGACGACCTGATCGGCGACCTTGCGGGCGAAGCCCATTTCATGCGTCACCACGACCATTGTCATGCCGCGCCGGCCGAGATCCGCCATGAGGTTGAGCACACCCTTCACCAGTTCTGGATCGAGTGCGCTCGTTACCTCATCGAACAAGATGACCTCCGGGTCCATCGCCAATGCACGAGCGATTGCCACACGCTGCTGCTGGCCACCGGAAAGGCTCCCTGGACGATGGTGTTTGCGGGTCGCAAGCCCGACGTCGGCAAGGCGCGCCTCGGCGATGCGCTCAGCTTCCTGTACAGGGAGCCCCTTTACCTTGGTCAGCGACAGCATGACGTTTTCGAGCGCGGTGTGGTCGGGAAACAGATTGAACTGCTGGAAAACCATGCCGACACGCCGGCGCAGTTTTTCAGGCTTCATCGCCAGGATGCTCGCACCATCGAGCAACACCTCACCGCCCTTGGGCTCGACCAGGCGGTTGAGGCAGCGCAGCAGGGTCGACTTGCCCGAACCTGATGGGCCGATCACGCATGTGACCGTGCCAGGCTTGACTGCCAGGCTGACGCCTTTGAGAACATCGAGGTCGCCATAGGCCATGTCGAGATCGGTAATGGCGAGACTGCCGCCCTTGAAGCGGGGCAGCGCTGAGCGGGCATCAGAGCCGGCCTCCGAAAGTGCACTGCCGGTGGCGCCCTCCAGTTCGCTCACTTCGGCCAGGCCGCTGATGACGAGGCCTGCCTTTTGCTTTCCGACCCGCAGCGAGTTGTCGATGTAGTTGACCACATGGGTCAACGGCACGGTGATGACGAGATAGAACACGCCGGCCAGAAGCAATGGCGAGAGATTTCCGGTGACCACTGCCTGGTCCTGACCGACACGGAAGATCTCGCGCTCCGAGGCGAGCAGACCGAGGAAGTAGACAAGGCTTGAATCCTTGACGTTGCCGATGAACTGGTTGACGAGGGCCGGCAAGACGCGGCGGATGCCTTGCGGGATCACGATCAGGCGCATGCCTTGGCCGTAGCTCATGCTGAGCGCCCTGCAGGCCTCCATCTGCCCGCGCTCGACGCTCTGGATGCCCGAGCGGAAGATTTCGCCGATATAGGCGCCGGCGATCAGGCTCAGCGCAAGAATGCCGAGCGGAAAGGGCGAAGGGCCGAAGATTTCACGGCCGATGCGGGCAAAGCCCTGGCCTATCAGCAGGATGGTGACGATCGCCGGCAGCCCACGGAATATATCCGTGTAGACCCGCGCCGGAATGCGCAGCCAGCGCGATTGCGAGATGCCCATGACCGCCAGGATCATGCCGAGGATGACACCCAGCACCGTCGACGCGGCGGCGAGGATCAACGTGTTCTTCAATCCGATGGTGATCATGCTGGGCAGCACGTCCGCCATGGCCTGCCAGTCGAGGAAACTGCGCCGCAGGTTTTCGAGCCAGTTCATTCGCCCCCCTTTCGGTTGCGCTATTCACATCGTCCGCATCAAGGACGGCGGCGTAATCCGGCCGCCGGCATGAGAGCCAGCGGCCGGGTACGGTCTACTTCTTGGGAAGATACTGGTCGGGCATCGGCGAGCCGGGGAACCACTTTTCATAAAGCGTTTTCCAGGTGCCGTCCTGCATGGCCGCGTGAAGGGCGGTGTTCAGCGCATTGCGGAGCTTGTCGTTGCCCTTGCGCAGGACGAAGCCGGCCGGCGCGTCAAAGGAAGGAATATTGACCGCGATCTTCAGGTTCGGATAGCGAACGCCATAGTCCTTGGCAGCCTCGTAATCGAGGAAGTGGGCATCCACGGTTCCGTTGTTAAGCGCCGAAACGGCGGAGTTGTTGTCGGGGAATTTGACGAGATCGGTTCCGACAAAATTCTTCGCCGCGTAGATTTCCTGGAGCGTGCCTTGCACGACGCCGAGACGTTTGCCCTTGAGCCCGTCCGCCGACGTGATCGCCTTGTCGGCAGTAAGCACGGACAGATAGCCTGCGATATACCCGTCGGAAAAGTCGACGGTCTTCTTGCGTGCTTCCGTCGTGCCGATTGCCGCGACCGCGACATCGAAACGCTCGTTTGCAACCGAAGGCATCAGCGCCGAGAATTCCTGGCCGGTGAAGATCACCTGGTGGGGCTTGAAGCCAAGGCGGCTCGCGACGTTGCGGAACAATTCGATGTCGAAGCCGGTGAACGACCCATCGGCCTGGGTGAAAGCGTAGGGTTTGGCATCGCCCATGGTTCCGACGCTGATGACCTTCGCATCAATGAGGCCATAGGGATTGTCATCCGCGGCGGCCGCTCCTGAAACCAGCCCGGCGCCGACGCACATCGCCATAAGAGCCATTGCGCCGGTTCTGACCGGGCACATCAACGACTTGAGAATTTCTTTCCTGCTCATGTCTTTCTCCACTCTGAAGGTCTGTTCTTCTTGGTATTTCCGTCGAGCCGCCATCTGGCGCGCCGACATGCCCTTGCCGAAATCACGGTCCGTCATGCCTCTCGGCTCCACTCCTTTTAAAGAGACCGGTCTCATATTGCGTGAGACCGGTCTCTTTGTTAATCGTTATCGCCACGTTGACCTCCCGTCAACAACTCTTGTAGTCGTCATCCGATGAAAAGAACCGCCCCCAAGACCCCGTCGATAACGGTCAGCGACGTCGCCCGCGCGGCCAACGTTTCGAAAGCGACAGCCGCGCGCGTGCTCGGCGGATACGGCGTCGTCAGCGACATGATCCGCGCGGAAGTCATGGCCGCGGCCAAGGCCTTGGACTATCGTGCGAACGAGCTCGCCCGCAGCATGACGACCGGCCGCTCCGGCATCATCGGCGTGGTTGTCGGCGACATCGAGAACCCGTTCTTCAGCCTCGCGGTACGCGGCATCAGCGACGCGGCAAAGGCAGCCGGGTTCAACGTCATCCTGGCCAATTCCGGCGAGAAGATCGAGGCGGAAAAGGCGGCCGTGAAACTGCTCATCGGCAAGCGCGTCGACGGGCTGATCGTCACGCCGTCGGAATCGCGCGACATCGCGCACCTGCGCGATATCCACCGCTCGGGCCGACCGCTTGCCCTGCTGGATAGGGCGCTGGCAGATCTGGATGTCGATACGGTCACGACCGACGATCGCGGCATCGCCATGCTGGCGACCCGCTTTCTAGCCGATGCCGGCCACCGCAACATCGCCTATGTGACCGCGGTCGACGCCGAAGGGCACGAGTACCGCGATCTCGGGCAGATCTACACCTCGTCGGTCCGTGAGCGCATCGACGGTTTCCTCACCGTGTGCCGAGAGGCCGGACTTGATCGGCCAGAACGCTTTGTTCGCCTTGGCGCGACAAGCCCCACCGAAACGCGCAGGGTTGCCGGCGAGATGCTGTCGGCGCCGGATCGGCCAACGGCGATCCTCGCCTCCGACAGCGTCATTGCGCTGGAGATCTTCAAGGTGACCCGCGAGCGCGGCCTGCGGGTTCCCGACGACATTTCGCTCATCACTTTCCATGATGCGGACTGGACGAGCGTCACCACGCCGCCCATCACCGTTATCGACCAGCCCGTCTACGCGCTTGGCAAGAGCGTCGCGGAATTGCTCATCCGGCGATTGAAGGGAGATTCCCGCCCGGCGGAAAAGCTCATTTTGCCGACCGCCATCATTGCACGCGGATCCGTTGGCCCGCCCTCGAATGGAAAGCCGCAAGTGCGCCAAGCATAGGTGTGACGGCGATACGGCCCACATGAATACGTTAGAACAAGGTCGACGCACTCCGCTTTAAGAATGTACGTCGATCAACCCAGCAAGCACCCTGATCGCAATGCCGCGTCCACCGTCATCGGGACGGCACGTGCCGGCTCATGGTTTGAAGAGCGTGACGATGAGCCAGATGCCCGGCTACTTCTTGGGCCTGCCTGGCTTCAGGGCTGCCAGAAGATTGGTGATCCTGCCCGCCTTTCGGTTGCGGATCTCGGCCTCGTTCTTGCGGCGGACCGCGGCGCGGACAAGCCTGGCGCCGAGATAACGCAAAGGCTCGGGCGGCAGCGACATGCGCCGCTCGATGCCGACCAGACCACTTTCGCTCCAGCGATCCTTTCGCTCGAGCACCAGGCTCGCCAGAATGCGTCCGGCTATCGGCGTCTGCGCGATGCCGGTGCCGTTAAATCCCATGCCGTAGAAGATATTGGGATGATCGCGCAGGTGGTCGAAGACAGGAACGTGTTCAGGCACGCAGTCGATCGGCCCCGACCAGTCATATTCGATCGCCACACCGCGCAGCGAGGGGTAGACCCGATGCAGCTCTCGCATATTGTCGCGACCGTGCTCCGGGCTGCGGTTGAAGCTGGCGCCGAAATTTCCACTGAAGGCGACGTTGCCGCTGCCACGACCGAAGACCACCCTGCCCCCGATGGTGCGCTGGTAGTAGAGCACCTGGGCCTGGGAATCGCAGATCGAGGCACCGTCGCGCCAACCGATGCTGTCGAGCAGTTCGGGAACGGCGGCAGTGGCAATCACCTCGCTGCCGACGACATAAAGATGTCGCCGCAGTTCCGGCAGCGCGGAAAGCCAGGCGTTGGCGGCAAGCACGATTTTGTCAGCCCGTACCGCGCCATGCGCCGTGCGCACCGTGCATGTCATGCCGGGTTCGATGGCGAGGACCGGGCTGCGCTCATGGATGATGACGCCGCGTGCCAGTGCCAGCTTGCGCAATCCGATGGCAAGTTTGGCGGGATGGACCGTGCCGGCAGTGGTCTCGACGACGCCGACATAGGAGGCCGATGAACCGGTGCGGCGTTGAATGTCCTCGGCTTTCAGCGGGCTGAAACGGTTTTCTCCAACAACCGCCGTCAAGGCCACGGCGGTCTCCCAGGCGCCTTCCTGCGCAATGGAGCTTGCTGTCCACAACCATCCGTCCAGCCTCAGGTCCATGTCTATGGTGCCGTTTTGCTGCAGCGTCTTCAGCTCCGCGATCGATGCCACCGTGTCGGCGCACAGCAGGCGCGCTTCCTCGAGACCGACGACCGCACTGATCTGGTCGATTTCGGCGAACCATGAATGGACCTGACCGCCGTTGCGCCCCGAGGCCCCCGATCCGCACAGATCGGCTTCAAGGATCACCACCCGCGTTTGCGGCGCAAGTTCAAGGATCCGCAGCGCCGTCCACAGACCGGTATAGCCGCCACCGACGATCACCACGTCGGCGCGCTCGTCGCCTCGCAATGGCTCGGTCGCAGGGGCGGCGGCAATGTCCTGCAGCCAAAACGACCGGTCAGATGCAAGCGCGACCGCAGGCTGCCGCAAACGAATTGTACTCACGCTTGGGCTCCCTGCGCATCGACAATGAAGCTGGCATATTTGGCTGGCAGCCAATCGGGTATCGGACGCGGTCTCTGGGGAAACCCGCCAAGATGGGTGCAGGTCTGCGCCGCCGCGATCGACGCCCTGTGCAATGCCTCCAGGGCGCCGAGGCCGCCGAAATGGAAGCCGGCGAGGAAAGTGGCAATGAAACTGTCGCCGGCGCCACACGTATCCACGACATCGACAAGCGTCGCCGGCGCATGCACGACATTCGTGCCATCGTCGAAGTAGGAGCCGCGTCGACCACAGGTCAAAACTACCTGCCTTGCGCCGGCCGCCCTGAGCGCGCCCAGCGATGGCTCGATGGGAACATCGACATCGTCCGGTCCGGACGCAAACAAAAGCGGGACACCGTCGAGCGGCAGCGCCATATGGGCGGTCGATAGATCGATGCTGAACGGCACATGGTCCGTCACCAATCGTTGAACAAGGTGCTTGTTGGCGTTGGTGCCGAGATGCACCCAGTCGGCCGCGGCGATGACCGCATAATGCGCGGGCGCCGGCATGTAGTTTTCGCCCACACCGAAGGATTCGTGCAGGAACTTCCGGTCGCCGGATTCATCGCGCAGCAAGGTGACGGCCGTATCGCCGGGACGCCGTTCGACGTCGTCCGGAGATAGGCCGGCACCTTGCAGTTCGGCAAGCACCACGTCGCCTTCGGGATCGTTCCCGACGGCGCCGAAATAGCGCGCGGACCAGCCGTTGCGCCGCCATTGCGCCGCGACATTCAAGGCATTGCCGCCCACCGTCATCAAGTTGTTGGTCAAATAGGCATCAAGGCAATTGTCCCCGACCGCGATAAGCGTTTTCGACCTCATGCCGGCACCGTTGCGCGATCGATATACGGCGCGATGGCGCCAAGGCAGCGTGTCCAGGCTTTTACCGGATCGAGCGCGTAGGAGCCGTTGCCGAACGGCTCGAAGGTGAACTTACCGGCATAGCCGAGGCGCGCGAGTTCGCTGACATAGTGGTCGAGCGGCAGCGTGCCCTCCCCCCACACCAGATGCCCGCCTGGCGTGCCGTCGACCAGATGAACATGCGCCAGCCGCGAGCCGAACAGGTCGACATAGCCGGCCACGGTGTCGCCGGCCGTGGCCATGGCGACAGTGTCGAGCACGATATCGATATTGCCGGCGCCCACCTCATCCAGCATTTGGCGCAGGCCTGCCGCATTATTGACGAGGTTGCTCTCGAACCGCTGCAACGGCTCGAGCAGGCAGCGCACCCCGTTTGCGGCGGCGCGCCGGGCGATCTCGCCGATCGAACCGACCGCGCGGTCCCATGCCGGTTGCCGGGGTTCGCTCTCGTAGCCCCGGCCGGGCGTCAGGAAGAGATAGCGGGCGCCAAGCGCCGCGCAGATGTCGGCTGCACGCCGAAACCGCTCGATGCTGTCCTGGCGCAGTGCGGCGTCGCCGGAGGCAATGTTGATTGGATACAACACCTGCTCAGGCGTAAAGCACCAGGCCGACAGCTCGTTGTCGGCGAGTACCCGGCGAACGGATTCGACACGTGCGTCCGTGGCGTGGAACAGGTCCAGATGCTGGGCAATCCCCCACAGCTCGATCTCGCGGAGGCCAAAGCCTCGGATCGTCCTGGCGACCTCATCGAAGGGGAAGTGCTGGAAGCTGAAATTGGCTCCGATCAGCTGATGAGCAGCGAGCTGCGGCATGAAGGCTCCTTTCGGGAATTGTTATTTGCCGATGCCTTCGGCCAAGCCACGGATGAAGTAGCGTTGCGCGGCAAAGAACACGATCACGATAGGCAGCGCCGAGATCGTCATGGCCGCGAACACCACGGCATAGTTGGTCCCGTGCGTTGCCATGATCGACGTCAGTCCGACCGGCAGCGTCTGCACATCCGAGCCGCTCGTGAAGATCATGGCGAAGAGATATTCGTTCCAGGCGAACAGGACGTGCAGGATGACGCAGGAGATGATTATCGGCCGGCACAGCGGCAAGGTGATGCGCCAGAAGATCTGACCCTCGCTGGCGCCATCCATCGTCGCCGCCTCGTCGATGTCTTCAGGCAGATCCAGCATGTAGGCGCGGATGAGGAAGGTGGTGAACGGCACCCGGAACGCCGTGTAGAGAATGATCAGCGCCCAGTAGGTGTTGTAGAGACCGAGCGCCTGCAACATCTTCACCAGTGGAATGATCGCCACCGTGGGGCTCAGCATCAAGCCGCCCAGAACGATGGCGATAACCAGCGGCTTTGCCGGCATCTTCGTGCGGGTCAGGCCGAAGGCCGTCCAGGCGCTGATCAGCACGGTGCATATGGCCGAAGCGATGGTCACCAGCACCGAGACTGTCACGTAGCCACGCACGCCCTGGTTCCATGCCTGAACGTAGTTGTTCCACGACCAATGGGTGGGCAGGGCGAAGGGATCGCCGAAGATCTGCGCATTGTCCTTGAAGCCGCTCAGCGCCATCCAGATCAGCGGGTAGATGACGACGACAGCGAGGCAGACCAGGAACGAATAGAGCAATGTCCTGGCGATGACCGACCACACATTGACGTGCCGGCTGCGACCGGCTGCAATCGTTGCGCTCATTGCTGCACCCGGCGGCGCTTGGTGTACCAGAGCTGTGCCGCACCGGTGAGCATGGTCAACATGAAGATGACGGCGGCGATCGCCGCGCCATAGCCGAAATTGTCCTCGATGAAGGCCTTCTGGTAGAGCCACGTGCCCAGCACCTGGCTGCTGTTGTTGGGGCCGCCCGCGGTCATCACCATGACCTCGTTGAACACCTGGAACGCGCCGGTGATGGTGACGATGATCATCAATCCCGTCATTTCCCGGGTCAGCGGAAAGGTGATGCTCCACAGGCGGCGAAGCGGGCCTGCGCCGTCGATCGTTGCGGCATCGTAGAGGTCGCGCGGGATCTTCTGAATGGCAATGGCAAACAGCAGCGTCGAATAGCCAAAACCCTGCCATTGGCTCATGGCGATGATGGCATAGATGGCGGTGTGCTCATTGCCAAGCCAGGGCATGACGAGCTGGCTCAGGCCAACACGGCTGAGGGCTGCATCCAGCAAGCCGATCTGCGGCTGGTAGATGAAATAAAACAGCAGGCCCGTCACCGTGATCGAGATGGCCGACGGGACGAAATAGACGGCGCGCCACAGGCGGCGCCAGCGTTCGCTCTTCAGGTCCTCGATGATGGCCGCCAGCAGGAACGCGCCGAAGACCTGGAAGATGACGGAGATGAGAGCGTAGAGGCAGTTGTTCCACAGCGCCAGCAGCACGACCGGGTCATGCAGCAGCCGGTCGTAATTGGCGAGGCCGACATTGGTGACCTCGCCGGTGTAGATGT
Organism: Mesorhizobium sp. L2C066B000; assembly: GCF_000502335.1. Classification (NCBI taxonomy): domain Bacteria; kingdom Pseudomonadati; phylum Pseudomonadota; class Alphaproteobacteria; order Hyphomicrobiales; family Phyllobacteriaceae; genus Mesorhizobium; species Mesorhizobium sp. L2C066B000. The sequence goes on from NZ_AYWZ01000004.1 coordinate 229,393, forward strand.
CCTGGTCGGTGGTGCTGACGATGAAATTGTCGACGATCGGATAATAGACGAACCAGCCGATGAGGATGAGCGCGATCGCCGCCCATCGCAACGACAACAGGTTGGCGAAACAGGCCCGCCGGCTCTTTGGCCGTTGCGGCTTGGCGACGCCGCGAATATCGGCGCCGCTGTCCACTGTGTCCGAGGCCCTTGCCATGGTCTGTTTTATTTGGCCGCGGATGCGGCTTTGCGCACCTCGTCCATCACTTGCTCGGGCGTCATCGAGCCGCCCGCCAGCGCCTGCAAGCTGGACAGCCAGACGGCGGCGACGCGCGGTGGGTTGGCCGTATCCAGCCAGGGCATGAGGTATGAGGCGGCGTTGATATCCTTGAGGCCATCGACCACAGCCGCGCTCATGTTCGATTCCGAGGCGCCGCCGATGGTGGCGCTCGGCTGGCCATAGGGTGGCGCAGACAGCACCTGCGCATTTTCCTTGGAAGTCACGAACTTCATGAAATCGATCGCCAGCGGGATGTTCTTCGATGCCGCATTGATCATGTAGCCCTCCGGCGCGCCCTCGATCGACTTGGCGTCACCCTTTGCGCCAGCGGGCACCGGCAGCCGGAAGAATCCGAAATCGGCGGGCTTTAACGCCGACTCCGGCGTGGCGGCCTGATCGAACTCGATGATTTCCTGGTAGTACATCGCCGACTGGGCGTTGGTGAAGGCCTGGAGAGCCGAAGCATAGGATGTGCCGTTGACGCCGGCGCCATCGGTGCAGCGCTCGACAAGCTGGCTGAACTGCTTGAGTGCTGCGACGTAGCCTGGATCGCTGTATTGGGCGGTGGCCGGATCGAAGTCGCGTTCCAGCGTTGCCTGCGGCACGTTGTAGGCGAGCAGCTGGCCTGCAAAGTGGATCGCCGGCCAAGCCTCCTTGTTGCCGAAGGAGATCGGTGTCACGCCGGATTTGCGGATGGCGTCGCAGCTGGTCAGCAAGTCCTCGAAAGTGGCGGGTGCCTTGAGGCTGAGCTTGGCGAAGATCTGCTTGTTGTAGCCCATGAACTTGGCATCCTGGTAAAGCGGAATGCCATAGAACTTGCCGTTGTACTGGAACGCCTTGACGGCGGCTGGAGACAGCGACTTGCCCCACTCGGTATCGGCAGCAATGACGGGCGTGAGATCAACGGCGCGATTGCCGCGCACGAAATTGCCACCCCAGCTGCCTGTCCAGGAGAAATAGATATCGGGCAGCGAGTTGGAAGCGACCAGCGTCTTGGTCTTGCCCTTCACGCTGTCGTCGCTCTCCTGGATAAGTTCGACCTTCACATCCGGATGGAGCTTCTCATAGGCCTGTGCCAGGTTGACGAAATAGGGCGACAGCTGTTGCAGCCCGAACTTGGTCAGGACCGAAAGCGTGCCGGTGTATTCCACCTTGGCGTTTGGGTCGGCCGTGACAGCCGGCGAAGCGGCGGAACTGCCGCTTATCGACAACCCCAATGATGATACCGCGGCCACCGTGACCGCCACGACTTGCAGCGAACGTTTCATGGATAGCTCCTTCAGAGGTAAGAGGGGATCAATATTCCACGCGTTTGTAGTAGCGACGGGTGGTCAGCGGGTGGTTGCGCAGCACCTCGAGATGGGCGCTCAGCCGCTCGAGCAAGGTGGCGAGCAGAACCGGCGAGATCATGCCGCGGACCTTTGCGGAGATGCCCGGCAACTTGACCGAGGCCGCGTCCAGCGTGCGAACGCGGTCCGTGTAGCGCCTGGCGAAGTTCTCGACCCGGTCGGCCAGGGGCCGAAGGGCATCTTCGCCCTTGAACACGAAAACGCTGACGCCCGGCTCGACCAACTCGAGCGTACCGTGGAAGAAGTCGGCGGCGTGCACCGGGCGGGTGCGAATCCACTGCATCTCTTCGAGGATGCACATGCCGTAATAGTGTGCCTCCGGCCACACCGAGCCGGCGCCGGTGAAGATGTGATAGGTATCGTCCTTGATTGTCTGGGCCAGTTCGGCCGCCCTGTCCTCAAAGGCAGCCTTGGCGTCGGCAAGCAGGTCCGGCAGCAGTTTGAGTTCGGCGACAGTGCCATCAAAATCATCATATTCGCCGCGCTCTTCCAGCAGGGCCAGGACGATCAGCAGCGTCTGCAGGTAGAAGGATTCCGACGAGGTGTCGTCTTCGGCGAAGTTCGTGAAATTGTGGTCAGCCTCCCGTGCGATTGGCGTATCCGAATGGCCGGTGAGCGAAATCGTGCGTACACCACGTTTTTTCAGAAAGGCCATGAGCTCGACGCCTTCCTTCGTCGTGCCCGACAAGGACGGGATGACCACCACGGCCTTGCTGTCGAGACCGGCGGGCGGATCGATCACGACCTGCGCCGGATAGGCACCGCTCACCGGGAAGGTGGAACAGCGCTGCGCCAACTCGATCGCGGGCAAGGTTAGAAGCTGCACGCCGCCGGTGCCCATGACAAACAGCCGCTCGACGCCATCTGCCAGCAGTGTGCGCATCAGTGAGCGAACCTCACCTGCGACGGCGACGGCCCCGCTTTGGATCTTCACGAAGCGGTCCCTATCGAAGTTCAGCATGACGTTTTCCTTGTATTTCGCATGTTACAGGCCTCTAGCCCGCCTTAGGCGTCGGTGGGCCGTCTAGCTCGTTTTCCCGATGTGAGATCGATCTCACAAGCAATAATGGGCACGCAATTTCGCCAATGGCAAGTCCTTTAGACGAAATTCTCCGAAATCGAGGGGTTTGCTCTTAGCGCACAGCGCGCCGGACAACCGATCCGCGTACGATCAAGCGGGTCTGAAACCGGGTACGGCGCGGTGCAACCTTTTTGCCGGCAAGCCGCTCCAGCAGGTATCTGGCGGCGAGCGGTCCGATCTCGGAGATGGGTTGCGCCACGACCGTTATCTGCGGATCGGTGAACGTGGCGAGGTTGAAGTCATCGAAGCCAACCACCGACACATCATGCGGAATCGAGAGCCCCATTGAACGCAGGCCAAGAAGCGCGCCTTGCGTCATGAGGCTGTCCACCGTGAACAGTGCGGTCGGGCGATTGCGCCGGCTGAACAGGCGGATCGTGGCTTCGATGGCGTGCTCGACGGTCGAGCGCGATACGCCGATGAGCGCTTCATCGATTGCGATCCCATGCGAGTGGAGCGAGTTTTGGTAGCCAGCCAAGCGTTCCTGTGCCGTAAAGATGCGTGACTCGTCGCGCAAAAGACCGATCCGGTGGTGACCGTTGCCAACCAGATAGTCCACTGCCTCGCGTGCCCCGCCCTCGTTGTCGACGACGACGCTGTCGCATTGCAGGTCCTTTACCACGCGGTCGATGAGCACGATCGGCGCGCCTTCGCGGGCCAGTTGCACAATATGCTGGCTGTCGGTTGCAGACGTTGGGGCAAGGATGAAGCCGCGAATGCTGAGCGAGCGAAGGCTCTCAAGCAGTTCTTTCTCCTGTTCTACATTCTCCTCGCTGCTGGCAATCAGAAGATTGTGCCGGTGCTTGCGCAGTTCCACCTCTATGTCGTGCGCGATTCGGGCGAAGAACGGATTCTGGATATCGCCGGGCACGAAGCCTATGATCGGCAATTGTCCGCTGCGCAGCGCCTGCGCGACGAGGTTGGCCCGATAGCCCAGCCTTTCGGCTGCCTCAACCACGCGGAGCGCCGTCTCGTCGCCAACGTAACCATAGCTGTTGAGCGCCCGGGCGGCCGTGGCGCGCGACACCTTAGCCGCTGCGGCAACGTCCTTTAGTGTGATTCCTTTCTGGGCCACAGGTAACCGTCCTTCTTGGATCTGAACATTGCGTCAGATCATTCTCGGCTCGTCTTGCCGGCATCGTTGTGCGGCATATCGGACGATTCTCAAACTGCGAACATAGCTTTCGCAACTCCTTGCCACCTAATCGAGATACGCGCGCTGTTTGGCTATCTGGAAATTTGATCCACGAATGCACCTACATGTTGTGCAGTCAGTTCATTGCCTTGCACTGCCAGCATACGGCAATGAGTTCACGCCATGGTCCAGGCGGCCTCCCTGGCATCGATCATAACACCGATGGAGACGACTAGCCTTGCCGCCAAACTCGTCCAGCGATTGGAGGCGAGCTTTCAAAAAGGTCGAGCCAGACGCTCAAGGCCCGCTGCACGGAGAGCCACAGGCTGGGAGACTCTGAGCAAATCGGGAATCTGAGTCGCTTGCTCTGAACCGTCGGCATCATGCTGCTAACCGGTTTTGATCCTCCGGGGCTCCGCATTGGCAATAGCGACGAAAATGCTGTCGAGCAGCCCTTGTCGCGGCAGGAACTTGCCAAGCAAGGGCACCTCGGCCAAGTACGCAGACAACGCCCGGCACTCTTGCGATAGCCGCGGAATATGCGGAAGGTCCGTCAGGCGGTCCGTCAAAGGCAATCTCTAAGCACCGATTGTCGCTGATTATCCTGAAAGGATTTGTTTTTATTTCAGCGCGTTACGTCAGATTGGCGTATTTTCGGCGGCGTTTGAGTGGGCCTGAATCATTCCCACTCGATTGTTTATACAGCCTATAACCATTGAACGACTGTCAGTATTTTCCATCAAAGCAAAAAAGTCCGCCACCAGAACCGTCAAAAAATTACCCTTTTGATTTAAAGGAAAAATCGGCGCAAAAAACATTTTGAGGTTTCACCAACTATCGGGATCAATCGGACGATTTTTTGCAGTTTGTGGCGTTCGACAGCCGCGCCCAACACTTTTCGAAAGTACCGTCACTGCTCCAGGTGCATTTGCGCGTTGCAAAATCAATGGCTATGGTAGGCCCGGAGGGCGAATGAAAATCGTTGATTTTGTTGAGTTCTTCGTGGGCCAAAATCTGAAAGCTTCCCGTATGCTCCCGCGACCCCGAACTGCCGACCATAGCTGACGTCGTTTTCCAAACCTTGGGAGACCAGGTCCAGAACGTCGGAAATTGGTCCGGTTGCAGATCGGCAGCTGTGGCAACAGCCGCGCGACCAGCTGACGGTCTAGCGCCTCGATATGGCCGATGAGACTTGGGAAGTACGAACATGCGGCAGCTTGCAGGCAGTTGTAATCCGTGGAACGGATTTACGAGTCGACGCGCCGGATTAGGACGGGCTCACTTGCCTCGAAGTTCATCCTGTTGCCAACCAATTGCCATGTGGGCTCGCAGATGAATATGCGCCCCAGAAATAGTCAGGCTATCTGAGCAGATTGGTTGTAAGTTGCCACTGCGGGCCCTTCCCGGGGGAGCATTCTCCTTTGCCTGCGCGAACCCGGATGGCTGTTGCCAGAAACCGCACCTGAGTATCTTTATGTGCTATTTTTGCTACATTCCTTAGATTTATGGCTTGAACTCAGCGTTTTACCGGTCACTAAATCAATAAGCGCTCACATATTTTGTAAATTTGTGAACAATCACGCTTGAGTTGTAGCGCCCGGGGATAAGGGCGCGGGGAAACGTTGGGATGGGCAAAATGAAAACAATAGTTATGCCGGCGATAGGCAAGCGCCTCGGCCTGCTGACGACGGTCGCCATATTGAGTTGTGGGAATGCTCACGCGCTCACTCTCCAGGAGGCGATGGCGGTTGCGGTGGAGTCCAACCCCGAAATTGGCCAAGCGATCGAAAACCGCGAAGCAATCGAATTCGAGCTACGCCAAGCGAAGGGACTTTATCTTCCCAGCGTCGATGTCGAGGCGTCGGCGGGGGTTCGTCGTCTCGACAATTCCTCCCGGCGTTCGCTGTCCATAGAGGATGACGCGCTCTATCCGTCGGAAGCCGATGTCGTTGTCACGCAGACGCTTTATGACAGCGGCGCAAGGCGGGCGGAACTGAACCGTCAGGCGTCGCGGGTCGACGGCGCATCGTTCCGGGTGCTGGAACGGTCTGAATTCATTGGACTGTCTGTCGTCCAGGACTATCTCGAATACATGCTGCAGGCTTCGATCGTTTCGGAAGCGAAGAAGAATCTGGGCTTTCACCAGGCAATCCTCGGCGACATCCGGCAAGGTATTGCAGGCGGCGCGTTGAACGAGGCTGATCGCCAGCAGGCCGAGGAGCGGCTGTTCGCTGCCAAGGCACGTATGCAGGAGGCGACCGAAGAACTGGAGGCTTCCAAGATACGGTTCTTCAAGACGGTCGGTAAGCCGCTGACCAACGCGTCAAGGCCAGGCGATGTCTCGAGCGCGCTGCCAAGGTCGCTCGACGACGCGCTAGGGCTGGCGCGACAGAACAATCCGCGCGTCCACATGGCCAACAGCGATATCGACGCCGCCGCCTCCCTGGTGGATGCGGCGCGGGCGAAATTCGGGCCGTCCGTCATCGCCGAAGGCCGCGCCCGCGGCGGCTATGACATCGACGGCGACGATGGCGACGCTAGCGACCTGCAGGCGCGGCTGGTGCTGCGCTGGAACCTCTATCGCGGCGGCATCGACAAAGCCAACGAGCAAGAGCAGGTCCGCCGCACCAGCGAGCAGCGCCTTGTGCTGCACCAGGTTCTGCGCGAGATCGAGGAAGCCGTCCGTACGTCATGGGATCGCCGCTTCCGGCAGGCCGATCTGGCAAAGACATTGAAGCTTCAGGCTGCCGCCAACGAAAGGCTGGTGGCGTCCTATCGCGAGCAGTTCAAGGTCGGACAGCGCTCACTGCTCGACGTGCTCGACGCGCAGAACACGCGGTTCAACACAGCTACGCTTGCCGACACCGCATCCTACGCGTCGCTTTTCGCGCAGTACCGGCTGCTGGCGGCAACCGGGCAGTTGCTGAAGACCATGAATCTTCAGCCGGCAAAACAGGCCACCGCCTATGCCAAGGCCGAGTTCAATGCGCCTGAAACGGCCGACACCGAAACCTATGCGCGCACGCCGTCGGAGCAGACGAACGATCTGCCTTTCGACATCCTCGCACCGGTAAGAAAGAAGTAGGAAGGTCAAGGACGAACGATAGTCCTGCGGGCCGATCGTGAACCCACAACCCAAAATCCTCTCCCCAAAAGAGGCGTTCAAGGCCTGCTTCTCCGCTGTTGCCGGGTACCTCGGCAGGCCGAGTTCCGAGACCGTGCTGTTTGCCGGCGTGCCGCTGTCAGACACCCGCATCGATATCGACGCCATCCGGCATCTTGCCGAACGCATCGGTCTTGAAATCACGGAATTCAGCCATCGCGACTTTCTTCGCGGACGCATCGACCTTCCCGCCATTCTGTTTCGCGTCAGCCAGTTGCCTGTAGCGCTGCTTGCCCAGACCGAGGACGGTGGATTTACGACCGCTCCCCAGGAAGACGGCCGCACGACAATCAGCAAATCCGAGTTTTCCGGAAGTTATATTAGTGGCGGCGTTTCGTTCTCGATAACCTATGCCAACGCAGTAGAGGCGATGAGCGTCGGTTCGGCGGCCAAGATCGAGCGGCGACATTGGCTGACCGGCACGATGGGGCCGTTCTGGCGCACCTATTCGAAGGTCATCCTGTCGGCGGTATTCATCAATCTGCTGGCTCTTGCCTCACCGATCTTCACCATGAACGTCTACGACAGGATCTTGCCGAACAAGGCGATATCGACGCTCTGGGTGCTGTCGATCGGGATCGGCGCGGTCATTCTGTTCGACCTGCTCTTGAAGACCGCCAGAGCGTCACTGATCGACTATGCCGGGCGCAAGGCCGATCTTCGCATCTCCTATATGCTATTCGAGAAGGTGCTGAACTCGTCCTTGTCGGCAAGGCCCGGCTCAACCGGCGAATATGCAAATCGGGTGACCCAGTACGAGTTCGTGCGCGAGTTTTTCACGTCGAACACCATCAGCGTCTTCATCGACACAGCATTCGTCTTCGTCTTTCTTCTTGTCATCTATGCGATAGGCGGTTGGCTGGTCGTCATACCGGCCATTGCTTTTGTCGCCTCGGTGATCGTCGGGCTGATCACGCAACGGCGCATCGGCAAACGCGTTGCCGCTTCCATGAACGAGGCTTCGCAGCGCCAGGCCCTGCTGGTGGAATCCATCTCCACGCTGGAAACGATCAAATCGCTACGCGCAGAGGCGTACCTTCTGCGAAAATGGGCGGAGCATTCCAAGAACGCATCCAACACGTCCGAGAAGATCAAACAGCTTTCGGCTGCCGCCGGCAACATAACCCAAGCCATCCAGCAGATGGTCACCGTCGCTTTGATCGTGGCCGGCGCCTATGCCTTTTCGGAAGGGCATGTCTCGACCGGCGCCATCATCGGCACCGTCATGCTGGCAGGCCGGGCGGTGGCCCCGCTTGGGCAGATTGCGATCACCTTGTCCAGACTTCGCCAGGCGATGCTGTCCCTGCGAATGGTGAATTCGATCATGGCGCAGCCTGAGGATCGGCCGGACACGGTTGGTTTCGTCAACCGCCCCATTCGCAACGGTGCAATGGCATTCAGGAATGTCGGCTTTGTCTACCCGGGTTCCGAAAACGAAGTGCTGACCGGCCTGAATTTCTCGGTGAAGCCCGGTGAGCGGATCGGCATCATCGGCCGCATAGGCTCGGGAAAGACGACCATGGGGCGGCTGATCGGCAGGCTTTTCCTGCCGACCTCCGGCGAGTTGCTGCTGGACGGGATCGACATCCGTCAATACCACCCGTCGGAGGTTCGCGCCGCGGTCGGGATCGTCGCGCAAGCCAACGATCTGTTTTCCGGCACCATCAAGGAAAATCTCCTGATGGCGTGCCCGGAGGCGACCGATGAGCAGATCGTCGACGCGGCCAAGGCTGCCGGCGTCGACGACTTCGTCTCCCGCCATCCGCGAGGTTACGACATGAATGTCGGCGAGCGCGGCACCAATCTCTCGGGCGGTCAGAGGCAGACAATGGCAATTGCCCGCCTGCTGCTGACCAAACCGAAAATCGTGTTCCTGGACGAGCCGTCCGGCTCGATGGATCTGGCTTCCGAGCGCCAGCTGATCAAGCAGCTCAAAGTGGCTTTCGATCGCAACACGACGCTGATCGTTTCGACGCACCGCTTCAGCATGCTCGAGCTGGCCGACCGCCTCATTGTCATCGAGCAGGGCAAGATCGTTGCCGATGGACCGAAAGACCAGGTGATACAGGCGCTGCAGAAAACAAGCGCCTGACCGAACAGAATTACTGAGTTAATTCAACACTTTGGGGCGTTGGAAATGCTAGCCAGGGAAGACCGTCCGCCGCTTTTTGCGTCGGCTTCGATATTCATTATCGGAGCGCTTTTTGCGAGTTCGGTAGCCTGGGCATCCTTCGCCGAGGTCGATGAAATCGCACGCGGCGACGGCAAGATCATACCGGCGTCGAAGACCCAGATCATCCAGGCCAGCGAGCCGGGCGTGGTTCAGGAAATCGCCGTGACGATCGGTCAGGTCGTCAAGAAGAATGACCTCATCATTCGTCTCGACAACACCTTCAACACTTCCAGCCTTGGCGAGCAGCAGGCCAAGGCGCGGGCATTGCAGACGCGCATTGCACGGCTCAAATTCGAACAGACCGGAAGTCTAGAGGGCGCGTTTCCCTGCCCGCCCGAGATTCAGAAGGTGGCGCCGGAAATCTGCGACAACGAGCAGAAGCTGCTAATCGCGCGGCGCGACAACTTCGAAGTCAAACTGTCGGTTCTCAAGTCGCGCCTCGATCAGCGTGAGAAGGAACTCGACGAAGCCAACGCCAATGCCGATCGCCTCACCAAGAACCTGGCCGTCAGCGACCAGGAGGCGAAGCTGGTCGAAGCGATGGTCAAGAAGGGCCTGATGGCGCGAACCGAGCAGCTCCGCGTCGAGCGCGAGCAGACCGAGCTCAATGGTCAGCTGACGCTTGCCGGAGAGACCATCAAGAAAGCCAGGTCTGCCATCACGGAAGCCAAGCTTCAGGTCGACGAACTTGGCCTCCAGCTGCAACAGGAAGCGCTCAGCGATCTGACGCAGGCGCTGGCCGATCTCTCGGTGGTGGACGAGACGATACGCGGTGCCACCGACAAGGTGGCGCGTACCGATATCCGTTCGCCTGTCGATGGTATCGTCAACACGCTTGACATCAACACGGTCGGCGCCTTCGTCCAGCCCGGCGCGGTCGTCGCGGGTATCGTGCCGACGTCCGAGACCCTGCTGGTCGAAGCCCGGGTCTCACCGCGGGACGTCGCCTTCATCCGGCCGGGCCAGGATGCCCTGATCAAGGTGACCGCCTATGACTTCTCGATTTTCGGCGGCATCGAAGGCAAGGTCTCGAACATCACTGCCGACAGCCTGGTCGACCAGAAGACCGGCGAACCCTATTATCAGGTCCGTGTCGCCACCGACAAATCGACGCTGACACGCGACGGCAAGACCTATTCGATCATCCCCGGCATGATCTGTTCGGTCGACATCAAGACCGGACGCAAAACGATTCTCACCTACCTTATGAAGCCGATCAACAAGGCGCGAGAGGAGGCAATGAGTGAGCGATAGCGCGGTCTCCCTTCCTGCCGATCGCGACCGGCTGCTGCCACCGCTGGCGGCAGAGGATTTCGGACTGGAGTTCCGGGTTGTGGCGCGTGGCGGCATGCGCCGCGGCATTCGTCTGGAACGGGCGTTCTGGACATCGCTGAAGCAGATGGCGGAAAGCCGCAAATGCACGATCGGCACACTGATCGAGGAAATTGCAGAGAGCCACGCCAACGCCGGAAACCTGACATCGGCAATTCGCGTAGCCTGCATGCGTGGATTGGCCGACCAAAACCTCACCTTGCAGAGGCTCGCGTCGATCAAGACCATCAGCGCCATTCTCGTCGCCTGTCCCTCGCCGGCCTTTGCCCTGGCATCGTCGAAGAAGATCCTGACCTTCAATGCGCCGTTCCAGCAACTGGTGCGGCGGCAATTGCCGGTGGCGCCGAACGAGGACGCGCGCCAGGATCTCAAGCTGGCGCTGGACCTCAATGTCGCCGACATATTCGCTAGGCTCGACGCCAATGGCGAGACGCCGGTCGCGACCGGTTTCGTCATAGGCGCCGGCGACCGCCGCTACCGCGGTCAACTGAGCGCGGTGCGGGCGCCGGTGGTCGAGCCGGAACTGCTGATGGCGTTCGTCTTCGGCGGCTAGAGCAATTCCGGGAAAAGTGTGAGCGGTTTTCGTGGAAAATTGCGTCAAACAAGAGATAGAGCGCTCAAGACTCTCTGATGGGAGCTTACGGCTGCACACCTTCACCAGGCGCGACCGTCGAAAGGCCGCCCTTGATATCGGCTATTTGAGCAGAACCGGTCTTCGCGCCATGGATCCACGCGCGATCGGTGCTGAACGAATACAGCGGCACGTAGGTCGGCAGGTCTGTGTCGCGGGAAACTACATTGCTCAAACTGTCGAGAATGAAGACGCCGCTGCCGGTGCTGACCGACAGCACGGCATGAAAGAAACCGCGCTTGCGATCCTGCAAGACGACCAGCGACATGCTCTGCGCCGGGATGCCTGCATGCAGCAGCGCGGCCATCTTGAGGATGGCGAAATCCTCGCAGTCCCCTGCCCGCCGCTCAAGGATTTCCCGGGGCTTGGCCCAGTAGTCGAGCTTGCCGTAAACCACGCTGTCCTTCTTGTAGGCGATGGCGCGATTTATACTTGAGTTGACGAAGGACAACTTGTCGATGAAGCGCTTGTTCCCGGCTGCCTTGACTATCTCGGCAAAGGCGCTGTTCTTGCGTTCGCACGCGCTGCTCGCGGTACAGTCGACAATTGCCTTGTAGACCGGCGCCCAGCGCGCCGAAACCGGGAAATTGCGCATCGACAGTGCAACAGAACCGAACACGCCGGGAATGATCGCCGCCGTCTGGATCAAGTCGATCCCGGCGGCGGGCGGCGCGATCGAAGAACCACGCTTTTCATCAACGGCAACAGAGCTGCTGAAAATCATGCCGATCCGGTAGGCTGAAACCGGCTGCCATGGCTGCGGCCGAGCCAGCGAAACGCCGCCGAGACTGGACGGGGTTTCGACCGCCGCCAGAACTCCAGCGGCAGCGCCGGCATTCACGGCAATTGCTTTCGCGGATGATGGCTGCGGCAGGCTTGCAATCGCCATTGCCAGCAGGAGGAGCCTGAGCCCGGTTATTCCCAGGGCAGATTTTTCTTTTTTCATGACGCCCACCTCTTGACTGTGGACGGTACCAATATTGTCTCAAATTACTGGAAAGGAAGGTGGATAAGTTTCCTTCAATCGGGAATACCTATTTTGTGTAAAACTTTATTCAAATTTATACTTCTGTTTACCAATCCAGCTCAGCCGGCGGATATCAAACGAAGCGCGGCGCGGCCAATGTATATCAGATTATATCTTCCGGGTTTACCACACGTAAAAAATGCCGAGACTTGCATACCGGGATATATGAAATTGATTGCGGGACAGTTGCAAAGCAGAAGTCGTCACTGTCTCTATCCGGGAAATGCCGGAGGGGTTTGGCGATGACGACCAGTAACGATTTGGATACCGTCTCGAATTCTTGGGACGAGCACTCTTCACATGAACATGGCGGCTCGCCATCGCAGGCAGGCATCCAGGTAGCGCAGGCCGCTCAGGCGGCGCCTGCCGAGCCGGTGCCGGTCGATGTCGGCAGTGGCGCACCCGTTCAGCCGGCAGCACCCGCGGAGGCGAAAGCGCCGGCGGCAGCCGCGCCGCATGAATACGTGGCCGACGCCAGCAACATCGTGAAACTTCCGGCGGACGTCTCCATCGACAACATCAAGGTCGACGGCCACAATCTGTTGCTGGAACAGGCCGACGGTTCAGTCATCCTCATCAAGGATGGCGCGCTCAACGTGCCGACCTTCATCATCGGTGATGTCGAAGTTCCGCGCGTGGCCTTGCTGGCCGCTCTTGAAGCGAGCCACGTCGATGTCGCCTTCGGTGCCGATGGTTCGATCTCGGCCGGCCCGGGCGGCGCCCCAGGCAGTGCCGGCGGCGACTTCACCATTCCCCCAGGTGGTATCGGCGACGGCTTCGATCTTTCCGCATTGTTGCCGCCGACGGACCTGCAATTTGGACGGCTGGAGCCGCGTGAGCTGACGATCGGGGTCAGGGAAGAAGATACGACGCCGACAATCGACATTGGCTCCGGATTTGTCGTCAACGAGGCCGCGCTTGCCGACGGGACGGACCCGGCCAGCACCGCCGAGCAGGTTTCAGGGACCTTCAACATCGTCTCGGGTGATGGCATCGGGACGCTTGTCATTGACGGTGTGGACGTGACCAACGGCGGCAGCGTTGCCGGGCAATACGGCACGCTCGTGGTCACCGGCAATCCGACGAACGGCTATAGCTGGATTTATACCCTTGCCGACAACACTCTTGATCATCACGACATCTCATCGACCGGAACGACCGAGGGGGTTTCCGACAGCTTTGCCGTCGTGGTTACAGACACAGACAATGATCCGGCCACCGCGACCCTCAATATTGGTGTGCTGGACGACGGCCCTACGCTTTCGGTCCAGGCAACCGCGCAAGCGGCACAGTTGCTTTCGGTCGAGCTCGACGAGACGGTCGGCGGCGACCGCTATAATGCCGGCGAGACCGAAGATGCCGGCGGCAACGCCAACACCGATGACGGCGTTGGCCTGGCCCAGGTGACGACCGGCCTGGCGGGTGGCCTTTCTTCGCTGTTCGCCGTTGGCGGCGTCTACGGTGCCGACGGGCCAGGCAACACGACCGCGCAGTTGGCATTCACCGGCATTCCGGCCGGTGGCCTTGCCACGAATCTCATTGCCACGGACGGCGGGGCCATTACGCTCTTCCTCGAAGGAGGAGTGATTGTCGGCCGCGACACGCAGGGTGATCAGGTCCTGACCATTGCGATCACCGGCGCGCCCGGCGCAGAGCAGTTGCAGACCACGCTCTACGAAGCGCTCAACCATGGCGCCGACGGCAACAAGTTCGATTCCGAACTCAATCTGTCGCTGACCAATGGCGGCCAGGTTCAGCTGCAATATGAGGTAACGCGCCAGGATGGCGACGGCGACACCATCACAGAGAAGGCGACCGTNGGCCAGGTTCAGCTGCAATATGAGGTAACGCGCCAGGATGGCGACGGCGACACCATCACAGAGAAGGCGACCGTAGACCTGATCGACGACAAGGGTTCGGCATTCTCCTTCGACGATGACGGGCCAAGCCTTACGGTTGGCGCCTACCATGGAGCCGCTGGCCTGCTTTCCGTCGAACTCGACGAGACGGTTGGCGCGGATCGCTACAATGGCGCTATCGGCGAGACCGAAGATGCCGGCGGCAACGCCAACACGGATGATGCCGGTCCGGGCCTGGCGCAGGTCAACACCGCGGTAGCAGGCGGACTGACCAATCTGTTCACTGTCGGCGGCAGCTATGGTTCGGACGGTCCTGGTACCGTTACCGGGAATCTGAGCTTTACCGGCATTCCGGCCGGTGGCCTTGCCACGAATCTCACCGCCACCGACGGCGGCGCCGTCACGCTCTTCCTCGAAGGAGGAGTGATCGTCGGCCGCGACACGCATGGCGATCAGGTTCTGACCATCGCGATCACCGGGGCGCCTGGCGCCGAGCAGCTGCAGACCACGCTCTATGAGGCACTTAACCATGGCGCCGACGGCAACAAGTTCGATTCCGAACTCAATCTGTCGCTGACCAATGGCGGCCAGGTTCAGCTGCAATATGAGGTAACGCGCCAGGATGGCGACGGCGACACCATCACAGAGAAGGCGACCGTCGACCTGATCGACGGCCAAGGCTCCGCATTCTCCTTCGACGATGACGGGCCGAAGGTTACTGGCACCGCCCAGGTCACCGCGAATGTCGACGAAGACGGTCTGCACAACAGCCAGTCCACCGGAAATGCCGACAATCTTCAGCCTGGCGAAGTGACCGGAACAAACTCCGCGGTTGCCATCGGTGCTGCCGGCGCATTGAATGCAATCGTCGACTTCGGCTCTGACGGCCCGAATGCGACCTCGGCCTTCGGCCTTGTCACCCAAACCACCCCATCGGATTCGGGATTTGATTCGAAAGGCGGCAACGTCCTCATCGTCTCCGACGGCACGACCCTGACCGGCTATGTCGATGTAGGCGCCGGCGCCGGCTATCAGGCGGGCACGGATCGTCCTGTTTTCACCCTGACCGTCGGTGCGGACGGCTCCTATGTCTTCACCCTGATCGATCAGATCGATCATCCGACTCTGGATACGCTCCCGGGCGACAACACCGAAAATACGCTTGCCAATGGCGGTATCGATCTTTCGGCCTTCGTCATCGCCATGGACGGTGACGGCGACACCATCGGACTGGCGGCTGGTACGTTCAAGGTCCAGGTGCTCGACGACGTTCCGCAGATCGTCGCGCGGGATGCGGGCACGACAACCACAACCACGACCGAAACGATCGTCTATACGCTGCAGGCCGGCAACACCGATGTTCGCGGCATGGATGGCGCCGGCAATCACGACATCAAGCTCAGCGGCATCGACATCAACGAAGGCGACAATTCCGTCAACACCACCGGCACCAAGATCGGCGTCGGCGACGGCCAGATCATCGACGGATACGAAACCCATCCGCATTTGACCGGCCCCGAAATCGTGACGATGGACTTCGTCAATGATCTTGTGATCACACCCAACGGTCCGAATCCGCCAAGCGTCAGCGACAGCGGCTCGTACGATGTCGCCTCGGTCAAGTTCACGATCGATGTTGCGGAAGCCCAGGGTGTCGAAGCCGCCGTGATGTTCATCGGCGCCAAGGACGGTGGCACATTCGAACCGTTCACCGTGAGCATCAACGGTGTGCTGACCGCCGGCACGGCTGTCTTCGAAGGCGGCGCGCAGGTGGGCTATGCCTTCGCCGGCGTGCCGGATGGTGCGACTGTCGAGGTCATTGGCAGCACCCCGTTCGACCAGCTCAAGGTGGGCAACTACAACGATTTTACCTTCGATTCCAACGCTGGCGGAACCGATGCGACCTTGACTGGCGGCAACCCGTTCAAGATCTTCGGCATCGAAGCCAAGATCACCACCGTCACCACGCAGACGGAGGTCTTCAGGGTCAGCCACGACGAATCCGCCGGCGTCAACAATGCCGCGGATCCCAATCCGGCCAACGACACCGCGCTGCCCCCGCCTGCCCTGGTCACCGAACCAGACGCACTAGGTTACGCAAAATCTTCAGCCAGTGCACTCGGCCTGTTCAATGCGTCGGTTAGCGCGGACGACGACGCGACGTTCTCCTTTGCGGTGACGGATGCGAACGGCAACCCGCTGGCAAACATCGATTCGGGCCTGAAGACACTCGACGGCCTGGCAATCATGCTCTCGACAAATGCGGACGGCGTTCTCGTCGGCTCTGCCAACGGCGTCGACGTCTTCAAGGTTTATGTCGATCCAACCGGAGCGGTCTGGATCGGGCAATATCAACCGATCGCCCACAATGTCGACGGGTCAAGCGCGGCAGCTTTTGACGACATCGCCACGGTCGCCGCCGACCTGCACGTCAAAGCCACCATTACCGATTTTGACGGCGATTCCAGCACTGCCATATCCCATGTCGCCCTGAGCATCGAATTCCAGGATGATGGTCCGGTTGCGCAGAACTATGCGGGAGCGACCTTCGTCGAGGGCACCGGAGCGCACGACATCGGTGATGCAGTGACGGTTCTGGGCATCGGCGCGGGCGCCGACGGCCTGCAGGGAACGCTGCAAGGCCTGGTCTTCGCCAACCAGGGCGCGACAGGCGGAACGCTGTCGATCGACGGCGCCGGCCATCTGATCTACACCGCGCCGGCGCACGTGACGAGCGCCACGACGGNCTTCGCCAACCAGGGCGCGACAGGCGGAACGCTGTCGATCGACGGCGCCGGCCATCTGATCTACACCGCGCCGGCGCACGTGACGAGCGCCACGACGGTAACCGAGACGTTCAGCTACACGGTGAGCGACAAGGACGGCGACACGGTCACCAAGCAGGTGACGTTCGGGGTCTCCGACAGCGGCATCACCAATGTGACGGCTTCGGCGAACCTGATCGCCGACGAGGACGACCTTGCCGCCGGCAATCACGACACGGCGACAGGCGATGCCACGCCGNGGTCTATACCAACACCACGCAGAACGTGGCCAACGGGACGACGGTCGACGAGACCTTCACCTACACCATCAAGGACGGCGACGGCGACACCACCACGGCGACGTTCACGGTGACGCTGAGCGATACCGGCGTGACGGCGCTGTCGACGTCGGCGAACCTGATCGCCGACGAGGACGACCTTGCCGCCGGCAATCACGACACGGCGACAGGCGATGCCACGCCGGTGCTGACCGGCCATATCGCCTACACGCTGGGCGCCGACCATATCGCCCTCGGCGGCGTTGTGCTGTCGACGGCCGGCAATGCGACGGGCCTGCAGACGCTGGCCGGCGCTGTGGTCGACACGACATGGGTCGGCAGCCANCCGACCATATCGCCCTCGGCGGCGTTGGGCTGTCGACGGCCGGCAATGCGACGGGCCTGCAGACGCTGGCCGGCGCTGTGGTCGACACGACATGGGTCGGCAGCCAACTGATCGGCTACGTGCATAACACCGACCCGAGCGTGGCCGCCAACCAGGTGTTCACCATCGCGGTGAGCAGCGTCAACGATACCGGCGCCGACTACACCATGACCCTGCTGCAGCCGGTCAAGCACACAGTGGCCGGCACCGAGGACGACACCGCACCGTTCACGGTCACCGCCACGGTGACCGACGCCGACGGCTCAACCGGAACCACCTCCTTCACCGTGGTCATCGACGACGACCTGCCTACGGCTGCGAACGATACCTGGGCATCCACGGTTACAGGCCCCACAGTTCTCATCGACCTGCTCGCCAACGACAAATTCGGAGCCGACGGCGTCGACACCGACAACAATCCGGTCAGCGGCCAGGTGACCGCCACCAACGGTGCTCACGGCACCGTCACCTACAACAACGATGGAACGTTCACCTACACGCCGACGGGCATCTATNACCTACACGATCAAGGACGGTGACGGCGACACTTCGACGGCCACGGTGACCCTGAATGTGCAGACCAACACCGTTCCATCGGGTGGCGGGACTGCATCGTTGACATTGAACGAAGCCGCGCTCGACACCACGCTCGATGCTTCGGCGCCTGCGGATCTCCAAGCCGGGGCCGTGACCGGCACCAACCCAGGCAGCCGCGGCGAGACGGCGCAAGCAATCAGCGGCATCACCTTCACCACGACCGGCGAAGCCATTAATGTTGCATTCGCCAACCCGACCGGCGATCCAAACTGGGTGGCGCCGACTGTTTCTGGCCTAGCCTCTGGATACACAATCAGCTGGGCGCTCGTCGGCAACCAACTCGTCGGCAGTCTGATACAAACGGCCGGCAGCGTGAACCTCGGCGCATTCGTCTATCTGGCGCTGTCAACCACAAACGCCGGCCCCAACAGTTCGTTGACACCCGTCGTTACCGCGACACTGACCGACCAGCTCCAGCATCTTGCCGGCTCGGGCAACGTCACCATCAACGGGATTCAGGTGGTGGCAACCGACACCAGCGGCGATCATGTTTCCGGCTCGGTCAATCTGACGGTTCTGGACGACGCTCCGCTGCCGTTCACTCCGGATGGTATCTTCGTCGAGAACATCAACCATACGACGCTCACGGAACAGATCAATTTCGGACCATCCGCCGGCGCCGACGGCATCGGCAATGTTGTGTTCAACGTGACCGAAGGCGCTGCAGTGAAGGATGCGACGGGCACGAATATTTTCCTGAACGGCGAACAGGTCTTCTTCCACGTCGTCGATTCGCACACCGTGGTCGGACAGACTTCGGTTGTCAACGGTAGCGATCTCGCATTCACGGCAACACTCAATCCAGCCACGGACACCTGGACCTATACGCAGAACGCGACAATGTTTGCCGGCAACCAGTTCAATACGGCGAACTTCACACCCAGCGGCGGCAACAATGACGCTATTGTTCTTGACTCGACCGGGTCGACCAGTGACCTGCTAGCCACCGCCAATGGCCACACCGTAAATACGAGCACGGGCAGCTGGGGTGTCAATGGCGGAAACAGCATCGGACCAGGTGAGGCGATTCGTTTCGACTTCGTCAGCAACGCAACAACCGACGGCAATATCGCCGGCACCCCTGACGGTACCGGGACCGGAATCCATTATACCGATCACTACGAGGTAGCCAGCTACACCCAGGGGATTGGCAATGTCTCGGGATCAGCTCCGGTATCCATCACCATCCGCCCGGTCAACGCCGACTACGACAACTCCTACATTGGCGACGGAACAGGCGAAAGCACAGCGTTCGGCAGCCTGGTCACCGTGGTCAACGCCGGAGGGAGCATTAATCCGGTGGCAACGTACAATGCGTTGAACGGAACATGGACCATCATCGGCCTGGAGCAAGGCGATACCTTTACCGTGATTGCAAATTCCGACCCGTTCAGCGCAATCGAGATTTCGGCCAATGCTGGCTCAAACGACTTCAAACTGGGGCCGGTGACCTACACGACCGCCAACGCCGTTACGCCATTCGATATCGCGATACCGGTTACCGCGACCGACGGTGACGGCGACGCGATCGCCGGGTCAGTGACGGCACACCTTTCGCCCGATCTCAGCACCTGGCAAGGAACCTCTGGCGTCGATACACACACTACGACGTCGGCGGAAACCACGTTGCTCGGCGAGGGCGGTAACGACACCCTCAATGGACTCAATCTCCAGGCTGATATCCTCTCCGGCGGACGCGGCGATGATACCTTGTCGGGCAACTCCGGTAACGACACGCTCTACGGCGGCTCGGGAGCGGACATACTGTTCGGCGGCGACGGCAACGACCTGCTGATCGGCGGTTCCGGTCAGGACACGCTCACCGGTGGTATAGGCGTCGATACGTTCAAGCTCGAGCACCTCGACATCAAAGATCTTATCGCTGACTACAGCGGTGTCGGCGGCCATGGCGACATCATCGACCTTACCTCACTGTTCGATACAGCCGCCGGAGGGGCCAATGTCGGCGACTTCGTGAACTACAATGCGGGAACGAACACTGTCAGCGTCGACGCCGACGGTTTGGCCAACGGCGCCAATTTCGTGGACGTGGCCACCTTGACGAATGCACCCGTCGCCAACACGATCACCCTGCTCTACGATGACGGAGTGACGCAGCATACGACAACGGCAAACGTGGTCTAGGAGCATGGTGCGGGGCCACGCGACTATGCTATGCATTAGAGATTAGGAATACAGAGGGGGATCTCATCATGAAACGTTCCGTAAGACTGTTGGTTTCCGCTGCGACGCTGTTGCTGGCAGTCGGGTCGACGGGTTATGCCGCCGACATCATCGAAGGGCCGGTGGCCGACTATTGCCGGACCGTCGGCACATCGAACCTGGTGCTGACCGACAACATCGTCGATCTCAAGGCCGAGGTGGTGAAGCTGATGGACGAGTCGGTGGCCGTCGCCAACAGCTCGGAATGGATCAATTCGTCCCGTCCTGCCTTCGTCTGGGCATCGGAAGCCAAGGTCGCCTGCGGCATGGCCTATGGCTACCTCAAGACGAACTACAAGGACGAGGACACGCTCAACAAGTGCGAATGCTTCCACGACCGCATGGTCGAGTACATGAACTGACCGGAAGGGATCCGGCAGTGCCGGTTGGCTGACCGATGGTCGGCGGACGATTGACGAGGGCGATCGCCGGAGCGATCGCATTGACCGGTTTTGGCCAGCTTGCCACTCAAGCCTGCGCCAACTGGCTGGAACGACCTAGCCTGGAGAGACCAGCACCGTTCGGCTTAAGGCGGCCGGTTCGCTGCGACGCCGCCTCCGAATGGACGCGCGCGACATTCAAGGCGTTTGCGACATGCCAGGCATCGCTCTACGGCTTGGAGCCGGTGCTGGCGCACGCGGTGATGGAGATCGAAAGCGGGTTCGATCCCGATGTGCACGGCGCCGATGGTGAGGTCGGGTTGATGCAGGTAATGCCCGCGACGGCCCGAATGCTGGGCTTTCGTGGCTCGCTCGACGAGCTTGGCGCGCCGGCGACCAACATCGCGCTCGGCGTCAGATATCTGGCGCAGGCAAACAGCCTTGCCGCAGGCGATCTCTGCACCACCGTCATGAAGTATCGTGCCGGGCACGGCGAAACCCGGTTCTCCGAACTTTCGGTCCGCTACTGCCGGCGTGCGCGTGCAATCCTGGCGAGAGAAGGTTTTGCGGTGGCCGGGCCATTGCCGGTGGCGACGTTCGGATTCTCCGCATTCCCGACAGCAGGAGACGATGGTGCCCCTGCCCCGGCGAGGCGGATTTGTGTGCGCCGACTGTTCGTGCCGGGCCCGCGATACATGAAATGCGCGGACTATCGAAGCGCCGGGCAAGCCAGAATGATCAAGGCGCTCCGGGCAAGACTTTTCGACGGCTGAGCCATAATCCAGCAATTGCAAAGACGGCGAGGCAAGTCTGCCGTAAGATGAACGGATGAGACCGGGACAAATACCCGGCGGGATATGAGGGAGGCATCATGGATTCTGGCCGGCAGCGACACGGTTTGTGGACGTGGGCGATCGTCTTTGCGTTCGCGGGCATGGTGTCGGGCTGCCAGTCGAAAGGCAGCGTCTCGGACGCGCTCGATCCGGCGGCGATCGCCGCACCCGGAGCGCCGGCCGCCGGCACCGCTGCCAGCCCGGCCCAAGCCACGCGATCGCTCGGCACCGGGTCGACGAAGGTCACGATGCTGCTGCCTTTGTCGGCCCCGGGCAACGCCGGCGAAAACGGCCGGAAGATGCTCGATGCGACCAAGCTGGCGATGGCCGACCTTGGAAATGTCCTGCTCACGATTACGGTCGAGGACACCAAGGGCGACAGCGCGCACGCCAGCGAATTGGCTGTGAAGGCGATCACCACTGGAACCGCGATCGTCATCGGCCCGGTCGAACTCGCGGCCGCGCAGCACATAGCCAAGCTGTCGGGATCGAAGCGACCGCCGGTGCTGGCGTTGGCCGACAATTTCGCCGGCGGCCCGGGCGTCTATGCGGTGCGCCTCAACGAGGCCGACAGCGCGGCCGCGGGCGCAGCCGGCCTGGCGGCCAAAGGCAGCAAGAAGTTCGTGTTGCTCGTTCCGGCGGGCGCGAATGCCGGCGTGGTTGAAAAGCGGGTCGCCAACAGTCTCAGCATCTATGGCGCGACGCTCGCCGTCACCGTTCCGTATCCGGCCGGCGATGGCGGCACCAAAGTGGTCAATGATGTGGGCTCGCTGGTCGAGGCTCCCGATGCCATCATCATCGCCAGCGGCGACGACAATCCGGCGCCGATCCTTGCGGCGCTCAAAACGAAAGGCATTCCTGGAAAAGCAATTGCCGTCGTTGGAACCAACCGCTGGCTGGAACATCCGATGGAGCCGCTGTTTGAAGGCTCCTACATCGCCACGCTCGACCCAACGGAAACCGGCCCGATCGCCGACCGCTTCAAGACGACCTACAATTATCCAGCCGACGCCAATGTCGCCTACGCCTATGATATGGTCGCCCTGACAGCAGGAATTGCAAGTTCGGCCGGGCCTGACGGCTTCAGCAAGCAGGTGCTCGAAAATCGGAGCGGATTTCGCGGATCGACCGGCCTGTTCCGGTTTCGGGCGGATGGCTCCAGTGAGCGATCCATGCCCTTCTACCAGGTTCGAAAAGGTGCACTCAAGCTGGTCGCCAAATCGACATCGGGGTATTGAGGGGCAAGGAACCTTGCTTGAGTTGATGGGCTGGCTGAGGCACAATCGCTTGATAGCGCTCGGAAGCCTGCTCCTCCTGGCCGGGGTCTTGTTGATCATCCGGGCCGCAGATCTGCTTCCGAACAATCGGCCAGCGCCACGTCAATCCATCGATCATAGCCAGGCAATGCGACCACCTCCGAGCGCCGCCAATACGCCATGGCGGGGACGGGCACGCAAGATTGCTCAGGACCTTATCGCGCCGCCACAGCTTGATCCGGCGCAAATCGAACGGGTCGAGCCGCGCCTGCCGCTCAGCGACCTTGGTCTGGCTTCGCCTGCAGGGATGCGGATGCCAAAGGATTGGAAAGAGGTCCTGCTGTACCAACCGGTTGCCACCTCGTCGGCAACCTTCGAATCGATGGGGCGCAAGGTAGCCATCAGCGGGATCCAAGGCATTGACCTGGATGAGACCTGTTCCTTTCGTGGCATCGCCTGGCCTTGCGGCCAGCGTGCGCGCGCGACGTTCAATTCCTGGCTGCGCGGCCGGGCGCTGAAATGCGTCGTGCCGCCGGAAATCGATCGTTTTGCCATTGCGGCACCGTGCAGCTTGGGCAAGCAGGATGTCGGCGCGTGGCTTGTTTCCAATGGCTGGGCGACGGCCTTGGCGAGTGGCATCTATGGCAAGGCGGAGGCAGTGGCCAGAGACGCGCAGATGGGGATATTCGGCCCGCCGCAATAGCCGATAATTCGGTGTCGTTGCTTTTGCCGCCGTAGCCTTGCTTTTGAAGGGCTGATTTCGGGCCGATGGTAGGTGATTGCGCCATTACTAAAATTGTATGTTTCCTCGAAACTGAAAGTGCAGCACCTTGGCCTTATGACAGCCGATCAGGCGGGAGATTGGCTAATGATGACACCAATGGCGAATAGCTCGCCCCGGCAATGGAAAGATATCGCATGGCTGACTGCCCTGGGATCGGCGGGCATTCTGCTCCTCTCGGTTGGCCTAAATTATCTGCTTCTGTTCTCGGAAGCCTTGGCGCCCTTCGGCCGCAGCATGGTCACAGCGATCCTGTTGCCGGTCATCGTCGGTGGCCCGCTTTTCCTGTTCATTGGACTGCAGCGGACCGAGCTCGTCCGTTATCGAAGAGAACTCAACAAGTCGGCGACCTTTGACAGCCTGACAGGCTGCCTCAACCGGACAGTCTTCACGTCGATGGTCGAAAGGAGAGCAACCAGGCCGGAATCGTCTGGTCCAAGATCTGGCGCCTTCCTGGTCATTCATCCCGAACACATCAGGTCCATCAATCTGCGCTTCGGCCTTGGCTGGGGTGACGAAGCCTTGCGGCTCATAGCCTCGACCATCCAGTCATCGGTACGCAAGGAAGATCTGGTGGGCCGGATCGGAACCTCCATGTTCGGGGTCTTTCTGCCCGGTGCGACAGAAGACGACGCCAGGGAGATCGGCGACCGTATCCGGGCGCGCGTGGCCCAAGCCTATTTCGCGCCAAAAGGAACCGCGGACACGCTGACCATCAGCGTCGGCGGCGTGGTGTTTGAAAACGAGTTGGAATTCGAGGACATGTTCCGATCGGCGGAATCGCTGTTATCCGGCGTCGGACGCCAGCCCGGATTTCAATTGTCGCACCTCCACAACTAGAGCCTGTCGCGATTTAAGGGATTCAGGATTCCCTTTGGTTTGAGTTAGTGATTCATTGCGGTTGAAAGGAGACCGCGATGGGCAAGCCGCTACCGCTTGAGTTGCGTCAGCGTGTTGTTGCGTATGTCGATGAGGGGCATGGTCACCGCGAGGCAGCGCGCCATTTCCGCGTTTCGCCTCGCTTTGTGAACAATCTGATCAACTTGCGGCGGCAGACCGGTTCGCTTGAAGCGCGCCGGCAGGGCCATGTGGGCGGCGGCAAGCTTGAGCCGCATGCCGAGTTTGTGCGTTTGCGATTGGCCGAGACCGGCGAACTGACGCTGGATGAGCTTTGCGTCGAACTGGAGGTGCGTGGTGTGAGCGTGCACCGCTCCAATGTCGGGCGCCTGCTCCATCGCCTTGGGCTCAGTCACAAAAAACTCTACTGGCCAGCGAGCAGCAGCGGGCCGACGTGCGCCAGGCGCGTGAGCTGTGGACCGGGCGGCGAAAGCGCTTCTTCAACAAGGCTTTGGCGCGGCTGATCTTCATCGATGAGACGTCGACCAACACCAAACTGACCAAACGCACCGGCTGGGCGCCGAAGGGCGAGCGCTTCAGGACGCATGCGCCCTTCGGCAAATGGCAGACGCAGACCTTCATCGCCGGGCTACGATGCCACGGTCTTGTCGCGCCGTCGTCAACGCGCCGATGAATGGCGCCATCTTCGAACACTACATCGAAACACAGCTTGCTCCCCAACTGTCGCCCGGCGATATCGTCATTCTCGACAATGTCGGCTTCACAAGAACGAGCGCGCCGCACAACTGGTTCGCCAAAGGGGCGCTTGGCTCCTGTTCCTGCCGCCATACTCACCCGATCTCAATCCGATCGAGATGGCCTACTCAAAACTCAAGGCGCGGCTGCGAAAGAAAGCGGCCAGAACCTTCGACGCACTCTGCCAAGCTCTCGGCGACATCTGCCACCTGTTCGAGCCAGCAGAATGCAGAAACTTCTTCAAGGACGGCGGCAGCGATCGCGTAGAGCTCGTAGAAATTGCCGTGCGAGCTTGGCAGGATCGAGCGTGTGTACATTGCGAGAAAGATGGATGACAGCGCCGTCAGCTCGGCGCAGATCACATAGGCGCAGATGATAACCGGCCGGTACGGATTCCGGAAAACCGCGCGGCCTCTTCATTTTTGCCTACGGCGAAGGCGGTACGGTGCAGAACGACCTCACCGCCGCCAGCACGAGCAGGAAAACAAAAGAATGAGGAATGGGAATGGAGGTGTAGGCGTTGTTGATAAGAGCCGAGACCAGATCGGTGCGACCGGTGGTGAGATATTCCAGATCCTCGAAGCGGGTTTCGTAGGGCAGGCGGTGATCGCCGAGGAGCTGTCGCTGGGCGGGGCCGCCGACCTTTCCGATCAGTCCATAACAGACCACATCCTCGAACACGCCAAAACGGTCTATCACCCCTGCGGCACCTGCCGGATGGGCAGCGATGACCAGGCGGTGGTCGACCCGCAATTGCGCGTGCGCGGCGTGCCGCGCCTACGCATCTGCGACGCCTCGATCATGCCGCGTCTCATCAGCGGCAAAACCAACGCGCCGGTGATCATGATCGCCGACCGCTGCGCCGATTTCATCCTCGGCAGCGCTTAGCGAAAAACGGGCAGCCGAGAGAAATCCAGGCTGTTTTGAGACGGTGTATCTGTCCAGCGCATGCAGCGACTTGTCGCGACCGAAACCGGACAGCTTGACTCCGCCGGGCGGCACGGTGATGTCGGCGCCGCCATACATTGCATAGGTCCTATCAAATCGAGACTGGGACAGCGATGCCAACGCGCTGCTGTTGGCCGCCAGAAAGCTGGTGCGGATACGCCTGGAGAAATTCAGGCGATGCAGGCAGCTTCACCAGACGCAGCAGTTCCAGCAGCATCCATGACGGCGCCGAAGTCGCGCCCGGCTTCCAGATCATCGCTGCGCCGGCCACACGCCCGGCCACTCGGTCTACCTCGCAAACTACGGCAAGGAACAGCGCATGATTTCGGCCGACACGATGTATGTGCCAGCGCTGCTGGCGCCGCATCCGGAGTGGCAAGGCAGCTACGACCAGGACGGGCCGATGGCGATCACCACGCGGCACAAGCTGATCGATCGCGTGATTGCCGACAACATCCGGATCTCGGGCGGGGGCTCTCAGAGAGGTTCCTGCTATTGCTGCTGCAGGCCGGTGATCATGGCAATGATCTCGTTCTTATCGGTCTTCGCGGTCTCGCGAATTCCAATCTGCTTGCCACGCCTGAGAACACAGATGCGGTCGGAGAGCTTGAAGACCTGGTCGAGGCTGTGGCTGATGATCAGGATGCCGACATTGCGCTGCTTCAGCGACTGGACGATAGCCTCCACCCGGGCGGTTTCGGCAACGCCCAGCGCCGCCGTCGGCTCATCCAGCAGGATCAGCTTGCTTGCCCAATGCGTGGCGCGCGCGATCGCAACGCCCTGGCGCTGGCCGCCGGAGAGATCGCGGATAGTGGCGTGGGCGGAGGGGATGCGCACGTCCAGTTCCTTCACCAGTTTCTCGGTCTCGTCGATCATGCGGCGGCGGTCGAGCAAACCGAGGCGGTTCAGCGGCTCGCGGCCGAGGAACATGTTCATGTAGACCGTCTGCTGGTCGGCCAGCGCCAGGTCCTGGTAGACGACCTCGATGCCGTGCGCGCGCCCCATGGTGGCATTCGACATCGTCACCGGTTTTCCTTCGATGACGATGGTGCCGGACGAGGGCGGGTGGACCCCCGAGACGATCTTGACCAGCGTCGACTTTCCGGCGCCGTTGTCGCCGACGAGTGCAACGATCTCGCCCGGGAAAACCTCGAGCGAAAAACTCTCGATCGCGGTGATGCCGCCGAAATTCTTGCGAATGTCGTGCAGCTGAAGGATGGGCGCGCTCACCGTCATGTGTTTCTCCTAGACTGGCCAGGCATAGGGTTCACCGAAGCCGTTCTCGATGGTTTCCACTTTCGGATTGTCCGTCGAAATGCCCGACACGCCGACAATATGGGCGCGGGTGACGAAGGCCTGGCCACGGAAGCCGAACACGGCGCTGTCGCCAGGCTTCGGCGCGTTCGCGCCGGCGGCATCGATCATGGCGTAATAGTCGATCGCCGAGGGCGGCGGCACCTCGACGCTGCGCAGTGCCGAGCCTGCCGTTGTCGGTTCAGCCGAGACGATCGCCTTGACGTCGTAGTCGGGGAAGATCGGATCGATGTAGAAGCCGCCGCCAAGGCAATAGGCCTTGCCGCCGGAGAGATGCGAGACCTCGGCGAGATAGAGCACCGCCGGCAGCTCCGGCAAATCTTCCATGACATGCAGCGCGGTGGTGCCATGTAGTCCATTGCCGGGCTCGCACTGCGTCGCGCCGGCCTCGGCGAGTGCCGCCAGCATAACGCTCGACGTGGTGCCCGGCGCGTTGATCTCAATGTCCTTGCGGCCTGCCTTAGCCAGCGCTTCCGCAGCTTTCGCGAGCGTCGCCAGATTGGGGGTCGGCAGCACTTTTCGCGAAGCATGGTCGAACAGCAGAGCAGGGAAAGTGGTGATGCCGGCGAAACGGCCGCCTTCGACGGCATCCAGCCGGTCGGCGACATCGATAATGTCGGCGGCATTGAAACCGCCTTCATGGCCGCGATAGAAGATATCGCCTTCGGCGGCGATGCGGGCCAGCAGATGCTGCACATAGCCGGCCGCCTTGGCGCCTGTTGCCGCTTCCCCAGCCTTGGTATCATTGAACACGGTCCAGTAGTCCGGCTTGAAGGTTTTCGCCGCAGCCGCCGCTTCGAATTTTGCGACCTGCTGGAGATGGCCGAGATGGCCAAGCTTCATGCCTGCCTTGTGGGTGGCGCGGGCGCAAGCCATGTCGACGGCGACCGCGCGGTCAATGCCGCCGCGCATCACAGCCCGGCAGAACGACGAGGAGCGGCCGACCTGCTTGGTCATGGCGAAGATCTTCAGGCCGTTGCGGTTGGCCTCGCTCTTGAGAACCCGCGCATTGGCCTCAACCGTGTCGAGATCGAGCACATAAGCATTGGCCGGCAGCTTACCTTGCTGGTGCAACCGGATAGCTGATTCGATGAAGGCGGGGTTGCGGCGGCGCAAAATGTCGAGAAACATGGATGGCTTCCTTCAGCGGTTCTTTTCGCGCAGCGACACGGCGACTGCGGTCAGGATGATGAGGCCGCGCACGATCATCTGGTCGGAGACCGACAGGCCCATCAGGATCAGGCCGTTGTTGAGCATGCCCATCATCAACGAGCCGACCAGCGCGCCGACCACGGAGCCCTTGCCGCCATTGAGCAGCGTGCCGCCGACGATGACGGCGGCGATGACCGTCATCAGGTCGGTTTCGCCGAGAGTATATTTCGCCGCCTGCAGGCGACCGGCATAGAGCAAGCCGGCAAGACCGGCGAGCCCGCCGCTGATGGTCAGCACGGCGAGCCTGATCCTGGGCACGCTGATGCCCGATACGCTTGCGGCGCGGGCATTGTCGCCGGTCGCCAGCACATGCGCGCCGAAACGGGTTTCGCGGAACACCAGGTGGCCGATGGCCACGGCAATCACCGACCACCAGACGAGTGAGGGGACACCGAGCAGCGAGCCGGAACCGAAGAAGCCGGTGAACGCTTCGTTGGTCACCGAGATCGAGCGAAGGTCTGTCATCGAACGCGAAACGCCGGCGAACAGGCCGAGCGTCGCCAGCGTCACCAGGAAGGAGGGCAGCCTGACATACGCCACCAGCACGCCGTTGATGACGCCGATCAGCAGGCCGGCGCCGAGGCCGGCGACTATCCCTGCCGGCATGCCGTACGCGTTGATGGTGACGGCGGCTGCAAGGGCCGCCACCGCCACGATCGAGCCGATCGACAAATCTATTTCGCCGGCCGACATGACGAAGACCAGGCCGATGGCCATGATCGTCACCGGCGTCGTCTGCAACACGATGTTCGATAAGTTTCGGACGGTGAGGAAGCCGCTGTCCCTCAGCACAATGGCGAAGAACAGGAAGATCGCCAGGAAACCGAGGTAGACGACATATTGCTGCAGATTGAAGCGGCTGACGAAGCTGCTACCGGCGCTGGTGTTGGCACTGGACATTTTATTCCTCCGGTGGTGAGCGCTTCGCCTCGAGCCTATTTCACCGCGTCCGCGATAGCCGCCGGTACGTCCCTGTTGAGGGACTTCTTCCAACCGTCCTTCACCGTGTCCTTGGTGACGGCGATGGAATCTACGGCATAGAATGGTTCGGCCTTCTTGCCGACCAGAGAACCTGCCGAGGCGCGCGCCAGCGTCACGCCAATGCTGTAGGCCTCGTCGGCGACGAGGGCCGCGATGTTGCCGCCCTTGACCATGTCGAGCGCGGCAGGCTCATTGAGGTCGAGCGTGACAATCTTGGTGTGCGTGTTGCCGGCACCGCGCAAGGCCGAAAGCACGCTCAGCGCCGGTTCGGCCCAGGTGACATAGATGCCGTCCAGGTCCGGATGCTGGGTGATCATCGCCTGGGCGATGTCTTCGCTGCGCGCCGGGTCGGCCATGCCGGCCTCGGCCTCGATCTTCATATCGGGATAGTCCTGCTCGATGGTCTTCTTGAAGGCCTGGTCGCGCTGGTTGGTGACGTAGAAGTCGGCATCGTGGAAGATGTAGCCGACCTTGCCTTTCTTGCCGAGCGCCTCGGCCATGGCGATGCCGGCCTTGTTGCCCATCTGAAAGAGATCGTCGGAGACGATGGTGACATAGTCCCTGCCCTGCTTGTAGCCGGCCGGGGAATTGTCGACGAAGCCGAGCTTGACGCCGGCCTGTCGTGCCGGATCGTAGACCGAAGCTGCAGTCGCCGGATCGACGGGAAGCGACAGGATGATCGACGGCTTTTTGGCCATCACCGTCTCGATATCGGCCTTCTGTCGCGCGGCGTCGAAACCGGCATCGGTCTGCGCCACCACCTCGATGCCGAGGCGCTTGAATTCGTCATGGGCGCCGGCATTGACGGCGTTGGTGTATTCGCTCATCTCGTGCCAGACGAGGGCGGCGGTGAACTTGCCGTCCTTGATCTGCTGCTCTTCGGCTGGCGTCAGCGTAAGACTGCTCGCCGGCACCGGCTTTTCACCATTCGGTCCTGTGGTGACGCCTTCGGCGGCGAAGGCGTGCATGGCTAGCAGGCTCGCCACCGTCGTTATGATTGCAGATGCTATGCGCATGTCCCGATTCCCCTTTTTGTTGTCGAAGAAAAGCTCCGGTGCGGCGGGCCGCGCCGGAGCGAGAGCCTTACTTGAACGCGTCGAGCACCGGCTGCGGCGCGTCGCGGTTGAGCGAGTCCTTCCAGCCCTGCGCGACATTCTCCTTGGTGACGGTCAGGGCCGGGGCGACGACGAAGGCTGGTGTCGGCTGGCCAAGCAGCGACTTCATGCCGGAAGCAGCCATGGCGCGGCCGAGTTCATAGGCCTTGTCGGCGACGAGGGCTGCGACATTGCCGCCCTTGACCATGTCGAGCGCGACCGGCTCGGCGAGGTCGAGCGTGACGATCTTGGTCCTGGCGTTGCTGGCGCCGCGTAGCGCCGACAGCACGCCGTCGGCCGGCTCGGCCCAGGTCACGTAGATGCCGTCGAGATCGGGATGTTGCAAAAGCATCGCGTTGGCCAGTTCCTCGGCGCGGGCCGGGTCGGATATGCCCTGTTCGGCGACGATCTTGATGTCGGGATAGACCTTCTCGATGGTGGTCTTGAAGGCTTGGTCGCGCTGGTTGGTGACGTAGTAGGCAGCGTCGTGGAAAATGTAGCCGACCTTGCCCTTGCCGCCGATCGCCTTGGCCATCGCGTCCGCAGCCTGCTTGCCCATCTGGAATAGATCGTCAGTCACGATCGAAGCGTAGTCGGTGCCCTGCTTGTAGTCCTTGGGCAAGTTGGACAGGAACACCAGCTTGGTGCCGTCCTTGACCGCCTGGCGGAAGGCTTCTGCCGAGGTGACCGGGTCGAGCGGCAGCGCCAAGATGACGTTGGGCTTTGCGGCCAACGCCGTCTCGATGTCGCTGCGCTGGCGGGCGGAGTCGAACTGGGCATCCGTTTTGACCGCAATGGTGATACCGGCGCGGGCGAATTCGTCGGTGGCGCCGGCGGTTACCGCATTGGTGAAATCGGACGAGGTGTGCCAGAGCAAGGCAGCCTTGTAGCCCTTGTCCTTGAGCGCGGCGATGTCGGCATCGCTTAGGATCACGTCGGCGCTCGGCGTGGCGCTCTCGCCCTGCGGGCCGACCGTCTGTGCGAAAGCTGGGTTGGCGGCAAGCATCAATCCGCCGGCAAAGGCGGCGGCGATCAGTGTCTTCATCGGCATGTCAGTTCTCCCATTTTGCTTCGTTGGTGGTTCAGTCGGCCACGCCGCAATAGCGGGCCATGAAGGCGGCGAAGCCGACTATGCCGGCGAAATATTCCTCGACATCCACGTGCTCCTCGAATGTGTGGCAATTCCTGATGTCGCCGGGCGCGCAATAGACGGCAGGAATACCGAGCTGATTGATGATGAAGGGGGACTCCGACCAGAACGGTGCGCCCTCGATGACGCCGCGTCCGCTCATTGCGCCGGCCATCGCGTCGGACAGCATGGCGACTTCCGCCCGCGTTTCGCCGATCTCGGCAGCGGTGCCGCCCAGCCTGTGGTCGCGGCCGGCGGGGTAGGCGAACTCTACCGAAATATCCGGATCGGTGATCGCGCCGCGCACGGCAGCCTCGATCTCGGCGGCGGCGGTGTCGAGGTCTTCGCCAGGCAACAGCTTACGGATCAGCGAGAGCGTGCAGCGCTCGGGAACGGCAATGTAGCCGCCGCCGGCAAGCCCGGTGATAAGCAGGAAGCCGCGCCCGACCAGTTTGTGCTCGGCGCGCGCGGCGACCTCATCCGAATGCTTCCAAAGCGCCGTCATCGCGGCATGGCTTGCACGGAGCGCATCCTTGCCGAGTTCTGGCACACCGAAATAGGCGGATTTGCCGGTAATCGAGATATCGGTGATGAAGAAGCCGATCTGCGCCGCATAAACGGCCAGGCGGGTCGGCTCGACATAGACGCTGAAATCGGGTGCTGTGACCTCGCCGGTCTCGATGCGTCCGACGAAGTGCTTGATCCCGGCGGAAATGCCGGTGCCGGGCTGGCCGCTCTCCTCGTCGCCGATGAAAGCGAAGGCGACGTCGCCCTTGAGGCGAACGCCTGCCTTGTCGAGTAGCGCGAGTGCCGCCAGCGAAGCAGTGATGCCGGCCTTGAGGTCGCCTGAGCCGCGGCCCCAGACAGCACCATCAATGATCGGGGCGGCGAACGGATCCTCACGCTCGGTGCCTGCCCAATGCTCGCGCCAGCCGTCGACATGGACGGTGTCGGTATGGCCCATGAACAGCAGGCGCTTTCCCTGGTCGGCCCCCTTGCGCTCGCCCCAGATGTTGGGCCGCCCGGGAAGAAATTCCGTCCTGGTCAGGCCGCTGAGGTCAAGGTCGCGCATCCTGGCTTCTAGGAAGTCGACGAAGTTGGCTTCGTTGCCGGTGATGCTCTCTCGGCCGATGGCGCGGCGAAACAGCGTTAGTGCGTCGTCGCGGTCGAGCGCTGCCTGCAGGCGGGCGGTAATATCGTGAGTCATATCGCGGCCTCCTTCAGGGCGGCGGCCTGGGCAGGCGGCAGCGAAATCCGGCCATCAGGCGCGTCGACGCCGAACAGCGTGTTGTGCAACTGGCCAAGGCCGATTGCCGCCGCGCCAATGAGGGCTGCGCGTGCGCCGAGTTCGCTCGCCTCGACCCTGACCGGATAGGGGAAGCATAGCGGCAGAAGCGCCTGCACCCTGGACAGGATTTCGGGCCGCAACCCAATCGAGCCGCCGAGGATAAACTTTTCTGGATTGGCGATTGCCGCGATTGCCGCAACGCCTTGCGCCAGATGGCGGGCAGTTTCGTCGAGCACGGTGAGCGCGTCCTTGTCGCCAAGCGCGGCATTCTCGAATATTGCCGGCACCGAGACCTGCCTGCCGGTGAGAGCGTGGTAGCGATCGGTCATGGCGTGGGTGGCCACCGCGCGTTCGAATGCGCCGGTGCGCAGTGATTCCTCGGTGAAGGGATCGGCCCCGATCGGCATGAAACCGATCTCGCCGGCGGCGTGCCCAGCACCCCGCACCAGATGGCCGCCCAGCATCAGCCCGCTGCCGATGCCGGTGCCGAGCGCGATGTAGGCGAGATTGTCGATGCCCTGGCCTTGGCCGAGCCAGTTCTCGCCAAGCACCGCGAGATTGACGTCGTTCTCGATCATCACCGCGACGCCGAGCGCTTCTTCGAAGGCATCCAGCACATTCATTGTGTCGAAGCCGGCAATGTTCGGCGCCATTAAAATGCGGCCGGTGGCCGGGTCAGGAGCGCCAGGCGCGCCGATGACGGCCAGGCGTATCTTCTTGCGCGCGACGTGCTGTCTGGCCGCGGCATCGAAGGCCAGCGCTGCAATCTGATCGACGACGAACTGGCCGCCGCGCGGGTCGGTCGGTGTGGCGGCTTCGGCAAAGATCTGGCAGGCAAGGTCCGTCAGCGCGACCCGCACCTTGGTGCCGCCAAGGTCGACGGCGATGATATAGGCTGCGTCGTGGACCAGTTCGTAGGTGACGGCGGTGCGCCCGACATGGCCGCTGGTGCGGCCGGTTTCCTGGACCCAGCCCTCCTGCTCGAGCCCGCGCATGATTTCGGAGATGGTCTGCTTCGACAGGCCCGTCAGCTTGGCGATCGAGGCGCGGGAGATCGGCCCGCCCTGGACGATCGCTTCCATCACGGAGCGCTGTGAGAACTGACGGGATATGCGCGGCAGGTCAGTCACATTGAACTCCCGTTAATTCGTTCTATGACCGAACTTATTATTCGGAACTGGACCTGTCAATGTATGTTCGCGAGCGGCCGTTTTTGCGCACGCGAACATTGATCCGGAGGCAGGATTCAGGCGCGGTGCTGCCGTTCGGCAGAAGATAAATGCGGTCAGGGAGTGGCTGGATCAGCTTCTTGAATCAATTGGGCGAACAGCTTCGCAGCGCATTGACAAATAACGATCATGCTAGTCTCTGAGGGGCACTGTTTTCTACAGGAGATCAATACAGCGGATGGTTCGCCGGTCCATATCTCTCGTATTCTCTCGTATGGGTCTGTCGAACCATGGGACGATGAACGAGACCAACTATTGGCTTCGAGAATATCGGTGATGTACCGCGGGTCTGCGTCCCAGTGAATGGCTCAAATGGGGCCGGCAGCGGAACGTCCGTTTGCAGTTTGCAAACGTGGATAACTACCATACCGCCTTAACTCGCAAAGACCCGTTTGACGGCAACTGGGCTGGCCCGAAGCCGACCTCTCCGTCCAGCATAGTCCGATCATATTCGGCGCAAGCTGCTCGCTTGAACCGTGGGATAGAATTCCGCCAATCTCGACCCGCCTATGCCTGGGTGGCCCCTGCTCACAATCACGAGCGTAGCGCCATCTTTCCGAATGGCCGGGTGAGGCTGGAGAAATCGCCGCTGAACCTTCTCGACCAGCCATTCTCCGGCTTTGGCAAAAAGCCGGTTCGAAGGCTTTTCCGCCATGTGCCGTTGCCTTTCGCAACGAACGGTCAACCGACTGTGAATAGCACTTGCAGGCACGTGGTTGTCAGGCGCCCACCGAACTTGACAAGCAGTCTTGCAGGAACTGCGTCGAGCACTGAACGTTTGACCAAGCGCGGGCATCTCCGCCTTGGCTAAGGACCATCAATGTTCACGTTCATGTTTGCCACCGGCATCGAGAACAGCACCCCCACCATTCGACAAGGCCGGGAGCGCGTCGACGAAATGGAAAAATGCCGCTTCTACGAACGATGGCGCACCGACTTCGAACTGGTCCAGGATCTCGGGGTGCATTTCCTCCGCTACGGACCTCCCATCCACAAAACATGGCTGGGTGACGGACGTTATGATTGGGCATTCGCCGATGAGACCTTCGCGGACCTGAAGGCGAAAGACATTCTTCCGATCGTCGACCTTTGCCATTTTGGCGTGCCGGACTGGATTGGCAACTTCCAGAACCCGGACTTTCCGACACTATTCAAGCACTACGCCAGGGATTTCGCGATGCGCTATCCGTGGATCCAGCTCTTCACCCCAATAAATGAGATGTTCATCTGCGCCACCTTTTCGGCCCGCTGGGGATGGTGGAACGAACAACTGAGCAGCGACACTGCTTTCGTCACCGCCCTCAAGCACATCGTGAAGGCGAACGTGCTTGCCATGCGGGCGATTCTCGAGGTGCGGCCGGACGCCATCTTCATTCAGAGCGAATCCTCGGAATACTTCCACGCCGATTCTCCCGAGGCGGTCGGCAGAGCGGAACGGTTCAACAGCGAGCGTTTCCTGTCGCTTGACCTCAACTACGGTCATGACGTGGACGCGCACACCTATCGCTATCTTCTCGAAAACGGGATGACGGCCGAAGAATACAGTTTCTTCCTGGAGAGCCATCTGCGCAGGCATTGCGTGATGGGCACCGACTATTATCAGACCAACGAACATAGGGTTTGGGCAGACGGAACGACGTCCGGGTCCGGCGAGGTGTTTGGCTATGACGAGATCACGCGGCAGTACTTCAACCGCTACCGGCTTCCCGTAATGCATACGGAGACCAACATCAGCGAAGGCCCCAATGGAGACGAAGCCGTCTATTGGCTGTGGAAAGAGTGGGCCAACGTGCTGCGGATCCGCAACGATGGCATCCCCATCGTAGGCTTCACCTGGTACTCGCTGACGGATCAGGTGGACTGGGACAGTGCGCTTCGGGAGAACAACGGACGGATCAATCCGCTCGGCCTCTATGACCTCGACCGAAATCCGAGGGCGGTGGGGCGCGCTTTCAAGGCGCTGATCGCGAACTGGAACAAGCTGCTGGCCACACAAAGTGTCTGCCTTGCTTTGCCGGTCTTTCTTCCCTCACAGCAGGACGATGCCATTGTTCGCGCGCAACAGAATTATGCGCGCAGCCTGCTGAGCGTGGATCGGGTCGCTGAAGGCTGGACTGAACCACTTGCTGCTCCCCAGAAAGAGGTCGAACCTGATGCGCCTGGATAGCAAGACTGCAATCGTAACCGGTGCTGCAAGCGGGATTGGACTGGCCATCGCCATGCGGTTGGGCACCGAAGGTGCACGGGTGAGCCGACGTGGGTGGAGGCAAGGTCCAGAAGGCGCGCATGCGGTTCGACAAGGGGCGCTCCGGGAGACCGCTATCACGGTGCTGTCGACTTGCGCTCACGCGTTCGGCAGGTTGGTAATAATCGTCAACAACGCGCCGGCCTGGTAATCTTTAAACCCTTGAGGCTCACTAGCGCGGTTCTGGCTGAAGGTGCTGAGCGTCGACCTGCTGGGCGCAATTTATTTCGCCCGAAAGGCATTCGCTCATATGACATCTGGCGGCGTCATCGTAAACGTATTGAGTGTGCGCGGTCGAGACGAGCTCCGCATGTCGAGCTATACGCCGCGGCAAAGGCCACCCTCCTGTCTCTAACCGAGACCCGACGCAGTTCGCACCTTGGCCGACTGGGCATGAATCCGGACGATTACCGAACCAAATGGAACCTGCCTCGCAATTACCCGATGGTGGCACCCAACCATTCGGGAAGCGCTCTGCATATCGCCTATAACACCCCAGTGGGCGGACAGCTCTCGCCTGAGGCGTCAGTCGTCCTTGAGGCGCTCCGGCATCGCATTGGAGACCCAAGGCTGGTGCACAAGGATCATGACATTGAATTCCACTCTTTACAGGAACAAGTGCCTTTCCTCGGGGTTAGGATTCGACGCCGCAACGGCGTCGAACCCCAAAGGAGACTCACATGAAACGTAAGATTTTGACAGCTACAGCGATCTCTCTCTGTCTCGCCACCGCGGCCTTGGCGCAGTCGTCGGGAACATCCAGCGGCACGAACGGAACGTCCGGCTCATCGGCCGGGTCGGGTATGAGCTCTACGTCCGGCTCCGGCCAAAGCGGTATCCCGAGCGGCTGGGACAGCAAGCTCTCCGGCTCATTCTTCAGCGACGCCAATTCGGGAAGACTTCTGTCGCAGGATGAGATCCGCAAGAACTGGTCGTCCCTGAGCTCTGCACAACAGGCACAGGTTCGCTCCGACTGTTCGAGAATGACGGCCAGCAACGGCACCGGCTCTGGCGCAACGACCGGCACATCAGCCAACTCGGGTTCGATCGACAGTAATACCACGGCCAGCAACAGCACCGGCTCTGGCGCAACCACCGGAACCTCAGGCAGCACGGGTTCGACCGGCAGTAACACCACGGCGAGCAACAGCACTGGTTCGGGTACAACCACCGGCACGTCGGGATCCTCGAATACAGCTGGCGATACGACCGCCAGCACCAGCACGGGTTCGGGCGCAAACTCGGCTGCTCAAATGGCTTCGATGCGGCAACTCTGCACTCAGGTTCAAGGGATGTGAGTGAATGCGGCGCTCCGGGCCGGCTTGGCCGGAATAGATGAGGCCTTGAAGGCCCGGACATCGCTTTGGTTTGGTAGCCATTTCGGCGCTGAAGTCGGCCGGAGATCGGGGTCACAACTCGGCGCTTCTATCGCCGTCGACCGTCCCTCGCCAATAGCGCGCTTCGCGTCGAGACACTTCTCCCGGCTGAGGCAAGCGAGATTCCGTCCCGTCCATACCTGCCAAGATAGACCGTCTCGCGGCCTCCGTTGAGCCTGTAGTCCAGCCGAAAGGAGATCGCGCCACTGGGCATGACGCGAACATACATGCCGTCACGGTCCGCAATCTTGCAGATTTCTCTTTTGGTTCAGGGCTTTAAGGGCGACGTCCGTCAGCATTCCCCGGTACCTCCTGAAAAGTACCGTCAGTACAATTTCGAGGCTCTTCGGCAGAACATTCGTTTTATCTCCAGTGCCTTAAGGCATCAAAAAACACCGTCAGAGCCTCATTGGATCTGACGGTACTTCGAAAAATCTGAGCTAGCAATTTGCGGAAGGTCCGTCAGCCGGTCCGTCAAATCCAATCTCCGCACCGATTGTCGCTGATTGTCTGCGAATGG
The DNA here is from genome assembly GCF_000502335.1 of Mesorhizobium sp. L2C066B000. NCBI lineage: Bacteria > Pseudomonadati > Pseudomonadota > Alphaproteobacteria > Hyphomicrobiales > Phyllobacteriaceae > Mesorhizobium > Mesorhizobium sp. L2C066B000. Next base: position 267,829 of record NZ_AYWZ01000004.1, read on the forward strand.
ATTATACGTGTTATCAAATGGTTGTGGCGTACAATGGCGTGTTTTCGGCGGCGTTTGAGTGGGCCTGAATCACTCCCACTCGATGGTGCCTGGCGGCTTTGACGTCACGTCGTAGACGACGCGGTTGATGCCGCGGACTTCGTTGATGATGCGGGTGGCCGCCGCGCCGAGGAAAGCCATGTCGTAGTGGTAGAAGTCGGCGGTCATGCCGTCGACGGACGTCACGGCGCGCAGGGCGCAGACGAATTCGTAGGTGCGGCCGTCGCCCATCACACCGACGGTCTGCACCGGAAGCAGCACGGCGAAAGCCTGCCAGATGGCGTCGTAAAGGCCGGCCTTGCGGATCTCGTCGAGATAGATGGCGTCGGCCTCGCGCAGGATTTCGAGCTTTTCGCGGGTGATACCGCCGGGGCAGCGGATGGCAAGGCCTGGTCCAGGGAACGGATGGCGGCCGATAAAACTTTCGGGCAGGCCGAGTTCCTTGCCCAGTGCCCTCACCTCGTCCTTGAACAGTTCGCGCAGCGGCTCGACCAGTTGCATGTTCATGCGCGCAGGCAGGCCGCCGACATTGTGGTGCGACTTGATGGTCACCGACGGGCCGCCGGTGAAGGAGACGCTTTCGATGACGTCGGGATAGAGCGTACCCTGGGCCAGGAAATCGGCGCCGCCGAGTTTCTTGGCCTCTTCCTCGAACACCTCGATGAACAGCCGGCCGATGGTCTTGCGCTTCGTCTCGGGGTCGGACTCGCCTTCCAGCGCGGAGATGAATTTTTCCGACGCGTCGACAAGGACCAGCGGCAGATTATAGTGCTGGCGGAACATCGCCACCACGCCGGCGGCCTCGTCCTTGCGCATAAGGCCATGGTCGACAAGAATGCAGGTCAGCTGGTCGCCTACCGCTTCGTGGATCAGCAAGGCAGCGACCGATGAATCCACGCCGCCCGACAGCGCGCAGATCACCTTGCCCTTGCCGACCTGTTTGCGAATTGTCTCGACCGCATGCTCGCGATAGGCGCGCATCGTCCAGTCGCCTTCGAGGCCGGCGATGTTGTGCACGAAGTTTCTCAGCAGCCTGGCGCCATCCGGCGTATGCACAACTTCCGGGTGGAACATGATGCCGTACATCTTGCGCGCGACGTTGCCGAAGATGGCGAAAGGCGAGCCTTCCGACTTGCCGAAGACTTCGAACCCCTTGGGCAGCGAGATGACGCGGTCGCCATGGCTCATCCACACCTGGTGACGCTGGCCGGGCGCCCACAGGCCTTCGAACAGCGGGCTGTCCTTTTGGATCTCGACGAAGGCGCGGCCGAATTCGCGATGGTTAGAGCTTTCGGCGACGCCGCCCATCTGCACGCACATGGCCATCTGGCCGTAGCAGATACCGAGCACCGGCACGCCGGCATCGAAGACGATCTGCGGCGCGCGCGGGCTGCCGATGTCCGATGTCGAGGCGGGACCGCCCGACAGGATCACGGCTTTCGGATTGATGCGCTTGAAGGCAGCTTCGGCCGATTGGAACGGCACGATCTCGGAAAACACGCCGGCCTCGCGGATGCGGCGGGCGATGAGCTGCGTAAACTGGCTGCCGAAATCGATGATGAGAACGGTGTCGGCCAGGACTGTATCGGGATGATTGGCTGTCGTCATGGCGAGCCTTTAGAGAAAGAAACGAGTCGGCGCAATGGGGTGCGTAGCCCGACTTTCAGAGCGCTGCCGGCTCTTGCCCAGGCTGCTCCTTGTGTAGCGTGCCGGAGCCGATGGCCTGTTCGAGGCGCATGACCGCATCGGCCAGCTTCTCGTCGATGACATGGAGGTATTCGGTCCAGTCGCCGACATGCCTGAGGTCGGCAGCGCCGTCGGATATGCCGCGCAGGCCGATCAGAGGGACGGCGAACAGTTGGCAGGCGCGCAGGCAGGCGAAGGTTTCCATGTCGACCATATCGGCGGCGATGGCGTCGTAGGCGGCGCCGGTGATGATGGCGCCGCCGGTCGACAGGCTGGCTTCTTTAATGCCCGGTATCCTGAATGATAGCGGGACGGTCACCGGCAGGTCGAGGAACGGCGTCGCGCCTTTTTCGAAGCCTAGTGGCGAAGCGTCGATGTCGCGATAGCTGACCGAGACCGCCTGGTAGATTTCCGTCTGCTCCAGTGTGCGGCTGCCGGCGGAGCCAAGCGAGACGACGAGATCGGGCAACGCCTTCTCGGATTTCAGCCATGACAGTTCGGCGCCGAGCCGCACACCTGCCTCTACCGGGCCGACGCCCGTCATCAGCGGCGTGAACAGTTTTTGCAGATGCGGACCGTACTCGGCCTGCGCCGCCATGACGAAGAGGACGTCCTTGCCACCAATTCGCGTAATTTTGGCCATCAGCCTGCTATCCCGTCACGGCCAACCACCGTCATCATCGTGCCGGTCATGGTCGCGATCAGCTTGGCCTCGCCATCGGCGGCAAAGGCGTAGGCCTGGCCGTCGGCGACGATGATGGTGCGGCCGGGCTTGGTCACCGAGCCGCGGAACAGGAAGCGTTCGCCCCGGCCGGGCGCCAGGAGGTTGACCTTGAACTCAATGGTCAGCACACCGGAATTTTTCGGCATCAGCGAAAATGCGGCATAGCCGCAGGCCGAATCCAGCGCCGTCGAAATCACCCCGGCATGAAGGAAACCGTGCTGCTGGGTCAGTGCCTGGGAATAGGGCATTTCGATCTCGATGATGCCCGGCGTCACAAGGGTCAGCTCGGCGCCAATGGTCGCCATCGCCTGCTGGCGCGCGAACGACGCCCTGACGCGGTCCTCATAATCGGGTGCGGGTACGATCTTTGCTGCCATGGCCATCGCCCTGATTTATCTGCAAAGCTTATCGCAGACGCCTGAACGCCACGCAAATGCTTTTGCTGCACTGCAGCAAAGCACTCAGTTCAACAGGAGCAGCGACGCGTTGAGCAAGGTGGCGAAGGCTACCCACGCGGCATAGGGCGCAAACAGCCAGCCGGAAACCCGGTCGCGGTTCCACACCGTGGCTATGAACAGCGCAATGCTGGCGAGAAGAGCCAGGATCACTACCAGTGCCGGCCCCATCTGTTTGGCGCCGAAGAAAGTCGGCGACCACGCGAAGTTCAGAACAAGCTGGAGGGCCCAGATCTTCATCGCGGCGCCTGCTCGTTCCCGCTCCCATGTCCGCCAGCCGGCTACGGCGATCAGGACATAAAGGAGCGTCCAGGCCGGCGCGAAGACCCAGTTGGGCGGGTTGAAGGGCGGCTTGGCGAGCGAGGCATACCATTCACCCGGCAACGTCGCATAGCCGATCAACAGGCCGCCGCCGAGCACCAGAAGGAGGAAAAGCAGAAGCGACACATATCTTTGCAAGAATTCTACCCCGTCTGGCGGGCGACGCCGCGCATCTGCAACTGGAGCGCTATGTCAGTCTGTCAATCGCAGCGTCAATTCGCCCGACGCAGCGCACAGAAATAGAAGCCGTCGGTGCCGCTCAGAGCCGGCGACAGCGAGATATCGCTTGTCTTGCCGATCCGGGCGGCCGCTGCGTGACCGGGGAAGCTGGCATCCCAAAGCGCGCGATGATCGACCGGAACGAAGCCCTTGTGCCGTTCGCGAAAGGCGGCGACCTGCTCGCCATTCTCCTCGTCGAACACCGAACAGGTGATGTAAACTAGCAGGCCGCCCGGTTTGACATAGGCCTTCGCCGCATCGAGGATCGCCGACTGCTCGCCCTTGCGGGCATCGAGCTGTCTTTGCATCAGCCGCCATTTGGCGTCTGGACGGCGCCGCCAGGTGCCGCTGCCGGTGCAGGGCGCATCGACCAGCACGATGTCCATGTGGCCTGCGAGGGGGCTGAGCTCAGCCGGCTTGGTGACAACCTGGACGTTGCGGTTTTCCGAACGGCGGAGGCGGTCGAAGATCGGCGCCAGCCGTGCTTTTTCGGCATCATGGGCGAAGACCTGGCCTTTGTTGGCCATCGCCGCCGACAACGCCAGCGTCTTGCCGCCGGCGCCGGCGCAGAAATCGAGCACCTGCATCCCGGCTTGCGCGCCGGCAAGGGCGGCAACGATCTGCGAGCCTTCGTCCTGGACCTCGAACCAGCCTTTCTGGAAGGCCGGCTCGGCCTGTACGTTCGGGTGCCTGCCGTCGCCGTCGATGGGCGGGATGCGAATGCCTTGTGGCGCGATAGCGGCTGCCTTGGCGCCGGTTTCGGCGAGTTCCGCCAGCACTTTGGCGCGGTCGGACTGCAGCGTATTGACCCTGATGTCGAGCGGCGGGCGGGTCGCCAAAGCCGCCCCTTCCGCAACCCAGTCTGCGCCAAAGGATCGTTCGAAGAGCGGCGCGCACCAGTCGGGTATGTCCGCCCGCACCGCCTCCGGCGCGTCTTCAGGCCGGCGCTCGGCCAGCGCCTGCAACTCGGCGGCGCTGAGCAGCGGCGGCGCGAACTTGTCACCCTGGAGCGCATCGTTAAGCGATTGCGGCGTCTGGCCCCATTCGATGAGCAGCGCGCCGAAGCCGATGGCGCGGGGCGTGTCTTCACCCAAAAGCCAGCCGGCGGAACGTTTGTGGCGCAGCGCGTCGTAGACGATGTTGCCGATCGCCGCGCGGTCGCCGCCGCCCGCAAAGCGATGCGACAGGCCCCAATCTTTCAGCGCATCGGCCACCGGCCGGTGGCGCCGGCCAATGTCGTCCAGCACTTCAATGGCTGCCGCCAGCCGTCCGCCCAGTCGCATTCGTCATTCCATCTATCGAGCACAGTATCTTTCGGCCTGCTCTTAGAGCGTTTCGCGTCGAGATTGAACCCCGCTTGAATTTCGCGGCGACGAGGCCTTCCGCTCGCGGCCGACGATTTTCCCCGCCGGCAAATGTCCGCCCGCCGGCGATAACAAATCTCAAATATATGCAAGGTCTCTAATGTTGGTAACTGGCCGCCGTAAGCACGATCTGTGGCGCAATTGCTCAGCTTTCCAAGCTTTTGCGTTGGGAATACTCTTTGCGCCATGATTCGCGGCGCGGAAAAGCGGACCGACGGATCGATACGAGGAGAGGGCAATGAAAACGTATCTTGCGGAAGTTCTAGGGACATTTCTATTGGTGTTTATCGGCACGGCGTCGGTGGCGACGGGTGGCTTTCTCGCCGACTTGCCGCTGGGCCAGGAAGCCATCGGCCTGGCGTTCGGCATCGGCCTGATTGCGGCGGCTTACGCGGTGGGTCCCATCTCAGGCGCACATCTCAACCCAGCCGTCACGCTCGGCGTCTTCCTTGCCGGCCGGCTGCCGGCCAAGGATGTCATTCCTTACTGGATCGCGCAGATCATCGGCGCCATTCTGGCCTCGCTGGCGCTGTGGATCATCGTCTCCGGCCAGACCGGCGGGCACACCACCGGTTTCGGCGCCAATGGCTGGGACGTGGCGAAATGGGGGACGAGTTCGGCCTTCCTGTGGGAGCTGATCGGCACCTTCACCTTCGTCACCGTCATCCTCGGCGTCACCGCCGAGAAGCACTCGACGGCGTTCGCCGGCCTGGTCATCGGCCTGACGCTGGCCGGACTGCACTTCGCAATGATCCCGGTGACCGGCACCTCGCTCAATCCGGCGCGTTCGATCGGCCCGGCGCTGTTTACCGGCGGCGCAGCCCTCAGCCAGCTCTGGCTGTTCATCGTTGCGCCGCTGATCGGCGGCGCAATCGCTGGCGTCGTCGCCAAGGCACGCATCTTCGAAAAGGACTGATTTCGAAGCCTGCGAAAACGAAGGGCGCGGGCCTCGGCCCGCGCCCTTCGTTTGGGAGGTTGTATCAGGCAGCGATGTCGAAACGGTCGGCGTTCATCACCTTGGTCCACGCCTTGACGAAATCGCCAACGAATTTCTGCCCGGCATCCGCCGACCCGTAGACCTCGGCCAGCGCGCGCAGCTGCGCATGCGAGCCGAAGATCAGGTCGGCGCGTGTGGCGGTCCACCTGACTGCCCTGGTCTTGCGGTCGCGTGCTTCATAGACCTCATGCGAGCCCGGCTCGGAGGCCGGATCCCAGATGGTGCTCATCGAGAGCAGGTTGACGAAGAAGTCGTTCGTCAGCGTGCCCGGCCTGTCGGTCAACACACCATGCTTCGAGCCGCCGGTGTTGGCGCCGAGCACGCGCAGGCCACCAACCAGCACCGTCATCTCCGGCGCCGTCAGGTTGAGCAGTTGCGCCCGGTCGACCAGCATGGCTTCGACCGACATCGGCGGTTTGCCCCTGACAAAGTTGCGGAAGCCGTCAATTTTCGGCTCGAGCGCCGCAAAGGAATGGACGTCGGTCTGCGCCTGCGAGGCGTCGGTGCGGCCGGGCGTGAAGGGAACCTTCACCGCATTGCCGCCATCCGTTGCGGCTTTCTCGACCGCGGCGACGCCGCCGAGCACGATGAGGTCGGCCAGCGAGACCTTCTTGCCGCTTGCGTTGAACTCGTTCTGGATGGCTTCGAGCTTCGCCAGCACGCTAGCCAGTTCGACAGGCTGGTTGACCTCCCAGTCCTTCTGCGGCGCCAGGCGAATGCGCGCGCCATTGGCGCCGCCGCGCTTGTCGGAGTTGCGGAAGGTCGAGGCCGAGGCCCAGGCGGTCGAGACCAATTGCGAAACGCTGAGGCCCGAAGCCAGGATCTTGGCCTTCAGCAATGCGATATCCTGGTCGCTGACCAGCTCATGGTCGACGGCCGGAACCGGATCCTGCCAGATCAGCTCTTCCTTCGGCACCAACGGGCCGAGATAGCGCGCGACCGGCCCCATGTCGCGATGGGTGAGCTTGTACCAGGCACGGGCGAAGGCATCGGCGAACTGCTCCGGATGCTCATGGAAGCGGCGCGAGATCTTCTCATAGGCCGGGTCGGCCCGCAGCGCGAGGTCGGTGGTCAGCATTGCCGGCGCATGACGCTTCGAGGGATTGTGCGCGTCCGGCACCGTAACCGCGCCAGAGCCGCCCTTCGGCGTCCACTGATGGGCCCCGGCCGGGCTCTTGGTCAGCTCCCATTCGAAGTTGAACAGATTATCGAAGAAATTATTGCTCCATTGGGTCGGCGTCGTCGTCCAGGTAACTTCGAGGCCGGACGTGATCGCATCGCCGGCAATGCCGGTGGCATGCTTGCTCGACCAGCCGAGGCCCTGCGCCTCGATGCCCGCGCCTTCCGGCTCGGCGCCGACCAGTGTTGCATCACCGGCGCCATGGGTCTTGCCGAATGTGTGGCCGCCGGCGATCAGCGCCACGGTTTCCTCATCGTTCATTGCCATGCGCGCGAAGGTCTCGCGGATGTCGCGGGCCGAGGCCAGCGGATCCGGCTTGCCGTTCGGCCCTTCCGGGTTGACGTAGATCAGGCCCATCTGCACCGCGCCGAGATGGCCGTGCAACTCACGGTCGCCGGAATAGCGCTTGTCGTCGAGCCACTTGGTTTCCGAACCCCAGTCGACATCCTGCTCGGGCTCCCAGACATCGGCGCGGCCACCGGCGAAGCCAAAGGTCTTGAAGCCCATCGATTCCAGCGCGACGTTGCCGGTGAGAATCAACAGGTCGGCCCAGGAGATCTTGCGGCCGTATTTCTGCTTGACCGGCCACAAAAGCCGGCGCGCCTTGTCGAGATTGGCGTTGTCCGGCCAGCTGTTCAGCGGCGCGAAACGCTGCTGGCCCGCACCGGCGCCACCCCGGCCGTCGCCGATGCGATAGGTGCCGGCGCTGTGCCAGGCCATGCGGATGAACAGCGGCCCGTAATGGCCGAAATCGGCCGGCCACCAATCCTGCGAATCCGTCATCACCTTGTGCAAATCCTCGATCACCGCGTCGAGGTCGAGCGTCTTGAACTCCGCGGCGTAGTCGAAAGCTTCGCCCATCGGGTCCGAAAGGCTCGACTGCTGGTGGAGAACGCCGATGTCGAGCTGGTTCGGCCACCAGTCGCGGTTGGTCCTGGCGGAGGTTCCATGCGCGACCGGGCATTTGCCGGCGCTGTTGTCGTCGGTCATCGCGTCCATCTTGGCCTCCGAATTGCTGATTTATGTGTTGTTTTTTCCGGGCCGGCCGGGAGCCGCGCCACTCTGGAATGGTTCCAGACTAAGCCGTCTCTTCGATAAAAACAAATTGCCTTTCCTGTTTGTTGCGATAGGTTTTCCTTATGATTGGCTTGACCGTGCGGCAGATGCAATATTTCGAGGCTTTGGCGCAAACGCTGCATTTCGGCCGCGCCGCAAAACTTGCCGGCGTCAGCCAGCCGGCGCTGTCCGCGCAGATCGCCGAGATGGAGCAAAGGCTGAACTGCCGGCTGTTCGAGCGCGGCGGCAAGACGGTGCGGATGACGGAAGAGGCGCAAGCGCTGCTGCCACGCATCGAGCGCATCCTGCGCGACATCAGTGATGTCGAGACGACGGCCCGGCGCGGCCGCCCGGCGATGGAAGGCCGCTTCCGGCTGGGCATCATCCCGACCGTGGCACCCTATCTGCTGCCGCATGTATTGCCGGAACTGAAACGGCATTTTCCGTCCCTGCAGCTCGAACTGCGCGAAGCAGTCACCGCATCGCTAGTCGAGGACACGGCAACCGGACGGCTCGACGCCTTCATCGCCGCGCTGCCGCTCGAGCAGCCGGGCCTGGTCACCGAGGAACTGTTCGCCGACCGCTTCTTCCTCGCCGTGCCATCCGGAGATCCAGCCTTCGCCTCGCCACCGGTGCCGCCGGAAAGCCCGGCGCTGGAGCGGTTGATGCTTTTGGAGGAAGGCCACTGCTTGCGCGAACAGGCGCTCGCGCTCTGCGGCAGCGTGCGTCCCGTAGCGATGGCAAGCTACGGCGCCACCAGCCTGACGACGCTGCTGCAGATGGTGGCGCATGGTCTCGGCGTCACGCTTATCCCGGAAATGGCGGCGAAGCCGGCCAGCGCCATGCCGGACCTCAAGATCGTGCCGTTCCAGGAGCCAATGCCGCAACGCACGATCTGCCTGGCCTGGCGCCGCAATAAGGTGCGGCATGATGAGTGCGTCGAGTTGGCGAAGATCATTCGCGGGCTGGGTGGGGTGGTGATGGGGGTGTGAGTCGTTTGGGTCTTGGATGTCGCCTTGGGAACCCCGAAAAAAAGCTCAAATCAGGCGCGTTCGAGAATACCCGCCTTGGTGGCTGGTCGCCAGATCGCACCAAAGCCTCAAGGGATAAATACCAGAAATACATACGTAAAAAACACAACGGCATGGACGATTCCGGTCAGGAAGGTCGTCCTTTCGTTGCTAAAGCTTACGCCGCATATGAAAAGCGCTAAAACCAAAAGTACTGCGTCAGCTTCCGGGAGCCCCAGGGTTAAGCCTCGTCCCGTAAGCAGGCTGGCTGCTGCGACCGCAGGTATCGTCAAGCCAATCGTGGCGCAAGCCGAACCCATTGCGACATTCAGGCCGCGCTGCAGCTCATTGTTGAGTGAAGCACGAACCGCCGAAATGGCTTCCGGCATCAAAACCAGACCCGCGATCATTGCCCCCACAATGCTGTCAGCCTGAGTCACCTGGTAAGCAACGAGCGCATCTTCAACACTTGCGGCGACCTGCTCGGCGAGCATGACAATTCCGATCAGTCCGATTACCAGGAGCAGAGCGCTGGAATAGATGCTTTTGTGAGGGGCGGTTCGCGCCGAAAGGTCGTGTGCCAGTCCTTCGATGAAATCGTCCCGGTGCCGGACTGTCTGCGCGAACACAAAGCTTGCATAGAGCAGCACGGAAAGAACGCTTACCAGGCCAAGCTGAGCTGCCGAAAATGTGCCGGGATCGGTGGTCCGCGTGTAGGTCGGCAGGATAAGCGTCATGACGGTCAGTGCGGCCAGAACCGCCAGATATGCGCTGGTCCCTTGCCGGACAATTGCCTGCTTGCGATGCCGCCAGCCGCCAAACGTGAGACACATTCCGACAACGCCGGTGGAGGCAATCATCACTGTCGAGAAGACCGATTCACGTGCAAGCGTGGGGTTGTTCTCTCCATGCAGCATCATGGAAACGATGATCGACACTTCGATTGCCGTCACGGCAAAAGTCAGCACCAATGTGCCGTAGGGTTCCCCCACACGGTGGGCCATCGCCTCGGCGTGATCGAGCACCACGAAAATAGTGATGAACATGATCGCACTCGAGAGCGCTCCGACGAGAATCCTGACGCTCGGCGAACCTTCGTCCACCGATAGCCCGCTGGCTCTGACCGCAACGGCCAGTGCCAGCGCGGCCAAAGGCATCGCATAGGAAGTCGCTGATCGTGCGAAACCAGTCATTCAAGCCCCAATGCGTTCGGCGAACCTTGCGGAAGCCTGTCGAGCACCCCAATGTCGTTTCGAAGCGGGCAATCCCGTCCCCCGGCGTTCAACCCTCAAGCCGTCTTCTGCACCACCAGCCCCAGTTCCTCCACCATCGCCTCGCGCATCAGAAACTTCTGCGGTTTTCCCGTCACCGTCATCGGCAGTTCGGTGCGGAAGCGGATGTAGCGGGGGATTTTGTAGTGGGCGATCTGGCCGGCGCAGAAATTCTTGATCTCCTGCTCGGTGGCGATCTGGCCCGGTTTCAGCACGATCCAGGCGCACAGCTCCTCGCCATATTTGGGGTCGGGAATACCGAACACCTGCACCTCCTTGACCTTGGGATGGCGATAGAGAAATTCCTCGACCTCTCTGGGATAGACGTTTTCGCCGCCGCGGATAACCATGTCCTTGACCCGGCCGACGATGTTGCAATAGCCCTCGGAGTCGATGGTGGCGAGATCGCCGGTGTGCATCCAGCCGTCGCTGTCGATCGCCTCGCGGGTTTTTTCCGCGTCGTCCCAGTAGCCTTTCATGACGGAATAGCCGCGGGTGCACAGCTCGCCCGGCGCGCCGACGGCGACGGTGGCGCCCTCGGCGTCGATGGCCTTGACCTCGACATGCGGATGGATGCGGCCGACAGTGGAGACGCGTTTTTCCAGCGGGTCGTCGACGCTGCTCTGGAAGGAGACGGGACTCGTCTCCGTCATGCCATAGGCTATGGTCACTTCCTCCATATGCATCAGCGACACCACCTTCTTCATCACCTCGATCGGGCATGGTGAGCCCGCCATGATGCCGGTGCGCAGGCTGGAGAGATCGAAGCTGGCGAAATCCGCATGGTCGAGCATCGCGACGAACATTGTGGGCACGCCATAGAGGCCGGTGCAGCGTTCCTGCGCCACCGCTTTCAGTGTGGCGCCGGCGTCAAAGCCCTCGCCTGGGAAGACCATGGTCGCGCCCTTGGTAACGCAGCCCATCGTGCCCATCGACATGCCGAAGCAGTGGTAGAGCGGCACCGGGATGCAGAGCCGGTCGTCGACGGTGAGCTTGATCGCAGCGGTGACGAAATTGCCATTGTTGACGATGTTGGTGTGGGTCAGCGTCGCGCCCTTGGGCGCGCCCGTCGTGCCTGATGTGAACTGGATGTTGATGGCCTCGCCCGGCTTCAGCCCTTCGGAGATGCGGTCGAGGCTGTCATGCTCGTCGCGGCCGGCCATCGACAGCACATCGGCGAAATTGAACATGCCGGGCGAGTTGTCGTCGCCCATGCTAATGACGATCTTCAGCGTCGGCAATTTCTGCGCCTTGAGCTTGCCGGGGGTGGCCTTGGCGAGCTCCGGCGCCAGCGTCTCGATCATGCCGAGATAGTCGGAGGTCTTGAAACTGGCGGCGGTGACCAGCGCCTTGCAGCCGACCTTGTTGAGGGCATATTCCAGCTCCGTCAGCCGGTAGGCCGGGTTGATGTTGACCAGGATCAGGCCGATGCGAGCGGTGGCGAATTGGGTGACCAGCCATTCCCAGCGGTTGGGCGACCAGATGCCGACACGGTCGCCTTTTTCGAGGCCGAGCGCCAGGAAGCCGGCGGCGAGCGTATCGACCGTGTCCGACAATTCGCTCCAGGTGAAGCGCTTGTCCTGTCCGACGAAGACGGCAGCATCCTGCGTGGCGTATCTGCCGACCGTGTCGGAGAAAAGCTGAGGGATCGTCTTGTCGAGCAGCGGCACCGAACGGTCGCCCGACACATGTGCCCGGCCGTCGAGCGGAGCGATGAACGCCCTGCCGCGCCCGCGCAGATTGGTGGCGTTCTTGAGCTCGTCGAGATTGATCGCCATCGCCGTTTCCTCCCGGGATATGGCGAGCCTATCAGCCTGATGGGATGGTGGAAAGTAGAGGCGGTTCCCCTCCCCCTCGCGGGGAGGGTGCCTCGCGAAGCGAGGCGGGTGGGGTCCTCGGCGAAGTGCTCGACTTCCTTGGTCACGGTCGACCCGGCTTGGGTGGTCTCGCGTCGAGCACTGCCGGAGCGACCCCACCCGTCCATCCGCCTTTGGCGGCTGTCCACCCTCCCCTCAAGGGGGAGGGAGCGCGCTCATCTTCGCGGCTATTTCCCGCACTAGCGCCTCATCCGCAGCAGCACGATCTTTCCTGGCAGCCACGAGGCAGGCCTGCGACTTCAGCACAACCCCATCGGCCAGCACCTTGAGATGGTTGGCGCGCAGGGTCGAGCCGGTGGTGGTGATGTCGACGATGACGTCGGCGAGGCCTGCCGCCGGTGCGCCTTCGGTGGCCCCGAGGCTTTCGACGATGCGGTAGACCTGGATGCCGTGCTTTTGCGAGAAGAACTGCTGCGTGAGCCGCCAGTATTTGGTTGCGATCCTCAGTCGCCTGCCGTGGCGCTGGCGGAAATCGGCGGCGACATCGTCGAGATCGGCCATAGTATCGACGTCGAGCCAGTTGCCGGGCACCGCGACCACGACATCGGCATGGCCGAAGCCGAGGCGAGCGACGATTTCGGCGCGCGCCTCCCAGTCGGCGAGGTTTTCGCGCAGCAGATCCTCGCCGGTAATGCCGAGGTCGACCGAACCTTGCCCAATCTCGCCGGCGATTTCGGACGCCGACAGGAACGCCACCTCGATGCCCTCCGTGCCGTCGATGCGGGCGCGGTACTGGCGCTCATCGCCGGGCAGACTGACGGCAAGCCCGGCCCTGGCCAGCACCTCCAAGGCCTGCTCCTTGAGCCGGCCTTTCGATGGGATCGCCAGCGTGATCATTGCGGCTCTCCCCGCAGCGCTTCGATGCGGTCGAGCCAGACGGAGAAGCCGACGCCGGGGATCGGCGTCTTGGCGCCGAGCAGGGTCAGCAGCCGGTCGTAGCGACCGCCGCCGGCCAGCGGCCGCTCGCCACCAAGTGCTGCGATCTCGAAGACGATGCCGGTGTAGTAATCCAGCGGACGGCCGAAGGCAGCGTCGTAGCGGATCGTCTTTGCAGGCAGGCCATGCGCCTCGATGGCTTTGGCGCGGGCGGCGAATTTTTCCAGCGCCGCGCCCAGCGAAAGCCCGGCAGAGGCCGCAAAACTTTCGAGCGCAGCACTCGAGCCGTCGAGCGGCACGTCGATGGCGAGAAAATCCCTGAGCGCCGCAAACGCTTCGTTCGACAACCGCACGCTGCGCAGTTCGGCCTTTTCGATCAGCCGCCGGGCAATGTCGGCGGGCGCGCGTCCGCCGGATGCCAGCAGGCCGGCCTCTTCCATGCCGCCGGCAATGTGGGCGGAAAGCGCTTCGAGATCGCCATCGAGGACAAGGGCCGCGACTTCGCCGTCAAGCTGACCGTTGCGTGGCGGGTTGGCGAGATCGGACAACGCTGCCTGCAGCATCGGCGCCGAACCGAAGGCGCGCGCAAGTCGCATGCGCCAGCCGCGCGGCAGGCCGAGGGCCGCCAGCACCGCCTCGAAGATGGTCTGGTCGCCAAGCGTGATCGCAAGAGGTTGCGCCGGCAGCACCAGCTGCAGCAGCGCGTGCGCATCGGCCAGCGAACGCGCATCGGCCTCGGCCGTATCGCGGTCGCCGAGATCCTCGATGCCGGCCTGAAAGAACTCGTTGCCGCCCTCGCGGCGCTGGCGGAACACTTCGCCGAGATAGGAATAGCGGCGCGGCGTGCCGGCCTGCGAGGCGATGTGGTCGAGGCAGACGGGGATGGTGAATTCGGGCCGCAGACACAGCGTCTTGCCGGTCTCGCTTTCGGTGAGAAAGATGCGGCGGCGCAGATCCTCGCCGGCCATGTCGAGGAATGGGTCGGCCGGCTGCAGCACCGCGACCTCGACCGCATGGGTGTTGCGGGTGGCGAAGAGTTTGGTGATTTCGGATGCGATGGCGGGATAGCGGGAGGTCATGCGTGGCGCGAGGCACCCCCCTCTGGCCTGCCGGCCATCTCCCCCTCAAGGGGGGAGATTGGCAGCTCGGAGCGCAGCGCCTCTTCTTCAACGCCGGAGATTGGCGAAACCATGCGCGACATCCAATCTCCCCCCTTGAGGGGGAGATGGCCGGCAGGCCAGGGGGGGGTGCCTCGCGCTGGCGTTTGNTCCAATCTCCCCCCTTGAGGGGGAGATGGCCGGCAGGCCAGAGGGGGGCGTTCAAGCGCCACCCTTCGCACGGTCAGCGGCCTGCACCGCCAAAATCTTCCTCACCTCGGCGACCAGCTCTCCCTCCGCCACCGTCACCTGCGCCGGGCGGGCAGCCCGCCATTCAGCGTTGTCGGCGATTTCAGCGGACATGCGCGCGCCTTCGATCAGATCCTTGATCTGCAACTCGCCCTTGGCGCGCTCATCGCCGCCCTGGATGATCGCGACCGGGCTACCGCGGCGGTCGGCGTATTTCAGCTGCGCCTTCATGCCGGCGCCGCCGAGATACATCTCTGAGCGGATGCCGGCGGCGCGTAGCTCTGCGACCATCTTCTGGTAGCGGCCAAGGCTTTCCGTATCCTTGTCCATGACCAGCACGACGACCGGCGCGATGACATCGGTGGTGTCCAGCTTGCNGCCACCGCCGACCGAACCGAAGCGCACGATCTGGCCGTCTTCGTTGGGGATTTCGGCGAGCAATTCGGCTTCGAAGACCGGGCCGGTGTAGTATTCGAGGCCGCGCACGACGGAGCGGTCCATGGCGATGCGATCTTCGCCATATCCGGCCGCCCTGACCAAGGCTTCAATCGTCGCGAGCTCGCCGACGCCTTCTTGGTAAGTAGAGTTCGAGCTCACTATGGAAACCTGGTCGACCTGTGCGTTCCTTGCCGTGGCGAGAAGAACTGCTTCAGCTTGCCCGTCGTCCAAACCAGCGCCCTTGGCGAAGTCGCCCTCGCCTTCCTTGCCGCCATCCCATCGGCCCGGCCCAAGCAGAAGCTTCACGCCTTCCGGCCCGAGCTTGTCCAGCTTGTCGATGGCGCGCAGCACGGTCAGCCGGCGGCCAGCATTCTCATCGCCGCCAAGGCCAATCGCCTCCAGCACGCCATCCAGCACCTTGCGGTTGTTGACCCGGATGACGTAGTCGCCGCGTTTGATGCCGAGCGCTTCCATCACGTCGGCCATCATCATCGCCATCTCGGCGTCGGCGGCGACGCCCGGCGTGCCGATCGTGTCGGCGTCGAACTGCATGAACTGGCGGAAGCGGCCGGGGCCGGGCTTTTCATTGCGGAACACCCAGCCGGAGCGGTAGCTGCGATAGGGCTTCGGCAGCTTTTCAAAATTTTCGGCGACGTAGCGCGCCGTCGGCGCGGTCAAATCGTAGCGCAGCGACAGCCACTGCTCGTCATCGTCGTGGAAAGAAAATACGCCCTCATTAGGCCGGTCCTGGTCGGGCAGGAACTTGCCGAGCGCATCGGTGTATTCGATCAGCGGCTGGTCGGCCGGCTCGAAACCGTAGAGCTCATAGACCGAACGGATCGTCGCCATCATCTTCTCGACGGCGCGGATATCGTCGGCGCTGCGGTCGGCAAAGCCGCGCGGCAGCCGCGCTTTCGTCTTTTCCGATTTGTCGGCCATGGGATGGGTCTTTTCGCTAAGTAATCGATGACTTATTTGGAGTCGGCGTGTCCTAACCGAAGCGGCTTGGTGCGGCAAGGGTTTGCGCTCTTTCCTTCTCCTTCGAAACAAAACGCACCAAAAGGAAACAATTCCGCCATCGGCGCGGCATCGTGCCGACACAATCAGAGCCGATAAGCGCGCCGAAACAAAGGGTTGGGGCCATGACTGCGGCACGCAAATTCGATATCAGAGACGGCGGCTTGCATGAAGTCCGGCTGCGGCCGGCCGAGAGCCGTGCGCAGGTGACGGCGAGCCCCGGTCCGTTTGAGGTCACTGCCGACGAGCGCAAGGGTTCCACCGTGCGCGAGGCGCTGATGACTGGATTGCTGGTGATTTATCCGGCCTTTGCGGCACTGGCGGCGATTGTCGCCGGGCTTTTTCTGACGGGCGCCAGCGGGACGTGAGTTCCTTACCCTCCCCCTTGTGGGGAGGGTCGACGCGTAGCGTCGGGGTGGGGGTGCGGCGCCAAGATACCCCCACCCGCGCCTTCGGCGCGACCTCCCCACAAGGGCCCACAAGGGGGAGGTCGGGGGACAGCGCCCTAGTTCGGCCTCTTAAAGGCCTTGCGTTCCTTCTCCACCTGCTCCCGGCACACGCACCCTTCGAGATGGTCATTGACCAGGCCCATCGCTTGCATGAAGGCATAGACCGTCGTCGGTCCGACAAAGCTCCAGCCGCGCTTTTTCAACTCCTTCGAAATCCTGATCGAAACCGCTGTCGTCGGGTTGGCGCGTAGATGCGCCAGGTTCACGACTGCCGGCCGCTCCTCCGGGCCTGGCTCGAACTTCCAGAACCAGGCGGCCAGCGAGCCGAATTCGTCGACCATTTCGCGTGCGCGTTTGGCGTTGTTGATGGTCGAGACGATCTTGCCGCGGTGACGGATGATGCCGGCATTGGCGACCAAGCGCTCGACATCCTCGTCGGTGAAGGCGGCGACCTTGTCGAAGTCGAAACCGGCGAAGGCCTCGCGGAAATTCTCGCGCTTGCGCAGAATGGTCAGCCAGGACAGGCCGGACTGAAAGCCTTCCAGGCAGATTTTTTCGAACAGCCTGCAGTCGTCGGCGACCGGCCGGCCCCATTCATGGTCGTGGTAGTGCAGATAGTCCGGCAGATTGCCGTGCCAGAAGCAGCGCGTGATCCCGTCGGAGCCGGTAAGCAGTCCGGTGTTGTCTTGCGCCATGGCCAATCCATCCGTTAACGCGCTTTCGCGCTGCATTTACCGCGGCTTTACCAGATTCCTGAACCCGGCGGTAACCACTCCAAAAGGTTTACTGACAAAGCGGCATTTTACGCATTCCGATTCATGTTTCGGTTGCCGCTTCGCGCCAAGGATCGCGCAACCGGGGGCAAGTTCCGCCTCCGTCCGTTCGACGATCAAGGTGCGTTCCGATGAAGATCTTTTTGCGTTCCGTGCTCGGCGCCGTGGCCATTCTGGCCGCCGGCGTCACCTCGTCTGCCGCCAACGACCGCTATGCCGACAGGCCGCCGGTTATGGTGAGCCCCGACCTTTCAGCGCCCTGGGTGCTGCAGCTTGGCCGCGCGCCCGGCATCGTGCGGCAGAGCCGCCAGTTCGTGCAGCAGCAGCCACGCCTTCGCTATGCGCAGCCGGCGCGACCCGATCGGGTGCGCACTGCTTCCGTGCAGGCGCCGGCCAAGCGCGTGGTGATGCGGCCGCAGATCAATCCGCTCTACCTGCCGCAGGAAGTCGCCTATGACGGCCCGCAGAAGCCGGGCACGATCGTCATCGATACGACGCAGAACTTCCTGTTCCTGGTCGAGAAGAACGGCAAGGCGCGGCGCTATGGCGTCGGCACCGGCAAGCCTGGCTTCGAATGGTCTGGCACGCACAAGATCACCAACAAGCGCGTCTGGCCGGACTGGCGCCCGCCAGCGGAGATGATCAAGCGAGAGGCCGCCAAGGGCCGCTACCTCCCGACCTATCTGGCCGGCGGCGAGGAAAACCCGCTTGGCGCCCGCGCGCTCTATCTCGGCACGACGGAATACCGCATCCACGGCACCAACCAGCCATGGACCATCGGCGGCTCGGTGTCTTCCGGCTGTATCCGCATGCGCAACGAGGACGTGGTTGACCTTTACGAGAGGGTCAATGTTGGAACGACCGTGGTCGTGATATAGTCGGCTACCGAATCATCTGGTTCAGAAGGCTAGACCTTCAGGGATCGGGAAGAGTTTACGGGGGACGGGCCGTGTGGGGATGCGGCCAGTCAGAAAAGGGCAGCCTGGGAAACCGCGCTGCCCTTTCTCTTTGCGGCGGTAGCTGAGCCAGGCTGCGCCAGAACGTCGCGCCAGGGGGATGACGGTTCGCTTTCACGCTGCCTTGCCGCATTTCCCCTGCTATAGGGACGGCCAAACTCCCCTGCGCCAAACTCGCTGCAAAGGTTCAGCCATGTCTCCGCCAGACGATAGCCGCTATCTCCGGGGCGGTCCGGTCGCCCAGCGCATCATGGCATCCGTACGCGAGGATGCCGCCATCGCCACCGCCGAAGGTTTTCCGCCCAAGCTGGTGTCGATCACCGTCGGCGATACCGCTGCCGTCGATGTCTATGTGCGCAACCAGCGCGCCAAGGCCGCCCTTGCCGGGATCGGTTTCGAGGAGCGGCGGTTCCCCGCCGACATCAGCGCCGGCGAACTCGAGGCGGCGATCCATGGCCTGAACGCCGACCCGCGCGTCACCGGCATCATCATCCAGCGGCCGGTGCCGGCCCACATCCCGATCAAGACGCTGCAGGCTGCGGTGCATCCGCTGAAGGACGTCGAGGGCATGCATCCCGCCTCGATCGGCAACATCGTCTACAACCAGCTCGATCTCGCGCCCTGCACGGCGGCGGCCTCGGTCGAGCTGTTGAAGGAAACCGGCCTCGACCTCAAGGGGCTCGAAGTCGTCGTCGTCGGCCATTCCGAGATCGTCGGCAAGCCGATTGCCTTCCTGCTGATGAGCGAAGGCGCAACGGTGACGGTGTGCCATCACATGACGCGCTCGGTGGCCGCCCATGCGCGCCGCGCCGACGCACTGTTCGTCGCCGTCGGCAAGCCCAGGCTGATCAAGGCCGACATGGTGAAGCCCGGTGCGGCCGTCATCGACATCGGCATCAATTCCGAGATCGGCCCGGACGGCACGAGCCGCATCGTCGGCGACGTCGACACCGAGAGCGTGAAGGAAGTCGCGTCCTGGATCACGCCGGTGCCCGGCGGCGTCGGTCCGATCACCGTGGCGATCCTGCTGCGCAACACAATGGTAGCGCTCAGCCGCCAGCGCGCGCGCTACCAGGCGACGTATGGCGTGGTGGACCGGCTGGCAGCGGAATAGCTGCTTACTCGGCGGCGACCAGGTTTCCTTCGGAGACGCCCTCCGGCTTCGGACCACCATAGGCCCAGTCGAGCAGCTTGATCGTGTGCACCACCGGCAGCTTCGCGGCGGAAGCGATCTGGGTGATGCAGCCGATGTTGCCGGTGGCGACGATTTCGGCGTCGGTCGCCTCGATGTTCTTCACCTTGCGGTCACGCAACCTTGCGGAAATCTCCGGCTGCAGGATGTTGTAGGTGCCGGCGGAGCCGCAGCACAGATGCCCCTCGCGCGGTTCGCGCACGACGAAGCCTGCCTTGGACAGCAATTCCTTCGGCTGGCGGATGATCTTCTGACCGTGCTGCATCGAGCAGGCGGAGTGATAGGCGACGACGGTGCCGGGTTTGCGCACCGGCTCGGGCAGGTCGAGGCTTGCGAGATATTCGGTAATGTCCCTGGCCAGCGCCGAGACCCGCGCGGCCTTGTCGGCATAGGCCGGATCGAGGCGCAGCATGAAGCCGTAGTCCTTGATCGTTGTGCCGCAGCCGGACGCGGTGATGACGATGGCATCGAGCCCGCCCTGGTCGATGGCACGCGTCCACGCATCGACATTCTGCCGGGCCGAGGCAAGGGCTGCTGCCTCGCGGCCCATATGATGGACCAGCGCGCCACAGCAGGCTTCGCCCTGCGGCACCACGACCTCGACGCCAAGCCTGGTCAGCAATGCAATCGTCGTCTCATTGATGGCGGGGTCGAGCACCGATTGGGCGCAGCCGGTGAGGATGGCGACGCGACCTTTCTTCGTCCCCTTGCCAGCATGGACGCCGGGAGAGGCCATTGGCGAGACCGTCGGGATCGAGGCCGGTGCCAGCTTCAGCATCGCGCTGAGCGGCTTCAGGGCCGGCACCTTTTCGAACAGACCAATGAACGGCTTGCCCAGTCTCGCCAGTTTCAGCGCGGCACGAAAGCCCCCGGGATAGGGCAACACGAAGGCCAGCATGGCGCGGGTGAGCCGGTCGAGCAGCGGCCGCTTGTAAGTTTCCTCGATATGGGCGCGGGCATGGTCGACCAAGTGCATGTAATTGACGCCCGACGGGCAGGTCGTCATGCAGGCGAGGCAGGACAGGCAGCGGTCGATATGGGTGACGATCTCCTTGTCGGCCGGGCGGCCATTCTCCAGCATGTCCTTGATGAGATAGATGCGGCCGCGCGGCGAATCCAGTTCGTTGCCAAGCGTCACATAGGTCGGGCAGGTGGCGGTGCAGAAGCCGCAATGCACGCATTTGCGCAGGATCTTCTCCGATTCCGCGACATGCGGATCAGCAAGCTGGGCAAGGGAGAAGTTAGTTTGCATTATCTTAGCCTTGGGCCATGCGGCCGGGATTGAGGATGGACTTGGGATCGAACTCGGCCTTGAGCCGTGCCGACAGTGCGGCCATATGCGGTGCCTGCGGCTCGAACACCGGAACGGCGGCGCGATGCGAAGGGGTGGCGCGCACCAGCGTGGCGTGGCCGCCGCCAAGCTTTCTGATCAGCCCGCGCAGCAGGGCGGCCTCGGGATCGCCCTCCTCCATGCGCAGCCAGACCAGCCCGCCCTGCCAGTCGTAGAAGGCGCTGACACCGATCTGCATGCGCAGCGTCAGCACCATCTGATGGGCCTGAGACGGCGCCATGGAGACGCGCCAGACCGGCTTTTCGCTACGGTCGGCGAATGGCGTGCAGTCCCTTATGTCACGCCAGAGGGAATGCGAGGCCTCGCCTGCAATCTCCTGCAGCGGGCCCGCATTTTTGAGCAGGGTTTTCAGTGCCTCGATGCGGTAGGCGACCGAAGGGCCGAAGCCTTCGACGCGCAGCAGCGTTGCGGCGTCGGCCCCGAGACTGCCGCCGGCAACGCGCGCGGCGGTGCGCTCGGGCAGATGGGCGGCGCTCGACACTTCGGCGCTGGAGCCTAGCGCCAGCGCCATGGCGGCAGCCGCCGCATCGTCGAGCAAGCCGCGCACGGCAAGCGTCACCTCGATCTCGGCCGCCGGCAGCACCTTGAAGGTGACATCGGTGAACACGGCCAGCGTGCCCCAGCTGTTGGCCATCAGCTTCGACAGATCGTAGCCGGTGACATTCTTGACGACGCGGCCGCCGGACTTGAAAGCCTCGCCGCGTCCGGCAACCGCATTGATGCCCAGAATATGGTCGCGCGCGGCGCCCGCCTTCAGCCGGCGCGGGCCGGACAGGTTCGCGGCAAGCACACCGCCGATCGTGCCTCTTCCCTTGATGCCGCCGAACAATGGGCCGTAGTCCATCGGCTCGAAAGCAAGTTGCTGGCCGTTTTCGGCGAGCAGGCTTTCTATATCGGAAAGCGGTGTGCCGGCCTTCGCCGACAGCACCAGTTCGGCCGGCTCGTAGAGCGTGACGCCGGTGAGTTTTGAGAGATCGAGCGTGTGCTCGGTTTGCGATGGCCGACCGATGCCGCGCTTGGAGCCGTGGCCGATGGTCTCCAGCGGCGATTCCTCCGCAGCCGCCCATTGGACGGTGGAGAGGACTTCGGTGGACGAGGTGGGAGTGAAGGTGGTCATGGCGACGCGCCGATTGCGAGTGCAGAGACGTCGAGTTCCTTCGTGCCCCCCTCTGTCCTGCCGGACATCTCCCCCACTTGGGGGGAGATTAGCAGCTTTGGCGACCGCGCCTCTCTAGCAACGTCGAAGATTGGCGAAGGCAGAGATGACTGGTGATCTCCCCCCTTGTGGGGGAGATGTCCGGCAGGACAGAGGGGGGCGCGAAGGATCGCCGACGTGAGACATTCCGCCCCCATCAAAACCTCGGAATATCCGGAAACGCGACCTGCCCGCGATGCACATGCATGCGTCCAAGCTCCGCGCAGCGGCGCAGTTGCGGGAACACTTTTCCCGGGTTGAGCAGATGATTGGGGTCGAAGGCGCATTTGACGCGCATTTGCTGATCGAGGTCGATCTGGTTGAACATTTCAGGCATCAAGTCGCGCTTCTCGACGCCGACGCCGTGCTCGCCGGTCAAGACGCCGCCGACCTTGACGCAGAGCCGCAAGATGTCGGCGCCAAAACTTTCCGCCTTGTCGAGTTCGCCCGGCACGTTGGCGTCGTAGAGGATCAGCGGATGCAGATTGCCGTCGCCGGCGTGGAAGACATTGGCGACGCCAAGGCCGTATTTCTCCGACAGTTCGCGCATGCCGGCGAGCACACGCGGCAATTCCTTGCGCGGGATGGTGCCATCCATGCAGTAATAGTCGGGTGAGATGCGGCCGACCGCCGGGAAGGCCGCCTTGCGGCCGGCCCAGAAACTCAGCCGCTCCTGTTCGGATTGCGAGATGCGGCAGGTGGTGGAGCCGTTCCTGTAGGCGATCGCTTCGACGAGACCGATCAGGTGATCGACCTCGACGCCCGGCCCGTCGAGTTCGACGATCAGCAGCGCCTCGACATCAAGGGGATAGCCGGCGTGGACGAAATCTTCCGCGGCATGGATCGCCGGCCGGTCCATCATCTCCATGCCGCCAGGGATAATGCCGGCGCCGATGATGTCGGCGACGCATTGGCCGCCCTGCTCGCTGGTCGGAAAGCCGATCAGCAGAGCGCGCGCCGTCTCCGGCTTCTTCAGGATGCGTACCGTGACCTCGGTGACGACGCCGAGCAGGCCTTCGGACCCCGTCATGACGCCGAGGAGATCATAGCCTTCCGAGTCCAGATGATTGCCGCCAAGCCGCACCACCTCGCCGTTCATCAGCACCATCNAGCACATTGTTGGCGGTCAGGCCGTATTTCAGGCAGTGCACGCCGCCGGAATTTTCCGCGACATTGCCGCCGATCGAGCACGCGATCTGGGAGGATGGGTCAGGGGCGTAGTAAAAGCCCTCCTGCTCGACGGCAATGGTGATGCCAAGATTGGTAACGCCTGGCTGAGCGACGACGATGCGGTCGGGATAGTCGATGGCCAGAATGCGGTTGAAGCGGCTCATGACCAGCAGCACGGCATCCTCGAGCGGCAGCGCGCCGCCCGACAACGAGGTTCCGGAGCCGCGCGGCACGACACGGATGTTGCGGTCGTTGCAGTATTTCAAGATGCGCGACACCTGCGCCACCGTTTCCGGCAGCACCACGACCAGCGGCAATTGCCGGTAGGCGGTGAGGCCGTCGCTTTCGAAGGCGCGCATCTCATTGGTGGCGTCGACGACGCCCTCGCCCGGCACGATGATGCGCATGTCCGCGACGATCTCCGCCCGCCTTCGCATAGTGGCGTCGTCTGGCTTGGGCATGACAAGGCCGGACATCGGCGGCGTTCTCCGCTTGGCTGGTAAAAATCTTTTACCAGTTACATCTGGATGTTGCAAACACCGCGTCGGGCAAAGAGCGTACTGCCAGCCTTCCGCAGCGGCAATCTGCCGCTATTCACCCTCCCCCTTGTGGGGAGGGTCGCGAACGCAGTGAGCGGGGTGGGGGTCCGCGCGACGAAGCTCTTTACGAGCACCCTCACCCCGATCCGCTATGCGGATCGACCCTCCCCACAAGGGGGAGGGTAAAGTGCGCTCCTACTCCCCCGGATGTTTCGCCGGCTCGGAGTGCATCCGCCTGACTCGCCGCACGCCCCACCAGACCAGCAGGATGGCGACCGGCACCGCGACGGCCGTGACGACTTCCGGTGCAAAGGCATGGCCGAAGATCGAGGCGCCCTTGGCGAGATAGGAGATCAGGCCGACGACATAGTAGGACACTGCCGCCACCGACAGGCCTTCCACCGTCTGCTGCAGCCGCAGTTGCAGCCGGGCGCGGTTGTTCATCGACGCCAGCAGATCGCGGTTCTGCTTCTCGACCTCGACATCGACCCAGGTGCGCAGCAGCGTGGTGGCGCGGGTTAGTTTGCGCGACAGGTTGGCCTGGCGCTCCTCGACCGACCGGCATGTGCGCATGGCGGGTGCAACCCGGCGCTGGAGGAAGCCACGCCAGGTGTCGTAGCCGGGCACCGCCTCTTCCTCCAGCGCCTCCAGCCGCTCGAGGACGATGCCGTCATAGGCGCGGCTGGCACCGAAGCGATAGAGGCTGGAGGCGGCATCGGCTTCCAGCTCGGCGGCAAGCTCGGTCAGGTCGGCGAGCAGCGTCTGGCTGTCGCGGGTTTCAGTGACCTTCATTTCCAGCGTGGTCTGCGCCAGCCGGTCTTCGATGCGGCGGGCGCGGCTCGACAGGGTCAGCGCCAGCGGCAGGCCGAGCATGGCAAGCGTGCGGTAGGTCTCGACGTCGATCAGCCGCTGCGACAGCGCGCCGGTCCGCGCCGGCGTCAGGCCGCGATCAAGCACCAGGATGCGGGTCAGGCCGTCGCCGTCCTGGCGGAAATCGGTGACGATGGCCGCATTGCCGCGCTCGACCAGCGAATAGCAGAGGCTCGTCGGGTCGAAGGCCGCAATCAGCTTCTCGCTTGCCGGCGTCCATTTGCGGATCTCCAGCCTTATGCCTGAGATCACCGTTCCCGGCGGCGAGAACCCGTTGCCGAAAGGAGAATCCTCCTGCGCCCTGCCGCTTTCGGCAAGCGGCCCTTCCCAAAGATAGGTCGAGAATTCCGTATGCCGCTCCCAGCGCAGCGTACCCTTGCCCCACTTCATGGCGTGGTGGCGGGCATGACGGTCGGGCGCCGCGATGCCGAGGCGCCGCGACAGTTCGGAGAGCACGGCCATGTCGACGCCGGAGCCGCCCTCGGTCATGAAGGCGAGTTGCACAAGCACGCGCGGCTTCTCGATCAGCGGATGCGGCCGGGCATGGACCTCGCCGATCGCGCCGGGCCGTCCCTCATGCGCGGGAAAGCCCATCACGCTGCCCTGGGCGCGCGGCTGGAATTCGAGGTTGGACGTCTCGTCCGACACGGTGGTCCCCCTGTTCTCGACCCTTCGTGTGATGGCGTCCTCTAAAGGCAATCCATGAGGCGCGTAAACACCAAAGTCTAGCATCGTAGGTCCTGCCGGCGCGACGCGCAGACCGACCCGATTGGGCGAATTGGATAAATAATTTGACCAGTTGGCGAGGCTGGCTTTATCTTGCGCGACACCGGTTCAATTTCCCAGGCCCCCGTTGAGCGATATTTTCTCCAGGATCGAGCATTCGCGCACCGCCGACGAGGTGGTGCAGCTGATCGAAAGCCTGATCCTTGAAGGCGTGCTGCGCACCGGCGACCGGCTGCCGGGCGAGCGCGAGCTGGCGCGCCAGTTCGACGTGTCGCGGCCGATCCTGCGCGATGCGCTGAAGGCGCTGGAAGGGCGCGGGCTGCTGATCACCAAGGCCGGCGGCGGCACCCATGTCGCCGACGTCATCGGCCAGTTGTTCACCAAGCCGGTGACCGACCTCATCTCGATGCACCGCAAGGCGGTGACCGACTATCTGGAATACCGCCGCGAGATCGAAGGTGTTGCGGCCGAATATGCGGCGCGGCGCGCGACAGCGGACGACATTGCGCTGCTCGACCGCATCGTGGCGCGCATGGACGAGGCGCACCGCACCGGCGATTTCGACGACGAGGCGGAAATCGACGTCGAGTTCCACCATGCTGTGTGCGAATGCGCGCACAACATCATCCTCTTGCACACGCTGCGCTCCTGCTACCGGCTGCTGTCTGAAGGCGTGTTCCAGAACCGGCTTCTGGTGTTCAGCGTGCCCGGAGCGCGCGAGGCGCTGCTGGCCCAGCACGGCGCGATCTACAAAGCCGTGAAGGCCGGCGATCCCTCAGCAGCCCGCCAGGCGGCGATGGACCATATCTCCTATGTCGAGCGCTCGATGCTCGAGGCCGAACGCAGCGGCGACTGGCAGCGCGTGTCGCGGCTCAGGCTCAAGCAGCGCTCCGACGCCGGCGACGGCTTCAAGACGACTGGCTAACGAGGAACCACCATGAGCGACATCCTCACCATTGCCGATCTCAAGGACCTGGCGCGCCGGCGGGTGCCGAAGATGTTCTTCGACTATGCCGATTCCGGCGCCTGGACCGAAAGCACCTACCGCGCCAACGAGGAGGACTTCCAGAAGATAAAATTCCGTCAGCGCGTGCTGGTCGACATGAGCAACCGCTCGCTGGAATCGACCATGATCGGCGAGAAAGTGGCGATGCCGGTGGCGCTTGCCCCAACTGGAATGACCGGCATGCAGCATGCCGATGGCGAGATGCTGGCCGCGCAGGCGGCAGAGGAATTCGGCGTGCCGTTCACGCTGTCGACGATGAGCATCTGCTCGATCGAGGATGTCGCGTCGGTGACCAAGAAGCCGTTCTGGTTCCAGCTCTACGTGCTTCGCGACAAGGATTTCGTGCTCGACCTGATCGACAGGGCGAAGGCTGCAAAATGCTCGGCGCTGGTGTTGACGCTCGACCTGCAGATCCTGGGGCAGCGCCACAAGGATGTCCGCAACGGGCTGTCGGCGCCGCCCAAGATGACGCTGGCCAACATTGCCAACATCGCCATGCGGCCACGCTGGCTGATGGGCATTGCCGGCACCAAGCGCCGCACCTTCCGAAACATTGTCGGCCATGCCAAGGGCGTCGGCGACGTCGCTTCGCTGGCATCGTGGACTACGGAGCAGTTCGACCCGCACCTGTCGTGGAAGGACGTCGCCTGGATCAAGGAGCGCTGGGGCGGCAAGCTGATCCTGAAAGGTATTCTCGACAAAGAGGACGCGCTGATGGCGGTCGAGACCGGCGCCGACGCCATCATCGTTTCCAACCATGGCGGGCGCCAGCTCGACGGCGCATCGTCGTCAATCATGGCGCTGGAGGAGATCGCCGATGCCGTCGGCGACAGGATCGAGGTGCATATGGACGGCGGCATCCGCTCGGGCCAGGACGTGCTGAAGGCGCTTTGCCTCGGCGCCAAGGGCACCTATATCGGCCGCCCGTTCCTGTACGGGTTGGGCGCCATGGGCAAGCAAGGCGTGACCCTGGCGCTGGACATCATCCGCAAGGAGATGGACATCACGCTGGCACTGTGCGGCAAACGGCTGGTGACCGAGATGGGCAAGGACCAGTTGCGGCGATAGGGTCTTGTTCACCGATTAGACCCTAGCCTCGCTGGATCACGGAGACGAAGCCGCCTTGATCGAGACCGGCATCCACTACCTCGACGCGCGCGCGCCCGATGGCATGCGCCTCTATGCGATCGGCGACGTGCATGGCCGGCTCGATCTGCTCGCCGCCATGCATCGCCGCATCGAGAGCGAACTCGAATACAAGCCGACCAGCGATTGGCGCGTCATCCACCTCGGCGACTATGTCGACCGCGGACCAGAGTCCAAGGGCGTCATAGACTTCCTGATCGAGGCACAGAAACGCGATCCACGGCATCTGATGCTCGCCGGCAACCACGATATCGGCTTCGTCGATTTTCTCGACGAGCCTGACCCGGAAGGGCTGTTCATCCGCTATGGCGGCGTGCAGACGGCACAATCCTATGGCGTCGACCTAGCGGGACACGCAAGCTGGTTCGGCAAGGCCGAGGCGTTACGGCGGGGACACCAGGCACTGGTCAATGCTGTACCGCAAGCCCATGTCGACTTCCTGCGGTCGCTGCAATTGTCACTGATATCAGGTGATTTCTTCTTCTGCCATGCTGGCGTCAGGCCTGACGTGCCGCTGGAGAGCCAGAGCCCGCAGGATCTGGTCTGGATCCGCGACGTCTTCCACAACCATCCAGGGCTTTACCCGAAGGTGATCGTGCACGGCCACACACCGGTGCCGGAGGCGGAGGTGATGCCGAACCGCGTCAATGTCGACACGCTCGCCTGGCAGTCAGGCATGCTCAGCGCGCTCGCCGTGGACGGCGCGGACAAGCGTATCCTGACTGTGCAGGGAAAAGCGTTTTAGCGAAGCGCGGCGGTGACGCCGTAGCCGTCGACGGCCTGATGGTTGTTGGCCGCATCGGCGGAATAAATGCCGAGACCGCACAAAACGATGGCAGACAGCATGACAAAGGACAGAAGCGCTGCTTTCACGGACGTCATCTCTAGTTGAGCTTCCTGCATCTGGGCACGAGGCGGTTACCAATGGGTTGAAACCGAGAATTCGTCTCAAAGTTTCGACGATTTCGCGCTTGTAGGTCGATTCTGTATCGGCGGTGTGTCGCGCGGATCACACAGAAGGTTCATCGCGGTTGCATTGCCGATGCATAGCGCGCGCCTTGTAGGATAGCGTTCGGCCACAAACCAAGGACGAAAGAAGTTGTCCCCGGCAGATTCCCCGCCGCGTGCCAATTATGCAACGGCCGCGCGTTGGCTGGGTTCAGATCGTCGCCACCCAGGCGCGGGCAATGGCCAAGCCCGCGGCATCAGCCTCGGGGCCGTTGAGAGCCATTTCGCTGTCGAGGCGATCGTGCCAGTCGGGATGGCGATCGGCAATCAGCGGCGCGAAGGACGTGCTCCAGTCCCTCACCATCGGCCGGTCGGCCTCGAAATGGAACTGGAAGCCGTAGACGGCGCGGCCGATACGGAACGCCTGGTTCTCAGCAATTTCGCTGCCGGCAAGCCGCACCGCATTTGACGGCAGCGCGAAAGTGTCGTCGTGCCATTCGAAGATGGGGAAATCCTGGGGAAGTGCGCCAAGCACCGGATCGGTTCTGGCGTCCGGCGTCAGCGATACCTTGTGCCAGCCGAATTCCGAGGCGGCGCCGATCTGGTTCTCACCGCCGAAAGTGCGGGCAACCAACTGGCTGCCCAGGCAGATACCGAGAACCGAGCGATCCTTGGCGGCGAAATCGCGGGTCAGTTCGAGCAGCGCCGGGAAATACGGGTAGTCATCGTCGGCCAGCGCATTCTGACCGCCGCCAAGCATCACCATGGCATCGTGTCCGGTCGCGTCGTCCGGCAGCGCATCGCCCTTGTAGGGCCGGCGCAGGTCGAGATCGGCGCCGGCTTCGGCGAGCGCGGCACCAACCTGGCCAAGGCCGGTGTTGTCGTAGTTCTGGACCACCAGCACCCGCATCGCAAAACCCTGCTGACATGAAATGACGCGACGAGCGATATCATGTCGCCGTATTGCAGCCAAGATGCGTATTCGGGAGAGAGCTATGCCACTGCAGAACCGGGTCGATCCGTTCGGCGCCATCCATGCCATATCCGAGCGCGGCCTGTTCACCGGCAATCGCGGCATCATCCACGATCCTGAGACCAAGACGCTGCTGAAAAAGCGTTGGGCCTTGCCGGCCTGGATCATCTGCGTCTGCCAATTCCGCAATGCGCGGCGCGAGCCGATGGGCAGGAATCGGCCGGGCGGCAGGGCCGGCTGGACCGAGTTGTTCTTCCTCGACGAGGTGACGGCGCTGGCCGCCGGGCACCGTCCCTGTTTCTATTGCCGGCGTGAGCGAGCCACGGATTTTGTCGGGCGTTTCGGCAAAGTCTTCGGTGTAAACGAACCGCGCGCGCCAATGGTGGACAAGCGGCTGCACAAGGAGCGGCTGGCTTCGGGCGGCAAGCCACCTGATGTCACCATGGGAGAGCTTGCCGAATTGCCGGACGGAGCGATGATCGCGGATGGCGGCTCGGCCTATGCGCTGCGCGGCGGCAACGCGCTGCCCTGGTCGTTCGCAGGCTATGGCGATGCGGCGGCCTTCGACAGCCTTGCCGGCCGGTCGCTGCGCCTGCTCACACCGGCCACGACCGTTTCGGTGCTGCGGCACGGTTTTGAACCGGTGTGGCATCGTTCCGCCGAGACTTGACGCCAGGCACCGCCTCGCCCATTCCTCGGCGATGCGCGCCAATTACAAGATGCAGCGGCTGTTCGTGCCGGACGACCTCGCGGCAGGCATCGAATTCGATGCCGGCCAGCAGCAGAGCCATTATCTCACGCATGTGCTGCGGCTCGGCGAAGGCGCCGAGATCCTGGTCTTCAACGGCCGCGACGGCGAGTGGTCGGCGGCGATTGCCACCAGGTCGAAAAGGGCGGTGCGGCTGAAGGTGCTGGCCTCGCAGCGGCCGCAACCGCCGCTGCCCGATCTCGTCTATTGTTTCGCGCCGCTGAAACAGGGCCGGCTCGACTATCTCGTGCAGAAGGCGGTGGAGATGGGCGCCGGCATCCTGCAGCCGGTGATCACCCAGCACACGCAAGTGGCAAAACCCTCCATCGACCGGCTGCGCGCGAATGTCGTCGAGGCGGCCGAGCAATGCGGCATACTGGCGGTGCCGGAAGTGCGCGAGGCCGAGAAATTCGAGCGCCTGCTCTCCGGCTGGGACAAGGAACGCCGGCTTATCTTCTGCGACGAGGATGCCTCGACCAACAACCCGCTGCCGGCATTGCAGGCGGTGCCGGAGAGGAAGCTGGCGCTGCTGGTCGGGCCGGAAGGCGGCTTTTCCGATGACGAACGCAAGATGCTGCGGGCGCTCCCCTTCGTCACTGCCATCCCGCTCGGACCGCGCATCCTGCGCGCTGACACAGCAGCTGTAGCGGCGCTTGCGGTGATGCAGGCGACGGTCGGAGACTGGTAAGAGGCGTAAAGATCAATTCCTGTTGACCTGTGGCTCAGGATTTTTCGCTTGATCGGCTGCTGACATTTCGTCCATTTAGCGCCGGCGGGCTCCGAGAGCCGCAGAGGGGGCCCCATGGCGCGCGACACAACCGATTTCCGGCCAATCGAAGACATCGACGAACTGGTCGAGCATCTGGCCGAAGGCAACAAGCCGCGCGACAAGTGGCGCATCGGGACCGAGCACGAGAAGTTCCCCTTCTATGTCGACGGGAACGCGCCGGTGCCCTATGGCGGCGAGCGCGGCATCCGCGCCATCCTCGAAGGCATGCAGCAAAAGCTCGGCTGGGACCCGATCATCGATGACGGCCGCATCATCGGCCTGGTCGAGCCGACCGGACAGGGCGCGATCTCGCTGGAGCCGGGCGGCCAGTTCGAGCTGTCGGGCGCGCCGCTGGAAACGATCCACCAGACCTGCCGCGAGGGCAATGCGCATCTGGCGCAGGTACGCGAGATCGCCGAGCCGATGGGCATCCGCTTTCTCGGCCTCGGCGGCAGTCCGAAATGGTCGCTCGCCGAGACGCCGAAAATGCCGAAATCGCGCTACGAAATCATGACCCGCTACATGCCGAAGGTCGGCACCAAGGGTCTCGACATGATGTATCGCACCTGCACCATCCAGGTGAACCTCGACTTCGAAAGCGAAGCCGACATGCGCCGCAAGATGCAGGTGTCGCTGAAGCTGCAGCCACTGTCGACGGCGCTGTTTGCCAACTCGCCCTTCACCGACAGCCGGCCGAACGGGCTGCAGAGCTGGCGCGGCGACATCTGGCGCGACACCGACAACCAACGCTCGGGCCTGCTCGAATTCTGCTTCTCGCCCGAGTTCGGCTTTGCCGACTATGTCGAATGGGCGCTCGACGTGCCGATGTATTTCGTCATCCGCGACGGCCACTATCACGACATGACGCACATCACCTTCCGCCAGTTCATGGCCGGCGTTGCCCGCAATGAAGTACCGGACGGACTGCCGACCATGGGCGACTGGGCGAACCATCTGTCAACGCTGTTCCCTGACGTCAGGCTGAAGCGCTTCCTCGAAATGCGCGGCGCCGATGGCGGGCCGTGGCGCCGCATCTGCGCGCTGCCGGCCTTCTGGGTCGGGCTGCTCTATGACGAGGCCGCGCTCGACGCCGCCGAGGCGCTGACTTCGAGCTGGACGTATGAAGAAACGCTGGCGATGCGCAATGCGGTGCCGGAACAAGGCATTTCCGCGCCGTTCCGCAACACGACGCTGCGTGAGATCGGCCGCGATGTAATGACCATTTCGCGCCTTGGGCTGAAAAATCGCGGCAGGAAGAACCGCGACGGCTATGACGAGACCTCGTTCCTCAACACGCTGGACGAAGTCGTGGCGCGCGGTACCACCAGTGCCGAGGAAATGCTGTCGGCCTACCACACGCGCTGGGGCGGCTCGATCGAGCCGGTGTTTATGGAATATGCGTATTAGCGTCGCGCCTTGAGCAGCGGCAAAAGCCGCTTCAATCGAACATCGAAACGAACTAGGTTCTCCCTGGAGGATTTCCGGGAGGAGAAACCGATGCCTACCTTGTTCGACATATTGGCGCAGGCGCAGAACGGCAACGGCATGCAGGCGCTTGCCCAGCAGTACGGGCTTTCCATGCAGCAGACGCAGGCGGCTGTCGCCGCTCTGCTGCCGGCCTTCTCGCAAGGGTTGCAACGCAACACCGCCGATCCCTATGGGCTAGGCGCCTTCATGACGGCGATGGCGAGCGGCCAGCACGCGAAATATTTCGAGGACGCGACCAGGGCTTTCTCACCGCAAGGCGTCAATGAGGGCAATGGCATTCTGGGTCATCTGTTCGGCTCGAAGGAGCTGTCGCGCGCGGTGGCCAGCCAGGCCGCGCAGGCGACCGGCGTCAGCCAGCAGATCCTGCAGCAGATGCTGCCGGCCATCGCTTCGATGGTGATGGGCGGATTGTTCAAGCAGACGACAAACCAGTTGACCGGGGGTCAGATGCAGGCCGCCGGTGGCTTCGGCGGCGGCAGCAATCCGCTCGGCGAGATCATCGAACAGATGATGCGGCAGGCGGGCGGCGGGGCACAGCCTGCGCCGCAGCCAGCACCCAATCCTTACGGTGAGAACCCGCTGGGCAAAGTGCTGCAGGACATGTTCGGCGGCGGCGCCCAACAGCCGCAAAGCCAGCCGCAACAGGCGCCCAACCCCTATGGCGACAATCCGCTCGGCAAAGTGCTGCAGGACATGTTCGGCGGTGGCGCGGCACAGCAACCGCCGGGCCGGCCGCAGCAACCAACACAGCCGCAACAGACGCAGAGCCCTTACGGCGACAACCCGCTGGGCAAGATTTTTGAAGAGATGATGCGGCAAGGCGGTGGTGGCGGCTTCGGCCTGCCCGGTGGGCAGCCGGCGCCGCAGCAGCCGCAAGCACCCCAGCCGCGACAGGCACCGCAGGAGCGCCAGGCGCCGCAACCGCAGGCCAATCCGAGCGGCAGGCCACGCAATCCGTTCGACGATATTTTCGGCAAGATGTTCGAGACCGGCGCCCAGCAGCGCGACGACTATCAGAAGGGCGTGGAAACGATCTTCGACCAGTTCAAGCGGGACATGGACCGGCGGTAGTTGGCGGTAGTTGGGCGCTGACCTTCGCGGCTTCGGAGCAAGGAACGAAGCGACGCGGCGCAGACCGCACGATGACGACGGAGCTTTAAAAGAAAAAGCCCGGTCCTGGAGGAGGACCGGGCCAGTGTGCAGGCTGGCCGGCGGGGAACCGGCAGGGAGTGGGGAGCCTGCTATACTCGTTGGTCGCGGCGAGCCTGAGAAAGGTTCACGGCAACCGAAACAATGCGCCCGATATCACGCTATCTGGCGGGCGAGATCTTCGATCGTATCGGCACGATCGCTCGCAATCGCACGCAGCTTCACGGTCGGATCGGCGCCGAACGGCACATCGATGGCGACATGGAGGTCCGCGCGCGTCAGGCCGATATCGGCGAGTTCGGCGTCCGACATCTCGCCGAGGCGATAGAAGGCCCGGCGATTTTTCCAGGCCTGGTAGGCATTGAGAAGGGTGTTGGCCACGCGCGTCGCAACGGCCGGACGCGAGGTGATGCGCGAGGTCTCGGTGGCGAAATCAAACGTGGTCATGTCGGTCTCCTTCAGACTCGAACTGGACAAGACCAGGCGATCGGCGCTGGGGACAGCGGCCGTTCCGGTCTCGATTCACATGCTTTCATGTGGACAATGTGAATTTGCCACGCACCGATTGATTAATCCAACGAATGTTTCTAATCTTTAGCATCAACGCTAGTGATGGATTGGACCGATGAAAGCGCCACTCGATCTCGACCAGTTGCAGACCTTCATCTCGATTGCCGATACCGGCAGCTTTACCCGCGCGGCCGAGGAAGTGCTGCGCACGCAATCGGCGGTGTCGATGCAGATGCGCCGGCTGGAAGAGCGGATCGGCAAGCCGCTGTTCGAAAAGGACGGCCGCACCAACAGGCTGACCGAGGAAGGCGACAAGCTGCTCTCCTACGCGCGCCGCCTGCTCTATCTCAACCGCGAAACGCTGGCCGCCTTCGATGACCAGCGGCTCGAAGGCACCATCCGCATCGGCACCCCCGACGACTATGCCGACCGGTTCCTGCCCGAAATCATGGCACGCTTCACGCGCTCCAACCCACGCGTCGAGCTGACCGTCATCTGCGAGCCGACACCAGGCTTGGTCGAGCATATCAAGCGCGGCAATCTCGATCTTGCGCTGGTGACGCACAACGACACGCGCGGCCAGTCGGAAGTGGTGCGGCGCGAGCCGCTGCTATGGGTGACCTCGGCCAACCATGCCACGCACGAACAGGAAGTGCTGCCGATGGCCTTCGGCCGGCCGAACTGCATCTGGCGGCGCGCCGCCGTCGATGTGCTCGACCGGCAAAGCCGCGACTATCGAATCCTGTTCACCAGCTTCTCGGCCACCGTCATCACCGCCGCGGTGCTGTCGGGGCTGGCGATCTCGGTGCTACCGGAATGCGCGCTGCGGCCCGGCATGCGGGTGCTGGGCGAAGCCGACGGTTTTGGCGCCCTGCCCGACTGCCGCATCGGCATCATGCGCGGCCAGACCTCGCGGCCCGAAATCGTCGACGCGCTGGCCCGGCACATCTCGGAAAGCCTCGACAATATTTCCGTGCCGCTCGGCGAAGAAACGGGAAGCTTCGATTTTGCCTCGCTCGCCTTCGCCAAGATGAAGCGGAGCAAGCCGAACCAGATCCTGCCTGGCTGGTAGGAACGATCAGGCCGACGCTGCCGCCTCCGTCGTTGCGTTGGCCGACGACAGGCCGGGCAGCGCCACCAATTGCGCCGGCTCCAGCGGCGGCGACAAGAGGTAGCCCTGCAGCTGCTGGCAGCCCATGGCGACCAGCAGCGCCTTTTGCACCTCGGTCTCTACGCCCTCGGCGGTGACCTCGACCTTGAGCGCGCCGGCGAGATCGATCAGCGCCTTGACGATGGCGCCCGAATTGCCGTCGCCGTCGAGAAGCCGCACGAAGGAGCGGTCGATCTTGAGCTTGTCGATGGCATGGCGGCGCAGATAGCTCAGCGACGAATAGCCGGTGCCGAAATCGTCGAGCACAATGCCGACGCCCGACTGGCGCAAGGCTGCCAGAGCCGCTCTGGTGGTGTCGTTGTTTTCCAGGAGAACGTTTTCGGTGATCTCGAGCTGCAGGCGCTTCGGCGCCAGTCCCGTTTCGGCGAGGATCGAGGCAACCTCTTCGGCAAAGCCGGCGTCGCGCAATTGCAGCGGCGAGACATTGACGGCGAGCCACGGCAGTTTGGTCTTCACGGCGAAGCGGCAGGCTTCCAGCAGGGCCCATGCGCCGAGCTGCCCGATCATGCCGCGTTCCTCGGCGATGGCGATGAACTGCGCTGCCGGCAATGCGCCATGGACCTCATGCGCCCAGCGGATCAGCGCCTCGGCGCCGACAATGGTCTTGCCGTCGCTGGCAAAGACCGGCTGGTAGGCGAGCTTGATACCGGTGCCGCCGTTCAGCGCGCTGCGCAGCTCGCTCTCGACCTTGCGCTTGCGCAGCAAAAGGTCGTCCATGTCGCCGGCGAAGACCTGGTAGCGGCCACGGCCGTTCTTCTTGGCTTCGTAGAGCGCGATGTCGGCCTTGCGCAGCAGATCGTCTGCATCGGCATCAGAGCCTGTCGACAAGGCTATGCCGATGCTGGCGCTGATAAAGACCTGATCGTCCATCAGCTTGAACGGCTCCTGCAGTTTCTGCAGCACCCTCTCCGAAATATCCTCTGCGTTCCTGACGTCGCGGACATCGATCAGAATCACCGCGAATTCGTCGCCACCCAGCCTTGCCACCGTGTCCACGTCGCGAACCGTATGCTGAAGCCTGGCCGCCGTCTGGCGCACGAGTTCGTCGCCTGCCGGGTGACCAAGCGTGTCGTTGACATGCTTGAAGCGATCGAGATCGAGATAAAGCAGCGCCACCTTGCTTTCATTGCCGGAGGTAAGCAAGGCACGCCGCAGCCTGTCCTCGAACAGTGCCCGGTTGGGCAGGCCGGTGAGCGTGTCGTGAAAGGCGAGATATTGCGCCTGGGCCTGGCTGGTCTGCAGCGCCGATGATGCTCGGCGCAGACGCCGGAGCAGAAAGGCCAGCACGCTCGCCGCGAGCAGCGTGGCCAGAGCCAGGGCCGGGCTGGCCTTGCCCACCAGCGTCAGGCCGGGCCGTTCCTGGTCCCAGGCAATATAGCCGAGGATGACACCCTGTTTGTCGATAAGCGGAATGGCAGCCGAGCCAAGCTGCTGAGCCATCGGCAGGAGATGCGCCCCCGCCAGGAGATATTTCTGCGCGATCTTGCCGATCACCGCGTCGTTGATGAACTCTATGGAGACATGCAGATATTCGCTGCCGGATGCTTGGGTGACGCGATCCGAACTCGGCACCAGAGGCATGACGCTGAGTATGGCAGGCTGACCGCCAAGCGAGACCAGATCGTCGGCAACGAGTTTTGCGCCAGCTTGGCTGGCGTCCTTGCTCACCATCTGGCGCAACCTGGCGATTGTCGGCCGCAAAGCGGGTTCGTCCTCGCCAAAGACGGCAGGCGACACGACCTTCCCTTCGCGCATGGCGTGGACCGGCCGGTTGGCGTCGTCCAGCACATAGACCCGGTTGTGGCCGTAATACGAGTACATCCAGACGCTGAGATTCTCTGCCATCCAGGTCTGGTTGCCGGCCTTGGCGTTGATAACGGAATCATCCCAGACGGCGACGCTTTCCTGCTCGCGCTTTACCGCGGCGATCTGATCCTGCAGGCCGTTGGCCAGGAAAACCTTCTGCCGCTCGAGCGAGACCCGGTCGGCCTGCATGGTGGCGTAAAGGCCGAAGCCGACAACGATGGCCAGTGCAAAAACGGCAAGCGTCAGCACCGTCAGGGTGACCTGGAACGTCAACGGGCTGCGTTGTCTGCGGGCGCTCATGCGTCCTCCTTGGCCCAGAGTCAATCAGGACAGGCTTAAGATCAAGTTATGGAATCTTGACGCGGAGCGACAACAGCCGCTCAATCGGCCGATGAGCGACGCAGAATCCGAATCACGAACCAATGCCACCGAATACACGGTGAGCGAGATTTCCGGCGCCCTGAAGCGTACGGTCGAGGATGTCTTCGGCCATGTGCGGGTGCGCGGCGAAATTTCCGGCTATCGCGGGCCCCACTCTTCCGGCCATGCCTATTTCACGCTGAAGGACGACCGCGCGCGGCTTGACGCGGTGGTCTGGAAAGGCACGATGGGCCGGCTGAAATTCCGCCCCGAAGAGGGGATGGAGGTGATCGCCACCGGCAAACTCACCACCTATCCCGGCAAATCCAACTACCAGATCGTCATCGACAATCTCGAG
This sequence comes from Mesorhizobium sp. L2C066B000, assembly GCF_000502335.1. Lineage (NCBI taxonomy): Bacteria > Pseudomonadati > Pseudomonadota > Alphaproteobacteria > Hyphomicrobiales > Phyllobacteriaceae > Mesorhizobium > Mesorhizobium sp. L2C066B000. The sequence continues at coordinate 305,358 of NZ_AYWZ01000004.1, forward strand.
CCGGCGGGCGCCGGGGCGCTGATGGCGCTTTTGGAAGAGCGCAAGCGGCGACTGCAGGCCGAAGGGCTGTTCGACGCCGGCCGCAAGCGGCGGCTGCCGTTCATGCCGCGCACCATCGGCGTCGTCACCTCGCCGACCGGATCGGTGATCCGTGACATTATTCACCGCATCAAGGACCGCTTTCCGCTGCATGTGCTGGTCTGGCCGGTAAGAGTCCAGGGCGAGACGGCGGGGGCGGAAGTGACGGCCGCCGTCAACGGCTTCAACGCGCTGGCCTGGGATGGCGCGATTGCCCAGCCCGACCTTCTGATCGTGGCGCGCGGCGGCGGCAGCCTTGAGGACCTCTGGGGGTTCAACGATGAAGGGCTGGCGCGCGCCGTCGCCGCCTCGCGCATCCCGGTGATTTCGGCCGTCGGCCACGAGACCGACTGGACCTTGATCGATCTCGTCGCCGACATGCGGGCACCCACGCCGACAGGTGCGGCGGAGATCGCGGTGCCGGTGAAAGCGGACCTCGAAGCGACACTAGCCAGTCTTGGCGCACGTCTCAAAGCAGCCACCTTGCGCAATTTCGAACGCAAGCGGCAGGCCTCGCGTGCGGCGGCCCGGGCACTGCCCTCGCCCGACCAGTTGCTGGCGCTGCCGCGACGGCGGCTGGACGAGGCGGCCAGCCGGCTTAGCCGGGGGCTGATGGTCTCCACCGAAAGAAAGAAAGCTCGGTTCTTCGCCGTGAAGCTCACTCCGGCAACGCTGTCGCGGCGGATTGCCGAGGCGCGACGCACCAACGACCGCAACCTTTTGCGCGCCCAAGGGGCGCTGCGCGCATTGGCGAGAGCCCGGCGCGCGGAGTTGAATCGTGCGGCGGATCAGTTGCCAAAATGTGCGAAAGCATCCCTGCAACGGCACAGGCAGCAACTGGCTTTGCTGCAAGGCCGCATTACGATCGAGCCAACGGCACGGCGGCAAACCGTGCAGAGGGATCTTCTGACAGCTTTGACGAGACGCGGCACGCAAGCGGTACTGCTCAGGCTGGAGCGACTGCGCGGCCGCATCGTCCAATCCGAGAGGCTGATGGCAACGCTGTCGCACAAGGCTGTGCTGGCCCGCGGCTTCGCGCTGGTCAAGGATGCCGACGGCGCGGTGATCAAACTGGCAGTTGATGTGGCGCCGGGCGCTGGCCTGCAGCTGGAGTTCGCCGACGGCATCGTAAATGCAGTCGCGACCGGCGACGCCGAGCGGGTGCAGGCCGTTGCCAAACCAGCGGCCACGCCGCCCGCCAGCAAACCCGCCGCAAAGCCGACGGCCAGCAAACCGAAAGAACCGGGCAATCAGGGCTCGCTTTTTTAGAGGACCGCATGACCGGACATGACCCGCATCTTCAAACGCCGGCGGGCAAGCCGCGCGCCCGTGCTTTCGGCATTGCCTTCGAGGGCACGCCGGGCGGCTTCAACACCATCACCGATGTGCCCGGCGTATCGGTCGGCTATGCGACGCTGATTTCCGGCGAGGGTCTGCTCGAAGTTGGCACGGGGCCGGTGCGCACCGGCGTCACCGCCATCCTGCCGCGGCCGTTGGCTGAGCTCGCCACGCCGGTGTTTGCCGGTGTCTTCAGCCAGAACGGCAATGGCGAGTTGACGGGGTCGCACATTATCGAGGAAGTCGGCGCCTTCAACCTGCCCGTCACGATCACCAACACGCATTCCTGTGGCGTCACCCGCGACGGCACGCTGCGTTGGATGCAACGCGTGCTGCCGGCGGCGCTCGACAGCGGCTGGGGCCTGCCGGTTGCGGCCGAGACCTATGATGGTTTCCTCAACGACATCAACGGTCATCACGTCGGCTTCGAACATGTCGAAGCCGCGCTCGACGGTGCCGCCGGTGGAGCGATCGAGGAAGGCAGTGTCGGCGGTGGCGCCGGCATGATTGCCTTTGGCTTCAAGGCCGGCTCGGGCACGGCATCCCGCATCATCGAGTGGCAGGGTATCAGGCATACGGTCGGCGTATTCGTGCAGGCGAATTTCGGCAAGCGGCGCAATTTCACACTGCGCGGCGCCCGCGTCGGGCCCGATCTGGTAGAGCCGGCGATGCGCGAAGGCACGCCGCGTGCCGAAAAGGGCTCGATCATCGCCATCGTCGCCACCGATGCGCCATTTCTGCCGCACCAGATGAAGCGGCTGGCAAAGCGCGTGCCGCTCGGCATCGCCATGACAGGCGGCTTCGGCTACCACAGTTCGGGCGACATTTTTCTGGCCTTCACCACCGCCAATCCGCAAGCAGCACTTGCACCGTCGGGACGAACCGCAAACGCCGCTTACATCCCGGACGTCGATATCGATCCGTTCTTCGATGCGGTGGCGCAAGGCGTAGAGGAGGCGATCCTCAATGCAATGGTCGCCAATGAGGATATGAGCGGACGCGACGGCAATTTCGTGCCGGCGCTGCCGAAGGCCTGGCTGAAAGATCGATTTGGATAGAGGACAAGGCCTGGCGGCGCCAGGCCTGTTGCGTCACGGCTTGGCCGCGTTGCTCTGGTCGGCCTCGGCCGCCTCTTCGAGCCGCGATGCGATCAGTTCCTGGATGTCGCCGACTTCTTCCTGGATATCTTCCAGCGGAATGCCGACCTCAGCGGCCTTGGCCGCGCACTCCTTGGCGAGGGTCTCGGCCTGCTTCTCGATCTTTACCGGCGAGTGCTGGCAGTGGACCTTTTCACCGATCCATCCGCGCAAGAACTCGATCGCATGTTCACTCATACTGCTTTTCCCTGGCGGCTATGCCGGTTGGTAACCGTAAACGTCCGCACCCGGTAAAGGATGCATGCTGCCATTCGAACCGAGTCGGCTTCGCCCGGCAAGTTGATCTTGTCGGAGGTCCGAAGAGCCGAATGAAGGGAAGGGTTCAATGAGCACGTTCTGATTGTTTGATAGAGTGGTACGTTGGCCGGGATCGGCTTCGGCTCTATGCTATTGTTCTTACGATCTTTTCCTGCTGTCGACGGCCGATTTGTATCACAATAGGGATCACAACGCGTAACACATTTTCTGCTGCTTCGTGGTACACCGCCACAGCTACGCGGTCGAAGCCGCCGCTATATAGTGACATCATCATGCGATGTCGACTCTATCAGCTATCCTGCTTCTTTCCGCCGCGCTGTGTCAAACGTCATCCCCGTCCAGTATGGAGATTGGATGGCCCCGGAGGGCGTATGAAAATGTTGATGTTATTGCGTTTCGTGGCCAAAATCAGAAACCTCTCGTCAGCGTCACCCCGCTCGACTGCCTCCGCCACACTCAGCGCCTCCGACGTCGATTCCTTGCACGTAAGGCGCGGGCCGGATGAACGACAACATTGGCGCTTTGGCAGTGCGCTCCTGCTAAGGACGATGTCTCGATGCGACAAGCTCTGCCTTGCGCTGCGCCGTCTCCAACCCGATTGCGATGAAGGCGCGCGCATGCCGGGCCAGTTCCATATTGTCGGCCCACAGATTGCGCCAGATCGCGGTCTTCCGTGACAGGTTCTCGTCGACGATCTTCGACGAGAAGGATTCAAAGCTGAGGTCGTCCCTATAGCCGATTGCGGTTAGCGCATCGAAGATGGCGGCAAAGTCGATATTGCCGGTGCCGAGGAAACCGCGATGGCTCTCGCCGATATGGACATAACCGATCTTGTCAGCGGCATGGCGGATAGCCAGTCCGACATCGGCCTCCTCGATGTTCATGTGGAAGGTATCGAGATGCAGGAAGATGTTGTCGGAGTCGGTGTCCGCGATGAAGGCCAGGCCTTGTGAAGCGGTGTTGAGCAGATTGCTTTCGAAGCGATTGACGATCTCCAGATTGAGCGTGACACCGGCGGACTTGGCCGTCTCCGCAACCTTCGCAAGTGTCCCCGCGCTGCGGTTCCACTGATCGCGCGTCGGCGCCTGCGTCTGCAAGCCGTGGCTGGTACTGAGGATGCCGCCAATCTTCTGGCCGCCGAGATCGCGGGTGAGCGCGATCGTCTCGTTGAGGATCTTGACGCCGCGCGCGGCAACCGCCTTGTCGGCACTCGAAATGTCGCCGTCGGCCGGCAGGCCGATGCTGATCGCGACGCCAAGCTTGAGGTCGGCGATGCGCCTGGCCAGCCCGCCAACGTCGACATTGGCCGGGTCAAGATAGGAGAACTCGATCAGGTCGAAGCCGGCCTCTCTGGTGTTGGCCAGCGTGCGTTCGAGGTCGCCTTGCGCCGAACTCGCCGACCAGACGAAGGAATGAATCCCGATGCGCGACATGATCGTCTCCCGTTTCTGGAATTGAGATGCGGCCGGGTTGCCCCGGCCGCATCGGCCTTGGGAGGCTTAGCGGGCTGCGGTCCAGCCCTTGTAGTCTTTCAGGTTCTCGGCCGTGATCAGCTTCGGGTCGAGCAGCACGGTCGGCTCCGCCGGCTTCTTGCCGGCAAGCAGCTCAGCCGCCATCGTCAGCGACTGGCCAGCCATCACGTAGGGATCCTGCGAAGCCGAGGCCTTGATCAACGAGGTGCCGGAAGCGAGTTCCTTCTCGATATCGGGAGCGCCATCCACTGCGGTGAAGATGAACTCCGAGCGATTGAGCTGCTTGGCCGCAAGCTGGGCGCCGATCGCCGTCGGATCGTTGATGGCAAACACCGCATCGATCTTGTCGAAGCGGGTGAGCAGCGACTGGAAGACCTTCAGGCCGCCGTCGCGCGAGCCTTCGGCATTCTGGTCGTCGGAGAGGATCTTGATGTCGGGGTGTTTTGCAAGGACGTCCTTGCAGCCCTTCACCCGCTCCAGGATCGACGACGACGCCGGGCCGTTGAGGATAACGTAGTCGCCCTTGCCGCCGGTGTGGTCGACCAGATACTGGCAGGCCTCTTCGCCGGCCTTGACGTTGTTGGTCATGACGGTGACGTCGGCGCCTGGCGCCGAAACGTCGAAGGCGGCAACGACGATGCCCGCTGCTTGCGCCTTCTTCACCGCCGGGCCGATCGCCTTGGCATCGACCGCATTGAGCATGATGACGTCGACGCCGGCGGCGATGAAGGAATCGACCTGAGAGACCTGCTTGTTGAGGTCGTAGTCGGCCGACACTGACGTCACCTCGACCTTCGGGTTGATCTTCTTGGCCGCGTCCTCGATGCCCTTGATGGTGGCGACGAAGAAGGGGTTGCCGAGCAGGCCGACCGAGATGCCGACCTTGTTGAGGTCCTTGGCCGATGCGGGCGCGATGGCGGCAGCCGCGAGTGCGACGCCGCAGAGCAGTTTAGCGATGGTCTTCATTGCTTTCCTCCAATTGCCCCGCGCCTCTCACGGTGCGTTACACAAACCGGTCGTTTACGCCGGCGACCAAGGTCAATCACGTTCTCGCTCCTGCCTGGAGCCTGTAGCGGTCGAGGGCGACTGCCACGATGATGACCAATCCCTTGATGATGTACTGCCAGATGTCCGAGACACCGGCCAAGATAAGCCCATTGGAGAGCACCGCTATGATCAGGCCGCCGATCAGCGTGCCCCAGATCGAGCCGACGCCGCCGACGAAGCTGGTGCCGCCGAGAATGACCGCGGCGATGGCATCCAACTCGTAGGACTGGCCGAGTTGCAGCCCGTTGGCCGCATAAAGCCGGGCCGCTGACATGGCGCCGCCAAGGCCGGCCAGCAGGCCGGAAACGCCATAGACAAAGAGCAGCACCAGCGGCACCTTGATGCCGGTCAGCCGCGCCGCTTCGGCATTGCCGCCGACGGCATAGATCCAGGTGCCGAGCACGGTGCGCTTGAGCACCAGCCAGGACAGCACCACGACCGACAAGGCGATGATGACCAGCCAGGGAACGCCGAACAGCGTACCGTTGCCGATGAAGTCGAACGGCAGGTCCGAGTTGAACACCGTGGTGTCCTGGCCGAGCAGGCGGGCGACGCCGCGCACAGCGGTCAGCGACCCCAGCGTGACGATGAAGGGCGGCAGTCTGATATAGGCGATCAGCAGCCCGTTGATGACGCCGAAGCCGAGGCCGACGAGAATGGCCGCCGGCACGCCCAGCAGTCCCCAATCAGGCACCAGCGACACCATCACCGCCACCATCGCCGAGGCGGCAAGTATCGAGCCAACGGACAGGTCGATCCCGCCGGTCAGGATGACGAAGGTCATGCCCGCTGCCAGCACGATGTTGATCGACGATTGCTGCATGACGATCAGCAAATTGGTCTGGGTGAAGAAGCGCGCGTTCATCAACTGAAAGCCGACCGCCAGCAGGATCAGGATCGGCAGCATACCAAGGGCGGCGAAGGCGGTGCGCAACCGCCGGCTCCTGCCGACAACCTGGCCACTGATCTCGGTCGCCTTGTTGGTCATCCCTTGGCCGCTCCCGTTGCAAGTTCCATGATTGCTTCCTGGCGCAGCGGCTGGTCTTTGGACGCCGTAACCTCGCCGGCAATCGTGCCGTCGCGCATTACCAGCACGCGGTCGGCAACGCCGATCACCTCCGGCAGTTCGCTGGAGATCATCAGGATGGCGATGCCCTTTTTGGCGAGATTGTCGATCAGCCGGTAGATTTCCGACTTCGCTCCGACATCGACGCCGCGCGTCGGTTCATCCAGGATGACCACTTGCGGCTCGGTCTCGAGCAGGCGGGCAAGCAACACTTTCTGCTGGTTGCCGCCCGACAGCGAACCGGCATTGGCCTGTACCGACCTGGTGCGGATGGAGAGATCCGAAACGGCAGTGGCAGCACGTCTCTCGGCGGCTTTGAAATCGCGCAAGCCGCCGGGCCGCGCATCCCTGGCCAGCACGCCCATGCTGATGTTGTCGGAGATCGACATGTCGAGAAAGAGGCCGAGCTCCTTGCGGTCTTCGGTGAGATAGGCGATGCCGGCATTCAGTGCCTCGCTTGGCGAGCCGATGGTTACGGGCTTGCCGTCGAGTTCCAGCGTGCCGGCGATGCGTCTGTCGGCACCGAAGATCAGTCGCGCGAGTTCGGTGCGGCCCGAGCCGACAAGGCCAGCCAGAGCCAGCACCTCGCCCTTGTACAGTTCGAAGGAGCAGTTCTTCAGGAGATTGCCGTCCGCCATGCCGCGCACCGACAAGGCGACCGCGCGCTTGTTGTCCGGCGGGCGATGATCCTTCCTGTAAAAAGCGGACAGGTCGCGGCCAACCATCATCGAGACGAGGCGCGAGGCGTTCAGCTCGGCACGCTCGAGTGTGCCGACATAGCCGCTGTCGCGCAGCACGCTGACACGGTCGGCCAACTGGTAGACCTCTTCCATGCGGTGGCTGATGTAGATGATGGCGATGCCTTGCGACTTCAGCGTCGCGATGACCTCGAAGAGACGGTCGGTCTCGCGCGAGGTCAGCGAGGTGGTTGGCTCGTCCATGACGATGATGCGCGCGCTGGTCGAAAGCGCGCGGGCGATTTCGACCAGCTGACGCTCGCCGAGCGACAGGCTGGAAACCTGAGCCCGTGCGGAGAAGGACACGCCGAGACGCTTGATGATCTCATTGCTGCGCCGGTAGCATTGGTCGCGGTCGACGATGCCGAAACGCCTCGGCTCATTGCCGAGGAAGATGTTCTGCGCGACCGTCAGGTTGGGCGCCAGCGACAGTTCCTGATAGATAACCGCAATGCCGTGAGCCCGCGCCTTGATCGGGTCGCCGGTGGCGACCGGCACGCCGTCGATCAGTATCTCGCCGCCGGCATCAGGCCGATAGGCGCCGGACAGCACCTTCATCAAAGTCGACTTGCCAGCACCGTTTTCACCCATCAGCGCATGGACTTCGCCGGCATGGACGGTCAGCGACACGTCCTGCAAGGCGCGGACTGGCCCGAACGTCTTCGAGATGTGCCGCATTTCCAGCACTGGCTGGCGCGTGACTTCGGCCTGAGCAGCGACAATCACCGTGCGCCTCCCGCTGCCGCGCGGGGGATGCCCTGCTCGCCGATGAGGCCACGCCATGTGTCGCGATATCGGGCAAGTCCGGTGAAGCTTGCGGCACGCACGGGCTCCGGCACTTCCGCGGCAAATTCGCGGCCGACGGTCTCGAAGGCCAGCGCCGCCGCCCCGGTGGCGCTGCCCTCCAGTGTGGCCCCTTGCAGGAAGGCCTGGCTGGGACGCAGTTGCGCCACTAGCCCGGCGAGCAGGCCGCCAGCGTTCAGTCCGCCATCGACGATCACGGTGTTGTCCGAATGGATCTGGTCGAGGCAGAGGTCGACCATCAGCGCGACGTAGAGCAGCGCCACGGCTGCGCGTTCCTCGGCGCTTGGCATGCGGCCGACCAATTTGCCGGCGCGGCCGGGCATTGGTCCGCCCGGCGCGAAGCTCGGCAGCGCCATGCTGCCGGCGTTGATCACCCGCTGCACTGCCGCCGGCGCGATCGCGCCTTGCCAGCCGTCGCTGATCGTGGCGAATTCGCGCCCGCCCATGAAGCGGATGGTCGGCACAGGGCCGCCGTCGATATCGACATTGACCAGCATGTCGCGCTGGCCATCGAGCGCGTCGAGCAGGCAATCCGGATTAAGCACGACGACCCAGGTGCCGGTCGAGACGACGGTGACCGGGCCAAGCTCCTGCCGGCGATAGGCATGGAGCGCGGCATTGCTGTCATGGACACCATTGTGGATGGCGATCCGCCGCTTCGTGTCGCCGAGGCGTTGCTCGCCGACAACCGAGCCCGCCCGCTCGAAAGCGGGCATCCGGTCGCGCCAGCCCTCAATATCGACCAGCGAACTGAAGTCGCGCTTGCGCGGCGCCCATAAATGCGAGTGGCAGCCGAGATAGGACACTTCCGAGACCGCCCGGCCGCCAAACCGCCAGCTCCAGTATTGTGGATAGCCGAGGATCGATTTCGCGGCCGTGAATGCACCGGGTTGCACCGCCTGTAGCCACAGCATGTGGCGACCGTAGTTGAAGCCGAGCGGCAATCGCGGCGAGAAGGTCTCGGTGAAATCCGGAACGAGGCGATCAATTTGCGCGGCAATATCAGCCGGCGGCTCTTGCTCATAATCGAGTATCGGATGCGTCAGCGCCGCCTCGTCGACCAGGGCAAAGGTGCAGCCATGGCCCGACACCATCACGCCCTGTACGCCATGGACGTCGGAGGCCTCGCTTACGGCGCGAACCGCCCAACTGTGAAGTGCTGCCTCATCAAGCACGCTGAAGCCATCTTTGCGCATCCAGTTCGGCCGGGTCCGGCGCTCGTCGACGATGCGCCCGTCCTGAGCGAAGACGAACAGCTTCGAATTGGTCTTGCCGAAATCGAGGACGGCCATCTTCACTGGATGGCTCCCGAAGCCGAAGCGATGCGCACCATGACGCCCGCGTCTTCCAGCATGCGCGCGTCGACGTCGGACAGGCCGTCATCGGTCACCAGCGTGCCGATGCGCGACAAGGGCAGCGCGATGTTACGGGCGTGGATCGACAGTTTGCGGCTGTCGGCCAGCACCACGATCTGGTCGGCACACAGGCTGAGATCGGCGATGGAGCGGACCAGCAGCGGGTGCGATTCCAGCACGCCCTCCTGGCCAAGGCCTTGCGCGCCGAGAAAGAACTTCGATGCGTAGAACGGCTCCGCCTGGGTCGGTGAATGGATGATGCCCGGCTCACGATGCAGATCGCCGCCGGCAACGGTCAGGCTGCAATGGCCGTGGTCGCTCAGATAGGCCGCGAGCGGCATCGAATTGGTATAGAGACGGATGCTGCGCTCAGCCAGCTTGACCCCAAGGTGGAAGCAGGTCGAACCGCCATGCACGATGACCGCATCGCCGTCGCGCACCATCGTGGCCGCGAGAGCGGCGATCTGCCGCTTGGCCTCGACCGCGAGGTCGCGGTTCTCGTCATAGGGCCTGGCATAGGCAACACCCGCCTGTGAAGCGCCGTCGAGCGCCGAGATGCCACCATAGACCTTCCGTGCTTCACCGGCCTCGTCGATCTTGTCGATGTCGCGCCGCACCGTCGCCGCCGACACGCCGAGCTGCTCCTGCAGTTCGCGCACCGACGCGAAGGGGCGATCCCGCAGCAACTCGACGATCTGACGCTGGCGGCCGGAGTCGCTCAATCGTTTTTCCTCCCAGGAGCCGTTTTTGCCACGGCATTTGACGTAACTTACTCAACATCTTTCCGATTGCAAGAACCTTTGATGACATTAGATCACTATTGACGTAAGTCGCTCGCATCTGCGATACACATCAACATCCCACGACGGGTATCCGAAGCTGCGAGGCTGACGGAGCTGATAGAGGAAATGCGCCATGGCGAGCTATGCGGATGCGCAGGAAATGGCTGCTTTGCGGGCGCTTTCGGCCAGCATCGGGCGCAATCCAAATCTGACCCAGGCCGCCGGCGGCAACACCTCGCTGAAAGCCGGCGACACGCTGTGGATCAAGGCTTCCGGCACATGGCTGAAGGATGCGCTCTCCGAAGACATCATGGTCCCGGTGGCGATGGCGCCGCTGCTCAGGGCTGTCGAACAGCGCGACAGCGCCGCCGACCAGCCGCAGATCTTCGCCATCGAGACGCTCAACGCCCGGCGCCTGCGCCCTTCGATTGAAACCACCGTTCACGCGCTGATGCCGCAGCGCGTCGTCCTGCATGTCCATTGCGTCGAAACCATTTCGCTGGCGGTACAGGCCAATTGCGAGGTGGAAGCCGCCAGACGCCTTGATGGTCTCAAATGGGCGTATGTTCCTTATTTCCGGCCAGGCCTGCCGCTTGCCCAGGGTATTGCCGAGCGGCTTCAGGCTGGGGTCGACGTGCTAATCCTTGCCAATCACGGGCTGGTCGTCGCGGCCGATACCGTCGCCAAGGCCGAAGTGCTGCTGCGCCGCGTCACGCTGCTTCTGGCGCGGCCGGCGCGCCAAGTGGCGGAACCGGATGTTGCGGGATTGGCGGCGCTGGCCGGGAAAACCGGTTACAGGCTGCCGGCGGAAATCGAGGCGCACGCGGTCGCCATCGATCCCGAAAGCCGCCGCATGGCGTCCGGGGGCAGCCTCTACCCCGATCACGTCATCTTTCTGGGTCGGGGGTCGGTGGTGGCAAAGCCCGGTGAGGATGTGCCGCGCGTCATCGAGCGGTGCGGTACAAACCCCGTGGCGATCCTGTTTCCCGGGCTGGGCGTGCTGATGCGCGGCGATGCCAGTGCGGGCGCCGACGCCATGCAACGCTGCCTTGCCGACGTGACGGCACGCATCGACATTGCAGCGCGGCTGAACTACCTCACCGCCGCCGAGAACGATGAACTGGTCAACTGGGACGCCGAGAAGTATCGCCAGAAACTCAATGCCGCCAGCCGCTGACACGCCGCTTGCCATAGGCATCGACATCGGCACGTCCGGCGCGCGCGCGGTCGCCATGCGTCCGGATTTTTCCATTGCCGCGCGTTCCGCCGTTTCGCTCGAGTTGTTTGGCCGGAATGCCCGCGACCCTGCAGTGTGGTGGTCAGCGGTCGGCGCAGCGCTGGCGGAACTGCTTTCGGGCATCGACCGAACAGCGGTCCGGTCGATCGCTGTTGACGGCACTTCAGGTACGTTGCTGCCGGTCGACGGCGCCGGGCGGCCGCTGGCCGAGCCGCTGATGTACAACGATACGGTCGCCGACAACGCCATTCTGGTCGCGATCGCTCGCGAAGCCCCAGCGACCAGTGCCGCACTTGGGGCGACGTCCGGTCTCGCCAAGGCGCTCTGGTTCCAGCGCACGCCCGGTGTTGCCGCGGTGCTGCATCAGGCGGACTGGATCGCGGGACAATTCTCCGGTCGCTTCGATGTCAGCGACGAGAACAATGCCTTGAAAACCGGTTACGACATCACGGCCCGCTGCTGGCCGGACTGGATTGCGGCCACCGAAATGCGCATGGAGTTGCTGCCCGGTATCGCCAGGCCGGGCGATGTCGTCGGCAAACTCACCGCGGATGCCGCGGATATGTTCGGCTTACCGCGCGAAATCGCCGTCGTCGCCGGAACGACCGATGGCTGCGCCTCGTTCCTGGCGACAGGTGCCGCGGCAATAGGCGACGGCGTCACCGCGCTGGGGTCGTCGTTGACCGTCAAGATCCTGTCCGACCGGCCTATCTCGGCGCCACGCTTCGGCATCTACAGCCATCGGCTTGGAGATGTCTGGCTGGCGGGCGGCGCATCGAACTCCGGCGGCAAGGTGCTGACACAGCATTTCCCTCTGGCGCGCATCGTCGAGCTGAGCATGGCGATCGACCCGATGACCGAGACCGGCCTCGACTACTATCCTCTTGCCACTGCAGGCGAACGCTTTCCGATCGCCGATCCAGCACTGCCGCCGCGTCTTGTGCCGCGACCGGTGGAGGACGCCGACTATCTGAAAGCCATGTTGGAGGGTATCGCCGCGATCGAGGCGCTCGGCTATGACAGGCTCGCTGAGCTCGGCGCGCCGCGGCTGACGTCGGTCAGAAGCGTCGGCGGCGGTGCGGCGAATGCCGCCTGGACGGCGATCCGGCAGCGCAGACTTGGTGTTGATTTCCTGCCGGCGCTTTCGCACGAAGCCGCCGCCGGCACGGCGCGGCTGGCGCTGATGGGCGCAAGCCTGGCGGGGCTTCTATGAGCGCGAAAACAGTCGAACACCTCAACGGAATCAGTCAGCTGGCCGAGCGCTATGATGTTTTCCTGCTCGATCAGTTCGGCGTGCTGCATGACGGCGCCAGCCCCTATCCAGGGGCGGTGGAAGCACTATCGGCGCTGAAGCGCGCCGGCAAGACCACTGTGCTGATTTCGAACTCCGGCAAGCGGGCGGGGCCCAACGAGACCCGGCTGCTAAAGCTCGGCTTCGAACCGGGAACCTGGGACCATTTTGTTTCTTCCGGCGAGGTCGCGTGGGAGTTCTTCCACGACATGGCGGTATCCGGAAAGCTACTGCCAAACACGAAATGCCTGTTGATAAGCCGCGACGATGACCGCTCGGCGATCGAAGGTCTGCCGTTCGCATTGACTAAGGACGGTGACGATGCCGGGCTGGTGCTGATTTCGGCCAGCGAGGGCGACCGCTATGATCTTGAGCACTATCGCCGACTTCTTGCGCCGGCTGCGGTGCGGCAGGTGCCATGCTTCTGCACCAACCCTGACAAGATCATGCTGACGGCAGTGGGGCCGCGCTTCGGTGCCGGCCGGCTGGCGGATCTCTACGAGGACCTCGGTGGTAGCGTCACGCGTATCGGCAAGCCTTACCCCGCCATATTCGGCGCCGCACTAGCGCTGGCAGGCAATCCAGACCGCGGCACTGTGGTCTGCGTCGGCGACAGTGTCGAACACGACATCGCTGGCGGACTTGCTGCCGGCGTGGCCACGGTGCTGGTTCTGTCAGGAATATTGGCGGACACACCTGACCTGTTCGACCTGTTCGACACGATGGACGCATACCCGGATTACACCATGGATGGCTTCAGGTTTCGCTGATTTGATTCACCCCGCAGCGCTCGCGCCCGAATCCGGCCTCAACGCCTCGTGGCCGGCGAGCATTGGCCGGCTGGCTCAAGGCTGCCGAACAGCGCGGATCCAGTCGAGCCGCGCGGCTGGAATGAGGCCGTAATTGTAGAAATTGATGCCGTCGACACCGGGCGCCAGCGCTGGCTTCACCTTGGCCGCAAGAATGTCGGGGCGGGCCATTTCCGGATAGAACAGCCGGTAGCCGGCGCCGAGGAATTTGTCCGCGCCCAGTGCCGCACGGCCGGCCGCCATCAGGCTGGCGACATCGCCGGCCTGCATGTCGTAGGCGCACAGGATCGCCCCGTCGCAGACCTTGCCCAGCGCTGCCAGATCGCAACCGCCAAGCCAGCCGTCTTTCAGATCGATAATAACGACCCGCGTCGTGGGATCGGCTACCTCGCGCAGTTCGGCGACCAGGCTGGTCACTGGCTCGAATCGCCACAAGAGATAGGCATGGAGCTCCGGCCAGGGGGCAAAGGCGTCGATGCCGCAGGCGGGAAAATCGGGAAAGCGCCGCTCAGGCATCGCACGCTCGCAGGTCTCGACGATCCATTGCCTGGTGAGCTTGCGCGCCGCCTCGGCATCGATGCCGGCTTTTGCCGCACGGGCGACGCAGGACGGACAGAAGCACAGAGACAAAAGAAAATCGTCTTCCGGCGTCAGCCCGACACCGTCCTTCTCGTGATGGTATTCATGGGCAAAGCCCATGAAGGACGGGCTTTCAAGTTCTATCCGGTCCGGCCGGTAGCTGTGCGAGATGTCTGCGATCAGCGCGCGGACATAGGCGCGCGCATCGGGATGGGAGGGGCAGAGATTGTAGTAATTGGCATCGCCGAAGGCGTTGCGGGTGACGGCCTGCGGATGCAGCATGCCCAGGCGGGTGTTGTGCAGGCAGACCGTCCAGCACGAAACGCCTAGCCCGCCCGCGTCGCGACGGCGGATGAGCTGACCGAGCACGTCGCCGCCCTCGGTGATCACGTCAGCCACCTTGGGTTGGACGGCTAGACTTCCCCAGCGCGCAGCGGTCGGCTTGAAATAGATGGTGCCGTCCTCAGGGAAATAGGCCTTGCGGCGCGGACTGCGCGGCTGCAGGAAGCGCCCGGCATGATAGGATGTCGCCAGGCTGATCATGTTGAGCCCGGCGCGCTCGACAAGATCACGTTCGACCGTCTCCAGGCCGAGATCCTGGATGTCCCAGGGATAGGTCCACATGGACAGTTGCTGCATGGAATATCTCTGCCTTTGGCTCAGCCGTCGACCGGCTCTGCGACCTGCATTAGGCAGTCGCCCGCCTCACACATCGTGTGCAGCCGGCGCGACAGCACCAAGCCGCTTTCGGCGAAATGCAGGGCCTCCTCGGCAACATCGAGCCGCTCGAGATCGTGGTACCAGCCGGCCAATTGTCCTGAAGTGACACTGTCGCCGAGCCTGGCGGCGGGCTCGAACCAGCCGCGGCGGGTGGCATAGAGGCCCTGGCTGTGCCTGGACAGGGACAGCAGCCTTGTCGGCGCCGAAGGCTTTTCGCCTGCGCCAAGGACCGACGCGCCGACCACACCCATTGCTATCATCAGACGGTCGAGTGCGCGGGCCGTGATCGCCATCGAATCGACCGTTGCGGTGCCACCGCCGCCGAACTCGCCGCTGACGCCGATGGCGCCGGCGCGGCGCGCTGCGCCCATCGAGGTTGGCGAGGCCTGGCCGTTGTCAGCGATAAAGCCGTAGGGCATGCCGAGCATGCGCATCAGCTCGACGCCACGCCGGTGGCGCTCGGGATCGGCGTTGCGTTCAACCAGCGCGGTCGGCAGATGCTCCATCGACGTGCCGCCCGAATGGATATCGAAGACGACGTCGTGACGGGGGAACAGCTCCGTCTCAAGGAAATTGGCGAGCCGGCTTGTCGGCGTTCCCGAGGGATCGCCGGGAAAGGCCCGGTTGAGATTGCCGCCGTCGAGCGGCGAGCAGCGCTTGGCGGCCATCACCGCAGGGGCGTTGGCCATCGGCATGATGGTGATGCGGCCCTTGATCCGCTTCGGATCGAGCCGGCGCGCCAGTTTTGCCAGCGACAGCTCGCCCTCATATTCGTCGCCGTGATTGCCGGCCATCAAAAGCAGTGACGGGCCGTCGCCATTGCGGATGAGGCAGATCGGCACCTTGACCTGAAAGTAGGGCGAGCGATCGATCGAGAACGGAATGCTTAGATGGCTGAGCGTCTTGCCGTCGCGGTCGAAATCGAGCGTGTGGGCGAGGCCGGTGTGCATGGTCAGACCGCCGCGACCGCGGTGATTTCGATGCGCAGATCAGGGTCGGCAAGCCGCGCCTCGACGCAGGCCCGCGCCGGCAGGCGGGCAGGATCGATCCAGGCATCGTAGATGCTGTTCATGGCCTCGAAATCACCGATCTGCGGCAGGAAGATGTTGACCGCCACCAACTTCGACTTGCTGCTGCCGGCCTCGACCAGCAGCGCCTCGACTTTGGCAAGCACGTCGCTGGTCTGGCCTTCGATGCCGGCCTTGCGATCGTTGGCCACCTGGCCGGCTATGTGAACGAGGCCGCCATAGACGACTGCCTGCGACATGCGCGAGCCGGACTGAAAATACTTGATCATATCGGATCCTTTCGAGGTTCTCTTTTTCGGGGATCTGGTCAGCCGAACCAGGTGGGGAAAGCGTGGCGGACGTGGCCGGTCGCGTCGACCCCGAAGATCACACGATAACGGTCGAGGCAGGTGCAGGGGTGCGAGATGCCGAATTCGATGACGTCGCCGACGGCGATGTCGTCGCTCGGCGCAATCGACAGGAAGGCATGCTGGTCGTTGAGCTTGACCACCTCGGCGCGCGCCGCTGGCATCGGCAGCGGCTTCCCGGCGCGGAAGACCGTGAGCAGCGTTGGAAATCCCTGGTCGAACGACACGTCGCGCATCCCCATGCCGCAGATGACGAGGCCGGGCTCAGGCCGCGACAGCACTTCGGCCCACAGGCGTAGCGCAGGGCGAAAGGAATGCCGCGCCGAAGCGCTGATGCCGCCTATGGCAAAACCCTTGCGGGCATCGAGGGCGCCGAGCGAACGGTCATAGGTGCCGTGGTCGTGGAAGAAGATGGCGCCGCTGCGCAGCACCAGCGTTGCGTTGCCGTCGCTGAAAACCTCCGGCGAAAGTGCTTCAACCACTCTGTCGAAGAAGGCGGAGCCGCCGGCTGTGACGATCAGCGGTGCGTCGCCGCCGACGCGGGCACGCAGCCGCAGGAACATGTCGGCGGTCATTGCCAGCAGGCGGGATATCACCTCATCGGTGCGACCGGGCTCGGGTTGCGCCGCCGCCCCTTCATAGGTCGTAACGCCGGCGATCAGCAGCCGCCCGCCGGCAGCCGTGATCGCATCGGCGATAGCCTCGGCTTGCGCGGTGGTGCGGGCGCCCGCCCTGCCCGCACCAAGTTCGACCAGCACGCGCAGCGGCGGCAGCGCCGCATTGGCGCGCCAGGCCTCGGCAAGCGCATTCACGGCGTCGACCGAGTCGGCAAAGACATAGAGCTCGGCATCCGGCCAGGCACCAGCAAGCACCGCCAGCCGGTTGGCGCCGCCGGCTCCGCCAACCTCATTGGCGATGATCAGCCGTGTCAAGCCGGCCTTCAGCATCACTGTCGCTTGCCTGATGTCGGCGACCGTCGTGCCCCATGCGCCGGCCTCGACCAGCGACCGGGCAAGGTCGGGCGCCATCGGCGTCTTGGCATGCGGAGCGATCTCAACATTGTGTTCGCGCGCATAGCGCAGGAACAGGTCGCGATTGACGGAGAAGGCCGCCTCGTCGAGGGTCAGCACCGGAAGCGCCATGCGTCCATCGGCGGGATGCCAGTGCTCGGCCGCGACAAGGCTGCTGTCAAGCCCGGTTGTGCCGGGAGGCACGCCGCGGATGCGGTCGTCGAGCTGAAAATTTTCGTGCACCGAAAGGGCTGGAACCGGTGAGTTTTCAGTCATCCGATGCTAACCCTTTCACCGTCGCAGAACGAAGCCAGAATCGATCGCCGGTCACAGCCTGAGAGAGATACGTGCCAGAACCTTACGCCGGACCGATCATCGACGCCCATCATCATCTTTGGGATCTCAGCCTGGGACGGCATCCCTGGCTCGGCGCCACGGCCGGCGAGCGCGGCGGCCTGGGCGAGCTTGGCCCCTTGCGGCGGAACTATCTGCCCGGGGATTATGCGCGCGATGCCATAGGGCATAATGTCGTCGCCACCCTCCATGTCGAAGCCGGCTGGGCGAGTGGCGACTGCATCGGAGAAACGCGCTGGCTTGAAGCACTCGACAAATCGCGCGGCGTCGCCGCCCGCTATGTCGTTCACGTGCCGCTCGCCGATCGCCAGGCGCCTGCGCTGATCGAAGCGCAAGCCGCGTTCGAGCGTGTCGCCGGCGTGCGCGACATATTGAGCTGGGATCCCGACCCTGCCCGCCGTTTTGCGGCCCGTGACGGCATCATGGACGATCCGGCCTGGCGCGCCGGGCTTGCCTTGCTTGGCCAGCATCGGCTGGCCTTCGACCTGATGGTGTTTCCGCGCCAGCTCGCCGGCGCGGCTCGCCTTGCGGCTGCCTTCCCCGATCAGCAATTCGTGCTCAACCATTGCGGCAGTCCGATCGACCGCGACGCCGACGGCATGCAGAGATGGCGCGACGGGCTGCGGCTTCTGTCGCAATGCGACAACGTCGCCATCAAAATATCGGATCTGGTCGCCTACGATCATGACTGGACGCTCGACAGCCTGAAGCCCGTCGTCCTGCATTGCATCGATTGTTTCGGCACCGGTCGCGCCATGTTCGGCAGCGACTTTCCGGTCGCCGGCCTGCATGCCTCGTTCGATGACATATATGACGGCTTCAAAACCATCACAGCGGACTTTTCCGCCGACGAGCAGACGGCGCTGTTCTTCGGCAACGCAAGGCGCATCTATCGGCTCGACGATGTGTCATCGGCGCGCCTGCTCCCGGCCTGAGAGCAGCAGCAGGCCGAGGATCAGCGAGCCGAACAGGATGCTGCGCCAGCCGGGCGATGCGTTGACGACGGTGATCAGCGCGGTGATGGTGACCAGCAGGATGGCGCCGGGGATGGTGCCGGCATAGGTGCCAAGCCCGCCGAGGATCGAGGTGCCTCCGAGGACCACAGCGGCAATCGAGGCGAGCAGATAGGGATCGCCGATGCCGACATAGCCCTGTCCGTTCATGCCCAACACGAGCACGCCGGCAAGTCCCGAGCAGAAGCCGCTGATGCCGTAGACCGCAAGCGTCGTGGACGTGACCGGAACACCGGACAATGCCGCGGCAAGTGGGTTCGCGCCCATGGCGAAGATGCGGGCGCCGAGCGATGTCGCATGCATCGTGGTCAGCACGATCGCCGACACGACCACCCACAACAATACGCCAGCGGGAATGCCGGCCGGCCGGCCATTGCCGAGCCAGTGGACCAGCGGGTTCTCGGCGGTCACGGCGCTGCCGCCGGCGATGATGATCAACAGACCCTGCAAGAATGTCGCCATGGCCAATGTCATGATCATCGGGTGGACGCGCAGCAAAGCGACGCCGAGCCCGTTGACCAGGCCGATTGCCGTGGTCAGCACCAGAACGGCAAGAATGGCGGTGATGCCGGTCGGATCCACCTGCCACGACAGCAGCGGCAGGCTGACGGCGCTGACCGTGACGATGGCCGCGACGGAAAGGTCGATGCCGCCGGCGATCACCACAAAAGTCTGGCCCGCGGCAACCAGGCCGATGACGGCGCCGAGCTCCACCAGATAGCGCAGATGGCCATAAGCGCCGAAGCCGCGCGAAACGAAGCTCGCCACGATCCAGACCGCGGCAACGATGGCAACGGTGAGAAACGGCCGGCTGCGCAGGACCGTCAGGGCGCGTTTGCCGCCCGCGCTGTCATTCCATGCTGTCATTGCTGTGCCTTGCGGGATTGCGGGATGGCGACCGCGCCGATGATGATCAGGCCCTGGGCCACATATTGTGCGACCGGCGTGAAGCCGAGGAAGAACATGACGCTGATCATCAGGCTGAGCAGCAGGCTGCCGGCAAGCGCGCCGCGCATCGTGCCCTGGCCGCCGAGGAAGCCGATGCCGCCGAGCACCGCAGCGGCAATCGAGTTCAGGGTAAAGGCGGCGCCGATGACCGGGTCGCCCGAACCGGTCTGTGCGGCGACGAACAAGCCGGCGCCAGTGGAGAGCAGACCGCTGATCGCATAGGCCGCAATGCGCGCGCCGTCGACCGGCACGCCGGAGCGATAGGCGCCGACCGGATTCTCGCCGGCGGCATAGAGGCTCAAGCCAAGCGGCGTGGCGAGATAGAGCTTCCACAGGAGAATGATGACCACCAGCAGCACGAATGCCGCCGGTGTGTTGCCGGCAAGCAGGTCGGACAGCCACGCCGGGATTGCGCCGCCGGGCCGCGGCAGGATCAGCAGTGCGGNCCACGCCGGGAGTGCGCCGCCGGGCCGCGGCAGGATCAGCAGTGCGGCGCCGCCGATGATGAACGACCCGGCAAGCGTCACCACGATGGCCGGCAGCCGAAGCCGTACCACGATGAAGCCGGTCGCCGCCCCGATGCCGAGGCCCGTCAGCGCCACTGCGGCAGTGCCCCCGGCGACGCCCAGCGGCCCGGCCATCGTCGTCGCGGCGATGACCGCGCCCAAGCTGACCGTCGCGCCGATGGCTAGGCTGATGCCGCCGGTGAGCATCAGGATCGCCTGCGCCATGGCGACCAGCGCCAATGGAAACCAGCTCTGCGTGAATTTGGCGAAGCCGGACGCCGTGAACAGGCCCGGAAAGAGGACGCCATAGGCGATGAGAAACACCAGGACGACGGCAAACAGGCTGCGCACGCCGACATTGCGACGCATCTGCACCGGCCAGTAGAGCGCATCGGTCTGCCGGGCGGAGGAAGATCCGTTCATGCCGCAACCTTCCGCTGTTCGGCGCCCATCGCCGCGGAGACGATGGCTTCCTCGCTCAGCGCTCCACGCGCCAGCATGGCGACGATGCGGCCTTCGCGGACGATGGCTACACGGTCGCAAAGGTGCACGAGTTCGGGCGTGTCGGAACTGAGCAGCACGACCGCCTTGCCGGCGGCGGCGAAATTGCGAAGCATCATGTAGATCTCACGTTTTGTTTCGACGTCGACGCCGCGCGTCGGATCGTTGAGCAGAAGCACCAGCGGGTCGTGCGGCATCCATTTCGCCAGCGCCACCTTCTGCTGGTTGCCGCCCGATAGAGCCTGCGCCGCCCGCCCGAGGTGACCCTTGATGCCGAGTTGGACGGCAAGGCTTTTGGCCGTCTCGCGCTCTGCGCGGCGGCTGCGCAGCTTCAGCGCCGGCAGCCTGGCAAAGGCGGGCAGCATCATGTTGGTGATGATGGGATGGATCAGGTGCAGGCCCTCGCGCTTCCGATCCGCGGGCACATAGGCCAACCCCAGCGCGTTGGCTTTCGGCACGCCGCCGGGCAGGCCGGAGGCGCCGTTGACGGTCGCCGACGCCGTCCGTGCCGGAATGGCGCCGTAGAGACCGAGCAGCAGATCTTCCTGCCCTTGCCCGACCAGACCGCCAATGCCAAGCACTTCGCCCGTTTTGATATCTAGATCGACGTCGCGCATCAGGCCGGCCGAAAGATTTCGGACGGAGATAGCGTCGGCAGGCAAACTGGAAGGCTGCCATTGCGGAAAAAGATCACCGGGATCGCGGCCGACCATCAGCCGAACCAACCCGGCGGCGTCGGTGCCTTCCAGGGTGCGGTCGGCCGTGCAGGTGCCGTCCTTCAGCACGGTGACGTGCTGGCATAGCGCCATGACTTCGTTCAGTCGGTGCGAGATGTAGAGAATGGCGATGCCTTCGCCGCGCAACCGCTGCAGCAGATCGGTGAGGATTTTGGTTTCGGTTGCCGATAGCGACGATGTCGGTTCGTCGAGAATGAGCACGCGCGGCCGGCGGTAGAGCGCCTTGGCGATCTCCACCATTTGGCGGCGGCCGAGCGACAGATGCCCGACCGGCGTCGACAGCGGCTCGTGCAGCCCGACAAGTTCGCATGCGGTCCTCGCCCGCGCAGCGAGTTCGCGGTAGTCAATCAGGCCGAACCGTTTGGGATAGGCGCCGAGACCAATATTTTCGGCGATGGAAAGACTGGCCGTCAGGCTGAGTTCCTGCTGGACGACGGCGATGCCGGCCTGCCGCGCAACAGCCGGCGTCATGCGTGAGACCGCGCGTCCATCGACCTCGATCGTCCCGCCATCCGGTCTCAAGGCGCCGGACAAAAGGTTGATCAAGGTCGACTTTCCGGCGCCGTTCTCGCCGAGCATCGCATGCACGCGGCCCGGCTGGAGAGCGATTGAAACGTCGCGCAGGACGGGGTTGCCGAAGAAAGACTTCGACACACCCCGCGCCGCGAGCAGCGGAGCCATGGTTGTCAACGCTACAACCCTTCAGGCTTATTTCTGAGCCAGCAGCTTCTTGAACAGCTCCTCATCGTAAGGAGAAAAGATGTAGCCGTCAGCCGGGAAGTCCTTGGCCCGGGCGAGGTATTCGTCGATGTTGGAATTGTCGATTACCGGCAGCGGAATCTTGACGAAAGCCGGCACATCCTTGCCTTCCAGCGCCTGGACGGCAGTGTAGGTGGCGAAGGCGCCGAGCCAGTTCGGCTGCATCGTCGCCCAGCTCTTCAAGCCCTTTTCTTTCCAGAGTTCCAAAAACTGCCGGGCGTTCTCACCGGTGATCGGCACCTGTTCACGGCCCTGCTTGTCGAGGGCCAGCACGGCGCCTGCCGACAGAGCGCCGCCGAGCGACAGGATGCCGTCGATCTCGGGGTTGGCGAAGAGGAGGCTGGTGACGGCTTCCTGTGCCGGCGCGACGTTGTAGGGCGTGTTGGTCTCGGCAAGCACCGTCACGTCGGGATGGGCCTTGAGCTCAGCGTCGGCGCCTTTGCGCCTGTCATCGCTGACCGAAACCCCGGCGGGGCCATTGAGGATCAGGATCTTGCCCTTGCCGCCGATGGCGTCGATCAGGAACTTGGCGGCCTGGTCGCCCCATTGCGAAGAATCGGTGTTGACCTTGGCGGTGACCTTGTCGGTGTCGACGAGGCTGTCGAAGTTGATGATGGCGATGCCCTTGGCGCAGGCGTCGGCCAGAACGCGTGCCGGTGCGGTCGACGAACCGGCGATCAGGATGATGGCGTCGACATCGGAATCGATCATCGACTGAATCTGCTGGATCTGGACGTTGGCATCGCCCTGAGCGTCGGTGACGACGAGCTTGTCGACCAGTCCCTGCCTCTTCAGGGTCTCGACTTCGGCTTCGATCGTGCCTTGGGTCTGCTTCATCCAGGTCGGCACGGAATAGATGTTGGCCCAGCCGATCGTGTACGGCGCCTTGCGGTCGCCCTTGATGCAGTTGGCGGCGGCATTGGCCTGCGAGGCGACGCCAAAGCTCAGCACGAGACCGAGGCAAAGCGCGCTGGCGGATGCGAAAAACGGTGATTTCATGATGACTGTTCCCTTCAGAGGTTGTGGCCTCGACGTGCAGAACAAGGGCGAGGAAACCCGTCGATCGCCGGGTCTTGGAAACCGTGTGTCGCCTCGGGATTTGTCTGCGTCAGGCTCGTTAGTTTGTCTGGTATTTCAGACAATGTGTCTGTATATCGGACAAATTGGATGCTAGACCGAGCCTTGACATCTTTCAAGCGCCTTGAGACGAGAACGAAATGATTTTGGCGGATGGTCATGAGCGACGGCACTAACGATGCGATCGGGAAGGAAGCCGGCGCGGAGCCGCGCAACGGCGAACGACGACGCGGCATTGACCGCGTCATCATGCTGCTCGAGGCGTTGCTGCGGCACCGCGCGCCAATGCGCGTCGGCGACATCGCCAAAATGATCGGCGCGCCGCGTTCGACCACCTACGAGATCGTCAACAGCCTGCTCGACGCCGAAATGCTCGAAAACGTCGGCGGTGAAGGTTACGTCTATTTCGGACGCGCCATGCATCTGTTCGGCTGGGCCTACTCACATCACAATGCCCATTACCGTCGCATCATCGAGACCTTGGATAAGTTGGCCGCCGAGACAGGCGAGACGGTCCAGCTATGCGGCCTGCGTGGCAACAAATACGTCGTTCTTGACTGCCGAGATTCCCCAGGCCCGTTCCGGATCTCAAGCGATGTTGGGGTTGAGGTGCCGATCCCATGGACGGCATCCGGACGGCTGCTCCTCGGCCATATGAGCGAGCAAGAGTTGAGGGATTTCATCCCATCTGGCGACTACAAGCTTCCCGACGGCCGCATCATTGCACCAGCCGAATTCTTTGCCGATGTTGCCTTGGCCCACCGGCAGGGTTTCAGCGAGACCACAGCCTTGGCCGACCGTTTCACCTGGTGCATGGCGGCGCCCATCCGTGACGGCCACGGCGCCATCAAAAGGACCTTGTGTTTGGTGTTACCCGTCGACACGCCGGAGCCACGGCGCGACGAACTGCTTGCGTTGCTGCGCGAGCGCGCCCGTGGACTGTCTCTGGCGGGAGGCTGACGATCAGCCGTCGTGCCCTCAGGTTGAAGCCTCTTAAAGGCACATGGATTCCGCTCTTCCCCATTGGTTCCATTTAGGTTCCGGACCTTAGTCCCATAGTCGGTGGATAAGGTCCGAACCAGGGAACACGCAACCGGAAGCCACATTAGGAGAAGACCGTCGATCAAAGTCCCTTCATCGCCGGTTGAGGATCCCGCCGCTCTTACTGTCGAGAGCGCGGCGGGATCCTTACGCGCGGAGCGAGCACATGAGATTTGTCGAGATTTTCACAGATGTGCTTACGGCCCTGCTTCTCGCTTTATTCGTGTGCGGGATATTCGCTGTTTTCGGAGGCCATCTGGTTCCTCCACGCTACGCAAAGATGGTGTTGCTGCCGGACCTCGATAAGATGACGACTGCATCATCTACACCCAGCTTGCCCGATTCCATCGACTTGCAAGTTCAAAAGCGCCCAGAGGTGCAAAGCTCTGCCGGCGTGACACAGCGCGCAGTCGGTCTGGAGCCGCCAGTGCCATCCAGCAAGCGGTAAGAATCAGCGGAGGTTTTCGTGACTTTCAGCTATCAGAGAGCGTCGGCGATTATTGACAGACCCGGGCACCTGAACTTGGCTGAAATCGCCGCTCCAAATTTCCGCATCTGCTGTTGGATTGTTTTCATCAACAGGTCCGAACGCTATGGCGAAGCAGGTTGAGTTGGCGGCGTTCCTGGCTGATCCCCGCCAGTGCTTGATCGCGGCGTGGGATCCTTGTCGAGCTTGGGATTTCGGTCCACCGGTTCGCCATTCACATCATCGGCCTTGGAGTTTGCAGGGTCCGTTTGGCCAGGATTTGGGCTGTAAGTATCTGGCGATGGAACCCGGCTGTTTTGTTGCGTCGCCGGTGTCTTAGCCTGCTCGCCATAGATTTCAGCGATCCCCCAGGCAACGAGCGCCAAGACAAGGCCTGCCAAGAGCACGCCAAGGACCGGTCGCCCCAAGCCACCCTGCCTGGCCCGCTTTTCCGGAATGTTTCTGCTCATGATCGCAACCTTGGGCTAAGAGGAGTGGCCCGCGCTCCAGGAGCGAAGACGCGGGCAGTCAAGGGCTCCGGCAGTCGGCCATGCGGCGAACAGGGAACTTGCTGCACATACCGAACTCGCTGGCGCTGTTGATGTTCCCACGGAATCCAAACAGCGCGCCGCCGGGAGCCGGACTGGCAATTTGGGTTGGAGTGGCTGGAACGAGCCAGCTCAAGGTTAACGAGCGGCGGTGTGCGTAAGCGGGCATTGCGAGCCAGACTGGAACTTTGCCGAATCTGCCGGGTTGCCGACCATGGCCGACTACAACGAGACCACCAATCCGGTGCTGACCGGTTGCAAGGCCCGCGTTGCCACCAGGGACATCTGTTTGAAGGCTATCTGAAATTTGCTCCTCTTTGTCGGCGATTCCGCCCAATGGAACATCCTGATCCGCTCGCGGTTGGGAAGCCCGGGCCAGCGGCAGGAGCATAATCATGAACGTCGAACGTAACCCGGCCGAAGACAGAGGCGATATTCAGTCTGGGGTGACAGAGGACAAGACGCCGGGATTCGACCCGGCGGCGGCGCCTATGGAAACCGATGCCGAAGCGGCAGACACCGGCGCCGTGCCGGTTCCCGCAACGACGGGCACGCCGGCTTTCGCTAATCAAGCAAGCTTCGCCAATGCAATGCGGCGGCCGGACGACGAGCGCGCTCCGGCCCCGAGTAAAAACGGCCCGGTGCTGGCCATTGTCGCGCTTGTCGTCGTTGCCGCCGTCGTGTTCGTTGTCGCCGCGATGCTGGCGCGATAGCAGATCCTGCGCTTGCGCCAAACCTCTGCCCTGCGAAGCGATCAGGGATGCGGTCGTGGCAACAGGCGATCAGCGGCTGGAAAAACAAGCTGCAGGTTGCAGCGGCGCATGGCACGCCGGCCGGCACCCTGGCCGAGCAGCATTGCGGCATGGCCGAACCCGGCTCGGCCGCCAAGGGTTGAGGCCGGATGCTCGTTCGAAGCGGGAACATTTCACATCAAGCCAAGTTCGGCTCATAGAGCTTGTCCTCAAGGAACAGCACATGCAGGCCCTCACATGGCACGGCAAAGGCGAGATACGCTGTGAACAGGTGGCCGATCCGACGATCCGGGATGAACGCGACATCGCTGCAGAAAGTTTAGAACGGCGATATCGACCCGTCATTCGTGATCACCCATCGGGCTGGCCTCGAGGCCGGGCCCGAGCTTTACAAAAACCTTCCGCGACAAGGAGGACGGCTGCATCAAAGTCGTGATGCGCCCGCACGGCTGACCGTTCTGCCCCAGTGGCCCGACTTTGTTGTCCGGCCGTCTGCATGCTGAAAAGGCGAGAGTTGAAAATGGCCAAGGACAAACCCGTATCGACAAACCCGGCCGCCACACCTTCGGTCAGATCGCCCGAGGCCGCCGGCCTGCCACATCCCCGTCGCGATGCTGAAGACAGCGATTCCGGCGCCAAGCCGACGGCACCCAAGACCGCTGGCGCCCAGCAAGCGTCCAGATCGCCGCTCGACAGCCGCGTTGCAAATCGCAATGCCGGCCGTCCTCGTCAGGCAGGCACGACGCCTCGGCCGACCGACGAACCGCTGGAGTAAAATGAAACCTAAGCTGCGGCGCGGGTATCCGCACCGCGGTGTGTGTGCGCAGTCAGGGTCTTCCTGCCCTGCCGACAGGGCCATACAGGTCTTGATCTCTCGTGGATCGTCGGGATCGGCAATCAAGACTTTAGCGGGAAATTCGATGGTACCGTTGGCTGGGATCGAACCAGCGACCTCCGGATCCACAATCCGGCGCTCTAACCATCTGAGCTACAACGGCACGTTCGCCTGAGCCAGATCGTGGTGAAAATTCATTCTCCGAGATCCGCTCTGTCGTTCGGCGATGCGTCCAATACGGTCTATCAGAGACTAATTCAAGGCCTTTGATAAGGCAAAGCCGGTTCTGCCAACAGGCGCCGGTTTTCTTCGGCAAAAGAAAAAGGCCGGCGGGAGGAGGTGCCGGCCTTTTCCTGTTACGAGCCAGCGGGAGGAGGTGCTGGCTGGTCACCCCGGAGAGCAGAGGGAGGAGGTTCCACTCGCCGGGTATTCATTTGGACAACTCTATCGCACACCTATTTGTCTGACGAAATGCGACGTTTTGATGCATCGCAGAGTTGTGCGCAATTATTAGGCGGCCTTGATGTCCTTCAGGGCCTTCTCGAAAGCGGTCTTGACCGGCTTGGAGACGTCTTCGGCAGCCTTCGAAGCAACAGCCTGGAAGTCCTTGGCCTGCTCGACGGTGGTCTCGACGCGCTTGCGCAGGAAGGCGGTCTGCAGTTCGACCACTTCCGACAGCGACTTGGCGCCGATGAGGGCCTCGAGATGCGAGAAGCCGGCTTCGGCATTGGCGCGCAGAGCGGCGATGGTCTTGAGCGACAGGTCGCTGGAAACGGTCTTGGCAGTCTCGAAGGTCGATTCCAGGACTTTCTGGGTCTCTTCGGCGCCGGTCTTCAGCTTGGAGTAGGCTTCCTTCGACTGCTCGACCCCCTTTTCGGCGAAAGCGCGGATCTGGTCGGTTGCCTTGGAAGCGTCGAAGCTCGGGAATTCGACGTTTTCGATGGTCTCAGCGGTCTTGGCCTTGGTCATTTTCCATCCTTTCGGGGTAGCGGCTTTGACAAAAAGCCGTCTCGTTCATGTATGATGGCAATATAGCGGTTTTTTTGTGCGATGCAATATCTTTGTTGCAGTGCACCATAAATTTCTTCCCATGCGTCACCCAAGAGGTTATCCAGGGACATTCCGAGAGCTGTTAACCAAGTGGCCAGAGATTCCACCTGCTTCCCGCCATGGCTTGTGGACCTTCGCCGCGCGGGCTTTTATTAACAAAGCGTTAACTGCAAATTGCCCGCCTTGTAGGTTCGCCAAGAGGGGTTCGCCAAGAGGTTTCACCGAAAGGGTCCGCCAAGCGCATGCCTTCCGAGAACTACTCTTTCCTCGATGTCGCCGTGCTTGATGCGGTTCGCCAGCGCTTCGCCGCCGGCGACGCGATCGCGATTCTGTCGGCCGACCTCGAACAGGTGATCTGGGCCAACGGCCCGGGCGCTGCGGTGTTCGGCTATCCCGATATCGAGGCCATCATCGGCGCCTCGGCTCAGCTGCCGCTGATCGCCAGGCGCCAGATCATGGCGACCGCGGGCTTCCCGCAGATCGGCAGCGACCGCGCCATTACGGTACGGCTGGCGACCGGCATCACCAGCCGCGCCGTCGGCTTCCTGGCCAGTGCGGTGACTATGCCGGACGGCGAAAGCGCCATCATGCTGGTGGTGCCGGCAGCGCAGGCCGGCTCGCGCAGTGCTGCCGACATTGGGACCCGCGCCATCAGCGGCTTTACCGAAGACGGCCATTTCATCGCCTTTGTCGACGCCGCCGGCACTGTCGAGGCGGCTTCGGATGGCTTTGGCGCGCTCGCCATCCGGCCTGAGACGCTGGCCGCGCTTGTCGCCGACGTGGCGAGCCAGGACGACCGCATCGTCAAGCGGCTGGTCCCCGGCGGCGCCACGTCCTATCCGGCCGGCTTCGCGCGCCTGACCGAGTCCAGGCATCTGCTGGTGGTCATCGACGAGGATCAGCTCGGTGAGGAAAATCCTGTCGGCGAGCTGGATCCCGAACCTGCTGCAGCGCAGGTCGACGATGGCCCGGCGCAAGCCGCCGCGGAGAACGCGGTAACGGTGGATGCGGTGGCTGACCACCCCACCGCAAGCGGGAATCAGGGCGCCCCACTCGCGGCCGCGCCTGATGTCGGGGAGACAGGTCCGGCTGCCACCGAGCATGATGCTTCGGCGTCAACCGATACAAAGGCGGACCATCGCGAGCAGACGACCGGCCGCGAGCAGGCGGCGAATGACAGCGCGCCGGCGCAACATGATCATTGGTACTTCCATGCCGGCGAAGAGCCGCAGGCGGGCGAGCCGGACAGCCCGGCGCAGGCCGAGCCGGACTCTGTTTCCCCGGCCGAGAGTGCGCAGTTGGACAGCAGTGCCGCTGCGCCCGCCCTGCCGTCCGACGCAGCCCCACCGGCTGCGCCTCCCGCCAAACGTGAGGTCGACCGCTCGGCGCCGCCGCTGCGCTTCGTCTGGCGCACCGACGCCGAGGGCAAGTTCAGCGCGCTGTCGCCGGAATTCGGCGACATTGTCGGCAAAGCCGCCGCCGACGTGATCGGCCGCCGCTTCAAGGACGTCGCGACAATTTTCGGCCTCGACGCCTCGGGCGAGATCGCGGGCCTGCTTGAACGGCGCGACACCTGGTCGGGCCGCTCGGTACTGTGGCCGGTTGCCGGCTCCGACCTGAAGATACCGGTCGATCTGGCAGCACTGCCTGTCTATGGCCGCAGCCGCGCCTTCGAAGGTTTTCGTGGTTTCGGCGTCGCCCGCGCCGGCGATGCGGTGGTCGATCCGGAAGCAATCGGCATGGCGCTGGTCCCCAATGGCGCGCCAGCGGCAGCAGCCGAGCCGGCCCCGGAACAGCCCGTGGCGGAAGCTCCCAAGGCGGCCGATCCGTTCGAGGGCGAAGTGCCGGCACTGACCATCGTGCCGAAGCAGGAACGTCGTTTTGCCGACAAGGTCATCCGGCTGGCCGAGCATCGGCAGCCCGCCAACGACAAGCAGCCGACAAGCGAGAGGGGCCTGTCGACGCTGGAGCGCAGCGCTTTCCGCGAAATCGGCGAGCGGCTGAAGAAGGACAATCCCCCGCCGGAGCAGCCGGAGACTGCCAAGCAGGCCGAACCGGCCAATCCGGATCAGGTAACGCCAGACCAGGCCAAGGCAGATGAGCCCAAGCCGGATCATGTCGAGGCGGACCAGCCTGAAACAGCCGCGCCAGCCCGACAACCCGCCGAGGTCTCGAGTCCGGACGAAGCCGGCCCGGCTGCCGTGGCTGAACCATCGGCAGCCGCACCCGAAAGCGAAACGGCTGAGGCCGAACCGCCGGAAAGCGATGCCGAGGACGAAAAGGACCTGACGCGGCTTGACGGCGAGCAGCCGGACGACGGCCTTGCGGACAGCGAAGCAGGCGAGGCGAAGGCGCCGACAGTGTCGCGCTCCCTGCTCGACTATGCCGATCCCGAACCAGGCTCCGTCACCGAAGACAGTACGGAAGCAACGTCGTCCAACGACGAACTTGCGCCGGCTTCCGAACCGGATGATACGCAAGCCCAAGAGATCGTCGAGGCCGCAGAGCCACAGCCGGTTGTTGCCGAGACGCCGGCCAATGCCGGTGAAGACGACAGCATGACGTCGGCCGACTTCCGCGATGCCGAGGACAATGAGGATTGGGCGCCGTCCGACGAGGCGACCGATTCCGCCGTGGAAGACGGGGACAAGGCCGGCGATGCGGACACAGTGCCGGCAGAACCACAGCGCCTGAAAGTGCCGCCGCTCAAGCTTGAGGGGTTCATGCCTTCGGCATTCTCGGCCGGAGATGAACACAAGGCCCCTGACACGTCGATCCTCGGCAAGCTGCCGGTGCCGCTGCTCATCCATTCGGGCGACGAGCTTCATTACGCCAATGAGGAATTCCTCGGCCTGACCGGCTATGACACGCTTGAGGACCTGAGCGACGCCGGCGGGCTCGACGCGCTGTTTGCCGATCCCTATTCAGAAATGGCCGGCGAAAGCGACCACACACTCAAACTGAAGACGCGCGAGGGCCAGGAATTTCCGATCGAAGCCATTTTGCGTTCGGTGCCGTGGCGCGCCGGCAAGGCGCTGATGCTGGTGGTGCGACGTACCGGCGATAACGAGCCGCCGATGGTTGCGCATCTCGCAGCCGAGGAGCAGACGCAGCCCGATGTCTCCGAACTCAAAGCGCGCATTGCCGAGATGCGCACCATCATCGACACCGCGACCGATGGTGTGGTGTTGATCGGCCGCGACGGCGACATCCGCTCGATCAGCCGGCCGGCCGAGGCGCTGTTCGGCTTCGACAGCGACGACGTCACCGGTAAACCGTTCGCCTCGCTGTTTGCCATCGAAAGCCAGCGCGCGGCGCGCGACTATCTGAACGGCCTGTCCGAGCCCGGCGTGGCGAGTGTGATGAACGATGGCCGCGAGGTGATCGGGCGCGAGGCGCAAGGGCGCTTCATCCCGCTGTTCATGACCATCGGCAGGCTGCCCAATGACAGCGGCTTCTGCGCCGTGGTGCGCGACATCACGCAGTGGAAGCGGGCCGAAGAGGATCTGACCCAGGCGCGCGCGGTGGCCGAGCGCGCCTCCTCGCAGAAGACCGATTTCCTCGCCCGCATCAGCCACGAGATCCGCACGCCGCTCAACGCCATTATCGGCTTTTCCGAGCTGATGGTGGACGAGAAGTTCGGCCCGGTAGCCAATGACCGCTACCGCGACTATCTCAGAGACATCAACCGCTCGGGCAACCATGTGCTCGATCTCGTCAATGACCTCCTCGACATTTCGAAGATCGAGGCCGGCCAGCAGGAAATGGACTACGAGGCGGTGTCGCTCAACGATACGCTGGCCGAGACGGTGGCGATGATGCAGCCGCAGGCCAACCGCGAGCGTGTCATCATCCGCTCCAGCTTCGCCTCGCGACTGCCGGAAGTCGTCGCCGACCTCAGAAGCGTGCGCCAGATCGCGCTCAACATCCTGTCCAATGCCATTCGCTATACGCAAGCCGGCGGACAGGTGATCGTGTCGACCGCCTATGAAACCTCCGGCGACGTTGTCATGCGGGTGCGCGATACCGGCATTGGCATGAGCCATGCCGAGATCGAGCAGGCGCTGAAGCCGTTCAAGCAGATCAATGCGCTGAAGCGCGGGCGTGGCGACGGCACCGGTCTCGGCCTGCCGCTGACCAAGGCGATGGTGGAAGCCAACCGCGCCCGCTTCACCATCACCTCGACGCCGGGCGAAGGGACGCTGGTCGAGGTCGCCTTCCCGTCGACGCGGGTGCTGGCCGAATAGGCCGGCGATTTCCGGGCGAGAATCCCGGACAAAGAAAAGGCGTCCAACAGGACGCCTTAAATGGGATTTGCTGTCACAACGGGGGCTTGAGCGAATCTGATCCTCAGGGGACGAGGAACGGGATTTCTCCCTCAAGTTACGTGCGACTATCGACGCCGGGCCTTAACAACTCCTTACCGGCCGTCCAAAAAATTTACGAATGTGTACCACTCATGAAATCTAGGTAAATTCGACCGACATATCTGGTTAACCATCCCGGCCGCGTCACTCAGCCAGCTGCGGCAGGTTCCTGAACAGCTCCAGCGCCTCTGGATTGGCCAACGCTTCCTTGTTCTTGATGGCGCGGCCATGCACCACGTCGCGCACTGCAAGCTCGGTGATCTTGCCCGATTTGGTGCGCGGAATGTCGCTGACGGCGACGATCCTTGCCGGCACGTGGCGCGGGCTGGCGCCGCTGCGGATCTTGGAACGAATGCGCTTTTCCAGATCCTCGTCCAGCGTCACGCCGGCGGCCAGCCGCACGAACAGCACGACGCGGACGTCATTGTCGAAATCCTGACCGATGCACAGCGCCTCAAGGATCTCCGGCATCTGTTCGACCTGATTGTAGATCTCCGCCGTGCCGATGCGCACACCGCCCGGATTGAGCGTCGCGTCGGAACGGCCGTGGATGATCATGCCGCCATGCGCGGTCCATTCGGCGAAGTCGCCGTGGCACCAGACATTGTCGAAGCGCTCGAAATAGGCGGCCTGGTATTTCTTGCCCTCAGGATCGTTCCAGAAGCCGATCGGCATCGACGGGAACGCTTTTGTGCAGACCAGCTCACCCTTTTGCTCGCGGATCGGCTTGCCGTCATCGTCCCATACATCGACGGCAAGGCCGAGGCCGGGACCCTGGATCTCGCCGGTCCAGACCGGTTGCGTCGGTACGCCGAGCACGAAACAGGAGACGATGTCGGTGCCGCCGGAAACCGAGGCGAGATGTACGTCCTTCTTGATGCCGTCATAGACGAAGCGGAAATCCTCCGGCGACAACGGTGAGCCGGTGGAGGAAATAGCCCGCACACTCGACAGATCATGGCTGCGGATCGGCTTGAGCCCGGCCTTGCGCACGAAATCGATGAATTTGGCTGAGGTGCCGAAAAAGGTCATCTTCTCGGCATCGGCGAAGCTGAACAGCACATTGCCGTCGGGGTGGAAGGGTGAGCCGTCATAGAGCAGCAGCGTGGCGCCCGAGGCCAGGCCCGACACCAGCCAGTTCCACATCATCCAGCCGCAGGTGGTGAAGTAGAAGAAGCGGTCGCCTTCGACGAGCCCGGCATGCAGCCGGTGTTCCTTGACGTGCTGGACCAGCGTGCCGCCGGCCGAATGGACGATGCATTTGGGAACGCCGGTGGTACCTGACGAAAACAGGATGTAGAGCGGATGCGCAAACGGCAGCCGCTCGAACGTGACCGCTTTGGCGGCAAAGGGTGACAGCGCCTCTTCGAGCGCCACGGCCTTATCGATGACCGCGGCGATGTCACGCGAGGTACCGAGATAGTCGACGATCAGGACCTTGGCTACTGTTTCGAGCTTCGCTGCAACGGCAGCGATCTTGTCGGCGACCTCGATTGCCTTGCCATTGTACCAATAGCCGTCCGGCGCAATGAATATGACCGGCTCGATCTGGCCGAAACGGTCGAGCACGCCCTGCTCGCCGAAATCGGGGGAACAGGACGACCAGACCGCGCCGATGGAGGCGGCCGCCAGCATGGCGGCGACGGTTTCCGGCATGTTGGGCATCATCGCCGCGATGCGGTCGCCCTTTTTCACCTTGAGCGACAGGAAAAGCTGCTGAAAGCGCGAGGTCAGCTGGTGCAGTTCGCTCCACGACAGCCGCCGCTCGATCTTGTCCTCGCCGCGAAAGACGATCGCGTCACCGGAACCGGTCTTCTTCAGCAGGTTCTCGGCGAAGTTCAGTGTCGCTTCGGGAAAGAACGATGCGCCGGGCATCTTGTCGCCATCGACGAGCACGGGCTCGCCCGCATCGGTCCCTTTGTCGCCGACAATGCCGCAAAAGTCCCACAGCAGGCTCCAGAAGCCCTCGCGATCCTCGACCGACCAGCGGTGCAGTTCGGCGTAGGAGGCGAAGGATGTGCCGCTTTTGGCCGCTGCTGCCTTCATGAACGCGGTCAGTGGTGCTGCGTCGATCTGGTCTTGCGTCGGGGTCCAGAGCGGTGCTTCGGCAGCCATTATCGATCCTCCTTGAAGCCCGTCGCGTCGCAAGATAGATATGCTTTTGTTTTGATGCACGTCGTTGTCCCGGAACCGCTGCACTCTCCGGGCGACATGCACTAGCCTCAGCTTTACAGGCGCGCTGTCCCAAAAACGCCGCGCCTCGTAGCAGGCTGAAGCTGCATCGCTTATGCCTACCACCGTGCGGCAGAGCAAGATTTTGTTCCGCTAAAACTCGGCCATATGTTCGCAATTGCCATCGCCGGGCCATAAAGACTTGAAATGCCTCAGCCCTAAGTCGTAGTGACGACTGGAAGGCGTGGTGACAACTGACGGTTACACCCGTCAGGCGATTTTTATCGGAATGAAAGCAACCGGGGCAATATGCCATCACCTTTGATCCGGCGCGGAATATGGGCGATCGGCGTTGCCGTGCTCGTCATCGCGCTGGTCGTCGCCGCTCTGCCGCTGTTTGCCTCGACCCGGATCGTGCGCGATCGCATCGCCTGGGAAATGAGCGCGTGGAGCGGTTTCAGGGTCACCATCGCCGGTTCGCCGCGCATCGAGGTGTGGCCGAAGTTCCGCGCCATATTGAGCGACGTCACGCTGTCGCAGTGGACCGAGACCGACGCGCCGCCGGTGATCGAGGCCGAACGGGTCGAGGTCGACCTTTCGGCCATGGCGGCGCTGCAGGGCGATGTGGTGTTTTCGACGGCGCGGCTGGTGCGGCCGACGATCCGGGTCCAGCGCGCCGCAAACGGCATATTCCTGCCCGCCATACCAACGGGCGGACGCATCACCCGCTCCATCGACACGGCGCGCGGCGTGGTCACCGCCGATCCGACGAAGCCGGATCTGAGCAAGCTGCCCGCCGATCCGTTCGGCACCGTGGAATTCAGGGACGGCCGCATGGTCGCCTCCGTCGGCGGCAAGGACGTCGAATTGCTGACCAGCCTGTCCGGCCAGGCGAGCTGGGCAGCGATGAACAGCAACGCGACCTTGTCGGCGACCGGAATCTGGCGCGGCGAGAGCGTCACCGTCGATGCCGCCTCGCCCAAGCCGCTGGTGCTGTTTGCCGGCGGCGCCGCACCGGTCACATTTTCGTTCAAGGCAGCGCCGGCCAGCTTCTCGTTCGACGGCACGGCCAGCATGTCGCAAAACGCCTATTTCGATGGCCAGGCGAAATTCGCCGCGCCCTCGCTGCGGCGCGTGCTGGAATGGTCGCAGGCCGGCATTGCTCCTGCTACGGCGATCGGTTCGGTCTCGATTTCGAGCAAGATCACGGCGACCGCCGGCCGCGTCAAATTCGAAAACACCGCGGTGACGCTCGACAACAACCCGGGAATGGGGGCGCTGGATTTTTCGTTCGGCGACGCCTTGCCGGTGATATCAGGCACACTCGCCTTCGATACGCTCGACCTCAGGTCGCTGTTTTCGGCCTTCACGCCGCTGGCGCCGACCGGCGAGACCGGTCCCGGCGATATCGACACCAGCTTCGCCGACCGGATCAATCTCGATCTGAGGCTGTCAGCGGCACATGCCTCGGCCGGCGCAATCCAGCTTGCCGACGTCGCCGCCACGGCGCAGGTGAAGAACGGGCTTGCCGTCTTCGATATCTCCGATGCGTCGGCCTTTGGCGGCAACGTGCAAAGTAGCCTGCGTTTCGACCGCAAACCGGAGGGCTCGCAGGTCGAGATCCGGCTGCTCGCCTCCGACATTGACGGCGCCGCTTTCGGCACCGCGGCCGGAATGACGCGGCTGGTGCCGGCCAGCACCGGCACTGTCTCGGTCATTCTCAAAGGGCCGGGCAAATCCTGGGACTCGATCTTCGAGAACGCGGACGGCTCGGTCTCTGCGACGTTCGGGCCGGGCGCGCTGAGCGGGCTCAATTTGCCGGCATTTCTGAAGCACACGGAACAGGGCGGCTTCTTCGCGCTCGACGACGTCTCGGACGGGACACTGCCGATGGACGGCGCCGAGCTCAAGGCCACCATCTCGAAGGGTGTGGCAAGGCTGGACAAGGCCGAGGCCAATTCGGCGAAATACAAGGTCTGGCTGTCCGGCATCGCCTCTTACGGCGGACGCGGGCTGGCGCTTTCGGGGGGTGTCACCCAGGCCGACCCGGCAGCGGCACCGGTCAATGGCCAGCAGGGATCCAACCAGTCGTCATTCTTCGTCGGCGGCACCTGGAGCACGCCGTTCATCTCGCCGATCAGCCGCGGCGTCTCAGGCGAATAGGCGGACCCTTACCGGGACCGCCCTATCCCTCGTTTGACGCAATCAACCGCGCTGCGCGGCCTGTTCGTCGAGCTGGCGTTGCACCTCACGCCGCTTGTTGGCGACCGAAGCGATGATGACGCCTACCGCCACGACGGCGATCAGGATGGTGCAGGCGGCGTTGATTTCCGGCGTCACGCCGAGACGCACCTGGCTGTAGATCTTCATCGGCAGCGTGGTGGCGCCAGGCCCGGAGGTGAAGGAGGCTATCACCAGATCGTCAAGCGACAAGGTGAAGGCCAGCATCCAGCCGGAGACGATGGCCGGCATGATCACCGGCAGCGTGATCTGAAAGAAGGTCTTTACCGGCGTTGCGCCGAGGTCCAAGGCAGCTTCTTCCAGCGAACGATCGAACGACACCAGGCGCGACTGCACGACGACAGCCACGAAGCACATGGTCAAGGTGATGTGAGCAAGCGTCACGGTCAGGAAGCCACGGTCGAGACCGACGGCAACGAACAGCAGCAACAGCGACAGGCCGGTGATGACTTCCGGCATGACCAGCGGCGCAAACACCATGCCGGAAAACAGGATGCGGCCCCTGAAGCGGGTGTAGCGGGTCAAGGTCAGCGCTGCCAGCGTGCCGAGCACCGTTGCCACCGTGGCGGAGATGACCCCCACACGCGCCGTCACCCAGGTGGCGTCCATCAGCCCCTGATTGTGAAACAGTGAGACATACCATTTGGTCGAGAAGCCGCCCCAGACGGTAACCAGCTTCGACTCGTTGAAGGAGAAGACGATGAGCAGCACGATCGGCAGATAGAGAAAGGCAAAGCCCAGCACGACCGAGGTGACGTTGAAGCGGCTCCAGGTGGCGTTCATTTGTCTTGCTCCTGGGCGCGTGCCTGAGCCTGCTGGAAGAGCATGATCGGCACGATCAGGAGCAGCAGCAGGATAACGGCGACGGCAGATGACACCGGCCAGTCACGGTTGGCGAAGAATTCATTCCACAAGGTCTTGCCGATCATCAGCGTCTGCGACCCGCCGAGCAGGTCGGGAATGACGAACTCGCCAACGGCCGGGATGAACACCAGCAGGCAGCCGGCGATGACGCCGTGCAGCGACAGCGGAAAGGTGATCTTCCAGAAGGCGGCTGTCGGCGGGCAGCCGAGATCCTTTGCCGCCTCGATCAGCGAGTAATCCATTTTTTCCAGCGACGAATAGAGCGGCAGCACCATGAATGGCAGATAGGAATAGACGATGCCTATGAAGATCGCCGTGTAGGTGTTGAGGATGATCAGCGGCTGATCGATGATGTTCAGCGACAGCAGCAGTTGATTGAGCAGCCCCTCGGGCTTGAGGATGCCGATCCAGGCGTAGACGCGGATCAGGAACGACGTCCAGAACGGCAGGATCACCAGCATCAGCAAGGTCGGGCGGATCGTCGCCGGCGCGCGCGCCATGCCGTAAGCGATCGGGAAGCCGACGAGCAAGGTCAGTATCGTCGAGATCGCCGCGATGATGACGCTGGTGACATAGGCTTTGAAGTAAAGCGCGTCCTGCGTCAGCCAGACATAATTGTCGAAGCTGAGTTCGCGGAAGCGGGCAACGAATCCGGAAATGCCATCCCTGAAATCGAGCACCGGCGTGTAGGGCGGCATGGCGATCGCCGACTGCGACAGCGAAATCTTGAAGACGATAATGAACGGAATGAAAAAGAAGAACAGCAGCCAGAGATAGGGAACGATGATGACGAGCCGGCTGACGAAGCCGCTGGCGAGCCGCGTCGGCAATGGTTTGGCCGCGGCCGATGGACCGGCGTCGGTGATGGCGATGTTGGACATGGCCGCTCCCTACCGCGTCAGCACGACGCCGGCATCCGGCCGGAAGGAGACCCAGGCGCGGTCGTTCCAGGTCAGCGGGTCCTCGGTGACTCGCGCCGCGTTGAGCGCGCTTGCCCTGATCATCTGCCCGTCATCCAGCCGGATGTGGTAGACGGTCATGTCGCCGAGATAGGCAACGTCGTAGACCTCGCCCTCAAGCGCATTGACTGCGTCGGCCGGTTTCTTCGACGACACCTTGATCTTCTCCGGCCTGATGGCGAAGACGATGTCGGAACCGGCCTTTGTATCGGTGCTGTTTTCGACGACGATCTGGGCCCCTGTCGCGCCGGTAATGCGCGTGGTGTTTGCCGCACGCTCGGCGACCTTGCCTTCGAACATGTTCACATTGCCGACGAAGTGGGCAACGAAGCGTGAGCTCGGCGCCTCATAGACTTCCGCCGGCGTCGCCACCTGCATCACCTCGCCCTTGTCGATGATGGCGATGCGGTCGGCCATGGTCATCGCCTCTTCCTGGTCGTGGGTGACGACGACGAAGGTAAGGCCGAGATTTTGCTGCAGGTCCATCAGCTCGAACTGCGTTTCCTCGCGCAGCTTCTTGTCGAGCGCGCCGAGCGGCTCATCGAGCAGCAAGACTTTTGGCCGCTTGGCAACCGAGCGGGCGAGCGCGACGCGCTGGCGCTGGCCGCCCGACAATTGGTGCGGCTTGCGCTTGGCGAACTGCTCTAGCTTCACCAGCTTCAGCATCTCGGCGACGCGCTTTTCGATATCCGGTCCCGGCATGCCTTCCTGCTTGAGGCCGAAGGCAATGTTCTTTTCCACGCTCATATGCGGGAACAGCGCATAGGACTGGAACATCATGTTGACCGGGCGGCGGTAGGGCGGGATGCCGCGCAAGTCCTGGCCGTCGAGAAGGATACGGCCGGCGGTGGGCTCCTCGAAGCCGGCAAGCATCCGCAGCAACGTCGACTTTCCGCAGCCCGACGCGCCGAGCAGGGCGAAGAACTCGCGCTCGAAAATGGTCAGCGACAGATTGTTGACGGCGGTGAAGTCACCGAACTTCTTGGTGACATTCTCGAATTGAATATATGGCTTGGCGTTCGGGTCGTTCCATGGCGCGAAATCCCTGCGGATGCTGCCAAGCGATTTCATGTCCCACTCCGTCCTGTTTTTTTGCTTCTTGCCCCAGAGAAGAATGGTCCCGGCAGATGACTGCCGGGACCATGTCGCATTGCTTACTGGCCGGTGACGATCTTGGTCCAGCTGCGCGTGATCAGGCGCTGGGTCTTGGGATCGTAGGGCTGGACCGTATAGAGCTTTTTCAAGGTCTCGGCGTCCGGATAGACCGCCGGATCATCCAGCAGCGCCTTGTCGACGAACTGCTGCGAAGCCTTGTTGCCGTTGGCGTACAGCACATAGTTGGACGACTTGGCGATCACTTCCGGCTTCATCATGTAGTTGAGAAATTCGAGTGCCTCGGCGGCATGCGGCGCATCGGCGGGAATCGCCATCTGGTCGAACCACATCTGGGCGCCTTCCTTGGGCACGGAATAGCCGATCTCGACGCCTTGCTTGGCCTCGACCGCACGGTTGCGCGCCTGGAAGACGTCACCCGACCAGCCGACCGCCAGGCAAATATCGCCGTTGGCGAGCGCGTTGATGTATTCGGACGAATGGAATTTGCGGA
Organism: Mesorhizobium sp. L2C066B000; assembly: GCF_000502335.1. NCBI lineage: Bacteria > Pseudomonadati > Pseudomonadota > Alphaproteobacteria > Hyphomicrobiales > Phyllobacteriaceae > Mesorhizobium > Mesorhizobium sp. L2C066B000. Next base: position 345,269 of record NZ_AYWZ01000004.1, read on the forward strand.
TATACGGCCGCACCTTCAGTAACGTCTCCTCGGCCTTGGCGATGTCGTCAGGTGAGGTGCTGTTCGGATCGAGGCCGAGGTATTTGAGCGCCGCCGGGATGATGTCGGCCGGCGAGTCCAGCACATAGACGCCGCAGTCCTTCAGCTTGGCCAGGCTGTCGGGATTGAAGAACACATCCCAGCTGTCGATCTTGTCGGTGCCGAGTGCTGCCTGCACCTTCTTGATGTTGTAGCCGATGCCGACGGTGCCCCACATGTAATTGATCGAGTATTCATTGCCGGGATCGTATTTGGCGGTCCGCTCCGAAACCGTGTCCCACATGTTGGAAATGTTGGGCAGCTTCGACTTGTCGAGCTTCTGGAACACGCCGGCCTGGATCTGGCGCGCCAGGAAGTTGCCGCTGGGCACGACGACGTCATAGCCGCTGCCGCCGGCAAGCAGCTTGGTCTCGAGGATTTCATTGGAATCGAAGGTGTCGTAGACGACCTTGATGCCGGTCTCCTTAGTGAAGTCGTCAATGATCGAACTGTCGATGTAATCCGACCAGTTGAAGACGTTGACGACGCGATCCTCGGCATGGCCGCCAACGGCGAAAAGCGTCAGAAATGCCGAGGTTGCCGAAAGCCAGAGCGCTTTGCGGATCATGCTGTTCTCCTTTGATGAGTGTTCCTTCGCCAACTCGTCGCTGTTCGAGCGCGATTGGGCATTTGCTTCAGAGTATTGAGCTTTCCGGGCAGCCACAAGCATGAACTGCCAGCGCCGTCCGGGCGGTTCGACGAGCGGCAGATGATGGCTCTGTGTGCCCGCATGGCGGGCGCGCTGACGCCGTCAGAGGCTTTCGCCGCGGCGCTGGCAGGGATACGACGCTGTGGTCCGGTCTTGGTCCGACCGGCGGGGACACTTGGCAAGATAAGCCTGTCTTGTTGTTGCCGTGCCCCAGCCTGCCCGTGCCGCAGCAAGGTTGTCAATGGGCCGCGCGGGGAAGCTCGGTCAATAGGGCGTGCGGCTTCGCTAATTGGGGAAAGACGGGCGTAATTAGGGAAGACGGGCTCAACCAAGGGAAAGGCGGGTCAATTAGGGGATGGCAGGCCGGTGGTCCCCGGCCGTGCAGGTCTCGCCTGGCGCTTGAATTCAAGCGCGATATGGACGAGCAGCGCGGCGACCACCACCGCGCCGCCGATGATGGTGCGCACCGAGGGCACCTCGCCATGAACGAGCCAGACCCAGATCGGTCCGAGGATCGGCTCGAACGTGCCGAGGAGTGCTGCGATCGCCGCCGGAACCAGCCTCGCGCCGGTGGCGAAGAAGGCAAGGCCCAGGCCGAGATTGATGACGCCGAAGGCAAACAGGAAAGCCATGTCGTGGGCCGACGTGGCAAACTGCGTGGCTTGCGATGCGGCGAAAGCCGCTGCCAGCATCGTGCCGAGGCACGTCGCCGGCGTCATGCGCACATGGGCGAAGCGCCGGGTGATGACGGTGGCAATCGAGAACATGACGGCGATCAGCAGCGACAGCCCGTCGCCGATCGGCGATACGGCGCCGTCGAGCGATTCCGACACCATGATGGCGACGCCGGCGATGACGGCGGCGATCGCCACCCAGGTCGCGACGGCGACGCGTTCGCGAAACAGCACCCAGGCAAGCAATGCCGCCAGCAGCGGCACACCGGCCTGCATCAACAGGATATTGGCAACGGTGGTGTAGGCGAGCGCGACAACGAAGCACGTCGACGCCGTGGCGAAACAGACGGCCACGGCAAGGCCGGGCAGGCCCATGTCGCGAAACAGCCGCAACATGCCGCGCCAGCCGTCGCGCCAGGCCATGAAGCAAATCAGGAACACAGCCGCCCACAGCGAGCGCCAGAACACCACCGTCCAACTGTCAGCGGTGTCGATGAAGCGGGCGATGGTGCCGCCAAAGCTCCACATCAGCGCCGACAGGAACACCAGCAGCAAGCCGACCCGCTCTTCGCGCGGCGAGACGATCGGCGATGCGGCGATTGGAGAAGATGCGGTATCGGTCATGGGGTGCGACTGTCGGCTATCTCGGGGCGGCATGATGCACAATGGACGACAGAAACGTGCCGCATTCGCCTAGCGCATAGGCTACCGCCGGAGGTGATCCAGCCCGGCATTCCCTTTGGCGCACCGCCAACCGGCAGCCATACGGGCAAACACCGCCGTTTCTAGGACGTGCCCTTGTTGCCGCGGATAAAGCGCCAAAGACCAGCCAAGGGTACCAGCAGCAGAATGCCGAACTTTTTCAGGGCGATGAGCGCGACCGCAATCAGGCCGGCCTTTGCCGCGAGTTTTCCAGCGATGAGGCCGCCAATGCCAACCGCGGCGACCGTGTCGGTGCCTGGCAGAAAATCGGTGTATTTCTTGCCGGTGTTGAAGTCCGCCACGCCCAGCACTTCGTCCAGGCTCTGCTTGATCTCCGGCAATTGTTCAACCGTAGCGATGTAGCTCATCACGAAGACGCCTTCCCGGCCGAGGAAACGGACGTCGTAATTGAGCGTGTGGACGGTATCGTCTCCGAACTGCAGTTCCTTGGCCCAGTGCAGCCGCTTGTGGACGAAATCATAGACCGGCGGCGAGGCCCAGCCGATCAGCTTGATCGGGGGAAAGCCGTCCTTCACCCGCTGATCGTTGGCCGACAATGTGTCCGCCTGCATGCTGCTCAGCAATTCGGTGTAGTCGATGGATGCGGCGTCGGCGTCATCGACATGGCCGATCTTTTCATAGCGCAATTCGATGCCCCAACCGTTGCCGGCGATGGGCTCGTACTTGGCCGGGAAGATCATGCCGATTGCTTCGGACGCGGTATCAGCCGGATTGCCCCAGGCCTCGGTCAGGACGGACGTCGCGTCCTTCTTGCCCAGAAAATAGAACTTGTCCTTGAGATCGAGATGGATGCCTTCGGGAAGGTCGACCGCGCCGGTCTTTGGATCGATCTTGTCCAGGAATGCCTTGCCGTCGTCACTATACTGTTGATAGTCCTTGAAGAATTCCGAGGATTTTTCTGCCAGAACAGGCCCCGCCAAAAGGGCAAGCGCCACGCCAAGCCACAAAGCTTTCCTGTTCATAAGCCGTCCCCCCTTGGCTGCCCTGCAGCTCACCTTCGATAGCGCAGCGCCGATGCTTAATCAATATTTGGTTCGGCGATGGTTCGGGCCGCGCTCTATTGCTTAGCGCAAACAGCTGCGGTCTTCCGCGACCTCCTGCCCGAGAAGCATCACTGGAAATCGAAGGCGCTCAGGCCCGTCGCCATCTCGTCCAGGCCCAGCGGACGGGTCACCGGCGGCTCGGCGCGGGCGAGGCAGCCGATGCGTTCGCACAGCCGACAAGCGGGACCGACCGGCGTGGCGGCGCCCTGTCCGGCCTTTGCCGGCAGCCCGGCGCCATAGACGATCTCGTCGCGAAAGCCGATATCGCAGCCCAACAGCAGCGCGGTGCGGCGCGGGCGCTCGGAGAACGAACCCTGCGGCCCCTCGAGCGTGCGTGCGATGCAGAGGAACTCGGCGCCGTCGGGCATTTCCACCGCCTCGACCAGGATCTGGCCAGGCGAAGCGAAAGCGGCATGGACCGGCAGTTTCGGGCAGCCGCCGCCAAAGCGGCTTTGCGGAAAGCCCTGGCCGCCGGCCTTGCGGAAGCGGTTGCCGGCATTGTCGACCTCGAGCATGAAGAACGGCACTCCGGACAAGCCAGGACGCTGCAGCATGGTCAGGCGGTTCGCCGCCTGTTCGAAGGAGACGCCGAAACGCGAGCGCAGCACATCGATGTCGTAACGAGCCCGCACGGCGGCGGCATGAAAGGCCTGATAGGGCATCATCAAGGCATGGGCGGCGTAGCGGCCGAACTCGAAGCGGGCGAGCCGGCGGGCTTCGTCCGTACCGAGCTTCAGCGCCTGAATTTCGCCGGCGATCGCGACCGTCATGCGGATCAGGCAGGCCTCCATGGCGACTTCGCGCAACTGGTCGAACGGCGACAGCCGCTCCGATAGAAAAAGACGCTGCGAATGACGGTCATAACGGCGGCGCCAGTTCGGCATGGTGGCGACCGGCAGAACCTTGACGACGATGCCATACTCGCGCTTCAGCCACGCCTTCAGCGCGCCGAACAGATCGTCGCCGGGGTCGAGCATCGAGGTGAAGGCCTCGGCCTCTTCCTCCAGTGCTGCAAAATGGTTCGGCCGGCGCTCGAAAATCTCGTGCACTTCGTCGATCGGCAGCCGCGCACCGGACAGCGCCGTGGCGCGGCCCTCGCGCGCCAGAAGCTCGTTGAGATCGGACAGCCGCTCGGCCTGCTCGCGGTAAGCGCGAAACAGTTTTATCATCGCAGCCGATGCGTTGGGGGCTGCCTCGGCCAGTTCGATCAGTTCCTGGTCGCCCGGCAGCTCACCGGCAAGCAGCGGGTCGCCGAACACTTCCTTCAAGGCCGAGATCGACCCTCTCGCCTCACCCTGCAATTCATGCGGGTCGACCTTGTAGACAGAGGCCAGCTTCAGGATCAGTTGCACCGTCAGCGGCCGCTGGTTGCGCTCGATCAGGTTGAGATAGGACGGCGAGATGCCGAGCCCCTCGGCCATCGCCGTCTGGGTCAGGCCTTTGGCGATGCGGATGCGGCGGATGCGCGGCCCGGCGAATATCTTCTGGTCGGCCACCGGCTTTCCTTGACAGGAATTTACACGACTTGCGAGCGATGAACGGCGCACTATCTTTTTACAATCATGACAGGTTTACAGCGGCAAGCAGTCAAACACAACACAGGTTTTCTCTTATTTTCTACCGGAAATGGCGGTTTTCCTCGCTCTCGTCACGGCGCAATGTAAATGATGTCACACACAGACGACGCACACCATCCCAGGGGCGCGGCGTTTCAAGACACTGGCATCGATTGATCTGGAGTGACCAATGACTGATTTTTACAATCTTGTCCCATCCGCGCCCGAAGGCCGCTTCGACGGCATCGAACGAGCCTATTCGCCGGACGATGTGAAGCGGCTGCGCGGGTCGGTCCAGATACGCCAGAGTCTTGCCGAAATGGGCGCCAACCGGCTGTGGAAGCTCATCCACGAGGAAGACTTCGTCAATGCACTCGGCGCCATGTCGGGCAACCAGGCGATGCAGCAGGTGCGTGCCGGGCTGAAGGCAATCTATCTCTCGGGCTGGCAGGTCGCCGCCGACGCCAACACCGCGTCGGCCATGTATCCGGACCAGTCGCTCTATCCCGCCAATGCGGCGCCCGAACTGGTCAAGCGCATCAACCGCACGCTGCAGCGCGCCGATCAGATCGAGACCTCGGAAGGCAACGGCCTGTCGGTCGAAACCTGGTTCGCGCCGATCGTCGCCGATGCCGAGGCCGGCTTCGGCGGACCGCTCAACGCCTTCGAGATCATGAAGGCGTTCATCGAGGCGGGCGCTGCCGGCGTCCACTATGAGGACCAGCTGGCCTCTGAGAAGAAGTGCGGCCATCTCGGCGGCAAAGTGCTGATCCCGACCGCCGCGCATATCCGCAACCTCAACGCGGCGCGTCTGGCGGCCGACGTGATGGGCACGCCGACGCTAGTCGTGGCACGCACCGATGCGGAAGCGGCAAAGCTTCTGACCTCCGACATTGACGAGCGCGACCAGCCTTTCGTCGACTACGATGCCGGCCGCACGGTTGAAGGCTTCTACCAGGTCAGGAACGGCATCGAACCGTGCATCGCGCGCGCCATTGCCTATGCGCCGCATGCCGACCTGATCTGGTGCGAAACATCCAAGCCCGATCTGGCGCAGGCCAAGAAATTCGCCGAAGGCGTGCGCAGGCATCATCCGGGCAAGCTGCTCGCCTATAATTGCTCGCCGTCGTTCAACTGGAAGAAGAACCTCGACGACGCGACGATCGCCAAGTTCCAGCGCGAGCTCGGCGCCATGGGCTACAAGTTCCAGTTCATCACATTGGCCGGGTTCCACCAGCTCAATTTCGGCATGTTCGAGCTGGCCCGCGGCTACAAGGCGCGGCAGATGGCGGCCTATTCCGAGTTGCAGGAAGCCGAGTTCGCGGCCGAAGTCCACGGCTACACCGCGACCAAGCACCAGCGCGAGGTCGGCACCGGCTATTTCGACGCCGTGTCGATGGCAATCAGCGGCGGCCAGTCGTCGACCACCGCCATGCATGAATCGACCGAGCACGTCCAGTTCAAGCCGGCAGCGGAATGAACCGATCGACATAACCAACAGAGGAAACGCCCGAAGGGCAAGGGAGAAGAAAATGGCATCGATAAGCCGCGTCAAGGAACGTGCAGAAGAGCAGTCCACCACGATGAGTGTCGACCAACAGGCGACCATCCGCATGCTGGCCAACGACCTGCACCGGCTCAATCAATCGGTGATGAAGGCAGTGGAGGCCGGCGTCTCGGTGGAACTGGTGCGCTCGGCCCGGCATCATGGCGGCGACGGCAATTGGGGCGACCTGCTGATCCCGGTGATCGTCACGCAGAAGAGTCACGGCTGATCTTCCCTAACGGAAGCTTTGTGCTTGTGGAACCTATGGACCCCGCCGCTCACTGGCCGATTTCAACGTCACCCGCGGGTTTTCAGCGCGGGTGACTTTTGCTTTTGAGCGTAAACTTAACTACAGTTCGAAAACAGACCTTGTCTCGGGGGTTTAATATTTCCGGCTATATTTCGCAGGTCCGTCATTTCAGCTTGACATGGCGGGCGATCTCACGCCAATTGGCTCTCGGATTTCAACCCTGCATTGAAGCAGCGCCGAGTGCCCGCCCCGCCCATGTGCCCTGTGAACCGCGAGACCGACACCGCCAAACATCTGAATTCGTCAAGCAGGGACGCGAACTCCGAGATATCAACGGATTTCTCCCACGTGCTGGTCGTTGGAAAATCGCCGATCAACCGGGTGGTGGTGTCGAAGATCGTCGAGAAGTCCGGACTGAAGCCGATCTCCGAGTCGCCCGAAATGGCGGCCAAGACATTGCGAACCCTCATTCCGGGCGCCGTCGTTCTCGATGGCGGCCCCGACAACGAGGACTGCCGCGCGCTGATTGCGGCCATCGACGCCTTGCGGCGGACATCTGGGCGGTCGCTCCCCAAGGTGATCCTGCTTTCAACCAAGACCGGCACGCCCGACAGCCTGGGTCTGTCGAGCGTGGTCGATGTGGTGGTAACCAAGCCGATCACCACCGAAAGGCTGCAGCCGGTGGTCGACCGGCTGATCAGTCTCGGGCGCGGCTGATCGCAATCCGCCCGAACGCGTGCGGGCGGTCAGCCTTCCTTGCCGATGCTCTCGATCAAAGCCGGCAGTTCGCCAAGATCTACAAGCTGACGAAAACGCGGTGCCTCGACCGGCGGCTCGACGTGTTCGAGCACCCAGGTCAGCTCGTGCGGCACATACACACCCCAGCTGCCGGCCTCGATGGCCGGCACCACGTCCGACTTGAGCGAATTGCCGACCATCATGCTGGTCTGCGGGCTGCCGTGACGGCCAAAGATCCTGGCATAGGTGGCGGCGCTCTTGTCGCTGACGATCTCGACGGCATCGAACAGGTCGCCAAGGCCGGACGCCGCCAGCTTGCGCTCCTGGTCGAACAGATCGCCCTTGGTGATCAGCACCAGATGGTAGGCGCCGGCGAGCCTTTCCACGGTCTCACGCGCATGCGGCAACGCCTCGACAGGATGGCCGAGCATATCGCGGCCGGCAGCCAGGATTTCGGCGATGGTCGAGGCCGGAACGCGGCCCTCGGTCACGTCGATCGCAGTCTCGATCATCGACAAGGTAAAGCCCTTGATGCCGAAGCCGTAGACGGCNCTCGGCATGATCGGCGAGCAGGGCTGCAAAGTGCTTCTCGGTCAGGCGGAAGAACTGTTCGTTCTGCCACAGCGTGTCGTCGGCGTCGAAGCCGATGGTGGTCAGGGGCATGGTCGACTGTCCCGTTTCAAGTGAAGGCAGTGATGTAGACGTTGTCGCCGCGCACTGCTAGCTACGGCAAGGGGAATGGTGGGCAACAATGCCGGAATTGGGCGCCTGGAAGCGTGAACTGGAGCAAATTCTGAGCTCCTTGCCAGGTCGCGCTCCGACCGAACTCATAAATGCCATCCGAGATCTTGGCATCGCCATGGGACACGATACCGGCGAGGCGTTGCTTGAAACCTACCCGGAGATCCTTTCGCACCGACCGGCGCTGACCGCCGCATTCGGCAAGATGGTGCAGGCGCAAGATGCCGCCGAGATCAGGCAGATGCTGGATCAGGACCTGAGCGGTCCGGCATCGTTCAGACAGATCGCAGCGGGGAAAACAAGCATCGGCGTGCTGTCATCAAAGGATGCCTATAACCGCCTCGACGAAGTCTTCGATCATGTCGATTTCAATAATTGCCGCCGCGCTGTCATGGTCGGCTGCGGCGGGCGACCGTTCACCATGTTCCGTATTCACGACCAGACAACTGTCCCTGAGATCATCGGCCTCGACATCGTTCCCGAAGCCGTCGAAACGGCAAACAGGCTCGCCGCCAAGCTCAGCTATGCGCGCATGCGGGCCGAGCTGTGCGACGGATGCGATTATGATTACAGCGACGCTCAGGTTGTCTATGTCGCGAGCATGGTTTCGCCTAAGGCAGCTGTCGTGTCTCGTATCGCCGATACCGCGGCCGAGACTGTGCAGATCGTTTTGTGGGAGCCTGTTTCGCTAGGCAGGCTTTGGGCTGAAAATGCGGAACGCACACTTGACCCTCGGCTAGAGGTCATCGGCCGCACGAGCATCTCGCGAAACATGACCAGAGACGTGTTCGTCGCCCGACGAGACGGTTCATCTTCGACCCGGCAGCTGGGCTGATCGTGTCGGCTCTTGGAAAGAGCGATCGAGTGATCCTCGCCCTGGCGCGGGCATGGTGCCTGGTGCGCCATCCCATGATTTGCAAACGCACATTCGACCATAGCGGCATGCTGCCGGATCCGGCGAGACCGGCTTCCTATGCAGACAAGTTCCTGTGGCGAAAGCTTTTCGATCACAATCCGTTTTTCACGACAGCTTGCGACAAGCTCGCCTCGAAAACCTACGCTTTGTCCACCTGCCCCGAACTAAAGACTGCCGAGGTCCTATGGTCCGGGGAAGACGCAACAAAGATTCCGGCGGAGGTTCTTGCCGGCAATGTCATGGTGAAGGCCAATCATGGCTGCCGCTGGAACATGATGGTGCGCAACGGTGAGGTGGACAGAGCCAGGCTGCGCCGGCGTACAGCTCGCTGGATGCGCCGTCGCTACGGCAGGAAATTCGGCGAATGGGGCTACAAGTACGCCAGCAGGCGCATCCTTGTGGAAGAGATGCTCCTTCAGGACAGTCAGCCTGTCGCTTTGGAGTACAAATTCCACGTGTCCAACGGGACGACGGCCTATGTCTATGCCGCACGTCGGGATGAGCACGGCAACGAACAGAAATGTCATTTCGACCGGGACGGAACCTATGCGCCGCCACCGCCAGGCAGCGGCCCCCAGTGGGTCCGGATCGACCTGCCGGCATCCTTCCCGCGCATGCTTGCCATCGCCGAGCGGCTGACCGTGCCGTTCGATCACATGCGTTGCGATTTCTACGAAATCGACGGCGCGATCTTCTTTTCCGAATTCTCGGTCTATCCGCTATCCGGCAAAGGCATCATCAACACAAGGCTCAGGGATCTGTGCGCAGACAGCTGGGACCTCAGCCAATCCTGGTTCCTGACCGCGCCGCAAAGCGGATGGCGCAGGCTCTATGCCGGTGCCTTGCGCAGATGGCTGGATGCAAATGCGCTGCCCGGCAAGGCCGTCTGACAGAGGCCGTCCAGCCTCGTTGCCGCACCTATCGGGCCGGCTCCCCTTCCCTTCCATCACCGGCAACAGCTATACTGTGATAATTGCAACCCAAACTGGTGAATGATGCCGCCTGCGAAAAAGGAAGTCCGTCCGTCGACCCGCGGAGGACGCGTCCGAACGCCTGCCTTCGTGAAAAATCAACGCGGCGTGAAGAACTGGAAGGAAGTCAGCGCTTGGCTGGAATGGCGCGGCATCGAAGACATAGAATGCATCACGCCTGATCAGGCTGGCGTCGCGCGCGGCAAGATGATGCCGTCGAAGAAATTCACTTCCAACACCTCGCTGGCGCTGCCATCGGCAGTGTTCATGACGACGATTTCGGGCGGCTATCCCGAGGATGGCAACGGTTTCCACTATCCGGAGGATGATGGCGACCTGAAGCTTATGCCGGATCTGTCGACGTTGACCGTCGTGCCGTGGGAAGAAGACCCGACGGCCGCCGTCATCTGCGACCTCGTCCATCAGGATGGCCGTTCGGTCGAGTTCACGCCGCGCAACGTCCTGAAGCGCGTGGTAGCAGCCTATGACAAGCGCGGGCTGAAGCCGGTGGTGGCGCCCGAGATCGAATTCTATCTGGTGCGCAAGAACCCCGACCCGGATTATCCGTTGACCCCACCCGTCGGGCGTTCCGGACGGGCAATCGGCGGCGGCGCCGGCTATTCGATCGCCGGCGTCAACGAGTTCGACGAACTGATCGACGACATCTACCATTTCTCCGAAAGCCAGGGCCTGGAGATCGACACGCTGATCCACGAGGAAGGCGCCGGCCAGCTCGAGATCAATCTGCGTCACGGCGATCCGGTCGAGCTCGCCGACCAGGTGTTCATGTTCAAACGCACCATCCGCGAGGCAGCGCTCAAGCATGAGATCTATGCCACCTTCATGGCCAAGCCGATCCAGGGCCAGCCAGGTTCTGCCATGCACATCCACCAGTCGATCATCGACAAGAAGACCGGGCTGAATATCTTTTCGGCGAAGGACGGCTCGGAAACCGACGACTTCTTCCATTTCATCGGCGGCATGCAGAAGCATGTGCCGAACGCGCTGGTGATGTTTGCCCCTTACGTCAATTCCTACCGCCGGCTGACGCAGTCGGCCTCGGCGCCGGTCAACAACAAATGGGGCTATGACAACCGCACCACGGCGTTCCGCGTGCCGCGCTCGGATCCGGCGGCGCGGCGTGTCGAAAACCGCATCCCGTCTTCCGACGCCAACCCCTATCTGGCGCTGGCGGCCTCACTTGCCTGCGGGCTGATCGGCATCACCAACAAGATCAAGGCCGAGCCTCCGGTGCTGACCACCGCAAACGCCGATGAGATCGACCTGCCGCGCGGCCTGCTCGAAGCCGTCGACCTGTTTGAGGGCGACGAGGAGCTGTGCGCCCTTTTGGGCAAGTCCTTTGCCGCAACCTATGCAGCGATCAAGCGGGCGGAGTTCGAGACCTTCATGGAAGTGATCAGCCCGTGGGAGCGGGAGTATCTGTTGCTCAACGTGTGAGCGGCGACTTCGTCGTGTGAATGGTGAATAGTGAATGGTGAGTAGTTTCATATTGGATGGATGAGCGCAGACGTCGTGCGTCTCGCAGCCATTCACCATTCACCATTGGCTGGTGTCCCCATGCCTTACCAATCACCTATCTCCCCCGGTCGCTCCTGGTACGAAGACACAGCCGGACCACGCCCTGAGTACCCTGCCCTGGACGGCGACCGCAGCTGCGACGTCGTCGTCGTCGGCGGTGGCTTCACCGGGCTGTCGGCGGCCGCTCATTTGGCCAAGGCGGGAGCCGACGTCGTTCTGATCGAGGCGCATCGCTTCGGCGACGGCGCTTCAGGGCGCAATGGCGGCCAACTCGGCACGGGCCAGCGCGCCTGGGCCGAAGAGATGGAGGCCGAATACGGCTTCTCCCGCGCCAAGGCGCTGTTCGACCTTGCCGAGGAGGCGAAAGCGCACCTGCTCGAATTCGCCGCCGTCAACCAGATCGACATCGACTATATGCCCGGCCAGTTGTCCGTGGCGCACAAGCCGCGTTATCTCGACGACTACAAGGCGCATGCCGAGATCATGGCGGGCCGCTTCAATTATCCGCACATCGCCTTCATGGATGCCAGGGAAACGGCCGAACGGCTGGGCTCCACACGCTACTTCGGCGGCACCCGCGACACCGGCACCGGACACATCCACCCGATGAAACTGGTGATCGGCACGGCAAAGGTCGCGGCAGCGGCCGGCGCGCACCTGTTCGAGCAGACACTATCGACCGGTGTTACCTCCAGCGGCGGCAAGGTCAGGGTGACGACTTCGAGAGGAACCATCACCGCCCAGAAATGCCTGATCGGTGTAAATGCCTATGGCGGCACGCTCGAGCCGGTGAGTGCCGCGCACATCATGCCCATCGGTTCCTTCATCGGCGCGACGGTGCCGCTGGGCGTCGATTCGAAAGTGCTGCCGGGCGGCGAGGCGGTCGACGATTCGCGTTTCGTCGTGCGTTATTTCCGCAAATCCAGGGATGGAAGGCTGCTGTTCGGCGGGCGCGAGGTCTATGGCGTCAACGATCCGAAGGACATCCATGTCCATATCCGCCGGCAATAGCCGAGCTTTATCCGGAACTGAGCGATGTCGAGATCACCCATGGCTGGGGCGGCTATGTCGGCATCACCATGCCCAGGAAACCGTTCGTGCGCGAGGTGATGCCCAATGTGATCTCGGCCGGAGGCTATTCCGGCCACGGCGTGATGCTGTCGAACTTCTTCGGCAAGCTCTATGCCCAGACCGTCGCCGGCAACCGCGACAGACTGAAGCTGATCGAGGACCTGAACATCCCGGCTTTTCCCGGCGGCCGGCGATTTAGAACGCCATTATTGTTCTTGGCACTGAACTGGTTTGCCCTGAGGGACCGAATATAGGGAAAGTATCTCATATCAGCCGTGGCTGGTACTGAGCCGATTCTATTGAGCTGTTGGTTGCCGCAGCGAGACGTTGCAGAATCCTTAACAAGAGCGCACAATTCCCCTGAGGGCGCACTGATGCCACAATCAAGGGCAAAGGATGCCGGTTCTGGGCGATTGAACGGGGATTTCTGCGGGCCTGCCCGCTTTGTTGTTGGGACCGATGCCGATCGAATGCCGGGCTGCCGGCGCCGATCGAAAGAACACCGGCTCATCTTTTGGAGGTGGCAAGAGTGAACGAGCCCTTCAGTTTCGGCGCGCCGGAACGTCGGCGCTTCGCCATGCAATTCGGTTATGACATGCGGCCCTCCTTCTGGCAGGGGGTGCGCACGAATTCGCATCTGGTGATCGCCGCGGTCGGCACCGCAGCGCTGCTTGGTGTGGCGGGCATAGCGCTTTGGCTGGCATTGCCGGCCAACGACCGGCAAGCGATCGCCAGCACACAGCAGAACGTTCCGACTTTTCCGGTCAAGACGACCAAGATTGCCCCGGTCGCGGCGACGGCTACCGCGGTAGCGGCGCCACAAGCCGCGCGCAAGGGCGACGCGGTTTCATCGACGGTCGCTGTGGGTGGGGCTGCGATGCCGCCGCTGTCGGCCAACGATCCGCGCTGGACTGCGGCGCAATCCAACAGCGACCCTGCCGCGACGCCATCCGATCAGGCGCCTGCCGAGCAGGCTGCCGCCAAACCGTCCGATGCCGCGGCATTCGAAGAACCGGCGGCCCAGGGCGACGCCACGACGCAGCTGTCAAAGGTCGCTGCTGCCGCCAATGACGACGACGCGGAAACCGCCGCCATACCGACGCCAAAACCGCAACTTCCAGACGAGCAATCTTCCGCCGCAACGAACGATACCCAGACCAAGGCCAAGCCACAGAAGGTGGCTGCTGCAGCCGGCACCGGACGCATCCTCAGGACAGTGACAATGCGCAGCGGTCCGCAGAAAAACGCCGCCGCCATCGGCACCGTGCCCGCCAAGTCATCGGTGCAGGTGATGAGTTGCAAGAAATGGTGCCAGATCGTCTACAACGGCAAGCGCGGCTGGATCTACAAGAGCTACATCAAGACCGGAGCTTGAGACACAGACGAAGCCGCCAGATCTGGTCAGCCGCCGAGCAGCCATCTGAAACGGTGTCTTCTGCGAGCAAGTTGGCGCTTCACCAGGAAATCCCGGTGTTCCTCGAACGGCACCTCATAGAGGCCGCACATTTGGCAGCTTTCGGACTTGCCGCATAGCGGGGTCCAGCATTTCACATCGTGCGTCCAGGCGAGCGCGATCCTTTCCAGATGAAGGTTAGACGAACTTTTCAGCAGAATCAGTTCTCCTGGGACCGCCGTCTGTTTGATGTGATCCGAAACTTCCTTGGGACTGCGAAGCTCAATGAACCGGCCGCTGTCGCGGTCGGCCTGGCTGGCGCGCGAGCGATGCGCATTGTCGCCCGTGTAGATGACCTCATCGGCGATTTCGCGCGCGATCTTGTATGCACTGCCGTATTTCCTCGGCGAGCCGGCGAAGTCGGATATCTGCCCAAGCACAATGCGCTTGCGAGCGACCTTGGCCTTTGCGATCATCTCCAGGGCAATGTTGAGCGAATGCCAGGGCGCTTTGGCCGTATCGACCAGGAATTTCGGACCCGCTGATACCTCTTGCACCGTAGAGCGGTTGGGCAGTGGTGCAAACGATGCCGTTCTCGCTACGACTTGCTCTGGCGGGACGCCAAGTTCCAAGGCGGCGGCAACAGCCGCTGCAGTCGGCAGCCAGAATTGCTCGCCGGGAAAAGGCGCTTGAATATTCAGGCTGCCACTGCGCCAATGAAGGGTGAACCGCAGCAATTCCGGATACGCGGCATGCACGTCACTCACGCGGTAGTCTGCCTCGCCGGACTGGCCGAAGGTCGCAATCCGGCATTTCGCGCCAGACGCCATGCCGATCACCAGTGGGTCATCGCAATTGAGAACCGCAAGTCCATCGGGTTGGAGTGCCTCGACCAGCGCCCGCTTCTCTCCCGCCACAGCTTCCAGAGTCCTGAACTTGCCGAAATGCTCCAGACGGATCATCGTAACCACCGCCACACTCGGCTTCAGCATCTGCGCCATGGCGCTGATCGTGCCGAAGTCGGAAGCGCCGGCTTCGAAAACGACGTAATCGACTTTGCCGGCCTTCCTCAGGCGCTTGTAAAGCGTTCGAACCAACACCTTCATAGTGTTGGCCAGAACCTGTGTGTGGACCGAACCGTGGCCAGCCAGGATGTGTCCAAGCAGGCTTCCCGCCGTCGTCTTGCCGGAGCTTCCGGTAACGCCGATGAAAATTGCCTTGCTTCGCGCCCGCGCACGCGTGGCCAGGTAAAGCCGCAGCCGCCATCCCAGATCATAGCGACTTTTCTGCTGCCTGATCTTCATCACCCGCCAACACTATCCACGATCCCGTTATGCCTTTCGGGTGATCGAGAAGTCAAACTGGGGTCCGGCGTGACGACGTCAACTGTTCGTTCCTCGGCCGGCCGGCGCACCGATGCGAACTTTTGCCGACGTTGCTCTGTCTGCCGTGCATTGCGAACAGCGAGGTACTTCCCGAATTGCTCAAATGCAGCGGCCGCCGTCGACCTCCAGCGCCACGCCGGTGATGAAGGCGGCTTCGTCCGACGCAAGCCAAAGCGCAGCGTTGGCGATATCGAGCGGCGTCGACAGACGGCCGAGCGGTATCGAGGCACGGAATTTCTCGCGGATCTCGGGCGTGTCAGTGCCCATGAATTTCTCCAGCATGCCGGTCTCGCCGGCGACCGGGCAAAGGCAGTTCACGCGGATGTTCTTGGGCGCGAGTTCGACCGCCATCGACTTGGTCGCGGTGATCGCCCAGCCCTTCGAGGCATTGTACCAGGTGAGCCCCGGACGCGGCCGCAGACCGGCGGTCGAAGCCGTGGTCAGGATGACGCCGCCGCCCTGCCGCTCCATGATCGGCACCACGGCAAGTGCGGCGTGGTAGATCGCCTTCATGTTGACTGAAGTGATCAGGTCGAAGGTCGCCTCGTCGACGTCGAGCATGTCGCCATTGCGATGGGTGTAGCCGGCATTGTTGACCATGATATCGATGCGGCCGAAGGCGCTTTTTGCGGCATAGACCATCTCGTCGAATTCGGAACGCTGCGAAACGTCGGTCTGGGTCCAGATCGCGGCCTGGCCGATCTCTGCTGCAACGCGCTCCGCGCCCTTGGCGTTGAGGTCGGCGACGACGACCTTGGCGCCCTCTTCGGCAAAGCGCCTGGCCATGCCTTCGCCGAAACCTGACGCAGCACCCGTGATGACGGCAACCTTGTTTTCCAGACGCATGCTTTTTCCGCTCATTGAAGACCCACCTCGCAAGCGCATTTTTCCTTTTTGTTTGATGCGTGTCTGTCTCCCAGAACCGCTTCGCACTTCTGGGCGACACGCATTAGCTTTCGTCACATTCCCGCTTTATGTTGCAGGCGCGAAAGCCCCGGGACCATCGCTTGACGAAAAGCCTCCGGGTGGCAGCCAGTGTCAAGGCACATTTGGAGCGAATCAATATGCAGTGATTTGGCCTTGATGTGACACCATGGCACTGGATAGTTTAAATCGATTAGATTATATCCTGCCGCGTCACAGCGAGCGGCGTCAAAGCGGACAGACCATGACCAGCCAGATCATTCCCGTCGAGCCTTTCGACTTCATCATTTTCGGTGGCACCGGCGACCTGTCGGAACGCAAGCTGCTGCCCTCGCTCTACCACCGCCAGCGCGACCACCAGTTTTCCGAGCCGACCCGCATCATCGGCACCTCGCGCTCCAAGATGAGCGACGAGGAATTCCAGGCTTTCGCCAAGCAGGCGATTTCCCAGCATGTGAAGCCGGCCGACATCGACGCCGAGGAACTCAAGACATTTCTTGCCCGGCTGTCCTACGTATCGGCCGACGCGACGACGGGTGCCGGCTTCGACAAGCTGAAAAAGGCGATCGGCGAAAGCGACCGCATTCGCGCTTTCTATCTGGCGGTTGCGCCGGCGCTGTTCGGCGACATCTCGCACCAGCTGAAAGCCCACAATCTCATCACGCCGAATTCACGCATCGTGCTGGAGAAGCCGATCGGCCGCGACCTCGATTCGGCGCGCAAGCTCAACGACGTGGTTGGAGACGACTTCCACGAAAGCCAGATCTTCCGCATCGACCACTATCTCGGAAAGGAGACGGTGCAGAACCTGATGGCGCTGCGCTTTGCCAACGCGCTCTATGAGCCGCTTTGGAATTCTGCCCATATCGACCATGTGCAGATCACGGTGGCCGAGACCGTCGGTCTTGAAGACCGCGTCACCTACTACGACAAGGCCGGCGCGCTGCGCGACATGGTGCAGAACCACATGCTGCAGCTGCTCTGCCTGGTTGCCATGGAGGCGCCATCGTCGATGGATGCCGATGCCGTGCGCGACGAGAAGCTGAAGGTGCTGCGGGCGCTGAAGCGCATCAACGGCAATGAGGCACCCAAGCACACCGTGCGCGGGCAGTACCGCGCCGGCGCCTCTGCAGGCGGCGCGGTGAAAGGCTATGTCGAGGAACTCGGCAAAGACAGCTCCACCGAGACCTTCGTCGCCATCAAGGCCGAGATCGGCAATTGGCGCTGGGCCGGCGTGCCGTTCTATCTCCGGACCGGCAAAAGGCTGGCGACCCGCGTTTCGGAAATCGTCATCGAGTTCAAGCCGATCCCGCATTCGATCTTCGGCGACAGCGCCGGGCCGATCTCAGCCAACCAACTGGTGATCCGGCTGCAGCCCGACGAAGGCGTCAAGCAGTTCATCATGATCAAGGATCCAGGCCCGGGCGGCATGCGGCTGCGCCAGATCCCGCTCGACATGAGCTTTGCAACATCTTTCGACGGTCGCGCGCCGGACGCCTATGAACGGCTGATCATGGATGTTATCCGCGGCAACCAGACGCTGTTCATGCGCCGCGACGAAGTCGAGGCGGCATGGAAGTGGATCGACCCGATCCAGAACGCCTGGGAAAGCGCCAGGCAGGAGGCGCAAGGCTATACGGCCGGCACATGGGGTCCCTCGGCCTCGATTGCGCTGATCGAACGCGACGGGCGGACATGGCACGAAAGCAATTGAGCGAGCCCGTCTATAACTGGAACGGCTTTGCCGGGCGCCAGGATCTGGCGGCAGCCCTTGCCGGCAATGTCGCGGCGCGCCTGACCAAGGCCATCGACGAGCGCGGCACGGCCCTGCTTGCCGTTTCCGGCGGCACCACGCCGGCAAAGTTCTTTGCAGCACTTTCGGCCATTCCGATCGCCTGGAACAAGGTGACGGTGACGCTGGTCGACGAACGGTTCGTGCCGGCCTCCTCGCCGCGCTCGAATGCGGGGCTGGTGGCGGCCAACCTGCTGCAGAACAAGGCGGCTGCCGCGCACTTCGTGCCGCTCTACCATGAGGCGGCAAG
The DNA here is from genome assembly GCF_000502335.1 of Mesorhizobium sp. L2C066B000. Classification (NCBI taxonomy): domain Bacteria; kingdom Pseudomonadati; phylum Pseudomonadota; class Alphaproteobacteria; order Hyphomicrobiales; family Phyllobacteriaceae; genus Mesorhizobium; species Mesorhizobium sp. L2C066B000. Next base: position 363,508 of record NZ_AYWZ01000004.1, read on the forward strand.
CATCGAGACCGCCGCGGCGGCCGACGATGCGGCGCTGAAGGCTCTGCCCTGGCCCCTCGATGTCGTCGTGCTCGGCATGGGCGGCGACGGCCACACCGCCTCGTTCTTTCCCGACGCCGAGAATCTCGGCGATTTGCTCGACCCAGCCTCATCAAGGATCGTGCTGCCGGTTCACGCGGCAAGCGCCGGCGAACCCCGGTTGACGCTGCCGCTGGCGCGGATCGTCGACGCCGGCTTCATCGCGCTGCATATAGAAGGCGAGGACAAGCGCACCGCCTTCGACGATGCGATGGGACCGGGCGCGAAAAAGCCCATCCGCAAAGTGCTCGAAGCGGCACCCACCCCGGTAGAGGTGTTCTGGGCACCCTGATTTCACGCAAAGTAGTCCCGGCAGACGGTGGAGGACGTTCTTCCGGGGCTCGAAAGGACCGACCATGACAGCCAGACGCGACATCGAAGCCATCACGGAACGCATCCGCCAACGCTCGAAAGCCGGCCGCGAGCGCTATCTCGGCCGCATCGCCGAGGCCTCCAGCCGCACCGCCAACCGCGGCGTCCTGTCTTGCGGCAACCTCGCGCATGGCTTTGCCGTCTGCAGCCCGTCTGAAAAGCTGGCGCTCGGCGCCGACAAGGTGCCGAACCTCGGCGTCATCACCTCCTACAATGACATGCTGTCGGCGCATCAGCCCTTCGAAACCTTCCCGGCGCTGATCAAGGAAGCCGCGAAGGAAGTTGGCGGCATCGCGCAAGTGGCCGGCGGCGTGCCCGCCATGTGCGACGGCGTGACCCAGGGACAGCCCGGCATGGAGCTGTCGCTGTTTTCGCGCGACGTCATCGCCATGTCGGCGGCGATCGGCCTGTCGCACAACATGTTCGACGCCGCCGTCTATCTCGGCGTCTGCGACAAGATCGTGCCGGGGCTGGTGATCGCGGCTCTCACCTTCGGCCATCTGCCGGCGGTGTTCGTGCCGGCCGGGCCGATGACGACGGGCCTGCCCAACGACGAGAAGGCCAAGGTTCGCCAGCTCTATGCCGAGGGCAAGGCCGGACGCGCAGAACTGCTCGAAGCGGAGTCCAAATCCTATCACGGGCCGGGCACCTGCACGTTCTATGGCACCGCCAATTCCAACCAGATGCTGATGGAGATCATGGGCCTGCATACGCCCGGCGCGTCCTTCGTCAATCCAGGCACGCCGCTGCGCGACGCGCTGACGCGCGAGGCGACCAGGCGAGCCCTGGCGATCACCGCGCTCGGCAACGCCTACACGCCGGTCGGCCGCATGATCGACGAGCGCTCTTTCGTCAATGGCGTCGTCGGCCTGCACGCCACCGGCGGCTCTACCAACCACACCATCCATCTCATCGCCATGGCCGCGGCGGCCGGCATCACGCTTACCTGGCAGGACATTTCCGACCTGTCGGAAGCGGTGCCGCTTCTCGCGCGCGTCTATCCGAACGGGCTTGCCGACGTGAACCATTTCCATGCCGCCGGCGGGCTCGGCTTCCTGATCCGCGAATTGCTCGACGAAGGCATCCTGCATGAGGATGTGCAGACGGTATGGGGCGAAGGCCTGAGGCCCTATGCGGTCGAGGCCCGGCTCGGCGAAGATGGCGGCGTCGTGCGTGAAGCCTCGCCGCTGCAGAGCGGTGACGAGAAGGTGCTGGCGCCGTTCAAGAAGGCCTTCCAGCCGACCGGCGGCCTGAAAGTGCTCGCCGGCAATCTCGGCCACGCCGTCATCAAGACGTCCGCCGTGAAGCCGGAACGCCGCGTCATCGAGGCGCCGGCCAAGGTGTTCGACAGCCAGCAGGGACTGAACGAAGCCTTCAAGGCCGGCACGCTGACCGGCGACTTCATCGCCGTCATCCGCTTCCAGGGCCCAAAGGCAAACGGCATGCCGGAACTGCACAAGCTGACCACCGTGCTCGGCATCCTGCAGGATCGTGGCCAGCGCGTCGCGCTGGTCACGGACGGGCGCATGTCTGGCGCTTCCGGCAAGGTGCCGGCGGCGATCCATGTAACGCCGGAAGCGGTCGAGGAAGGGCCGATCGCCAGGATCCATGACGGCGACATCATCCGGCTCGACGCCGATGCCGGCACGCTGGAAGTGCTGGTGCCGGGGCCCGAGCTCGCGCTGCGCCGCACGGCCGACATTGATCTCATCGGCAACGAGTTCGGTTTCGGCCGCGAGCTGTTCGCCGGTTTCCGCCAGCTGGTCGGCCGCGCCGACCACGGCGCCAGTGCTTTCGGCACGGCCTGAGGCATCATTGCCTATTTTGTAAAAAGGGCGGCTCGAGCTCGGTTTGAGGCCGCCCTTTGGTGAGGGATGGATGGCGATTACGGCTGAACCGTAATCTCGCTCCGTTCGCCGGCCTTGACCGTCACCGGCATTTCCTTGTCATGGCCTTGATCGGGCATGTGGCGGAGGACGACATAGTCGCCGGCCGGGATAGTCTGCTGCCAGGTGTCGCCATAGTTCAGGCCGAGCGCCTTGCGGTTGCCCTGGATATCCTTCTTCGACGACAGCACCTCGATCGAATAGGCGCCCGGCGCCGACATCACCAGCACGCCGGCATCGAGCGTCACCTTGACGTCCTTGACGTCGCCAACCTTGACGCTGAAAGGCTGCTCGACGGTTGCGAGCTCAAGCGAGGTGACCGCGACATAATCGTCCGGCGGCAGCCAGAATTTGCTGTCGGGCCCATAGGAGTGGGCGACATCGTCACGCGAGCCGTCGATCTTTTTCTTGGCCTTGACGATCTGGACGCTGATGCCCGAGGAGTCGGCCTTGTCGCCACCTGCAGTGTAGTAGGCGTTGACGGCGGCATGGCCGACGCCGACGACTATGTCTTTTTCCACAGTCTGCCCGGCGGCGAGCTGGATGTTCTCGGTCACCGAGCCGCTGCCGATCGCAACCGTCACCTTCTGCTCACCAGCCGGCACGATGATCCTGGTGTCGCCATAGTGGGTGGTGCTGCCGCCCGGGAAGGCGAAGTCGACATCGGCTTCGTCACTGATCTCGGCGCCCTGGCTTGGCTTCGGATGGATGAGCATGGTGCCGGCGTTCAAGGTGAAGAGCGGCTTGTAGACCTGGCCCGCCTCGATCTTGACCTTCTGTTCCGCCCGAGCTTCGTCGGCGCGCGCGACGACGACATAGTCGCCCGGCTCGAGATTGGCCTCGTAGTTGTTGTACTGGGTGGTGACGGCCTCGCCGTGCGTGCCATCGGCCTTGGCCTTGTAGACCTCCCAGGCATTGCCGTCGGTGATCGGATCGCCGCCTTCGGCCATGACCACGCTCGGGATGAAATTGAATTCGGGCTTTGCCGGTTCAGGGGCTGGAGCTGGGGCTGGCGCCGGTGCGGGTTCAGGTGCCGGAGCCGGCGCGGCGACGGTTTCGACCAGTGCTTCCTGCAGCGCCTTCTCGTCCGAGGCCTGGATATATTTGCCGCCGGTGTTGTCGGCAAGGCAGGCGATCTGCTTGCCCTCGTCAGCGGTCAGGCCGAAGCCGACGACGTCGACTGTGAAATCGACGCCTGAGGCCTCCAGTTCCTTGCCCAGCGCGCACGGGTCACCTTCGCAGGTTTCAAGCCCATCGGTGATGAGGACCACGGTCGCCTTGTCCTCGGTGTATTTCAGAGCTTCGGCCGCCTGCTTGACGGCTGCGGTCAGCGGCGTCTTGCCGAGGAATTTCAGGCTGTCGGCAGCGGCCGAAATGGCGCTAGCCGAGCCGGCTTGCGGCGGCACGATCAGTTCGATGTCGTCGCAGCTGCCCTTTTCGCGGTGGCCATAGGCCATGAAGCCGATCTCGTCGTCGCCCGGGACCGACTGCAGCACGGTCCTCAGCGATTCGCGCGCGATCTCGAGCTTCGGCTTGCCGTCGATCTGGGCCCACATCGAGCCCGAAGCGTCAAGAATGATGATGACCTTGTTGGCGGCAAAGCCGAGCGAAGTCATCGACAAAAGGAGCAGCGCCGCAGCGACGCTCCGCAAAAGTCCCGCCATGGAAATCTCCTTGAGACCGCCCTCTGATCCGCGCCGGAAGCTATTTGACGGCGCGTCCGGGCACAAGCCCCGGAGCGGGTTACGAACGGTTGCCGTGTAACAGGATCGGCGCCGGCCGAGGCCTGTTCCGAGGCCGGCTCAGCACCGCGTCAGTACGTGGTGCGCCGCTCTTCGGAAGGCGGACGGCCGAACTGCAGCCGATAGCTCTGCGCGAAATAGGAGTGCGAGGTAAAGCCGGTGGCAATGGCCACGTCGAGGATCGGCATGTTGGTCTGGCGCAGCAGTTCGCGCGCCCGCTCAAGCCTGAGCCGCATGTAGTAACGACCGGGCGTGACGCTCAAATGGCGCAGGAACAAGCGCTCGACCTGGCGCACCGACAGGCCCGCCGATTTGGCAAGCTGCACGGCTGATAGCGGCTCGTCGAGATGGTCGGCCATCAGTTCGACGATGCGCCTTAGCTTCTCCGACTTGCCGGTCAGGTCGCGCTCCGGCCCGACGCGCTGGCGGTCGCCGGCGGAGCGGATGCGCTCATGCTGGAACTGGTTGGCAACGCCGTTGGCGAGGTTCGAGCCGAAGTCGCCACGCACGATCTCCAGCATCAGGTCGATCGAGGTGGTGCCGCCGGCGCATGTGTAGCGCTTGCGGTCGATCTCGAAGACGTTGCCGGTGCAATTGATGTCGGGAAAGCGCTCGACGAAGCCGGCGCGGTTTTCCCAATGGATGGTGCAGCGATAACCTTCGAGCTGACCGGCTTCGGCCAGGAGGTAAGAGCCCACCGACAGCGCGCCCAGCGCATTGCCGCGCCGGCCCCAGCTGCGCAGCGCCGCCAGCACCTTGCTCTTGCCGGGGAACTCGACCGACAGGCCCACCGACACGAACAGGATATCGACCGGCGGCAAATCGGCGACGGCATAGTCGATCTTGAGCGGCAGGCCGTTGGAGGCCATGACGGGATCGCCGTCGGCCGAGACCGTCGTCCAGCCATAGAAATCGCGGCCGAGCAGGCGGTTGGCCGAGCGGAAGGTATCGATCGCCGCTGCCAACGAAAACATCGAAAACTTGTCGACCAGCAGGAACGCGAATTGCCGGCCCCCTTGAACGGGATCATCCACGACCGGCCGTTCAGAGGGAATGGTAAGGTTCGGCAAAGAAGCTGCTTTCTGGGTCAGAAGGAAGGCCGCTTCAAGCCGGCCGCAAGGTAGGCTGAGGCTAACGTATTGGCCATCAGCATGGCAATGGTCATCGGTCCGACACCGCCGGGCACGGGGGTGATGGCGCCGGCGGCCTTGGCCGCTTCGGCATAGGCTACATCGCCGACGAGGCGGGTTTTGCCTTCGCCTTTCTCGGGTGCGGCAATGCGGTTGATCCCGACATCGATCACGGTGGCGCCGGGTTTGACCCAGTCGCCCTTGATCATTTCGGGCCGGCCGACGGCGGCAACCAGAATGTCGGCTGTGCGGGCCAGCGCCGGCAGATCCTTGGTGCGGCTGTGGGCAATGGTGACGGTGCAGTTGGCGGCAAGCAACAGATTTGCCATCGGCTTGCCGACGATGTTGGAGCGGCCGACGACGACCGCGTTGAGGCCGGAAAGATCCTTGCCGCGCACGCGTTCGATCAAAAGCATGGAGCCAGCCGGCGTGCAGGGCACGAAGGCTGTTTCGAGTTCGCCGGTGCCGAGCTTGCCGACATTGATGAAATGAAAGCCGTCGACATCCTTTTGTGGCGCGATGGCCTGGATGATCTTGCCGGCATCGATATGGGCGGGAAGCGGCAGCTGCACCAGAATGCCGTTGATGGCCGGATCGGCGTTGAGTTCGCCGATGATCTTCAGCAGTGCCGCTTCGGACGTGTCGGCCGGCAGTGTGTGCTGCAGCGAATGAAAGCCGCATTCCTTGGCGGTGCGCGACTTCGACGCGACATAGACCTGGCTTGCCGGATCCTCGCCGACGATGACCACCGCCAAGCCGGGCTGGGCCTTTCCCTTGGCGACCAGGTCCTCGGTCAAGGCCTTGACCTTCTGAACCACGTCTGCGGCGACGATCTTTCCGTCAATCACTTCGGCCATGAACCATCCTCGACATCATTCCAGCCAAGGCGCGGCGCGCGCCTTGAACGTTGCTTCGTGCATGTCGTTGTTCCAAACGTTCCGCCCATTCGGGTAAAGCCCGACGGCAGCGTTTTTTGGGCGCCATGCTGCGCGGCATTGTCACGAAATTTGGCCTAAGCAATCCCGTCAAAGCGCCGTCACATGCCGTAAACTCGAAACCGGCAGCTTTTATTCTGTGCTGACGGGCTCAGAGCGACTCATCCTTTCACGGAAAGGCTGAACCGCTCTATTTCTTGTTTTGACGCAATTCCCAAGGGAAAGCGCGCTACGCGCTTTTCCCGGGAAAACCGTTTCACACTTTTCCTGGAATTGCTCAGAAATAGCGGCGGTGCGAACGGCTTTCGGTGAGTTCGCGCACCGCTTCGCGAAATTCGCGCAGGCTGGCGCGGATATCGTCGATTTGCGCCTGCTGGTCTTCCGGCGCCGCCCCAGCGGGCTGCGGAGAAGACCACGGCCCGGACGCCGCGGGCATCGGCTGAGCCTGCGAATAGGCATAGTCAGCCGGCTGACGAGGCTGCGCGTAGCCAGGCTGCTGCGCAGGGGAATTGGCGTGCGGAACCTCGTTCCGGAAGTCCGGCTGGCGATAGCCCACAGGCTCCTGCACCGGCCTTGTATATTCGGCGGCTGGTTGGGCGCGGTAGGTCTCGACGGGTTCGCCTGACGTCCCGCTACCCGGCGCGGCTTTGCGCACCGCCGAGAACAGTCCGTCGAACAGACCTGGGCTCCGGGCGGGAGCGGCCGCGGTCGGCAACACCGGAGGTGCTGCCGGTGGCGGCGCCACAGGCAGCGGCGCGCGATAGACCTTGTCCTCGACCGGAGGGGGGCGCTCGTCCATTCTGCCGCGCGAACGCGAATTGGCAGCGCCGCGCAGGCTGGCAAAGGCGCCGCGCATGGCGCCGACACCGATGCCCGAAGCAAGCCCGAGCAGCAGGCCGGCCATCGCTATTACAGCCCGCGACGGTCCGTTGGGTTCGAGCGGCGGTTGCGCGGGGGTCATCAGATTGATGTTGGTGGTGTTGATGTTTTGCTGTTCGCCGGTCTCCTTGGCGCGCAGAAGGTACTGTTCGTAGACGGAGCGTTTGGCCGTGGCGTCACGCTCCAGTTCGCGCAGGCTGACCAGATCGCTGTTGACGTCGCCGCTCTGGACCTTTGCCTGAGCCAGGCGGGAAGCGAGATCCTGCTCAAGCTGAACCGAGCGCTTCAAATCGACCTGCAGCGACGAGGCGATGCGGCGCAGTTCGCCTGCGATGCGCTCGCGCGAGCCGTCGAGCTGGGCGTTGAGCGCCTGGTATTCGGGATGACGCGGTCCCAGACGCACGGCGGCGCGGTCGGCCTCCTGCTTCAAAACTGCATATTGCGCGCGCAGTTCGCTCATCGTGTTGGAATTGATTTCTTCCGGCAAGGTGCCGTTGATGACCGAATTGACGTCCAGCGAACGCGCCGACGCCGCCCGGGCATTGAGTTCCAGCGTGCGGGCCCGGGTGACTGAGAGCTGCTCGTTGAGCTTCAGCATCTGGTCGTCGCTGATCAGATGGCCCTGCGCGTCGACGAGATCATGCGTGGCCCTGAAATCCTCGACCTTGCGCTCCGCTGTCTCGACATCCTTGCGCAGGTCATCGAGCTTGGCCGTCAGCTGGTCCGTCGCGCGCCCGGCCATCCCGAACTGGTATTGCGCCGCCTCCTGCTGGAAAACGTCCCTCGTCGTATTGGCTATCTTCGCCGATTTGTCGGCGCTTTGAGTGGTGGCGCTGATGGAAACGACAAAGCTCTTGCCGCTGCGCTCAACCGACAGGCTCTTGGCCAGATTGCCGACCGCCAGCGCATGGCGGCGCACTTCACCGGCGCCGCCAGGGCCATCCTGGCGCGACAGTATCGAGCGAATGAGCGACAGGACGCCAAGGCCGCCAGAGCCCTGTCCGTTGAATTCCGGATCGTCGACGAGATTGAGATCGGCCACGACCTTGTCGAGGACCTTGCCGGATGTCACCATCTTGATGCGGGTTTCGACAACAGCCAGCGCCGCATCGGGCTGCCCGACCGGTTGGGTGAGATCGTTGTCGGAAAGCTTCAGGTCGCCTGGCTCGATGACCATCTGTGTGGTGGCTTCGTATTTCTTCGGTGTCGAAACGGCGACGGCGACGCCGAGCACCGTGCCCAATATCGTCGTCGAGACGATCAGCAACTTGGAACGACTAATGCCGCGGACGACCTGGAGCGGATCGATCAGCGGTTTCCATTCCTGCCCGTCATCGTCGTCGCGGTCCGGTCGCTGCTCGTGGAAAGAGCGGGGCTCATAGGCGGCGTGCTGCTGACGCCGGCCGGAAACAGGCTCCTCACGCGCGCTGGCGGTCGAAACGGGTTCGCCGTCGGCCTGGAACTGCGGCGGCTCGGGCGGTGACGTTGGCGCCGGATTCGACCGCGCCTCGCGTTGCGAGCGGGCTATGCGGTGACGCGTGGCGGCATCCTCGCGCCATGACGGATCCACCCGGTCACCGATCGAGACCGCCGACGCATCCGCCGCCTCATCGCCGCGCACGGCTTTGCCGAGCGCCAGGAGGGAGCGCTCGCGCCTCCAGTCTTCACGGTTTTCCCTGTCGACCATTGTCTCGAAACTTTACCTTCGACGGTGCGGGAGCGGCGGTCGGCCAATCGTTAAGTCACGCTAAACAGGCATGGGAAACAAAAGGTTAATTTCCGAAGTCTGCAAGTGAAAGTTTCTCGCTTCGCCACGCATTGCCGGGATCTGTAAAATGGCGTCAGAACCGCACGTTAAGCTTTGCGGCTTACGGCTTTCCTCGATATGACGCAGGCCAGCGACATACCGCAAAGGCGGACACTCGCCCGCATCGGCACCTTCCTTGCCGAAAGACGGGGGCTGGTTCGCGACTATCTTTCAGCCATCAGCGGCGCCGGCGGGCGGCTGGTGTTCTCGCTTGCCTATTTCATCGCACTTGCCAACACGCTGTCGATTGCCGAGTTCGGCATGTTCGCCACCGCCTCGGCGGCCGGCGTCATGCTGTCGCGCATCCTCGCTTTCGGCTTCATCTCGGCGCTTTACCGCACAGCCACCATCCGCCCCAATCTGATCGGCACCTTCACCGCCGGCTTCCTTTTGCTTGGCGCCGTGTCCTTACCACCGCTGGCGGCGGCCTCCTGGGGCGTCTACCTGATCTTCTTCGCCAGCACCGTGCCTCTGGCCGTCTTTGCCGCAATCGTCTTTGCCGAAGCGCTTTTGTGGCGGCCGGTCGAGGTGGTGCTGATCGTCAACAACGGGCTCGGCAAATTCGGCCGCGCCGCGGTGCTGTCGATCGTGACCACGGCGTTCCGTGCGCTGGGCGCCGTGCTGTTCATGCTGTCGGGGCAGCACAGCGTCTGGATCTGGTCATTGTTCTACATCGGCGCCAACGCCGCCTCGCTGCTGCTGGCCTTCGGCTTCTATTATCCACGCCAGCGGCTGAGGCTGCGCACCGAGCTCTATCTCAGGCGGCTTGCCGATTCGATCTATGTTGCCGGCGCCGAAGTGCTGTTCTACCTGCAGTCGGAATTCGACAAGCTGCTCGTCCTGGCGATCGGCGGGCCGCATCTGGCCGGCATCTATGCCATCATCATGCGGCTGGTCGACCTGACGGCAATACCGATCCGCACCTTCTCGATGATGCTGGTGCAGAGGATGATGCGGGCGCCGGAGCTGTTGTCGCGACTGCGGGTCAAGAGCGGTATCGAAGCCGGCGTGTTCCTGGTGTCGACATTGGCACTGGCCGCACTCGGCATCGTGCTGCATTTCTTCCCCAATGCACTTGGCCGGAATGTCGCCGAGGCGGCGCCCTTGGTGGCATTGGCAATCGGCGTGCCGGGACTGCGCAACCTGGTCGAATACCAGGCCGAGCTGCTGTTCGCGCGCGGCCAGACCGCGCTCAGGGCGCTCAACCTCGGCCTGCTGGCGGGGCTGAAGGCGGTGCTGTTGACCTATGTGCTGACCACGATTGCCGACACGCCCAGGCTTGTCGTATCGCTCAATGTCGTCTTCCTGCTGCTCTATCTCGCCTCGGCGCTGCTGACCTATTCGGCGCTGCGCAAGCCCGCCAAGGCAATCTAAGCCAATCCGATCAGGCGGCGGATGCGGCCGATATCGGTGCCGATGAAGGATTGCATGCCGATCGCCACCTGCCCCGGTGCCATAGCGGCGACGAAGCTGCGGAATTCGTCATCCGACAGCGCCTCCCCGGTCCAATGCACGCGGCAGAATTCCTCCGAGCCGTGGAAATGGCCGGCGCCCCCCAGCACATCGTCGACATAGCGGCCATAGATCATGCATTCGGAGGACCGGCGCACTGAAGCGATGACCTCGACCCAGCCGCGCGCGTGCACCTTCTCGATCTCGGCGCACATCGCCGTCACGGTCTGACGGCGCCAGGCGATCAGCGTCGAAATATAGTCGTGGTTCGAAACCTCGGATGCATCGATACCAATCGCCGAGGCCGCATTGCGCGACCAGATGCGATGCTCGTCGTGACCGTCGCTCGACAGCACGCCGTCGCGCCGGAACAGCCGCACCTTGCCGTCGCGCCAGAAGGCGCTCAGATCGAATGGCTTGAGGAAGGCGACGTCGGAATCGCAGAAGACCAGCACGTCTTCTCCAGCATGCGCAGCGATGGCGATGCGGCGCAGCTGCTGCACATGCCAGCCGCGCAGCGGCTGGGTCTTGAAACTGAGCCAGATGCGACGGCGAAAGAGGCTCATCGGATCGTCGAACACACGCAGCCAGCGCGGCAGCAGGTCGCGCTCGTCGACAACGCTGCGGCGGTCGTTTTCCAACTGGCGAAACAGCGCCACGTCGCGGTGCTCGACCAGAATGTAATGATGCGCCACGCCGGAGACATGGCGGTCGAGGGTCTCGCACAACAGGCGGCAGCGTTCGAAATCCGGCGCATAGCTGGCGGTCACCACCGCCGCCGTCGGCGTTTGCGGCAGGGCACCGGTCTCGGCTGCAGGGCTCGGCACGACGCGGCTGTTCACCGCAACTCTCCGGCGGGCTCGGGCCGACGCGAGAATTTCTGCCTGACGACACGCAGCAGGAACACCGGATTGCCGACGACGTAGCGGCGCCACAGCCGGCCGGGCTCGATGCACAGACGGAACAACCATTCGAGCCTCAGCTGGCGCATCCACAGAGGCGCCCGCGGCACCGTGCCGGAGAGAAAATCGAGCAGCGCGCCGACGGCGATCGGCAGCGTGCAGTGGCGGGCATCGATATGACGGGCGATCCACAATTCCTGGCGCGGCACGCCCATGGCCACAAGCAGCACGTCGGGCCGCAATGCCTCGATGCGATCGACGATCGCCTGCTCTTCGGCGGGGGAGAAATAGCCGTCATGGATGACGACGAATTCGTGCTGCACCGCCAGAGCGGCTAGCCTGACCGACGCCGCCTCGGCGTTGGCGCGGGTGGCGCCAAGCAACCCGACGGTCAGCGGCCTCGCCGATGCCTGCAGAAAGGCCGGAATGAGATCAGTGCCGTTGAGATTGTCCGGGAACGGCGCGCCGTAGAGCAGCTTTGCCGCCAGATCGACGCCAACGCCGTCAGGCAGGATGAGGAAATCGTCGAGCGCCTCGGCAAAGACCGGATCGGTAGAGGCGATGTTGGCGTTGTGAGCGTTGAGAAAACTGACCTTGGTGAAGCGCCGCTCGGCGATCAGACGAGTGAGCAGCGCGATCGCGTCATCCCAGCCGATGGCAAGGACCGAAATGCCAAGGATCGTCTTCAGCGTATCGAGCCCGAAGGCGGCGCGGGCGGTGTGCATGTTCATGCAAACACCTCCTTCCCCACCGGCCCAAGCTTTTCCAGGCCGAGCCTGATGGCGGCATCCAGTGCCTTAATCTGCCGGCGATGGAAGGCGCTGCCATCGACATCCCTGACATCGGCCGCAGCTGCCTCCAGCGCGCCGGCGAAGGCGGCCGGATCGTCGGTGATGAAACAATTTGCCGGGCGATGATCGATGCCGCGCAGCGAACGGCTGGTGGCGACCGACGGCAGGCCGAGTTCGAAGGTTTCGATGGTCTTGAGCTGAACGCCGCTGCCCGCGGTGCTGATCAGTGGGATGACGGCGGCGCCGCGCACGAAATCCTGGGCGTCGGGCACGCGGCCGACAAATTCGACACCGGGATGGGCAGAGGTGATATCCGACGGCATGTTGCCGGCGACCCTGATGCGAAAACTCCGGCGAAGATGCGGCACGACTTTTTCCAGGAACCAGTCGAGGCCGATGCGGTTCGGCTGCCAGGTCCAGGTGCCGATCAGCGCCGCGTCGCAATCGATGCGGCGCGGCTTGACCGGCTTTGGGGCCGTGGCAGTGGTCACCAGCGGCAGCACCGCCGAGCGGTCGTCGCTGGCAACGCCGAGTGCGGCGCGGTCTTCCTCGGCCAGCGTGAAGACGAAGCGAGCCCGGCGGCAGAGCCGCTCCTCCATGGTCTTGAGCAGCCTGGCCTCGCGGGCAAACAGCAGGCGCTGGAAGCGACTGTTTGCTGCTGCCGCATTCTCTTTGGCCGAACCATGTTCGACATTGTGGGCGACGAAAATCGAGGGACGGTCGGCGAACAGTTTTTCAAAGGCGCCGGCGAACTGCACCGAATTCAGGACATAGCCGTCGAAGGGACCGGCGCGCTCGATCGCGGCACGGACTTCGCTGTCGGAAACCGCGCGCAGCTTCACGGAAGCGAAGGTGAGCCCTGACAGCACCGCCTTGCCAAGCCAGGCGAGCTTCTGCCGCGCCGAGGCGCTTTCCGTGCGCACGTCGACGGCGCCGAGCACGAAGGTGTTTTCGGGGTCGCTGGGCGCCTTGCCCGGCCAGATGAAGCCGATGACGGTGACGCGCACGCCGGCGCGCCGCAAGGCGGCGATGATCGCAGCATTGGCGATCTCATAGCCCGAAGCGAGAGCGCCGTCGGGCACGATCGATGTGGCGAACAGCAGATGCATCTCACCTATCCAGGCGTCAGCCACTAGCAAAGCTGGGTGAACCCTTGATTAAATCACGCAACGCAACGGCTGAAAGGCGCGGACCGGCAGGCGCCGCTGCGAAAGGTGATTAACGAAACGTTATCGTCGCGGTGTTATCGAAAGCCAGATTCAAAACATGCGGCTGGAGCGGATGATCCCTTTGCCATCGGACGGTTCGGTATCGATTGCGGGACGCTCTCCGGGGCTCGCCGCAGAGACGATGGAAGCCGTCGTCACGCTGCCGACCTTCAAGCGGCCGCAACTGCTGCTCGAAACGCTGGCGTCGCTCAAGGCACAGCAAACCAGCCGGCGCTTCGCCGTCATCGTCATCGAAAACGAGGCCGAGGCGAGTGAGGGCGCCAAGGCGGCCGTGCCGCTGTTCGAACGCGACGATATGAAAGGCATGGTCATCATCGCGCACGAGCGGGGCAATTGCAGTGCCTACAATGCCGGCTGGCAGACGGCGATCCTGCATTTTCCGGATTTCCGCCACCTGCTGGTCATCGACGATGACGAGATCGCCGACGCGGACTGGCTGGAGCGCATGTGCAAGACGGCGGAGACGCTTGGCGCCGACATTGTCGGTGGCCCACAAGTGCCGGTGTTTAGCGATCCTTCTCACGCCAAATGGGCCGAGCATCCGGTCTTTGCGCCCCCCTATCGCGAGACCGGGCGCGTGGCCGCACTCTATTCCTCGGGCAACCTCCTGGTCGGGCGCAATGTGCTGACCACCATGGGACCGCCCTTCCTCGACCTGCGGTTCAACTTCATGGGCGGCGGCGATTCCGACTTTCTCAGCCGGTCTGCGCGGAAAGGTTTCGTGCTTGGCTGGTGCGCCGAGGCAAAGGTGCGCGAAGGCGTTCCGGCCCGGCGCGTCGAGGCTGACTGGATCCGCGCCCGATCCTTACGCAACGGTGTAATCTCGACGCTGGTCGAAAAGAAGAAGCGCGCCGGCACGCCATTCGCCGGCGCCAAGGTGTTTGCAAAAAGCCTGGCGCTGCTGATAGCCTCGCCCGTGCGCGGCGCAATCAAATTGGCGCGGACAGGATCGCTGTCGACGGCGCTTTACCCCGTCTATGTCTCGCTCGGCCGCGTGCTTGCCGAATTCGGATACGCCAATGAGCAATACAGGCAGCCTGAGAAGAACTGACGAGCTGCTGCTGGGCGGCATCGTCACCCGCGACGGCGTGGCGACGGCGATTGCCGCGCTGTTGTTTGCCGTCATCATCGTATCGTTCCGGCCGTTTCAGCCGGCAGGCGCGGAACTGACCGGCGACGGCGGCGACATCGTCAACCAGCTCGGCTTCAGTTCGCTCGGCGCCATTTCGACCTTCTCACTGCTGACGTTCGCCGACCCCAAGATGGTGCGCTCGCTGCTCAGCCCGTCCTGGATCCTGATGCTCGGCTTTTTCATGCTTTCGGTCATCAACGCGACCGACCCGTCCTCGGCCATGCGCGCGGCCTTCTTCACGCTGCTTGGCGTTCTGACGATAGCGACGGTCCTGGTGCTGCCGCGCGACGCCGACAGTTTTTCGAAAGTCATCATATTCTGCGCGATCGTCGTTATCGGCCTGTCCTATATCGGCCTCATCGTCTTTCCGCATGAGGCCCTGCATACGGCCGATTCGCAGGAGCCCGAACATGCCGGCCTGTGGCGTGGTGTGTTCGCCCACAAGAACATTGCCGGACCAATCATGGCCTGCTTCAGCTTCGCCGGCCTCTATCTCTTCCGGCGCGGCCAGAAGTTCTGGGGCGTGGCGATCTTCGGCGCGGCGATGATCTTCATGCTGCACACCGGCTCCAAGACGACGGCCGGCCTGGTGCCGTTCTCGATCCTGATCGTCGTGCTGCCGGGCCTGATCGGCATGCGGTTCGGCACGCCGATCCTGTTTGCACTGGCGATCATTGCGACGGCCATCGGTACCTTAGGCATCGTCTTCATCCCCCCGGTGAAAGAGCTGGCGGCCACCTATTTCCCCGACCTCACCTATACCGGGCGCACGACGCTGTGGGAGTTCTCCGGCGAGATGCTGGCGAAGAAGCCCTGGACCGGCTACGGCTATGAAAGTTTCTGGGGCACGCCGCTGCTGCTCAGTCAGGACCAGCCCTTCGACCGGGCCTGGGACATCCGGACCATCGTGCATGGCCATGACGGCTATCTCGACATTGCGGTGCTGATGGGCATCCCGGCGCTGTGCGTTGCCGTCTACACTTTCGTGATCGCGCCGCTGCGCGACTACATGCGCATCCCGCCGCGCAAGGAGAACATCTATCTCGGTGACTTCTTCATGATGGTGGTGCTGTTCACGGCGCTGAACGCGTTCCTGGAAAGCTTCTTCTTCCATCGCGGCGACCCGGTGTGGCTGTTCTTCGTGCTCGGCGTGCTTGGCTTGCGGCAAGTGTCGCTGCGGCCGATCGCGGTACGCCGGCGACCTTGACCGGCTGGCCTGATCCAGCACCCCTTGAGGGGCTTTCCCGTCTGCCCGCTAGCGTCTAAGGAGAACCCTTGTCTCGGAGGGCTCTCAATGACGATCAGGCTTGTTCTCGCCGGTTGCGGCAATATGGGTTACGCCATGCTTGCGGGCTGGCTGAAATCCGGCAAGCTTGCCCCGCAAGCCGTGTTCGTGGTCGAGCCCAATGCCGAATTGCGCAAGCGCGCCGAGCACCTCGGTTGCAGTGTCGCCGCGGACGCGAACGGGATCCCCGCCGACGCAGAGCCCGACCTCGTCGTCATCGCCGTCAAGCCGCAGGTGATCCGCGACGTCACCGCCGCCTACAAGCGCTTCGGCGACGGCAGGACCACCTTCGTCAGCATCGCCGCGGGCACGCCGGTCGCCACCTTCGAGCACATCCTCGGCCATCTCGCGCCTGTTATCCGCTGCATGCCCAACACGCCGGCCGCGATCGGCAAGGGCATGATGGTGGTCTATTCCAACCCGCTGGTGACCGACGACATCAGGCGTTTCGTTGCCGAGCTGCTGTCGGCGAGCGGTGTGGTGACGACGATCGACGACGAAGGCCTGATGGACGCGGTGACGGCGGTTTCGGGGTCCGGTCCGGCCTACATCTTCCATTTCATCGAGGCGCTTACGGTTGCAGCCGAGAAGGCCGGGCTGCCGACCGAGACCGCCAGGCTGCTTGCCATGCAGACCGTCTATGGCGCTGCTGCACTCGCTGCCGAAAGCGGCGAGGAGCCCGGCGTCCTGCGCCAGCAGGTGACCAGCCCCAACGGAACCACGGCAGCCGCCCTTGCCGTGCTGATGGGCGAAGACCGGCTGACGAAGCTGCTGACCGAGGCGGTGGAAGCCGCGCGGCTGCGGTCGGTGGAATTGGGGAAGTAGCCCAGACGCTCGCGGGGCCGTATCAGCCCCACTTCATCTCACCCTTGGCGACCTTTGCGCCCAGTTCCAGGGACGAGACGTCCAGAAGATCGGGATAGCGCCGCTTCATCGCTGCAATCAGCTCGACGCTGGATTTCGCTTTTTCGGCTTCCTTATTGAAAGCTTCGAGGTAGGCGCGGGTGAATTCCACGGCCGCCAGACCGTCCGGTGCACCGGCTACCTGATGGGACGGCACCACGATGTTGGGTTTGCGGGACGCGATTTCGTTGAGCGCGGCAATCCATTTCTTGCGGTCGTCTACGGTTGGCTCGTCGGCAACCCAGACATGTACGCCGGACGAGATCAGCACGCCGCCGAACACCGCTTCAAGGCTGGGCACCCAGAGATACCGCCGGTCTTTCAGATCGGCGACGGTGACGATCTCGATCTTGTTTCCTTCGATTTCAAGTGAGGTGATATCGGATGCCTCGGGAATGACGACATCCGCCAGGACCTTCGGTCCATTGTCCTTGAGCTGCGGGCCCCAGACATCCAGCTTGGCTTGCACATTGGCTTTGATGGCCGCCACCGTCGCAGCGGCCGCGATGATCTTGGCGCCGGGGAAAGCATCCGCGACGGGACGCAGGCCAAAATAATAGTCAGGGTCGCTGCAGCTGACATAGATCGTGGTCAGGGTCTTGCCCGTCGCCTTGATCGCATCCGCGACCGCACGGCCATCGGACAGGGTAAATCCGCCGTCGAGGAGGATGGCTTCTTTTTCCCCGGTCAGCAGCACCGGCGTGCGGCGGAAACCATTCTCGTCAGCCTGAAAATGGGTCCATTCCAGCTTGGCGGCGGCCTTGGCTGCAAAAGCCAGAGGCTGAAGCATGGCAACCATGCCCGTTGCCAGAAGGGTTTTCATCGTCTCGCGTCTTGTCCAAATGGTTTGCAAGATTTCAATCCTCAATGGGGGTTCAACTGATCGAGATTGGCATCTCGGCATCGTTTGAAAAACCCGGATCAAAAAGACAGACTGTATGAATGGATCACACAATGGCAGCCGATGGTCTGCGTCGTCAGCACGAGCGCAATGATCAGGCGTGTTGCGCGACCAGGTCAACAGCCCATGGCGCGAGCGCGGCAGCATTTGGCCTGCTGGGCGGGAGCGGCTGACGAAGCTGCTGGCCGAATCGTGGAACTGGGGGAGTAGGATCAGGCCAGATCGGTGTGGGAAAAGTCTTTCCCTTTGTAGAGTAAGGGCATCCCACAGCTTTTTGCCGAGGCATATGACAGGCAGTCAGCGAGATTGAGCTGAGCCGGGTGGCCGCGGCGTTTGCCATAGTTCGAAAAAGCCTGGATCGCGAGCTTGGCATCACCGATTTCGATCGGAACCACCTCGATCTCGGCCTCACGCAGGAAGTCCTCTATCGCCTTTTCGGCGAAGAGCGGCTCCACCACCAACTTCGATGAAAGCCGCATCGCCGCTTCGAGCACGACCAGCGGAGATGTTATCCGTATCGAGGCCTGCCCGATCCGGCGGCTCCAATCGGCGGCGTCTTCCTCTCCGGCGAGGACAGCGATCACCACCGAGGTGTCGATGAACATCAGGAATGTCCCCACATCTCGTCGATCTCATCCTTAGTCAAATCCCTGCCGCCGCTTCCCGCCTTGGCCTTCAGATCGTTCGATATGGCGGCCAGCCGCTCAGCCAGCGGAACTCGTTCACGTTCGCGCTGAAGCTCGGATTCGAGCGCCTCGATCACCGCCTCGGTCATTGAAATCTTTCGCTTTTCGGCAAGCTGCCGGGCGAGGTCACGGGCGCGCGGGTCTCTGATCTGGAGATTCATCCTGGAAGCCTCCGTTCGGTGCCACTACAATATAGTGAACTTGCCATGACAAAACCAGAGAGGCTGGCCTGTCATGCAATCTCAGCCCCCGTAGAGCATCTCATCCTGCAGCTTGCGCAAAGCGAACAGCCTGGTCGTGCGGTCGGGTGTGGCGTTGTCGGTGGTGATGAGCTCGCCCTTCCTGACCGGCTTCAGCACCTTGCCGCCTTCGAGCAGGCCGACCGGCACTGCCAGATTGGCGCGCGCCTCTTCGACGGTCATGGTCCAGGAGCGGTAGCAAGTCTCGCCGATGGCATCGAAGGTCTCGCCCGTGGCGAGATCGCGCTTGGCGACCGCGCAGACCTCGGCCACCGGCTTCGGCAGCGGCACCATGTCGGGGCGGCCGTAGAGCATGATACGCGCTGCCGTCAGCGGCACCTCCAGCGAGGTCAGATGGTAGGGCCGGAAGAAGCTGTAATAGGGGCCGTGGCCGATATGCAGATCGTCCATGCGCTCGACGATGCGCGGATGCGTCGCCTCGACGATGACGAAGACGCCCGGCGCCACACCCTTGCCGATCGTGTAGTCGACAACACCCTTCTTCGACAGGATGCCGCCATCGGCGCGCGGTATCAGCACCTTGGCCAGCTGGTCGCGGTCGGCCTTGGGCCCGTGCATGCCCGGCACATCGGGCACCAGCCCGGTGGCGTTGGCGATGGCGCACATCTCGACCATGGTTTTCGAGCCGTCGACGAACTCGACCAGCATGCGCGGGTTCATGTTGCGGCGAAGGGCTTCCTCGCGATAGTCATCCGGAACGGCATCGTGGTTGAGCGGGTTGTTCTTGCCCTTGCCAGCCGAGACGATGGTGTAGCCGAGCGCGGAGGCAAACTCGATCAGCTCCATGCAGCTCGACGGCTCGTCGCCGGCGCCGACCGAATAGACGACGCCGAGCCGGTCTGCCTGCTGCTTGAGGTAGCAGCCGATCGTGACGTCGGCCTCGACATTCATCATCACCAGGTGCTTGCCGTGCTCCATCGCCTTCAAGTCGAAATCGGCGGCGACACCAGGCTTGCCGGTGGCGTCGATCACGACGTCGATCAGCGGATTGGTGACCAGCATCTCGTTCGAGGTGATGGCGATTTTCCCGGCCTCGATCGCCGCGGTGACTTTCGAACCCATGTCGGCCTCGACCGCCATCGCCTCGTCGCCATAGGCGATGCGGATGGCGTCGCGCGCCGTGTGCGGACGCCGCGTCGAGATGGCGCAGATCTCGATACCGGGCATCAGCATGCCTTGCGTGACCAGGTCGGTGCCCATTTCGCCGGAGCCGATGACGCCGATGCGCACCGGGCGGCCCTCGGCGGCGCGCCTGGCGAGATCGCGGGCCAGTCCGGTCAGGGCGACGTTGGTCATGCAAGCGTGTCCACGGCTTCTTGATTGCAGGCGGGAATAGCAGGGAACGGCCCCGCTTTGCCAACGAAACCAGCGGACGGCGGCAATTTCTCCGGCAACAGGCCCGGCAGGTGAGGCCAACCCCGGTAGAGGCTGATTGACCCGCCTCGGCGTCAAACCACCCTGATATAGCTCGTCATGCCGGTTTTCTGATGTTCGATGATGTGGCAGTGCAGCAGCCAGTCGCCGGGATTGTCGGCGACGAAACCGAGCTGAACCTTCTCGTTGGGCTGCATGAGATAGGTGTCGGAGATGACCGGCTGAACCTGGCGTGTCGACGACGACAGCACCTTGAAGCTCATGCCGTGCAGATGCATCGGATGCGATTGCGGCGTCAAATTCTCTATGTCGATGACATAGCTTTTGCCGAGCTTCAGCTCGGCCAAAGGCGCGGTCGGGTCCGGCGTGTCGCCCGGCCACGGTACCTTGTTGATGGCCCAGAAGGAGTAGCCTAGCGTGCCGCATATGCTGTCGCTCGGCACGTTTTCCGCCGTGGCGCTGAGCGAGAGCGCGATGTGTTTCGCGCTGGCGAGATCCACCTCCGGCACCGGGTTGGCTTCCAGCGGTGCGAGGTCGCGCAAATCGCGCTTGAGCGAGCTGCCGGTGGCGCGCAAGGTGGCGAGGACCTTGGGTTTGGTGCCTCTGATGTCGCCCAGGCTGACGATCGCGCCCTCCTGGTCAGGCATGCGGATCGCGAGTTCCATGCGCTGCCCCGGTCCGAGCAGCAAAGCATCGGGCGCAAAACGCTGCGGCACCGGATTGCCGTCCAGCGCGATGACCGCGGCCTCCCCACGCTCGACGCGAAAGGCGTAGATGCGGGTGACATCGGTGATGGCGACCCGCAGCCGCACCAACCCGCCGGCCGGCGCGTCGAATTGCGGCTGGTCGAGCCAGTTGGCGGTGCGCACCGTGCCATAGGTTCCGGTTTTTGCGGCATCGCGCGGCCGGAATTGCTGGATGAACTGCGCGTCGTCGCCCAGGCGCCAGTCGCGCAGATTGACGATTGCCTCGGCGTCGAATTTGGGATCGTTGGGGTTTTCGACCACGATCACGCCGGTCAACCCATGGCCCATCTGCTCCAGCGTGTTGCAATGCGGGTGATACCAGAAGGTGCCGGCGTCGGGCGGGGTGAAGGCGTAGTCGAAATGATCGCCGGTGTAGACGTAGGGCTGAACCAGGAAGGGGACGCCGTCCATCTTGTTTGGAACGCGAATGCCGTGCCAGTGGATCGTCGTCGGATCGTCGATGCCGTTGGCGAGGCGGGCGGCAAAGGGCTCGCCTTTTTTCATCCGCAGTACAGGCGGCATGCCTGATTCACCATACGTCAGGACATCCCGGGTCTCGCCCGCATCCATGAACCTGGCCTGGATCTTTGCCGTCTTGAGCACCACCGGCTCAGGTGTGACAGCTGCCCAACCGCTGAGCCTGGTCATTGCTGCCAGCCCGACGCCGCCACCGCCGGCAACCGCAGCCGTTTTCAGAAGCCCGCGGCGGGTGAATAGGGTCATCTGGCGCTCCAACGGAATATGATTACCTGTCGTCCTGAATGACGGGTGGCGACCGGCGCACAAGCCGATACTGCCACATCGCATCTCTGTCATGCCATGGCGAGCCGGTGACATCTGCTTGCGCAACAGCGTGAACGCTGGCGTGCCCACCATTCGCCCGCATCCGGGAGCGCGGGCTCGGATTAATGCAACTCGGCCAGCAACGCCTGTGCCTCGGCGAGGTTCTTTTCGGAACCGGCGGCGAGATCGTCCATCTTCTTGTCACGGAAGATGACGAGCGCGTCCTGGCATGCGGCGATCGCTTCCTGTGCCATCGCCTTGTCCTTGTGGGCGGCGCCCAGATCGACCAGCACGTCGCACAGGCTGTCCTGCGTGAAGGCGACAGCCGGCACCGAATTGATCTTCTTTTGCACCACGATCGCCTCGCGCAGGACCAACACCGCCTCCTCGAAATGCGCGACATTGTTTTCGGCGCGGCCGGCCATGGTCAAGGCATAGCCCATCTCGTTGCGCGCATTGGCCCAACGTTCGGGATCGCGGTCGCGACCGAGCTGCTCGGCAAGCGCCCGGTTGACGACAATCGCCTCCTCGTACAATTCAGCCGAAGGCTCGCGGGCCGCGATCATGCTCAGCGTCTGCGCGAGACTGGTCTGGTTGGTGATCCAGAGATCGGGATCGCGGGCGATCGTTCGCACCGTGGCGAGGTCGCGGTAGATCTGAGCGGCTCGTTTCAGCTTGCCGACATCGTTCGCCCAGTAACCAAGACTCGACAGCCCGCCGGCGAGATTGTTCTGATTGTTCTCCCAGACAGCCAGCGCATTCTCGCGCGTTACCACGCTGAGCGCTGCGTCATAGGCGGCAATCGCGCGGGTGAGCAACTCGACGTCCTTGCCGTCCGCGGCCATCAGCAAGGCATTGCCGATATCGCCCTTGGTGCGCGCCCATTGCATGCGGTCGGGAAAACCGTCGTAAATCCGCGCTGCCGTCTCGAAGCTCTCCACGGCCTTGGCGTAGAACGTGGCGTCGCCACCAATCCGGCCCTGGCTGTAGAGGGCAAAGCCGAGGTCGTAATTGATATTGGCCCACTCCTCCGGGTCGGCGTCCTTGGAGTAGGCGGGGAGCGCGGCTTCCAGCATGTCGGCTGCTTGCGCCAGCAAGTCCAGGTTGGATGTATTGTCGCCCAGGATCGACAGGGTCTGGCCGAGCACGCGCCGCGTCTGGCCGATCTCCGTGACATCACCGCCTTTCGTCTGCCCGTCGAGCGCCGCCCGCAGCGCGTCGACCGATTGCTGCAGCAGTTGATCGTCAGAGGCCAGCTTGCCTGACATCATCAACGCGCAGCCGAGGCGGAATTCCGTCTTGGCCCAATTGGCTGGGTCCTTGTCGCGGGTGCGAACCCTGAGCACCTGACCGTAGACATCGATCGCCTGCCGCAGGGTCGAGATGTCCCCCGCGCGTTCGCCCCAGTTCGACAGCGTGCCTGCAAGGCTGTAACCGATCGAAGCGAACTCGCGCGGCGTGGCGGTTGCGGTATAGACCTCCCATGCCTGACGATACGCGGTCACCGCCTGCATGTAGTAATCGGTCCCCGTATCGAGATCGCCGAGCGTGTCGTTGACCGATCCCAGATTCTGCTGCAGCGAAGCCCAGTCGAGCGGCAGTTTCTCACGCGGATATTCGGACAGAGCGGCCTGGTACGCGGTGGCTGCCTGCAGCAGCAGTTCCTTGTTCTTCTGCTTGGCGCCGAGGCGCTGCAAGGCGTTGCCGAGCGTCAGCTGGCCGTTGGCCCAGCTCGCCGCGGCGTGCTCGCGCGTCCAAACCGTAAGCGATGCAAGGGCGGCGTCGCGCGCCTGCTCAAGCGTGGCGACATCGCCGTTAATGGTTCCGATCGATTCCAGCGCCGTGCTCAGATTATTCTGGATTGTCGCCCATTGCGCCGGCGCGCGTTCCCTGGTCATTTCGCCGGTCGCCGCCTGATAGGCAGCAACCGCCTGCTGCATGGTCGCGATATCCTTTTCGCGCTCACCAAGGCGATAGAGCGCTGCCCCCAGATTGACCTGGCTCAGCGCCCAGTCGAGCGGTACGCGCTCCCTGCTGTATTCCGTCAATGCCGCACGATGCGCCTCGATCGCCGCGCGGAAACTGTCCGATGTGGTCTGGCGGTCGCCGATTTCGGACAGCACGATGCCGAGATTGTTCTGCGTCGCCGCCCATTCCAGCGGCAGTTTCTTCAACGACTGCACCTCGAGCGCCGAGCGGAAGGCCCCGACTGCCCGTTCAAGCAGTGCCGTCCCGTTCTCGCGCTGGCCGAGCCGCCAGTAGACCGTGCCCAGATTGCCATAGGTCGATGCCCAGTCGTCAGGGTAGGCGTCATGCGTATAGACGGTCAGCGCCTGCTCATAGGCGGCAGCTGCCTTGTCGAGGTTTTCGCGGCCGGCTTCCCGTTCGCCCAAAGTAGCAAGCGTGGCGCCCATATTGTTCTGGGTGGCCGCCCAAAGCAGCGGCAACTTTTCGCGGGTGACATAGGTCAATGCCTGTTCATAGGCTGTCAGGGCCTGGGCGAGATACGCATTGTCGCCGGAGAAGTCCCCTTGTTCCGACAGAGCGTTGGCCTCTGCCGCCTTGTAGTAGAACGCATCTTCGTCGCTCCATTTGGCAGCTTGCTCGAAGGCCTTGGCGTAATCCTGCGCAGCCTCCTTGAAGTTGAAGGAGATTTCATAAGTCCTGGCACTGCTGGCGAAGACCTTTGCGAATTCCAGCCGCTTTGCCTTCAGCTCGGCCTCGGCCTGGTCGATCGTAGACGAAAGTTCGCCGATGCGGGCCTTGGCCTGCTCGTTGAATTTCTGCGCCGCTTCGAGCGCGCCTTCCTGAACCGCCTGTTCGGCGAGTTTCGATAGCCTGGCAATTTCGGGGTCCGGGTTTTTCAAAGTCTCGCGTTCAGCCAACACGTGTTTCAGCCGTTCGGTCTGGCCACGCAGCAGCTTGTCGAGCTCAGCCGGATCCTTGGGTATGTCGACCCCGAGCGCCTTCAGCATGGCGTAGAGCCCATCCATCGGCACCTTGCCGTCACGCGATATGGTTTCGATCTGGCGGCGCTCCGGCTCGGGTAGCGTCGAGATGGTCAGCAGGAGCTGGCGCCGCTCCCTGAGGATTTCGCCCTCATCACCTTTCGGCGCCTCGGCGGGGGTACCGAAATAGAGCAGCCGGCGCAGGCTCTCATTGACCCAGGGCCGCTGCTGGCCGTTGGTCTTGAGATAGACCTCCTCGCCGATCATGCGCAAAACGGTGCCGAATTCCTCGCCGCCCATCGTGTCGATGTGGCGCAGGATCGCTGCCGCATAGGGGCTGTTGCCATCGGCCGGACCGTCCAGCGCAACCTTGCCGGGCTCGGCGGCAAAGGCGATGACCTGGCCGAGGCTGTCGTCGACCGAGTCCTTGGCCTCGGCGCCACCTTTCAGGGAAACCACGCCGCGCGTTTCGCCGAGACCGCCGGCGCCGATCGGCTTGCCTTCGTCGCCCGGCGCCAGCTTCAGGAGCGTGCCCGGCGGGAACGGATCGTTGCGGCAGGCGTCCAGCAGAACGATGGTGACCGGCACCTTGGCCTTCAGTTCGGCGACGATGGACGACAGCGGCACCAGCTTTTCGCCGGCATTGTCGAGCGCCGAGATATCGGCATCGACAGGGACTAGATAATTCTCGCCGCCGGCTTCGATGCCGTGGCCGGAATAGTAGATGATGGCGACATCGGCGCCCTCGGCATCGTCGACGAAGCCTTCGAGATCGCGCCGCAATTTGCGTGTGTCGCGATTGGTGGCGACATTCGTCTCGAAGCCGAGCTTGTCGAACATCTCCTCGATGGCGCGGGCGTCGTTTTCCGGATTGGGCAGTTTGCCGACATGCTGGTAGTCGGACTGACCGATGATGAGCGCGACGCCTTTCAGCGCCTTCGGCTCTTCAGCCCACGCGGGGAGAAGCGTGCACAGGCACAGCAGCAGTGCCGCGGCTATCGCCGCACACGCGCGCCCCATCGCACCTGCTGTTCGCCCAAAGAGCATCGTCTATCCCAAACCCGGCAATATCTTCCGCAGCCGAGATGGCATCATGATGGCCGACCGATGGCAAGTCCTTGGGCGAGCTGTGTTCTTGTCATCGGTAATGGCACAAGGTCGGCTGGCTTTCACCTTGCGACGGGATAGTGTTCGGCACGGGCCGCCGGCTACGGCCAGCCTAAGGTTTGCAAGGGAGGTTTGCGATGACGACGGATTACACGCCGAAATTCGATCTGGCCGGCAAGGTGGTGCTGGTCACCGGCGCCTCGCGCGGCATCGGCCGCGCCTGTGCACTGGCCTGCGCCGGCTCGGGCGCCGACATGATCGTCGGTGTGCGCAGCAAGGCCGACGGAGCCGAGCTTGTCGCCGAGATCGAGCGCATCGGCCGGCGGGCGCTGGCGGTGGAGATGGATCTGACCGATCTCGCCACGGTGCGACAGGCCGTTGCCGAAGCGCACGCCGCCTTCGGCCGCATCGACGTTCTGGTCAACAATGTCGGGCTGGGGCCGGAGAACCTGGCCGAGAATGTCACCGAGGAAGATTTCGACCTGACGGTGAACGTCAACCTCAAGGGCACGTTCTTCACCACCCAGGCGGTGGCAAAGCTGATGATTGCGCAGAAAGGTGGGCGCATCATCAACATCAGCTCGCAGGCCGGCACGGTGACGCTGAAGGGCGAGGCGATCTATTGCATGAGCAAGGCGGCGATAAATCACCTGACCCGCTGCCTGGCGGCGGAATGGGCGCAGCACAAAATAGCCGTCAACAGCGTGGCGCCGACCTTCATCTGGACCGACGGCACGCGGCCCTCGCTGGCCGAGCCGGAGTTCCACGCGCATGTGCTGGGCCACATCCCGCTCGGCCGCATCGGCGACCCGATCGACGTTGCGGGAACCGTGGTGTTCCTGGCGTCGCCGGCGGCATCGCTGATCACGGGGGCGAATATATTGATGGATGGCGGGTGGTCGGTGGCTTGAAGCGACCGACTCTCGATCGCTTTATTGATCCGAAAGCATTGACTGGTGTGTAAGAAGCCCTGCGGCTCGCTTGGCAGAGCTTCTATCCACCTCTTAAATATGAATCGCCGAATCCAAATATTGATTTGTCAGCGGAGCACGGCTACCAATTTCTTTCTATCTATTGCAGGCTAGCACTTCGGTGAGCGTATGAGCACTGACGCAGGAAGGGCTTCGATATAAATGGTGTCGTCAAAATCGTGGTGGGGAGACAATATTAATGCAACTCAATCCAATGCACCTAAAAATCGCCGGGTTGCTATCCGGTAGGCTTTTTCGGATACCTGAATATCAACGTGCTTACGCTTGGGGTACCAAGCAGAGAACGGACTTCTTTAATGATATCAGAGATGTCGCCAGGTCCGGGCGTGATCATTTTATGGCCACGGTTGTCGGTCTCGGCAAAGACACAAGACAGATCGGCGCGGATGAATTTAGAGAAGTCGAGCTGGTTGATGGTCAGCAGCGAATAACGACGATAATAATCCTTTTAAAATCTATCTTTCAGCATCTTTCTCTCGATGACGAAAAAGAGGTGAGGCTGAGGCGGGAGATAAATGAACTTCTTGTGAAGAGTGACGATAACTCTCTTATTTTACTTCAAACAAATCATGACACAAGCAACGTCTTTACGACATACATGAAAAATGGAGCCATTATATCTCCTAAGCACCCAACTTCTGCAGACGTCAATTTATTGAAAGCCATAAACGAATGCGATGGATTCGTCGTCGGGTGGGGAGAAAGTTCTTCTCTCGTCGAGCTTGTCGCTCTAATTAGAAACAGATTGTCCGTCATATACCATGAGATATTGGACGAAGCGACAGTCTATAGAGTATTTGAAGTTCTCAATAGTCGCGGTCTAGACGTAAAATGGGTTGATAAACTCAAAAGCCAGCTGATGGCACTTCTATTTGAGCACGGCGAAGTTGGTTCCCGGAAGGACGCACTTCGCGAAATGCAGGGTATATGGCAAGCTATATATCGCGTTCTAGGGTTACGCAGCGATCTTGGAGACGAAGCGCTTAGATTTTCTGGCACTTGGACGCGCGATGCTCGCCCTAACAAAATTCTGAGTCAGGAAGACGCTGCCACGGAACTCACGTTGGCTGCTGGTTCGAAACTGCCTTCCATCATTCACATAGCGAAAGATCTTTTTGACGTTGTTGAGGCGGTCCAGGATTTAAGTGCGAATGTTCGATACAATGCTGTTACGCGAATTGCCCAGGCTCGGTTTGTGGCGATATCGATCCTCCTGCGAAAGTTCGATAAGCAAAACGAGGCTGAATTGCTGCAGCAATGGGAGCGGGTGATTTTTCGCGTCTACGGCCTAGGGGGCGCGGACGCCCGACATAAAGTGGGCGAGTTCGTCCGGCTTGGGCACGACATTATTCGAAAGACCCTCAAGCCCGCCGACATCAAAGCCCAGCTTTTGGAGATCGGTGAAGATTATCCAATCGATGACATCCTCTATGGCCCTGAGTATTGGGACTATTCGTATGATGACTGGGCGGAGGAGCTGCGTTATTTGCTATTTCGATATGAAGAATATCTCTGCGAGGTCGCAGGAGAGAAAATAAACAAAGGCCAGTGGAATAAAATTTGGATGGTGGATCCATCAAAATCTATAGAGCACATTCAACCGCAAAGCTCTGGTGTGAGTTACGTGCATAACATAGGGAATTTAGTCATGCTCCCCCCCGGCCTCAATTCCGCGCTTGGTGCACGAGCTCCGAAGGAAAAGGCGCCTGAATATGTTGCTTCTGGGCTCAAGCAGGCGGCGAAGATAGGGACGGCGTTAGAAAATGGAAAAAAGTGGAACAAGGATGCCGTTCTCGCGAGGGCTGCGGATATAGAACGTTTCGTTAAGAGGGAGTGGGGCGAGAAGAATTAGGCTGTAAGGCGGGAGGCTCGGATACGCAACTTGGCTGCCATCGTGAGTCGCCAGTGGTCTTGTTGCCAATTTGCGGAGATGGAAAATCTGGTGCTGCGAGAGAGGATTGAACTCTCGACCTCTCCCTTACCAAGGGAGTGCTCTACCACTGAGCTACCGCAGCCGCTGATGGCGGGGCTTCTGCCATATCGAACCGGCAAGCGCAAGGCATCTGTGAAAGCCTTTGCCAGACAAGTTTCGCTGACATGGCGGCGCCGCAATGCTAGCTATCCCCTTGAACGGCAGGCCCTGCCAGTTATGGGTGGAACGGAACGATGAACGACAAGACCATTCCACCGAAAAAGGCCGATCCGGCAAAAAAGGGCGGGACCAGCCGCAAGGATCGGCTGGCCGAGCAGTTGCGCGCCAATCTCATGAAGCGCAAGACGCAGGCCCGTTCGCGGCGCACCGGCGACGCTGACCAGCGGCCGGAAGGCCTGGCTGCTGCAGAAAAAATGCACAAGGACTGACCGATATCGGCCACACTGGCCCGTCACCTTGGCCAAAGGGCTCAGAAATCCTATTTCTTGAACCAAGCCGGCCAATGGTCTAGACGGGCCGATACTCAAACTGACGAAAACCGGCCTTTCGGGCCGAGGGGACATTTCTCTCATGGATCGCATCAGAATTGTCGGCGGCAACAAGCTCGCCGGAAGCATTCCGATTTCGGGCGCGAAAAACGCGGCCCTGCCGCTGATGATCGCGTCGCTGCTCACCGACGACACGCTGACCCTGGAAAACGTGCCGCATCTGGCCGATGTCGAGCAATTGATCCGCATTCTCGGCAATCACGGCGTCGACTATTCGGTCAACGGCCGCCGCGAGAAGCAGAATGAGGGCTATTCGCGCACCATCAACTTCTCGGCCCGAAACATCGTCGACACGACTGCGCCCTACGATCTGGTGTCGAAGATGCGGGCGTCGTTCTGGGTGATCGGCCCGCTGCTGGCCCGCATGGGCGAGGCGAAAGTGTCGCTGCCCGGCGGTTGCGCCATCGGCACGCGGCCGGTCGACCTGTTCCTTGAAGGCCTGCAGGCGCTGGGCGCCGACATCGATGTCGACACTGGTTATGTGCTGGCCAAGACCAGGAACGGCCGCCTCGTCGGCAATCGCTATGTGTTCCCGAAAGTCTCCGTCGGCGCCACCCATGTGCTGATGATGGCGGCGGCGCTCGCCAAGGGCGAGACGGTGCTGGAAAACGCCGCCTGCGAGCCCGAAATCGTCAACCTCGCCGAATGCCTCAACGCCATGGGCGCAAAAATTTCCGGCGCCGGCACGCCTGTTATCACCATCGATGGCGTCGAGTCGCTGTCGGGCGCGCGCGTGCGCGTCATCCCCGACCGCATCGAGACCGGCACCTATGCCATGGCGGTGGCCATGACCGGCGGTGATGTCGTGCTCGAAGGCGCCCGCCCCGAGCTGCTGCAGACCGCGTTGGATGTGATTGCCCAGACCGGTACCGAGATCACGCCGACCAATTCCGGCATTCGCGTCCGGCGCAACGGCGCCGGCATTTCGCCGGTCGACGTCA
The DNA here is from genome assembly GCF_000502335.1 of Mesorhizobium sp. L2C066B000. Lineage (NCBI taxonomy): Bacteria > Pseudomonadati > Pseudomonadota > Alphaproteobacteria > Hyphomicrobiales > Phyllobacteriaceae > Mesorhizobium > Mesorhizobium sp. L2C066B000. Next base: position 393,250 of record NZ_AYWZ01000004.1, read on the forward strand.
TGACGGCGCCCTTTCCGGCCTTCCCGACCGATCTGCAGGCGCAGTTCATGGGCCTGATGACCATGGCCAAGGGCAAGTCGCGCATCACCGAGACCATCTTTGAAAACCGCTTCATGCATGTGCAGGAACTGGCCCGGCTCGGCGCCCACATCACGCTGTCCGGCCAAACGGCGATCGTCGACGGCGTCGCCAAGCTGAAGGGCGCACCCGTGATGGCGACCGATCTGCGCGCCTCGGTGTCGCTGGTCATCGCCGGTCTGGCGGCCGAAGGCGAAACGACGGTCAACCGCGTCTACCACCTCGACCGCGGTTTTGAGCGGCTGGAAGAAAAGCTCTCCAATTGCGGCGCGGTGATCGAGCGGATTTCGGCTTGACCGCACGGCAGTTGCTTCAGACAGACAGGCGTCTGGTGCTGCCTTCATTCGCTACCAACACTTCAAACCCGAGGCCCTAGCCTCGGGTTGAGTTTGTGTCGCGGTTGCACGGACCGGAAAGACCGCCTAACAGAAGGCTGAAACCAACTTTCAGGTGTGCATTCGGCATGGCAGCCCTCAAACTCATTGCGCTCGACGATCAGGATCTGAGCATCGTCTCGGCTCACGTCCAGGACGCCGTGATGAAGGTCTCGGATCTCGAATACCTGCCTTCGGCCAAGCGTTTCATATTGACCATGAACCGCTTCGTCTGGGAGGCGAAGTCCGGGCTGTTCAGCCAGCACAATGAGCGGCGCCAGGCGGTGTTGCATTTCGACCGCGTGCTCGGCGCCAAGACCAGCGGCATTGCCCGCGATCGGCCGACCGAGGTGCTGTCGCTTCTGGCAATCAGCTTTATCGAAATCAGCAAGCCGGCCGGCATCGTCGAATTGGTCTTTTCCGGCGGCGGCGCGATCATGCTCGACGTCGAATGCATCGAGGCGCGGCTTGCCGACATAGGCGGCGCCTGGGAAGCCACCTCGCGTCCGGTGCACAGGGTCTAGAGCATGATCCCAAAAAGTGGGTGCCGGTTTTTGTTGGACAAAACGGGAATCGTTTGTCCAGAGATCTTGCTCCAACAAAGGGTTAGATCGTGATGAGATTTCAACCAAGTCTCATCACGATCTAGACGCAGCCGATGGCCATTACGCTTATCCAGTCCGATGCCGGTTTCGAGCAGCGTTTCGCCGCCTTCCTGACCACCAAGCGGGAGGTATCGGAAGACGTTGACACTGCCGTGCGCGCCATCATTGCGCGGGTTCGTGCCGAGGGCGACGCTGCCCTGGTCGACTACACGCTGAAATTCGACAAGGCCGACCTCAATAGCCTCGGCATTGCCGTGTCGAAGGACGACATCGCGCAGGCCTACAAAGACGCCGATCCGCAGACGGTCGATGCGCTCAAGTTCGCGCGCGACCGCATCCGATCCCATCACGAGCGACAAATGCCCAAGGACGATCGCTATACCGATGCCGCCGGGGTCGAGTTGGGTTCGCGCTGGACGGCGATCGAGGCGGTCGGGCTCTATGTGCCGGGCGGCACGGCAAGCTATCCAAGCTCGGTGCTGATGAACGCCGTGCCGGCCAGGGTGGCGGGCGTCGAGCGCATCGTCATCGTCGTGCCGGCGCCGGGCGGCATCATCAATCCGCTGGTGCTGGTGGCAGCCGATATATCAGGCGTTTTGGAGATTTACCGCGTCGGCGGCGCGCAGGCGATTGCCGCCCTTGCCTATGGCACGCAGACGATCCGGCCGGTCGCCAAGATCGTCGGACCGGGCAATGCCTATGTCGCCGCCGCCAAGCGCCAGGTGTTCGGCACGGTCGGCATCGACATGATTGCCGGACCGTCTGAAGTGCTGGTGGTGGCCGACGGCAGCAACGATCCCGACTGGATCGCCGCCGATCTTCTGGCGCAGGCCGAGCACGACGTGTCGGCGCAATCGATCCTGATCACGAACGATCCTGCGTTCGGAAAAGCAGTCGAACAGGCGGTCGAGCGCCAATTGCTGAGCCTGCCGCGCGCCGAGACGGCGGCTGCCAGCTGGCGCGATTTCGGCGCGGTGATCCTGGTGGAGACCATCGAAGCCGCGCTGCCGCTGGTCGACCGCATCGCCGCCGAACATGTGGAACTCGCCATCGACGATGCCGAGGGCTTCCTGGCCAGGATGCGCAATGCGGGTGCTGTGTTTCTGGGACGCCATACGCCCGAAGTCATCGGCGACTATGTCGGCGGCTCCAACCACGTGCTGCCGACGGCGCGTTCGGCGCGCTTCTCTTCGGGCCTGTCGGTGCTCGATTTCGTCAAGCGCACCTCGATCCTGAAGCTCGGGCCGGAGCAGCTGAGAGCACTTGCGCCGGCGGCGATTGCGCTGGCCAAGGCGGAAGGCCTCGACGCGCATGGCCGCTCCGTCGCCATCCGGCTGAACATGTAGGCGGCGATGGCGGACGGCGATCAAACCCGCGCAAGGCTGATCGATGTCGAGCTCGACGAGTCGATCGGCCGTTCGACGCCCGATGTCGAACATGAGCGCGCGGTGGCGATCTTCGACCTGATCGAAGAAAACAGCTTTCAGCCGGTCAATGATGACGGCGCCGGGCCTTATCGGCTGAAGCTCTCGCTGGCCGAATCCCGGCTGGTGTTTGCGGTCGCCCGCGAGGATGGTGCTGATGTCGTCACCCATATCCTGTCGCTGACGCCGCTCAGGCGCATCGTCAAGGACTACTACCTGATCTGCGAAAGCTATTACGACGCCATCCGCTCCTCGACGCCAAGCCATATCGAGGCGATCGACATGGGCCGGCGCGGCCTGCACAATGAAGGCTCGCAGACGTTGATGGACCGGCTGGCCGGCAAGATCGACATCGACTTCGACACGGCGCGGCGGCTGTTCACGCTGGTCTGCGTGCTGCACTGGCGGGGTTAGACCTGACTGGGGCGCCCCGCTCGATCCTGTTCTTGTGCGGCATGAACGCCGTGCGCTCACCGATGGCCGAGCAGCTGGCGCGGCGCATGCTGCCGCCGGCCACTTTCGTCGCCTCTGCCGGCGTGCACAGGGGCGAGCGCGATCCGTTCGTCGACGCGGTGCTGGCCGAAGAGGGCCTGACGCTGGGCGAGCGCCAGCCGCGCTCGATGGACGATCTCGAGGACGATTATTTCGACCTGATCGTCACCCTGGCGCCGGAAGCCCACCACGCCGCGATCGAGCTCACCCGCTCGCTTGCCGTCGACGTCGAATACTGGCCGATGCCGGATCCGACCGATGTCGGCGGCAGGCGCGAGCAGATCATGGCCAGCTATCGCGACGTGAGAGAACGGCTGAAAGCGCGCATCAGCCGACGTTTTCTGCTTCCGGAGGTAAAAAACGCGGCGGATTGATGCATGTCGCTCAAAAGCGGTCCCGGTTTTGAGACAACGGCATGCATAAAACGAAAGCTTGGAGCGCGTCGCATATGACGCGATCTAAGCGTGTTCACAAGCGCACGATTATCATATAGGTTCCGCCGAAATTCCGGCCTGGGCGCTCCAGGGCGCCGGAACTGCAATCCAAGCAAAGGTATCGAATGCCGAAGGAAGAAGTCCTCGAGTTTCCGGGTGTCGTGACGGAATTGTTGCCCAACGCGATGTTCCGGGTGAAGCTCGAAAACGAACACGAGATCATCGCCCATACGGCTGGCCGCATGCGCAAGAACCGCATCCGTGTGCTGACCGGCGACAAGGTCCTGGTCGAGATGACGCCCTATGACCTGACCAAGGGCCGCATCACCTACCGTTTCAAGTAACAGTCCGGCGCGAACCGCGATGAGCATCCTGCAGAAGCTCGTGCTTGCCTCTGGTTCGCCGCGCCGGATCGAACTGTTGCAACAGGCCGGCATCGAGCCGGGCCGCGTGCTGCCGGCCGATGTCGACGAAACGCCGCTGCGCGCCGAACATCCGCGCTCGCTGGCCAAGCGGCTGTCGAAGGAAAAGGCGGAGAAGGCGCTGGCGTCGCTGAAAAGCGAGGAAGATTATGCGCCAAGCTTCGTCCTGGCCGCCGATACGGTGGTCGCGGTCGGACGCCGCATCCTGCCCAAGGCCGAGACGCTGGACGACGCCGCCAATTGCCTTGGACTGCTTTCGGGCCGTTCGCACCGGGTCTATTCCGGCATCTGCCTGATTACGCCGGGCGGCAAGCTGCGCCAAAGGCTGGTTGAATCCAGGGTTCGCTTCAAGCGGCTTCCGCGCGAGGAGATCGACGCCTATGTCGCCTCCGGCGAATGGCGCGGCAAGGCCGGGGGCTATGCCGTCCAGGGTCTCGCCGGTTCGTTCGTCGTCAAGCTGGTCGGCTCCTACACCAACATTGTCGGCCTGCCGCTCTACGAGACGGTGGCGCTGCTTTCGGGCGAAGGCTTCAAGGTCCACACCAGCTGGCATACCGCGCGGCCATGAGCCTGGACGACAAGGTCACACCACTTCGCCCGAAGCGCCCCTGCCCCGAATGCGGCAAGCCGTCGGCGCGCGAGACCTATCCGTTCTGCTCGAAGCGCTGCAAGGACATCGACCTCAACCGCTGGCTGAAGGGCGCCTATGTGATCACCGCGCGGGATGACGAGGACGAGAGCGACGAGCCGAAGTAGGGTTTGGGCGGTGCCGGCCGCGCAATTCCACTTCGCCGACTTACGCGATTGCTGCTTTGCCGGCGTCGGTATTGTCTGCGACAATTGCCCCGGAAAATCAGCGCTTAGGCGCTGGACAGGCCGGATTCCCGTGCTATAACCCACGCGCTTTCAAGGGGTGCCCCACGGCGCTTTCCTGAAATCCGGTCAGGCGATGTCTCGTTTGCCGGCGAGGCCCAGATAGCTCAGTTGGTAGAGCAGCGGACTGAAAATCCGCGTGTCGGTGGTTCGAATCCGCCTCTGGGCACCATCCCCTCTTCTCCCGACACTCCGTTTAGCCGAACCGTCTACGCTGCAGCTTCTGCAAGCGACTGGAATTATTGATCTTTTGCTGTCGCATTGCGCAATTAGGCGTGACAGAGAGCGCTTCGGGCGCATTTGATCCAACGAGGCGGGGGGATGGTATTTCCGTTGGTATTCGACATCCTGATGGTATCGAAACAGCCAAGGGAGACCTGACGAATGGCCCTATCCGACGTGAAATGTCGAAACGCCCGCCCTGCTTCCAAACTCGCGAAATTGTCTGACGGGGGCGGGCTGCAGCTATGGGTACAGCCCACGGGCTCTCGCCTCTGGCGGCTCGCCTACCGCTTTGACGGCAAGCAGAAACTGCTCGCGCTGGGCAGCTATCCCCTTATCTCTCTCGCCGAGGCACGGGAGGCGCGCGATGATGCTAAAAGGCTCCTGCTAGCTGGCGTCGACCCTGGAAAGGAACGCAGCTTGCGGAAGGCCGATTCGGCAAAGGACTCCTTTCGCTCAATCGCGGACGAATATGTTGACAAGCTGAAGAAGGAGGGACGTGCCGACCGGACGATCAGCAAGGTCAAATGGCTGCTCGACTTTGCCTATCCGATAATCGGCGACAAGTGCATTCGGGAGATCGAGCCGGCCAGCATCCTTACCGCCCTCCGTCGCGTGGAGGTTCGCGGTCGATATGAGTCGGCCAGGCGACTGCGCTCCACCATCGGCAGCGTGTTTCGATACGCGATCGCGACCGCACGCGCCGAGACAGATCCGACCTTCGCCCTCAGAGGCGCACTCATCAGTCCGAAGGTAACGTCTCGCGCCGCGATTACCGATCCGAAGGCCTTGGGCGGTTTGCTGAGGGCGATCCATGCATTTGACGGACAGCCTACAACGCGAGCCGGTCTGAAGCTGATAGCGCTGCTGTTTCCCCGCCCAGGCGAGCTTCGCGCCGCTGAATGGGAAGAGTTCGATTTTGAAAGCTCGGTGTGGACGATCCCTGAAGCACGCATGAAAATGCGACGGCCGCACCGCATACCCCTGTCAAAGCAAGCGATCAGCGTCCTGACTTCACTGAGAGAAATCTCTGGTGATGGATCGCTGCTGTTTCCTAGTGTTCGATCGGCTTCGCGTCCGATTTCCGACAATACCCTTAACGCCGCACTGCGTCGTATGGGTTACAGCAAGGAAGAAGCTACCGCGCATGGTTTTCGAGCAACGGCATCAACTCTGCTGAACGAATGCGGCAAGTGGCATCCGGACGCGATAGAGCGGCAGCTGGCCCACATTGAGAACAACGACGTTCGGCGCGCCTACGCCCGGGCAGAGCACTGGGACGAGCGCGTCGAGATGATGCAGTGGTGGGCCGATTATCTGGATGAACTCAAGAGCAAAAACCTGCGGGTGATCTCAATCGAGGGACGCCGCAAGCCTGCTGTCCACACACCAACGCGACCATCCACTTTGAACCCAACAGCGGCCGTTCATCAAACGCCGATACAAATCTCCAACCGCCGGAAATCATACTGACCGTCGAAAAACGCCACAACTCGACGCCAAATCGTAGGCCCGCATTGTCAGATTTTCCGGAGAGAAAGTTGACCGCGTTCGGCGGGAAGCTGCCGTTCTGCAGCCGACCCCATTTCCGTCATTCAAGCTGCCGATGGCCGGTTCCGAAACCGGCCATCTACCCGGCCCGGGGCCGCGCGCTATTAGAGCGAGAATCCCGTGGGCAGTGTGCGGTCCGTCCGTTTCGCCGGCATTAGTCCGTGGATCCGCTATCCCCGCCCGACTTTAACCTCCACAACCTTCCTCTCCATAGATCCGGGACAAGCCCTTGATGCGCGTCGCGATCGCGTCGACGAGGCGACCAACGATCTCATGGATGATCCCCTCCTGGCGAAGCTCTTGGGCGCACTCCGATGCCATATCGGGCATCACCGCGAGCTGATGGCGGATCGTCCGCACCGTGTACTCGCCGCCAACCTTTGCTGAGGACGCACAGCGCCCCCAGTGGCGCGGCATGATCTCCTCGATGGGATAGACTCTGTCGATCTTCATCGCCAGTTTAAGGTCGCGCATCTCAGATTGGATCTCTCCCCCGAGGTGCGGCAGAATGGAGGAGATGTCGTAGAGCGGAGCTAGGCGGGCCTCGCCCTGGGCTCCGAGCAGCATCGAGTAGTTCTTTGCATGCGCGTCCGTGCCGGCGATGATCCAGTTGAAGACGTTCGCGGCCATGAAGATCTGACGGTCTTGGACGGGGTCGAGGGAGGCCGACAGCACCTTTCTGGAGATCGTCGTGATACCTGGCCCACCCTGGTTCTCGTACTTGAGCGTCGGCATCACCGACAGGGCCTGGCACATGTCCTCCTGATGGATGCGGATGGTCTTGCCCTCGTTGTTGCGGCGGTCGTAGCGCTCGATAACGATTGCCTTTTCGCCTGCGAAGTCGAGAACCTGGCTATGTGCAGCGTCCATGCCGAGCTTGGATGCAAGCTGCAGGCAGAAATGCTCGTTCTCGGTATGCCCGTGCAAGTGCGGCAAAGGCGGCTTGAAGATGTGTGTCGTGGGCGTGTCGCCTAGAGGGATCCCCCAGCGATTGCTGCCCTTATCGAAATGGAACGCCGTCTTTGCCTGCGCACCAGCGAGACTGAACTGACCAGGATCGCCGATGCGCCGGGTCGCTGCACCATCCTTGCGCAGATCGCGCAGGCGGTCGCCGATCTGCGCCTCGGTGAGCAACTCCACGTTCTCGCCGCGGGAAATCTGGTCGCCACGCGAAAGGAACTGGACGGCGCCGGCGCAGTCGCGGCCGACATTCTTGAGCAGGGCAAACGGGTTTCGGGCGGAGACCTGGAACCTCTGCGCCCATCTGGCGAGGGTCTGCTCATTATCCGGCAGTAGGCCCCAGAGGAATGCCTCGACGACCTTGCCCTCGTAGGTCCTGGTGATCGTCGGCATGGACAGGGAGAGCGGGATCGCCACCCGGCCTTTCATCCATGCCTCGTGATAGGAGAACGAAAGCTTGCCGCCCTGCAGGTGGTGGAGCCCCCCAACCGGTCTGCCAGCGATATAGACGTCGAGGGTGTCGATCGGGTTCATCATGATCATCGTCATCTAGAGCTTGTAGGGAATCTCGTCGTCGTCATCGTCGACATGCCGTTCATCGGCATTATCATGATGATCAGCCGACGTCGGCGCCGGCGGGATCTGAAAGTCCATCTCCACACCAAGCGTGGTCAGCGCCAGCAGCACGTTGCCGATCTCGGCGCTGGGCTTGCCGTTCTCGATCCACGACACCCACGTCTGCGTCGTGGTGATCATTTTGGCCAAGGCAGCCTGTGACAGGCCGCGCCGGGTGCGGGCCTCCTTGATCAGGATTCCAATGTCGCGAGCTGTTCTGATCTTCATGGCGTATACGGTTTCTGTATGATCTAGCTTGATATAGACTCGTATATTACAGGTGTCAATATGCGCTCCTATATCGATGTTCGCTATATATGTTCCCATATGGGCGATCTCCATATACTAACTTATATAACTCATTGCGCCACGCAAACATTATCGGCATGTGCGATCAAACCTTCGACAGGGTAGCTATTACCAGCCGCACTACGCTCGGCCTACTGCGAGCCGAACAACCTCGGCCCTTCTGAAGCAGAGAGCCGCCCGAGCGCTGCCAACTTAGAAGGGGAATGTCTGATGTGCAGACCGGAAGAGCCCTTGCTGGTCATCTCGTCCTTCGAGTGCTCGCCCCTCTAGTACGAGGCGGCGGCACTCCACGAGGACGGACCAAGGTATCTCATTGAGCTCGTCGGCGATCTCCGCAAAGCTGCGGAAATGATCGGATAGACGCTCGGCAACGCGCGCTCGAAGCTCCACACGTTCGTGCGAATGCCATGGCTCGCCAATCCAAAAGACCACATCATCCCACAAAATGAAGTGCGCCCTACACCCTGTATCGCGCCAAACCGAGGGAAATAGGGTGATCGCCCCGTCCTTCTGATAAAGGCGCCACGCGGGGCCGGCGCGCGGGTCGAGGTTAACTGTGAGAATGTCGCCGCAGCCGTCTGGGCAGCGCATCACGAGGGAGCGAGGCACCCCCCGCGCTACCACAACAACGTCACCCGCATCCCTTGCGAGCGCAAGTGCATCGGCTTGATGCGCGACCGTTCCTCGGAGCTGCGCCTTTCGGCGCAAACTGCGTGCCATCGGCTACATTTCTTCAACAAGCGCCGAGACGCAGCGATAGGCGCACTTGCCGAGATCGTCGGGCATCCTTGCATAGAACAGAATGGAGGCGCAGACAGCGAGGTTGTACTCCGCGCGAATGTCGACATTATGGAGCTTTGCTGAGGCGAGAGCCTGCATTCTCACCGCTTCGAGCGCTGCCACGCGATGCCGCGCGCTCTCGGAAAGCCCAAGCCGATTTCCTAGGTTCATCGAAAACAGGTCTCCACTATACAAAGACAGCAAGAGTTCGGCGGGGAGAAAGTTCGGGCCAGCATAGCTTTCGTCGAATCCAAACCCCACGTCGAGCCGCGCGCAGTCGTATGAAAGTGGGAAGTGCACGTCGGATGTGAAGTCAATGAGCACCGGCATTGAGGTCCCATCATACACGAACACGTTTCGGATGTTGAGATCACCATGAGCTCGAACTACGGGCCAAGATTGCGGCGGCAGCCCGTACAGCTTCGCTCTGAGTTCCTCAGGCTGCAGGACCCTATGACCATCTGCAGTAACGGCCCCATAGGTGATTGGCAGCTGTTTTGCAAAGTCACGCGGTTCCCACCCGGCCTCTGGCAGGAAGGTCTCGAAACTCCCCGAAGAGGTCACGGCATGGCTCCGCAGGTGCGCAAGCAGATCCGTATAGATCGAGGTGACCGCGCCAGTCGCATCTCGCCCAAGAAGGGCGGTATCAAGACGTGTTGCGCTTTCAATGAAACGGAAGACCGCGAAGCGGCGCGTGCTGCCGCGCACGCAACGCTCGGGGCATAGTGGAGCGCATCCGCGAAAGGGTACGTGGTCGGCGACCTCCGCGTGGGTGTTAATTGCGATGCCGATGCTTGCTGCTGGCCCACACTTAACGGCGAACGGGCGTCGGATGGTTCCATCGTACAAGGTGGGAAGCACGCTCCACACACCGTCGATCCGGGAGCGGCCACCGTCTTCTCTCTTGATCTCAATCTTCGCGAAATCAGCGAAGGCGCGCCGAAAGAGCAACTCGATCTCAGGATCCAGATCGGGAACGCCGCCACCCTGAATCGTGATCGCTAAGGCGCTGTTCTGAGCAGGGCCGCAGTCGCATCGTGCTATCTCCTCTGCCACCATGGGCAGGGCCAACCGTGTGCGTACGACCACTTGTGTAATCACGGATGACGGAGGCTCCGTTTCGCGCGTTGGACGTGCGAACTGCGCTAGCGAAGACGCAACTGAACTCAGGGTGTGTTGAACGAGGGCCTCTTCGCCTGGATTGCATAGCACGACGACAAGGGTCTGGGATTGCGCCGCCGTAATCAGGTTACGGGCCAGGCGCTTCGCGAGCTTCTGTTCCTCTTGTGGTGTCCTCAGGTTACCGGCCTGGATCAGCAGGGCCCGCGGACCCGGGCCAGCCAGCTCGTCTACGGTCTTGTAAGGTTCAAGCGCTAAGCGCCGGTTGACGAACTCCGCTGCATCTGGAAGATCACCAATCACATAGACCTTGGTTCGACCTCCCGCCGTCATGACTGTCGCCAGATCATCGGCCATGTGTCACCCTTTGCGAGCGCGTACAGCGTTCCGCACACGACGCATGAAGGATTAGGGCTCGACTTCACCGGACGTACGATCCCTTCGATCGGCCTGCCTACCACGTGTCGGGCATCGCCTGGGAAGCCGACCATGGCAGAGAGAAACATGGAAACGGCCATTGACGATGTGGCCGCATTGATCGAGATGACAGCAGGTTGTGGTTCGAACGTGCCAACGATGTACGGATCGGTCGATGGGTCAACCATCAGGTCCCGTCGAATGGCATTCGGATCGAGCAGTGGATAGCAATTGAGGCACGCAAGGCGCTCCGCGAGCATCTGCACCCGCGTAGACATCGCTGCCACCACGCCACTCTTGGCGTCGATCCGGACCCCTACATCAATCATGGGCAGGCGGTATTGGTAGGAAAGCTGGTTGAGAACCGCGCGGCTGCCGTGGGAGTCGGTGCAGCAAAACACAAATGCGCAATCGAGAAGAGAGCGCCCAACATCCTCTTCGAGTATAGACCCGCAAATACCCTTTGCCACTATAGTGCTTCGCGCACGCGACGCGGCTCTGGCCGCGACGGTGACCTTTGGTTGACCGACGTCCTCCCCGGTGGCACCGATCAGTCGATTCAGGTTGGTCTCCTCAACGATCTCTGGATCGATCAAGAGTATTCGTCCAACGCCAAGGCGCGACAATTCCTCAACGACGATGGAGCCGGTCCCGCCGACTCCGACCACACCGATCCGCAGCTGCGACAGCAGCAGCTGCCCGTCACGCCCGAATGCCCGAACGTTTCGGTCAAAAAACGGCTCCAGTGGCTCCGCGTCAGGCAGGCGGCGGCCGATGTAGTTCACAACGCGGCCGATTTCTTGGATAGCGTCGACTTCGAAGAGGGTCTTCCCCTCTTCATCGAACAGTCGGGCTTCAAAACCGCCGGGGCCCACGACCAGAAAGCCGTGGGGCCCCGGTGTGCGGGCGAAAAGCGAAGGGGCAAGCGTCTTCTGCGCCAGGTCATCGACCGATGAAAAATGAACGTCCTGCTGGGCTGGATGGCTGTGCGCGAGAACGAGACCGCCTCCGAGCAGACGCGCGCGTTTCAACGCCCGGGCTACGAAACTCGGACTCAGCGATGCGATGCTGCCACTTCTCTCAAGGTAATCGTCAGCCTCCGCCACCTCGATGTCGCGCACAACAACACGGACGCCCCCATCATAGTTGCCGCCAACGACTACGAGGGCGGCCGCCGTCTCCCTATTCGCATCCGCCAATAGAGCGGTGCGCAGATTGCTCCACTGTTCTGGGGCGAAAACGAAGGACGTCATCGAACCTCTCTGAGGCGCTGCCTGACAACGTTCACGTATGTTCCAAGATTGTCGCTATTGGGATCCCACCTGACCGGATGCCAAGAAAACCAAACGGACCCAGGCGCGATACCGGGTACGTCCTGGATACCGGTGTTTTGCGGGGGCGTGCCGTTCTCCAAACGAAGGTCAGGAGACGTCCAAAAGCAATCTGGCGCCGCCTGAGGATAGCCTGCGGGCACTACGAGGGAGAGGTCGACCTCGGCGACATTCCAACCGGCCGGCACGGGCACCGCCGGAATAGTAACGACCTGCGTTCCATTAGCTTGTTTCGCGATTGTCGCATTCGGAAAACGCGCCCTCAATGCCGCGAATTGTTCTTCGATAATCGACATCAGCCAAACGTCGCCGGAGGGACAGTGTAAAAGTGCATCCCATTTTTGATAGATACAGCAGAGGTATCCCCGACAACTTCATCCGGATCGTTGCCATGCCCCTCTAGGAAGAGCTGGTACTGCTGGTCCTTCTGAGCGAGCTCTTTGAGCTGGGCGCCGGTCATGGTTGTCTGCTCAACCTCGAAGTGCTGGCCATCAATGTGGATCGAGAAACGCGGGTGATCTTCCTTGGCCATCTCAGCTCTCCGTCCAGTTCATGCTCTGGTCCGCTAGCAGAATTTTGTCTAACCGTGAAGTGGCGCGTTCCGAGAGATCGGCGGCGGCGCTCCTCTTCTTGACAAGCGTACCGTGCGGCCAGCCCGGGCATTTCCGAGCCCTTGTTGGGGCTAACAACTCCCCGGGCCTCAGTCACGGATGTCCACTTTTGGCGGACAGATGCCCTCACGCAGAAAGCAATGTGGTGTCTGCTTTCGGGCAGCGGCAACGGCTGACTCTAAGAACGACATTGGGCGCAAAGCGGACCGGCGCTTGGAATGTCGATTAGACTAGCTAAGGCCAAACATCGAACGGCACGGTATGTCAGCAACGCATCAAGTAAAGTCCAATCTCATCCGAGATTATGAATCGCTACGCCCGGCACAACAGTCTTGGCGATCTCGCACAGGTGCTGATGATGCGTGAGGTAGATTACCTGACCGGCACTCGCCATCTCTCCAAACAACCGGAAAACCTCCTCTGACCGGAAATGGTCGAAGGTTTCCATGATGTCGTCGGCAATGAAGGGCACGGATGGCCGACACTGTGCGAACTCGTAATATCCTGCAAGCCGCAGGGCTAGATAAAGCTGAAAACGCGCGCCCTTCGACAGAGCGTCCGCGACCTTGGACTGCCCGTCCCGCTGTAATGCGATCAGCACTTCGCCACCCTTGACCGGTTGGGTTGTCAGGCCTGAGTACTGGCCACGCGTCATAAGCGCGAAAGCGTCGGATGCCCGCGCCATCATTCCGGATCGATGGCGCTCCCGATAGACGCGCAGAGCGTTCCCGGCGAACATGAACCCAATTTCAGCTCGATGTAGCGGATCGCCTTTTCTTCGATCTCCAGAAGGACCGTGCGCCGCTCGGCATCTATGCGGGCAACAGCGCTGTCGCCGCCGATATCGTCCAGCTTGTCGGCCGCTCGCGTCTGCCGAATGAGTTGTTGCTGTATCGCCTCGTCAGAAGCGCGAAGCCGTTGCTCGGCCTCAGCCTTCTCGATTGCGAGACTGTCGAGATCGACAGCATCCAATATCGAACGCGCCTGCTCGAACCCTTCCACTGCGAGTTCGGACGATACCTGCTCCTCAAGTTCGGCGACGGCTGTGCGCAGGCGATCCCTGTTGCGCAGGAGTTCGTCGCGTTGCACGACGTCCGCCAGCGTGGCCACGCCAAAGACGCTTAGAACCTCGCTCTTGCGGCGCTCATGTGCCGAAATCTCGCCATCGAGGATCTCACGCGCTTCCTGCAGGCGCTGCAGGTCATTGACGAGATTTGCCTTCGCCTCGCGCGTGCGTTCGGCGCGCTCCAGGCGCTCGGCAAGTCGGATCGCTAGCTGTTCCGGTTCTTCGTTGTCCGCCACCTCGCCCGCCTCGGCTGCAACGGCGGTAACCTCAACCAGGAAACTGTCCCTGTCCGCCTCCATCTTTTCGATGCGGAGCTGCATGGCGTCCCGGTCTTGAAGACTCTTGGACAGTTCAGCCAATTGATCGAGGACGCTGCCGACGCCGGCCGCCGATATGCCGCTCTCGAGCCAGGTGCCCTTGAGCGCTTCGGCAACGCCGGCCAGCCATTCGCCCTCACGTCGCTCTGCCACGTCGACGGCTCGCCGCCTAGCTGCCAGATCCTCTTGCCGTGTACCAACGGTGTTGAGCGTCTCGGTACGCTCGGCGTCCACCTTGAATTGCCTGTCAAGGAACAACTCTGCCACGGCGATGACCGTCTCAAGGCTGTCGGCGGGATCTGACCCGACGCCGACACTCGCCAGGGCCCCGCTCAGCTCCAGGCGTATTTGGTCTCTCTCATTAGCCGCCCGCTCGGTTCTCTTGCGGGCAAGTTCGATTTCATCCCAGGCCGCGAGCGCTTCGGTCCGGGCAGCAATGCGATTCTCGATCAGCTCAATCAGCCGTTCGGAGGAAATTTCCAGGCACTCTCCGAATAGCTCTCTTGCCGCTGCGCGAATTTCCGAGAGTACGGCCTCCCGGTCCGAGCTGTTGCGCGCAAGTTGGTCCCGCGCATGCGCGATGGTGGCAGCAGTTTCGGCGAGGCTGCGGCTTGCCGTCCGAATCTCAACGAGCTCCCGTGCGTTGGCCAGACGGCCTGCTCCGACACTGTCATCTCGAGCCAGTGCTGCGGCGAACTCGTCCGCCGTGTCCCCAGTGAGGTCATCGCGATGCCGTGCCCAGGCCTCATGCCGGGCGCGACGAATGACGGCGGCGGATTCATCATCGCTGACATTGACCGAGGGGCGAAGGGCATCCAGCCGCACCGAAAGCAAATCGTGATTGCCCTGGTGCTCGGCAAGACGTTCGGAAAGTACGCCCCTGCTCTTACCGAGCTCTGAGGCCAGCGCCTTCCATGCGCCAAGCCGCCCAGCATTCGGAATAGCGATCCTGGCCAATGCCTGCGCATCTCCCGACCAGGGATGCAAGGGCGCGCTCGCGGCCTCCCATCGAATTGCACCTGCATCTGCGGCCTGACGTGCCGCCTTGGTCTCCCTCATGTGCCCGCTGGCCCTTGCCGTAGACAAAGCCGAAACCAGCCTCGCCCTGGCAGGCTCGGGCACGGCCCGTTCTTCGCCGACCCGCTCGCGTGCCGCCTGATGCGCATCAGCAGCTGCCGCGGCCTCCTCGCGCGCAACGGGCACGCTGGTAACGATCCCGGATCGCTGCTCGACCATGGTGCGCACAGCGCCAATGGTTGCAGCAGGCAAAAGCAGTTTGGCAGGGTCTGGCTCGGAGGATTTCCCCAAGGCGGCGAGGCAGGTCGTCACGGCATTGTTGAGGATCTGCAACTCCGTCCTGCGACTTGGCAGGTCCAGGCCGGCCGACACGTGGCGCACCTTGCGGTCCGCCAAGCCGCGGACCCATTCGGAAATCGCAAGGATCGTGGCGTCCACATCGATCGAGGCGATTTTCGTCGTCACCCGCTCGAGCTCGCCCGCACTCGCGGATAGCCGCGTTCTCAGGCTGGCGTCGATCTCGATCATGTCGGCGACGCTGCCCGTCCAGGTCCGTGACGGTGAAGCGATCTCAGGCAACTCGGCTAGCTGGGCTTCCTTACGTCGGATATCGGCAAGGATCGGGGTCGCGCGAAGATACTTCGCGATCGCATCGAGCCGAGCCGACAACACCGACCGTTCGGCGATGCTGCGGTCGTATTTTTCTGTCGCGTCCAGGCGCTCTGTCTCGAGAGTTTCGATCGTCGACGCCAAGGTGTCGATCGACTCCCTCCCAGACTTCAGTTCCGTAAGCCGCTTCTTGAGCAGCGCAAGCTCGGTTCCGTGTGCCTGCTTGCGATAGAGCCTGTCCGCTTCGGCCTCCAGCACGCTCAATGTATCGCTTGCGTGCCCAAGGCCGGCGCTGGCCGTGAATAGCAGCTTGCCCAGGTCGCCGCGCGATTCCAGGATTGATTTTCCACCTGCTTCCAGCGTTTCGTCGTCCAACGAGAACATGGTCTCGTATGCGTCGCGAGACAGCCCGACGAGATGTGCTGAAATCGCCATTTCGCTGACCGGTTGGCCAGTCTCGTTAAGCAATGAGTTGTTGCGCTGTTTCGTGCGTGTGAACGAGTGCTCCGCACCGCCAAGTTCGAGCACACCGCCGATGCGCATCGCGCTGTACTCGTGCAGGAAATTGTAGCGGCTGCGTTCCTCGATGCGAACAGCAGATCGAGATAGCCGGAAAGCGCGGTCGACTTGCCGGCTTCGTTCAGGCCGAAGACGATATGCAGGTCGGGACCGGATTTCGGTTTTGGCCCGAAGTCGATCGTCCTGTCGGTGAACTTGCCATAACGGATGAGATCAAGTCGCCTGAGCCTCATTGTGACCCACTGGCCTTGAGGCGGGCGGTGACCAGGTCGGCGCCGTTGGCAAGCACCCTGTCGAGGAATAACTCCAGCCCAGCCTCGTCCTTGCCGGCGAAATCGCGCCCGTCAGGCGGAAGGTCCGAGATCATCTTCTGGACCAACGCCCTCGCCTCGGCACGGAAAGCTTCCGAGCTGGCATCAGCGCGCATAGATTGAGCGAGTTCGAAAATCGGATCAGCGACGCCCTCGGATGTTTCGGCTGCGGATGGAGAAACGTTAAGCTCGAGCTTCTCCACCCAGGTGTCTCCCGTCTGTTCAGCGACCTGCTCAGCTTCTGCGAGCAGCAGGTCGCGGTCACGGATCAGCGCCCAGGACAAAGGTGACGCCCCGGTCAGGCCGAGACGGACGACAACATGACGGGATCTGACGAAGGCGCGAATATCCTCGAGCGCGGAGCGGACTCGCCCGACGACTTCGGACCATTCCACCGTTTCGGTCAAGTCGACGTTCACACGCTCGAATTGGGCGATACCGGTTAGCCTTTCCTCGATCTCAATGGTGCGGTCGTCTCGTATGGTCACCAGGGTCACGGACTTCTCTCCGGCCTCGTTGATGTCCCTGCCCTGCGGAATTCCTGGCATCACCACGGTGCTCGCCCCAGGATGGACTTGGCGGACGTGGATGTGCCCAAGCGCCCAGTAGTCGAAGCCATGGCTATGCAGGTCAGCCACGCTGCAGGGAGCGTAGACGTCGTGGCCGGGCGATCCGGCCAGACTGGTGTGCATGATGCCGACATTGACCGCGCCTTCACTCGGAGCTGAATACTTGGGAAGCAGACTGTCCGGCGCTTTGGGGCTCGCGAAGCTCAAGCCATGGAACATGACGTCCAGCCCGCCGGCTGTTTGCAGCACCGATTGGGAACGGCCGCTGAAGATCGTTACCGCGTCCGGGAATACCAGCTGTTTCGATATCCGCGACATTGCGTCATGATTGCCACGGATCTTGAAAACTTTGATGCCGGCCTGGTGAAGTCGTGTCATTTGCGATGCCAGAAACCGCGCCGTTTTCATGGATGTTTGGTCGCCATCATAGAGATCGCCGGCAATGACCAGTGCATCGACACGTTCCGTAAGGCAGAGGTCAACTGTGGAAATGAATGCCTGGCGGCTGGCGTCTCCGACAAGTTCGAGTCGAGATGGATGTCGGCCGTGTGTACGAATCGAAATGCCATTGAGCGGTCTCCGGCTGCGAACATACCGGTGTTCGATCGTGGTCCGATAGAAGAATTTCAAGCCGCTGTATTGGCTTTCTATCGCGCTGGATGGAGTTGAAACTGGCCGAGCTTGGCGTCCGGCCACAACGGGTGACGGTATCGTTGCCAGCTCCACCACATCATTGCGGAGCATGGGTTCACGCCGCTCGGCTTTCGTTGATCGTCAGTCATGCTTTCGACCGCTCGACCGAAGCCGTTCTTGCATGCCTGCGAGCGACGCCAATTCGAGCACGATGTGCCAAGGGAGAAACCTGAGGCTTAGGTTCATGGCGTCACAAAAACCACAGTCGGCATGTACTGGACCTTCAAGTGTTGGATACAAGAAAAATAGTATCGCCTGATCCGGTTGGAGATTGACTTTATGTCCCGATTACTTATCGGAGTGACGGCTGATCGGGGGAGACAAATTGACAGTTCAGGACGTGCAGGCGGCCCCGCCCTCTCAGGTGACGGTTTGGGATGAGCTGGAGATTTGGGCGAAGGATTTCTCGCCCTGGCAAAAGCTGACACTTGCTTGGGCGGTGCGCTATGGCGTTCTTGCTGCTGAGCAGATCGGGCAGGTCTATAGTGTCTTCCTGCATGGATTCGGACTGGCGGACGAACCAAGTCCAAAGCTCGAGATTCCGGCAACAATAACCGGCAAAGCGAGCGGGCTCGCCTCCCAAAAACCCCGGCTCTTGCGAATTCATGACGTCAGCGGCGTAAATGCGCTGACCCCATCTGCCGAGCTGGCTTTTTCGCCCCAACTGACGCTCATCTATGGTGGAAATGGTGCTGGAAAAAGCGGCTTTGCGCGCATCCTGACGAATGTGTGTTTCAGCAGAACTCGGCACGCGATCATTCCCGACATTTATGATGATACCGCTCCAAGAAAAGCCTCGGCCACCATTGTCTTGGTCGATCACGCTGGCAACGAAATCCCACTCGTCTTCGATGGAACGACGGAGCATGCCGAGCTGAAGAGGTCTTTTGCAGTTTTCGACAGTTCGGTGGCGGGAAAGCATTTGTCCGACTCGGGACCTCTTGGCTTCAAGCCGGCAGGTTTTGACGTATTTCCCGAGATGGCGAGGGTGTATGGTCTGTTGGCTCAGAAGCTGGCCGCCGCCATCGATGTGCGACCAAAGCAAAATCGCTTCGTAAACGCTTTCATCGGAAACGTAACGGCCGCTTCGGCGGCGGTTGCTGCACTGGGGCCAAAGACCGACCTGGTGGCTCTACGGAAGCTAGCCGAGTACGGTAAGGACGAAGATGCCCGACTTGAGGAAATCCAGCGTTTGACGTTGGAATTGCAGTCCACCTCGCCGGAGGAGAGCATTCGACGGCTCACGGAAGCGCGTATGCCGGTCGAGGTTCTGCGTGACACGTTAAAGCAGGTACGCGCAGGTCTTTCGAAGACTGAGCGGGATGGGGCAAAAAGCCTACTTAGGGAATTCAACGACACTGCCAAGAAAGTAGCGGCAACCGGTACGGCATCGTTCAAATCGGAAAAGCTGAAGGGTGCCGGTGGGCCGGAATGGGAAAAACTCATTACAGCCGCTTACAAGTCGGCTGCCGTTGAACACGATCATTATCCAAACGACGGTGACAGTTGTTTGCTTTGCCAGCAACCGTTAGGCGACCAGGCCATTGAACTCTTCGGGCGATACTGGGAATTCCTCACCAGTACGGACCGAACGGCGCTGATGGCCTTGGACACCAAGATCAAGGCCAAGATCAAAGGTTTCGAGAGCCTAACCCTCGATATTTTCGGCGAAGACACGGTTGCGCGAACATATCTCAAGGCTGCGCATCCCTCACTCGATGAGCAGATTATTCAGCTCCTTGCCATCCTGAAGCTTGACCGAGATGCCATCGTTGTAGCCTTGCAAAAGGCAGGAGAGACATTTCCAGGCGACGGCACCATGGATTTGACGCCAGCATTTGAGGCTGTGATTACAAAGATTGACGCGGATATAGCAGATTTGAAGCTTCTCAGTGTCGCGGATGCCATCGCCAAGCTCGACGCAGAGAGGGTGGAGCTTCGTCATCGCGAAGTTCTAAGCAAGAATCTCGATGACATCGAAAAATACGTATCGGATCTCAAATGGTGTGAGGTCGCTGACTCTAAGGCCAAGCCGGCTTTGAGCCCCCGCCGCCTCACCGAGAAAGAGGGGGAACTGTTTTCAAGGGTCATTGCAGAAACCTACAGATCGCGACTCGGACAAGAGTGCTCCGGACTCGAATGTGCCATCCCGGTTGAGTTTCGCACCAAGGGCCAAAAGGGGCAAACGATCCGCTCGCTTGCCATCAAGGAATTCGCTTTGGATCAAATCCTGAGTGAGGGTGAGCAAAGGGCCGTTGCCTTGGCGGACTTTCTGACTGAGGCCGCTCTCAATGAGCTCAATGCCGGGCTGATTTTTGATGATCCGGTAAATTCCCAGGACCATCAGCGCAAGGAACGTATCGCTAGCCGGCTGGTTGAGGAGGCAAAGAGCCGGCAGGTCATAATATTCACACACGATCTCTTATTTTTCACCAAGGTTTGCGGCGCAGCGGAAAGAGCCCAGATCGAACCAATGATGCACTGGGTTCAAAGAGGCGCCAACGATAAACCTGGATTCGTCAGCCTTAACGACGCCCCAATTTCCACGCCCCAGTATCTCAAAACCAAGCTGGCGGAAGAAACGTTGGCCCAAGCGCAACAGCTCCTCGGCTCGGCTCGGGTAGATCTGGTGCGCAAGGGCGCCGGGCAGCTACGGCGCACAATCGAGGAAGTGGTGCCGCACCTGTTGCTCAAGCAAGTTGTGAGACGTTGGGACGACCGCATCATGGTGACAGCACTTCGTCGCGTCATGTGGGATCAGATCCTGATCGAAGAAATCATCGAAGTATTCGAGATGTGTTCGGCCATGATGGAAGGCCATAGCCATACGGAGGCCGGCACAGAAGCTCCTCCGACCATCGAAAAGCTGGGGCAGCTTGTCGAGCGCGCCAAAGCGATCATCACCAAGGCGAAACCGGATAAGCCTAAGAACTAGAAATTACAACGGAATGGGCGCGAACGGGTTCGCGCCTGGTGTCGAGCCGCTGACTGGCGAGAGCGGATGGACCATGCGCTCGGACGACCAGACGAGAGCCTCCTTTCGACCAAACGGCCAGTTGCTCCTGCTTGTGCTCCGGCAAATGATCAATGCTGGTTTTCATTTGATCAAGTCTGGTGAGCGCAGGTGCGAGTCGACGTGCCCGTTATAACAGGCTCGGACATGTGCGAAAGGCTGCCAGAGGCGAGTGCGGGCAACCGGTCCCCGCGGTCATGCGACTTCATGCGTCGTATGATTTCCCAGCGCGTTGGCCGCGATCAGGGGCAAGTCCTTGGCGCTGATTCTTTCCACCATTGTGACCAATGTCATCAAGTGATCGCTCAGGAACGTGTCGAACTTGGCCAATGCGGGCTGTGCTAGTCGTGCAGCAAGTTCTTGCCCGTCTGGTGCCGGCGAGCCAGCTATATCCTGCAGTGCTTCCATAACCTTCGCTGCCTCGCATTCCTGAAGCTCAATGGCATGCCCGCAATGCGATGCTTTGAACTCGCGGGCCAGCAATGCCAGGGTTTAGGGTCTGCAGCTTCCTGGTTCCGACCCAAGGGAAAATCAGGACCCCCTCTCCATGCGAAATGGTTGAACTGGCCTGCTGCCGGTTTCGTGGACACCGAGATAAGGTGCCTGGCGAAGGACTATCCCATGGTCGCTCCGAACATTCGGCCGCCCGATCAGCGCTGGCAAAATCGTTAGGTTTGGGAAGGAAGGCTGCTCCGGCCAAGAAACCTTCCTAAAGCGTAAAGCGAAAGCCTGATCTCAAATTGTGCGAAACGCTCGCTGGGACCGGCGGCAACGCGGTCAGGATCAAGAGCCTAGCTGCTCCAAAACGACACTAAGCGCTAACCTTTGTCCAGTGTGGAAGATGATTGCCTTCGTGGTTTCTCAGACGCGCCGGCGCCCGGCAGACCTTCCTTTCTGGCCTTGGCAAACGCCCGGTCGCCTTCCAGGAACCCGACCAGCATAAAGGGGATCAGTTCCGCCACCGTTTCGGACTCGCCATAGGTCTCACGGTAAAGTGCGGCATAGTCGTTGAGTGCTTGGCTCAAGTCGGCGGCAACGGTGATGGTGATCTTCGAAGGTGTCCGGTCCGGAAGTTTTCCGAGTTTCAGGTTAGCCATGAAGTCCTCCTGTTTACCCCGTGTATGGCCGCAACACGAGGTCCTTGTGCACGATGACGCGCAACGGCCAACCAGGGCGGACGGTGATCGTGGGTTGGACGTTCAGGTTCTTTTCAGTGATCCGTTGGCCGGCTTGACTGACGTTCTGCTGGGTGGATTCACGAATCGCCTTGACTAAGTCGCTTTCGTTTTCCCCAAAGGTCAACTCGGTACCAACCCCCAGCAATGTGGCCACGGCGATGCCCTTGATCAGCTGCCAAGTATGGAAATCCACCTTGTCCTCGAGCCCGGCATACCCGGCCGCGTCGGTCACGGGCAGATTGTCGATTTCGATCGATGAGCCGTCCGGCATCACAATGCGTTGCCACACCAACAGAGCGCGCCTTTGGCCAAAGGCTACAACGCTGTCGTAGGTGCCGATCAGCCGTGAGCCCTGCGGGATGAGCAGGATGCTGCCGGTGACGCTGTCGCGCACATTCTCGGTAACCTGCGCGACGACGAGGCCGGGCAAGTCGGAATTGATGCCGGTGATCAGGCTTGCCGCAATCACGCTGCCGGCCATGATCTGATAGGGCGAAGCCGGCGTCTGCAGCGCATGCGGATTGTAGATCCCGCTGGTGTTCCGTTGATCGATAAAATCGAGCTTGCGCTGTTGGTTGTTCTGGTCGCCCTCGGCCGGGGCGACGGAAGCTCGCGTGCCTTCGGTATCTGGCTGCTGAGGCGCCGTCTCGAAAGGTGAACGTCCGCCCTGCCCATTGCTAAGAGCTTCCGTTTGCTGGAGTCGGTTTTCGATGCGGAACAGGACTTGCGACTCGCGCGCTTCAATGGCTTGTTGTGCAAGCCGCTGCGCCTCGGCGGAAACGTCTTGCCCGGGCGCGATGCCAAGCTGGCGCTGGTGCTCGAGAATAGGACGGCCGAGATCCCCGGGCAGCGGCGGTCCAAGCACCGGAGCCTTTGGCTTAATCCCGGAATAGTCTTTAGGCAGCGCTTCGAGTCCCTCGGCGGTCGGCTTGCGGTCGGTGCTGTAAAGCTCTTCGGCCTGCTGCTTCAGGCGCAACGCAGGCCCCTGCAGCGCCATCAACGTGACGCCAAAAACGGCGCCGGAACCAACAGCAGCGATCGCGACGATTATGCCGCGCCTGAACCGCACCGCTCCGCGGGGCGAGGCTCGCAGCTGCAGCTGTTCGGGATTGAGCTTCGGCGGTGCATTCGGATGGGAAGTATCGGTCATGAGCCTCCCCTCACCTGCCAAAACGCGAAAACAGCGAAACCCGCAGCGGCGGTTGCCGACCGTCGGTTCTCGTAATGCGCACCACCTGCTGCTGTTTGGTGCCCAGCCTTAGCTCGGCCGCAGCAAAGAGGCGATCGACGATGTAGTAGTTGCCGTGCATCCGATAGTTGACGAGCTGGTTGTCCCCGTCAGCACCGACGATGAAGAGCGGTGGCGCCTCGCCCTGATCGATGCGCTTCGGGAACTCTATGTAGACCTTGCTGCCATCATCGAAGGCGCGCGTCGGTCTCCACGGCGGCGTGTCGCCGGTGATCGAATAGCGGAAGCGGATGTTTTCGAGTGCTACGTTCGAGGCCGCGGGCATTTCAGCCTCTGCCTGAGCGTTGCGCCGCCGAAGCGCCACGAGTTGGTCTTCGCTGTAAATCCAGGAGAGCGCCGCCATGGCAGTTTTCTCAGTGCTTTGAAGCTGCAGGTGATAGGATCGCCTGTCCGTCGTGATGACCAGATTGGTGGCAAGCCCCGGCGCGAATGGCTTCACCAGCACATGAGTGCGCTGGTCATCGCCTGAGCCACTAACGGTGTCACCGATCACCCAACGGACCGTATCGCCGGCTGAGACCGAGGTCAGCTTCTCGCCCCGCTGCAATGAGATATCGGTGACGCGCTCCGGCGCGGCGTAGAGCTGGTAGAGCGCGCCGTCGGCAAAGGGGTAAACCTGCACCGCATTGACATAGCCAAACTTGGTGGGTTGTTGCGTCGCCGCCTTGTTGGCATCGGCGACCTGTTCTTCCGGCGAGCGCTTATCCGGGGCGGGCTTGCCGGGTGCGGGCATCAACTGACCAGGCAACGGTAACGGTTTCGGCACTTCCACGACCTTGACCGGCTTCTCCGGCGCCTTCTCGATCGCGGCTGGTTTGAAGTCCTCGTGGTCATAGGAAATCTGAGGCGGCGGCACTGGCTTCGAGGCACAGGCCGAAAGAACCGCAGCAGACGCCGACAGGATCAAGGCAGCACGAAGCAATGGGGCTCTATTTGTCATTGGCGGGCTCCTTAGGGGAAACGGGGGTTGGCGCGGCGCTGTCGAGCTCGCGCGACCAGTCGATGCCGTTGATGAAGACGCCGAGCGGGTTCTTGCGCAGCTGCTCGGTTGTCCTAGGCGGGCGGATGAGGATGGTGAGGATCCCGATCCAGCGCGTCGTGCTGGCGAGGCTGCCGCGCTCGAACACCTGCTCGGTCCATTTGACCTGGAACGAGCTGTCGGAAGCCCTGACCACGCTGGTCACCTGTACTGACACGCTGCGCGTGCCGATTTGGCCGAAAGGGTCGTTCGCCTTGGCATGTTCGTTGAGGAAGAGCGCCGCTCGGTCGGTGGCAAAGTCGTAGGCCGACAGCCAATTCTGCCGCACCAGAACCGCATCGGTGGAAACCGAACGAACATTCTGGATGAAGCGGCTGAGATGCCAGGCGATCTGGGCATCGTCGGGCTGGTAGTTTTGGACTGCCGGCCCGACCGCGTGCGCCTCGCCAAAGCGGTCGACCTCGACGACATAAGGCACGACGCGGCCCTGCATCGACTGCCACAGAAGCCCACCGGAAAGCCCCGTCGTCAGAGCCAGGCAGCCAAAGGCCATGAAGCGCCAGTTCTTGGCCTGCACGCGCGCCGCGCCGATGCGCTCATCCCAGAGTTGGCTGGCCTTCTGGTAGGGTGTTACGGGTTCGGGCGTCTTTCCATAACGCTGAACGGGTCGCTTGAAGAGCATCTAGTCTTCCTTGTCATTGAGGGAGGGATTGGCGCCGCTTCCGCCCCGATCTCCATCGCGCACCGCCTGCGTGGCAGCATTGCGATGGGCGCGTGCGGTCTGTTCGGAACGCAGACGCCTTGCCCAGGCAGGCGCGGCCGCGGGAGCTATAACTGGAGAGCTTCCGCTCATCGAGCTGGTCGGCATGCCGCCGGTCGCGGTCCAGTCGGCATCGCGACCGGCGTCGGCACTACGGCGGAATGGTTCTGCTGCGGATCGCATTCCCCGCACCGCGGCGCCGCTAGCGGCACTCGCAACCCCCTGCAGCCCAGCAGCTACCCCGGACAGCCCGGACTCGGGCGATGTCGCGCGCCCCGTCTGCCAAGCGACGGTGGCAGCGGACCCCATGGCGGCGCCGGCACGGACTGCGGCGAGGCCGCCGCCTGTTGCCATGCGCGCGCCGGCAAACGCTGCGCCTCCGGCAACGAGCGTTGATCCAGTTGCGGCCGCCGTTGTTCCAAGTGCCGCGCCGGCGCCAAGCTGCGGCGCGCCGGAAACAAGACCCGAGGCAATCCCGGGGCCGAAAATGCCGAGCCCAAGCAGCGCCAGCGCACCCAGCACCTGAGACATGGCCGCCGCCAGGTCCGGCTCCTGGCCCTGCAGGGCGGAAGCGAACTCGCCAAAGAGCGTGGAGCCGATGCCGACGATGACGGCAAGCACCATCACCTTGATGCCCGACGAAATCACATTGCCGAGCACGCGCTCGGCCAGGAACGCCGAGCGGTTCCAGAGCGCGAAGGGCACCAGGACGAAGCCGGCCAGCGTGGTGAGCTTGAACTCGAGGATGGTGATGAAGAGCTGGATGGAAAGAATGAAGAAGGCGATGAGGACCAGGAACCAGGCCAGAAGCAGCACGAAGATGGTGAGCGCGTTACCGAAAATCTCGGGGAAGCCTACTAGCTGGCTCGCTTGATTGAGGAGCGGCCAGGCGCCCTCGAAGCCGGCCGCGGCAATGCGGCCTGGCCGCAGGAGACTGTCGGCGGACAGGTTGCCGGCCGATGCGTTGATGCCGAGACCGGCAAAGGAGTGGTAAATTATGTCGGCGAGGTTCTTGAAATTGTTCAGGACGAAGGCGAAGGCGCCGACATAGAGCACTTTGCGAACAAGCCGGCCGAGAATGTTGGGCTCGCCGCCGAACGCCCAGACCAAGCCCGCGAGCGTGACGTCAATGCCGATCAGAATGGTGGTGAGAAAGGCGACGTCGCCCGAAAGCAGACCGAACCCACTGTCAATGTAGCGGGTAAAGGTCTCCATGAAGCGATCGATGACTCCGAGGTCGTTCATGTCGCCGCCTTCCTCGTTGTCTTGAAGAACTGCCGCTCAGTTGCCGGGATAAGCCGTGCCGGTGCCCAGGAAACGCTTCGTCGTCTCGCGAGCGGCTTCCTCAGACTGCGCCTTGCGCGCCGCATCCTCGGCTTCGGCCCGGAACTGGGTCGCAAGCAGCGTCTGGATCTGCATCTGCTGCTTGGTCGAAAGCGCGATCAGCTGATTGGTAGCCTGGCTTGCCTCGAGGACACCTGCCGCGCCCTGACTGCGATTGACGAGATCGGCAAGCAGGTCGCCATCGGCCTGCACGTTCTCGACGATCTGCGACTGCGCGCTCATGGTCTGGCGGAACGCCTGCATGGCGCTCTGCCAGCGCTCGCGCGCGGCGCTCGCCACATTGCTGACCTTGATGGTGGCGTCGTAGCTTTCCGGATATTGCTGGCGCCACTGGTCCTGCAGCTTGTCGAGATCGAAGCTCAGGCCGCTCGCCTGGGTCATCAGACCGTCAATCCGTTGGAGCGAGCCGGTAAGCTGGCCCACGGAAGAGAAATCCAGGCGCTGAAGGTTGCGCGCCATGTTCTGCAGCATGGTCGCCTGGTTCTGAAGCGACTGGATTTGGTTGTTGATCTGCTCCAATGCGCGTGCTGCCGACAGCACATTCTGCGTATAGTTGGACGGGTCAAACACGATGAGCGCATAGGCCGGCTGGACGTAGTCAGCCATCGGTTTGGCAATCAGGGAAACGGTGACCAGGCTAGTAAAAAGGCGGCGTCCGATCATGACGATTGCTCCTTGTTAGGTTGAGGAAATTGCTGGAGAAGCTCGGCAGCCCAATCCAGGCCGCGCGCACTGAAGAAACGGGCGGCAAAGCTGCCCTGCCCTTCTTCGGAAAGAATATTGTCGATCAGGGTCTGCGCGGCCGGGTCGGAGGCGCCGCAAAGCGCAAGAGCGATCGGGCCTAGCCCGAGCTCGAAGAGGCGATTGCCGCGGCGCGACTGCAGATAGTAGTGGCGCTTCGGCGTGGCGCGGGCGACCAATTCGATCTGTCGCTCATTAAGACCGAAGCGCTCATAGGCTGCCCGTGCCTGCGGCTCCACCGCACGATCATTGGGGAGAAAAATGCGCTGCGGGCAGCTCTCGATGATTGCGGGTGCGATAGAAGAGCCGGCGATGTCGGCAAGCGACTGCGTCGCGAAGATGACGGAGACGTTTTTCTTACGCAGCACCTTAAGCCATTCGCGGATGCGGGCGGCAAAGAGCGGGTTGTCGAGATAGACCCAGGCCTCGTCGAGCATGAGCAGCGTCGGCCGCCCGTCAAACCGGTCCTCAAGACGATGGAACAGATAGGTGAGCACAGGCAGCACAGCGCCTTGGCTGTGCATCAGCTCCTGGGTTTCGAAACACTGCACATCCGAGATGGCCAGCCGGTCGTCATCGGCATCGAGCAGGCGGCCGAATGGTCCGTCGAGCGTGTAGGGCATCAATGCCGATTTGAGCGCATTGGACTGAAGCAGGACCGACAGGCCAGTCAGCGTGCGTTCCTGCGCCGGCGCGGTGGCGAGGCTGGTGAGCGCCGACCAGATTGCCTCCTTCACCTCCGGGGTGACGGTGACATTCTCGTGGGCAATGAGGCCGGCGATCCATTCGGCCGCCCAGCTCTGTGTGGCCGGGTCGTCGATGTGGCGCAGCGGCTGGAAACCAAGCGCACCATTCGCACCCAACGCATGGTGGTCGCCGCCCATGGCAAGCGCGGCGGCGCGGGCCGAATTGCCTTTGTCGAAGACATAGATTTGCGCGCCAGCGTAGCGCCGGAACTGCAAAGCGATCAGGGCAAGCAGAACCGACTTGCCGGCACCGGTCGGCCCGACAATCAGCATGTGGCCGACATCGCCGATATGGGTCGAAAGCCGAAACGGCGTCGAGCCGCTGGTTTCGGCGAAAAGAAGCGGCGGAGCGTAATCGCCGGTGACCTCGGCAAGGTGCTCGTTCTCCGCTGGACCTGCCCACACGGACGACAGCGGCACGAGATGGGCAAGGTTAAGCGTGTGAACGAGCGGCTGGCGAACGTTGGCGTAGACATGACCCGGCAATGAACCAAGCCACGCTTCGACGGCATTGATGCTTTCGCGAATGGTGGTGAAGCCGAGCCCGTTGACGATCCGCTCGACGGCGCGAAGCTTTTCCGCGGCGGCTTTACGGTTCTGATCCCACACCGTCACCGTTGTGGTGAGATAGCCGAAGCCGACATGATCGCCGCCCAATGCCTGCAGTGCTGCATCGGCATCGAGCGCCTTGTTGTCGGCGTCGCTGTCGACGAGAGGCACCGGTTCGTTGGTCACCACCTCGCGCAGAATAGCCGCGATCGATTTGCGCTTGGCAAACCACTGCCGCCGGAGCCGAGTCAGCGTCTTCGTGGCTTCCGCCTTGTCGAGTGGAATGAAGCGCGTCACCCAGCGATAGGCGAAATCCTGGTTATTGAGCGCATCAAGGATTCCTGGCCGGGTGACGTTCGGAAAGCCGAGAACTGTGAGCGTGCGCAGATGCTGCTCGCCCAGCATCGGCTCTAGGCCGCCGGTCAGCGGCGCGTCAACCAGGACGCCGTCGAGATACATTGGCGTTTCCGGCACGGCAACCGGATGACGGCGTGTCGAGATCGTGCCGTGCAGGTACGTCAGGGTCTCGGCATCGTCGAGCGCGCGCACCTCGGGCACGAAGCCCGAAAGAAGATCGAGAACGCGGTCAGTCTCGTCTCGGAACCGGGCAAGCTCCTGGCGCCAGTCTCTTTCCCCTCCCAAGTCATGCGAGTCGACGAGAGCACTTTCCGCGCGCGCTTGGCCATCGGGCCCAGGCATGAAGACCAAGGTCAGATGATAGATGCTCTCGAAATGCGCGACCTTGCCCTCGAAGGCCGCGCGCCGTTCCTCATCGATCAGCCATGAGGCAGCATCGGGAAGGGCCGAGCTCGCATAGCCCAGCGCTTCGATGCGCTCGGCCTCGAAGAATAATGCCCAGCCAGAGCCGAGCCTTCTCAGCGCATTGTTTGCCCGCGCGCATATGCCGATGAGTTCGGCCTCCGTCGCGCTTTCAAGGTCGGGGCCACGAAACCGCAATGTCCGTTGGAAGCTGCCATCCTTATTGAGCACGATGCCGGGCGCGACGAGTGCTGCCCAGGGCAGATGGTCGGCAAGCCGGTCGGCTTTGCCGCGGTATTCGGAAAGCTTCAGCATGCAAGCCAGCCCTTTTGACGAAGATGACGGACAAGCACGCTGGCAAAATCCGGATCACGCCGTGCGGCAAAGACCGCGAGCGTGTGGCCGGCGATCCAGAGGATCAGACCGGCAATCCACTGCTGCAGGCCTAGGCCGATGGCCGCGGCCACCGTGCCATTGAGGATCGCCACCGCCCGCGGCGCGCCGCCGAGCAGGATCGGCTCGGTGAGCGCCCGATGGACCAGAACCTCGAAGCCTTCGATATGCTGCTCTCCGGTGCTCATCAGACGACTGCCCCGCCGCCAAAGGAGAAGAAGGAAAGAAAGAAGCTCGAGGCCGCGAAGGCGATCGACAGGCCGAAGACGATCTGGATCAGCCGGCGGAAACCGCCCGCCGTGTCGCCGAAGGCAAGGGTCAGACCGGTGGTGATGATGATGATCACCGCGAGGATCTTGGCGACCGGCCCCTGCACCGATTCCAGAATCTGCTGCAGCGGCTGTTCCCACGGCATGCCGGAGCCGGCAGCGTGGGCCTGGGCCGTGAGAAGAAGCGCGACGGCGGCGAACGAAAGAAAGCGAAGCTTATTGCGCATGAGGTGACCTTTCAGAGCTGCTGGAGTTGCGGAAGTGTGAGCGGGGTGACGGCGTAATCGCCGCTGCCGTCGAGACCCGTGACCTCGGCGATCGCGTCAACGCGGCGCGCGGGTCCTCTTCCGGCAATAAAGATGACCAAGTCGACGGCATCGGCGATCAGCCGGCGGGGAACGGTGACAACCGCTTCCTGGGCGAGCTGCTCAATACGATAGAGTGCGGAGCGTGCCGAATTGGCGTGAACCGTGGCAATGCCGCCGGGATGTCCGGTGTTCCATGCCTTCAGCATATCGAGCGCTTCCGCGCCTCTGACTTCGCCGACGATGATGCGGTCGGGCCTCAGCCGTAAGGTCGAGCGTACGAGATCGGCGAGTGTGATGGAGCCCCGCCTCGTCCTCATGGCAACGCAGTCCTTGGCCGCGCATTGCAGCTCGCGGGTGTCCTCAATCAGGATCACCCGCTCATCGCATTCGGCGACTTCTGCCAGTAGAGCATTGGTAAGTGTCGTTTTGCCCGACGATGTGCCGCCGGCGACCAGGATGTTGCGCCGCTCGCGCACTGCCTTCCTCAGGGCATCAGCCTGCAGCGGGAGCATGACGCGATCGGCGACGTAGTTGGCCAGCGTGTAGAGTTTTGCCGCCGGTTTGCGGATGGCGAAGCATGGCGCCAGCACGACCGGCGGTAGCAGACCCTCGAAGCGCTCGCCTGATGGCAATTCGGCACTGACAATCGGACTATCTGCATGCGCCTCGGCGCGTACATGGGAGGCGACGAGCCGGATGATGCGTTCCGCCTCGGCAGGATGCATATGCACGCCTGTATCGACCCGGCCTTCTCCCAACCGGTCGAGCCTCAGCGCGCCGTCGGGGTTGACCATCACCTCGATGACGGTCGGATCGGCAAGGGCCTCGGTGATCGCGGCGCCCATGGCTGTGCGCAGCATGGCTCGGCGGCGGTGGTCCGCTGCGGGATGAGAGTTCATCCTTCGCCTCCGTTGCCATTGCCGTAACCAAGCGAGCGCTTCCCGGAGGCTATCTGGCGACCGACCTGCTCGACGAATTTGTCAAAGCGCTCTTGGGCGATCGCCTGTGTCGCCCGATCCGGAATTGGCGTGTGCGCATGAAGCGTGATTGAAAAGCGGATTAAGAGCGCGAGGCTCTCCAGAGTTATTTCGGCGTCGCGCCTGACATGGTCGAGATCGCGGGAAAGACGGTCCAGCCGCTTGCCGTAGCGCTGGTCGAGCTCGTTTTCACCACGCCGTTCGATGAAGGCCTCGACCGCTTTCGCGACGATTGCCGATTTCGTGGTCGACGGGTTGCGGCTGAGGGTTTCCAGCTTCTCGCTCAATTCGGGTTCGAGCAGAAACTGGTGGCGAATGCGACGGGGCTTCATACGTCTCGTTCCGACTGGCCGGCGCTGATGCGCCGGTGCGAACGAACATCGCCGAGATCCGCAAAATCGGTTATGGGCGTTATCTACGCCGAGATACGCCTCAGTTGCGGAAAGCGTTCAGAAGCCGGGGATGATGTCCTTGTCGTCGCCCCTTCCCTCGTTGAGGCCGTAGGCGCTCGCCGCGGTAGAAACCCGGTCCATGACGCGCTTGTCTGCGAGTGCCTCGGCGTCATCGTCCGACAGATTGAAGAGGTCATCCTGATCAGGCTCCCGAGAGACGACGACGTGGTCTTCAGGCAGGCCGGGATGACGCTGCTGTTGCACGCCGCTCCCTTCTTCGATTGCCGCGCCGGCGTGTTCGTCATCGGCAGCGAGACGGCGGTCAACACTGCGGACTTGTCCGCTCCAATCGTCGGGGCGCGACGCAGGACAGTCCGCGTACAGACCGTCGCGCAACACCGGCGCCGGCAGCACCCGTTCGGTGAAATTCGGATCCTGGTAATAGCGCAACTTCTGGGCGCGGATCGGCGGCAACCCGGAAACAAGGATTAATTCGTCAGCTTGCGGCAACTGCATCACTTCGCCAGGCGTCAGCAGCGGGCGAGCGGTCTCCTGGCGACTGACCATGACGTGCGAAAGCCAGGGCGCCAGCCGGTGGCCGGCGTAGTTGCGCATGGACCTGAGTTCCGTCGCCGTACCGAGCGCATCCGATATGCGTTTGGCCGTGCGCTCGTCGTTGGAGGAAAAGGCAATGCGCACATGGCAATTGTCGAGAATGGCGTTGTTCTCGCCATAGGCTTTGGAGATCTGGTTCAAGGATTGCGCGATCAGATAGGCGCGGATGCCGTAACCCGCCATGAAGGCGAGCGCGGTCTCGAAGAAGTCGAGGCGACCAAGAGCCGGAAATTCGTCCAGCATCATGAGCAGTTGGTACTTGCGGCTTTTCTTCGGGTCACCTTCCAGCCGCTCCGTCAGTCGCCTGCCGATCTGATTGAGCACCAGTCGCACCAGTGGCTTGGTGCGCGAAATATCCGATGGCGGCACCACTAGATAGAGCGACATCGGTCGTTCCGCATCCATGAGGTCGGCAATGCGCCAGTCGCAGGCCGATGTTGCCGAGGCAACCGTCGGATCACGATAGAGCCCGAGAAACGACATTGCGGTCGAGAGAACGCCAGAACGCTCGTTCTCTGACTTGTTCAGCACCTCGCGAGCCGCCGAGGCCACGACGGGATGGACCCGAGGTGTGTCCGCCGTGCCGAGGTGGTTGGTGGTCATCATCCGCAGCAGTGTCGCGGCAAACGAGCGTTGCGGATCCGACAGGAAAGTGGCGACGCGCGCGAGCGTCTTTTCTTCTTCCGCGTAGAGCACGTGCAAGATGGCCCCGACCAAGAGTGAATGACTAGTCTTCTCCCAATGATTCCGCCGCTCCAGCGCGCCTTCCGGATCGACGAGAATGTCCGCGATGTTCTGAACGTCGCGGACCTCATCTGAACCCCTGCGCACTTCCAGCAGCGGGTTATAGCGCGCCGATCTCGAGTCGGTCGGATTGAACAGGAGGCAGAAAGAGAACTTCGACCGCCAGCCGGAAGTCAGCTGCCAGTTCTCGCCTTTGATGTCGTGAATGACGGCCGAGCCGGTCCAGGAAAGAAGCGTTGGAACGACCAATCCCACGCCCTTGCCCGAACGTGTCGGCGCAAAGGCCATGACATGTTCCGGCCCGTCATGTCGCAGATAGTGATCCTTCAGTTTGCCAAGGAAAACGCCGGCCGGCTCAAACAGGCCTGCCTTCTCGATTTCCCGAGCCGCGGCCCATCGTGAGGAACCGTAGGTGGTGACCAACCCCCTCTGCCGCGCGCGCCAGAGGGAGCCAGCTATTGCGGCCGCACACCCCAAGAATCCGCTGGCTCCGGCAAGCATGCCGGCCTTGTCGAAGACCTCAGGCGCATAGGCGTCGAAGTGAAACCACCATTCGAACAGTTTCCACGGCTTGTAGATCGGCCGGGCCGCCGCGGCAAACCATGGCGCGCCAAGCTGCGGCTGAAAGTCCAGCATGTGGGCGCACCATTGCGTTGCCGCCCATACGCCAACGACGACGATGGCGAACACAACTACGATCTGGCCGACAAGGAGCTTCGTCGGTGTCACGGGCACAGCCTCCACTGTTTGGTAGTAGATGGAAGCAGCATGACGTGACGTTTCAGAAAATCGAAGATACCCAATATACGCGCCCGTGCGATGCAGTGAACGTTGCAGGCTTGGAAGATTGGGCGCCAAGAAGTGTCATCGCGAAGGCGACGAGCGAATGACTTGTTTGGGGCCGGTGGCAGACGGTACGCTATCGGGAAGGTCCAGCGAGAAGCGGACATGCTAACGACGAAAGAACAGGTCCGGAATTGGCCCTAAGCTGACATCATCAGCTTTCCAAGCTTACGACAAGGGTTCGATTCCGTTCACCCGCTCGAGCACTTAGTTGATCTCGTGCGCTGGCAATAACTTGGCACGAGAGTCCGACCACGCGCTCTTTTCGCCAGGCGCGCATTGAACTGCGTTAGGGCTGGGGTTGGGAGGCGTAGGTGGTGCGCTCACAACGCCTATCCGTTACAATTGCATGCTCCTCGGAAAGATTACCGGCGGTGATGACGGCCCGCAGTACAGCTCTACCACTACTGCTGGTGGTGTATCCGTGTTCGGTGGCTCGGGCGGCGCCGGAAATGCGATACTAGGAACACAGCCTAGTGGCTGGCGGGGCGGCGGCTATGGCAAGAGCGGGCGGTGCGGTGGTCAGGCCAATGCCGCGTCATGACACTATAGACGCCCTTTATGCCTGACTGTCCGGCTGATGCAGACAGAGTGATAATGTAACTTACGGACAGTGGGTGCGGTGGACAGATGGGCCCGCCTTCAACACCAGACGATCTGCCCCTTCCGGACGATGAAATGACTTTTGCAGCCGCTGCGCCGCCAGACCGAAGGCATGAGCGTTGCCGGGCCGCTCGCTGCGGACGGCACGGACCACCGTGGCCGGACCTGGGGCAGAAGATTGAGTTCGATCGTCTCGCCGCAACCACATGGGCACGTCATCGCGGCGCCCCAGAACTCGCCGGCATCGCCGGCAAGGTACACGCGGCCGGGGGCGGGCTCGTCGGGGAAATCCTCCACGTGCTCAAAGAGCCAGATAACCTGCCGGCGGAACAGGCGGTGAAACAGCCGCGAGGGCGCTGAAACGAACCAGGCCCAAGCGGCGAGCAGCAAGGTCAGGATGGGGTTCACGACTCCTCCTCGCTCAACGCCGGCATGTTCAGCAGCGGCGTTGCGTCGCCCCGCCCAACCCATTTTGAGAACATGCCTGACGGTTCGCCTTCCGCGCTGCGGATCACTTCGGAGCCAACGAAGTTGACGCGGACAATGGCGGTCGAGGCGTTGTCGTCTAGCCGGTACGGATGGAGGCGCGCCAGAAACTCGTTCACAGCGATGCTCGCAACCTGCATGTTGATGCTGATCACGGCGGGACGATCCTCCGAGACGCCGCGAATGTAACCGCGGGCGACTTGGTCGCGATAGGCGGCGGGATCGGTCCGCCTCAGGCCCTCGGCCATCAGCTGCTTCTGGGTAAAGACGCGGCGGTCCATCAAGGTGTCGCCATCGGGACGCAGATAGTGGATAGCCCCAACGGCTTCATCGACGCCGCCCTTCCCGTCAGCTTCGAGCTTCACGCCAAGGTCGAAGTACGGAATGGTGTAGAAGGCAGCGACGCGGTTCAGGATCGCACGGCCTTCGACGCCGTCCATGCAGCCGAACAGGACATCGCATTGGGCGACGGCCTCGATGCCGGCTGGCGTGCTGAGGTCGGCGCGGATGATCTTCAGCTCGGTGCCGAAGCCCATGGCGGCAATCGATCGCGCCATCACTTCGACCTTCGGGCGCTCAAGGTAGCTGTCTTCGCGCGTGCTGTTGAGGATGCGATTGAGGTTCTTCTCCTCAACGACGTCGGGATCGATCAGCACGAGTCGACCAAACCCGAGGCGTGCGAGCTGCTCGATCAGCGGGCTGCCGGTTCCCGAGCAGCCGACGACGGCGGCCGACATCAACCTGAGACGGCTCACGGTGCCGGCCCCGAACATCTGGGCGTGCCGCCGCGCGAAGCCGGGCGTCGCAGCCGAGGTCACCGGGGTGAAAATCTTGATGTCGTCGCCGACGACCGAGATAGCGTCGAGCGGCTGCATGCTGCCATCGGGGAGAATAGCCCGCCCAAACATTTCGCCGTCGGGCAGCATCACCGCACTTACATGCGGAAAGGCGCTGTCGGTCCAGCCATAGACCGAATTGAAAATGTCAGCGTCGGACTCGTCGTCTACGGACGAAAAAGCCCGATAGCCGCCGGGGTGGCTGTGAATCTTCAGGACTGCGAGATCGTATTTGGCCGCACGCTCAAGCAAGGGGATCATCCGCCGGGTCGACCAGGTCACCCGATCAGGCCGCCGTACGCTGCATTCGTCGTAGGGGATGGGGAGGATCTCGAGGACACTCACCGCGTGCACCGCATCGCCGCGCCTGCGCCCGCAAAGGGCCACAGCGACGGCCTCAAGGCCGTCGCCGGGCAGAAGGTGCGCCTTGAGGGCCTGCTGCTGGCACCCGGTCATGCGCAGCTTGATCACCCTCATTTCGCAAGCTCTCGCTGAAGCCATGTGTCCACCTGCAGCAGGTGCGTGCAGACATTGTCGATGCCCGGCCGCCACGGGTTTTCCGCCGTGCGATGGCGTGACCATTGCTGGTACTGCCTGCCGTCGAGCGCCAGCGGGGACAGGTTGGCGATCATGCGGTCGCTTTTGAGGGAGATCGGCGGGTCAAAATAGACCATATCGATCTGCTCATCCGGGTAGTTCGGCGGAATGCGGAGCGCGGCCGTGGCCGTGCTCACGTTGTAGCCGTCCGGGATCTGGTGACCGGGAAGGATCAGCCACTTGGCATCACCTTCCCGGATGGCTTCCCAGACACGGCCGCCCTGCGCGAGGCACTCCTCGTCTTCTTCCGAAAGCTGAAATGCCTTGCGCATATCAACCTTCCGAGGGATCGAGGGCGAGAGTCTGGAAGCGCTCCACGTGGTCGACGTGGAAAACCACCACCTGATCGGGAGCCACCGGCTGGAAGCCGGCGCCGTGCACCTTCATCGACAGCAGGTACTTGTCGGGCGCCTTGTTCACCAGGGCCAGGATCTGCGTCCCGGTCATCTGGTGTACCTCGACGACCTTCTTCTCCTTGTCGATCCGCAGACGGTACTTCTTTGCCTTCTTGGGCTTCTGGCCCGCCTTGGCCTGCTCTTCGAGGTCGATAAGCTCTTCAAGCTCCTCGATGTCGCGCTCCAGCTCAGCCGCGTCATGCTTCAGTTCCGCGATCTCGCGGCGTTCATCTTCGGTGTCAGTCATCTTCGCGTTCCTAGGTCTTTGTGTTCGGCGGGCGATGCCGCGCCGGAGGTCGATCTCCGACCCTTGATCAATCCTTAGCATATGAGTTTACGTTTTGGCAAGATACGTTTACACAGGAGAAAAAAGTGTTGACTAAGTGGCTGAAAAGGATGACACTTTGAGCATGGAAATCAGCACAAAAACACTCATCACCCTCCTCCAGGCCGCGATGTCGGCGGACTACACCCAGGTCCGCAGGACTGCGAACGGGCTCTCCAAGCAGCTGCTCGACACGAAAGACGTCGACGGCGCACGCGCAGTGCAGGCCGTTGTCCGAAAAAAAGGCGTTCCGCTTCAAACGTCTGGCTATGTCGAGACTCTTCCGGTCGACGCCGGAACGCGACTTCCGCTCCTTGAGGAGGGCGTGGCGCCGACGACGCCTGTGATCCTTGATGAGGCGGCCGGGCATGTCGTAGGGCAGTTCATTGAAGACGCTCAGAATCACGACCAGCTGGAACAGGCTGGGGTGGACGCGCCCATCCGGCTGCTGATTTTCGGCGAGCCTGGGACCGGCAAGTCCTTGCTCGCCTCCCATATCGCGGCGCAGCTTGGCCGTCCCTTGTACGTGGCGAGGCTGGATGCGGTGATTTCGTCACGGCTAGGCGAGACCGCGAAAAACGTGCGCGGGATATTTGATTTCATTCCGGTCCGGAACGCCGTTCTGTTCCTCGATGAGATGGATGCGATCGCGAAGCTGCGCGACGACAGGCATGAGCTGGGCGAGCTCAAGCGCGTGGTCAATGCCGTCATTCAGGGCCTGGATACGCTGACAAACGACGTCATTGTCATTGGCGCGACCAATCATCCTCACCTTCTCGATCCTGCGATCTTCCGCCGGTTTCCGTACAAGCTTGAATTAGGCCTACCATCAACCGCCACGCGCGCGGAGATGTGGAAGGCGTTTCTACGACTTGATTCGCCAGAAGGCATAGCTGACGCGGAAACACTGGCGATCGTATCGGACGGCCTGACCGGAGCAGATATCCAGAATATTTCCTTAAGCGCACGTCGCCGAGCGGTTCTGGATAAGGCAGAAATAAACCTGCCAAATCTTCTCGTGGCGCTGCTTTCATCAAGGCGTGGAAGCCCTTCTCTTGCTGATACACGGAAACTCACAACCGATGATAAGAAGCAGCTTGCCCTGACGCTCCATGACCGTGCGAAACTTCCAGTAACGGAAATCGCGAGAATGGTCGGTGTGAGCCGTCAGATGGCACACAGATACCTGAAGGGAGAGGACGGGGAGGTAGATGGCTGACGAGCAACCACGGCGCCCGATCCTCAATCCGGTCCTGCGGTTCACCAAGGACCCGCGCCCGGAAGGCATAACTGGCCGGTCGAAGAGCCGCACGGGAATCCGCTTCGAGCGGCTGGACGATCAGCGAAACGCGCTCGGCGATGCGTTCGCTAACTTGAGCCGTCGTAGAGAAGCTTTGCCGTCTGCGGCGGGGCGGACGATGATCTATGCGTCGATGTTCAGCGACTCGCGGGCCACGACTTGGACCCCGACCGACATTTTCCACGCTAATCGCGGTGCTTCGATCATTGCACCTTATCGGTCGGGGTATCTCATAGAGATCGAGACGAAGCGGCTCGCGTTCTACTCTAACCTCATGATGGCGGCGGACGATGACCGCGACATGGTCGACATCTCTCGCGTTGAGGATGTCCGGGCGTATGATGTGAATGACGTCTCGCACGGCTATAGCGTTGACCAGCTGTGGGACTTGGCGCCGGAGACGCCCGAAGGCAGGGCTTTTACCCTGTGGTTCATGCCATATCGGAGCAATGACAGCGTCGAGGTTGTCCTGCAGGAGATAGCCCGTCTGCGCAATGAGCAGGTTCTGGGAAGCCTGCCGCAGGCGCCGCTTCTGCAACTGCCCGCCCTCCCCGTTGCTCCCGGCGATGAAGCCAATCAGCGTCAGAGGCTCGTCACGACTCTGACGGACCGTATAGCATTTGCCCTGCGCGACTACCGGGCCCGGCATCGCGCAAAGGTGGGCGTGACGGTGCGCGACAAGGACCATCTGGCCTCCATTCTGGGGTCTGCGGCAGTATTCCGCCTCGACCCGTTGCCGGTGATCACCTCGACCTCGCCCGGCCAAGGCACTGAACCGCCGCGGCCGCTCCCCTCCTCACTTGCCGCAATGCCGATCGTCGGCGTCGTCGATGGCGGCCTGACGGCTGCGTCGTATGGCGCGGCAGAGGCCTGGAANCGATCGTCGGCGTCGTCGATGGCGGCCTGACGGCTGCGTCGTATGGCGCGGCAGAGGCCTGGAAGGCGCAGCCGCTCGTGCCGGCTGGAGTTGCCGATGCGGCCCATGGCAATATGGTCAGCTCCCTGATCGTACAGGGGCATGACTGGAACAACAACCTGCAGCTGCCACCGCTGTATTGCCGGGTCGGCACCGTACAGGCGGTGCCACGTGCGAACGCGGGCTACCTTCTCGATCCGGACTCCCTCGTCCCCTATCTTGACATCGTCATGGGCGGGCATCCGGAAACCAAGGTCTGGAACCTGTCGCTCAATCAGCGGACGGACTGCGACCTGGACTCCGTGAGCGCGCTTGGGCACGACCTCGCCGTCCTTGCGCGCAAGCACAACGTCCTTCTCGTGATCTCGACGGGGAACCAGCCGAGCGGGCGCATTCAGCCGCCCGCGGATTGCGAGGCGGCGTTGACCGTGGGTGGACGCCTGCACAGGCCTGATGGTACGCCGGGCGCAAAATGCCCCGTGTCCCTGTCTGGTCCGGGGCCCGCCAGCATGCTCAAGCCGGAAACGGTCCACTATTCGCATGTGCGTACGATTGGCGGCTCCGTTTCGGCCGGGTCCAGCTTCTCGACGGCCCTTACTTCACCCCTTGCCGCCCACACGATGGCGGCGCTGCGTGAGCCCTCGCCGGACCTGGTGAAGGCGCTGATCCTGCACAATGCGGACAATCCCAAATACGATGTCGCGCTTGGCTTTGGGTCGCCTGGCGTTTCCATGCCGTGGAACAGCCCGCCGGGAGGGGTCACCCTGCAGTGGACGGCATCC
The DNA here is from genome assembly GCF_000502335.1 of Mesorhizobium sp. L2C066B000. Taxonomy (NCBI): domain Bacteria; kingdom Pseudomonadati; phylum Pseudomonadota; class Alphaproteobacteria; order Hyphomicrobiales; family Phyllobacteriaceae; genus Mesorhizobium; species Mesorhizobium sp. L2C066B000. The sequence continues at coordinate 433,067 of NZ_AYWZ01000004.1, forward strand.
CTCAAGACGGGCGCGGCCTATTACTGGGAGCTTCCCATCCCCGCCGCCCTCCTTACAGGCGGAAAGCTCAACGGGTACGGCAAGCTCACAGCCGTTCTGGATCCGCACCCCCTCGTCAGCGAAATCGCCGGGCCGAACTATTTCTCCGCCAGGCTTGCGACAGCGCTGCAGGTGGAGCGCGGCGGCAAGAACCACAATCTGCTCGGTTCGCTCGATACCAAGAAAATTACCGAGGAAGAGGCGCGCGAAATCGATCACAAGTGGAGCCCCATCCGGCATCACCACAAGCGCTTTTATGGTGTCAGCTTTGATGGCGATAACCTGCTGGTCTACGCCCGCATCTACACGCGCGACCTGTATCTGTATGGCTACGACAACCCGGACGAGACGCCTGAAATGAGCGTCAACTTCGTGCTGACTATCGGCACGGGCCAGGAGAATGACGCCGTCTTCAACCAGATGCATAGCTCTCTCGGAGCGTTTGTCGAAAACTCGACCATTGAGAGCGAAATCGAGGTTAACGCCTGAGCTGGATCCCGGCATGCGCCTGCCCAGACGCGACTGTCGTTTCGCCTCATCGCGGAGTCCCCATGAGGCGGAGCGTGGCAGGCCGGCACATCGCCCCTCTCTCCTGCAACGCCCGCTTTTGGCGCAAAGGAGCCAACGCGCGACGTTTGATGGATGTCCGCTTCTGGGCAGCGCCCGTCAACACGGCAATGACCGAGAGGAGGCGCAAAGCTGCCATTCACGTCGTGGAGAACTTATGAGAAGGCGACCTTGACTGCTGAGTGTACTGCATCAAAATCTCTAGTCCTTCCACTTATCAGATTTTGCTTTGGTGATAATTGCCTTGGCGCGTTCGACAAGCTGCCCCAATCTTTCGATGGTCGGGGGCGCTTCGGTGCCTGCCTCCGTATGACTATGGTGTTGATTTTCACTGAGAACTGACCCGGCGTTTCCACCGAGATTTGACCCGCCTTTCATGTATGTTTCGGTTCGGGATTGAGGGTCAAGGTTCTGGCTTTCTCCTTCGCTTTTTTAGGCTCGTGGGCAGAGCTGTTTTTGAATCGGAAGCTGTCGTTTCCGGTTTCGCGGATGTGGCAATGATGGGTCAGCCGGTCGAGTAGCGCGGTTGTTTGGCATCGCCGAAGACACTGGCCCACTCGCTGGGCTATTGGCGATCTGGCCCGATCGTCCCTGTGCCTTCTGCTGTTCCAGCGCATTGACCAGCTCGACCGTCGAGAAGAAGCGAACCCGCTTGTGATGATGCTTGGCATATCTTAGCGCTGATCCTTCTCGACGTCTCAGAGCAAACCCGACACTCCAGACCGTGCGCTCTTGCGCGTCGAGGCACTGACACTTAGGTGAGAAATGAGCCGCCTGCAGAACGACGGGCAGCAGCTGAATATCTCGGCAACACCGGGACGTCCTTCCTCGTCAGCATATTCTTGCGCAACGTCTGCGAAATCAGCACTGACATTATACCGGCACCTTCACTTGCAAGCGTTGAATGCGTGGCTCTGCGCCCGGTTTTGGGACATCGGATATGTCGACGAATTGTAAATCGCAGAGCTGATAGGTGATTTTGACATTCTGCTGGGAGCCTTCCGGGAGAGGAAGCCCGCCCTGGGAGTCAAAGCGGATGATCTTCGTGGATTGGCCGTCGACGGTCGTATTGTCTGCGGTCGTAATAAATATCTCTGGATATGATTGACCCGAGCTGTCCACTACCTGCTTGTCATCTTCGGTATAGGAATAACACGGGTACCGCTTGAAAACGATCGCCGACCTGAGCCCGTAGTTCACGAACAAGATTTCAACATACCCGGCCTCCCCCGGGCTGGACCCTCCGCCCACAAAGCTGGCAGCCACAATGGCACGATTTTCCGTCACTTGTTTGGTTAGTGCCGGAAGTCCGACGACCAGAAATGTGGCGATTGACGCCAAACCGGTGATTATAGCCAAGACCGTTGACGCGTTCCCAAGATTGCCCCACCAGCTCTTCTTTTGAGATGTGCCACAGTGAGGACACTTTTCGGCGCCGTGTTCGATTTTGAGCCGGCATGCCATGCAGCGGTCTTCTGAGAAATCTGCAGCTTGAAGTGTCACGGTTCCGTCTCCTTTAAGTTAGCAGGTGCAACACGCTGCGTTTTGGCGGGTGGCTGCGCGCCTTTTCCATGAGTGATTGCTCAGGATCCGCCAAAACCGTTTATGGGTCGTAGGTGGTCACGACTGCGAAGTGATCGGACCCGTGCAACTGACAAGCTTTCGCCGCCCAATCGGTCTGCGCCAGGTCGACGCCGGCGTTGCAACCAAGCGTCGGCGCTTTGAAATCGGCTTGATCGCCAGCCGGCACAGCCATGTGATCGATTGCAGCGTCGGCAAAAGCGGTGTCCTTGTAAGTGCGACCCAGCCCCTGTGTAAGCAACGCAAACGCGCTTGCACCGATGAGGGGTGTCGTCAGGATTGCGAAAGTATCGTCGAACCCGTCGCCGGCGACGCAGGCTGCGGCGGGAAAGGGCGCTTTCTTGCATTCAAACGGCTGGAGATTGCAGTCCGCGAAAGCGGACCCTGCTTTGCCCTGTTCAAGACTCGTATTGAAGTCGCCGGCGATGATCGTTGTGCGGCCTTCTGCGGTCGCTTTGTCGGCGACGACCTTCACCGCGGCGATCACGCGTTCTCGCTCGGCCGCGTTGCGTTTATCGGCATCTACTTGACGGGCAAAGCCTTGTGCTATCGCTGTGGTGAGCTTGGCTGGAACATCGATGGCCATATTTTCCAATGCCCGGTTTTCGTCCGTCGCGTCGGAGCATGCATTGTTGATATTGCTCTTCAGATGCACAGGAAAGATCGTAAGGCCGTTCGCCAGATCCACGCGCAGGGTACCGCGGTCGTTGCCTCCTGTTGGCTGGACCTGCGAAAGACCGCTCGAAGTTAGAAGTTCTTCCGCCACTTGCAGTCCGCCGAAGCTTCCAAAGACCTCATGCGTCCGCCCGTCGAGTTTCACATCGTACTCTGTGACGCGGATCATCGGAATCTTGGAGATAACCGCGACCTCCGGGCCCTCGTGGGCTGCTGTATTTGGAACCGATAGGTCGGATACCGCCACGTGATAGTTTGACCGCCCTAAGTGATTGGCAACGATTTCGGCGCCAGTTCGCCCGATCACCTCGACCATTACGACCACATCGGGTGACAATTCAGCATCCAGGCCCGCGAAGTCAGCTTGCCGGCCAAGCATGGACTCCTCCAACCCAGGACCTATGTTCCAGGATACAATTGTGGTCGACTGTGCAAGACAACAGCCCGTCCACGCACAAAGCCAAGCGAAAGTCACAATTGCACGCATCAACGTCGTTCCTCTAGGTGCTCACCCTGCGGTGGGAGACCTCACACCGGCAAGTTGCGGTAAGCGTTCTTCATGGTTCGTCGCGGGAAAACGGCGAAGGACCCACGTGGGACCTGTCTTGTGTCGGCGGCAGTATCCTGGACAGTGCTGCTTCGGCGTTGCCGCTCTTTTCTGCTTCAAAAATGTAAGGGGCAACATCGCGCGTTTCCGCGGCCTGGGATGAAAACTTTAGATCCACCCAACGGCGAAAATTGAAAATGCCACCCGCAAGCTGGAGTGAATAGTCGAGCGACTGGGTCTCGGCGACGAATGGTTCTGTGGGTGCGCGATTCTTGAAATAATGTCTCAGCGCCTGTTCATCGTAAGGATTGATGGTGAACGGCAAAAGGCCATTCATTTCATCAAAAACAGGGCCTTCAGGCGGAATTCCCCGACCCCAATCGAGGGCACGCGCATGGCAGGCAAGGCATGCAGACTTGAAGTTGTCGACGGGTCCATTGAGGCGCCCAAACAGTCCAAGATGGTGCCGAGGCAGCGAGAAAAACCGGGCAGCTACCGTGGGATTGACCCAGCTCTCCTGCACGGTGCCTCCATCTTCCTGATACTTCTTGGCAGTCAGTTCAGGGTCGTTTCCCCACATCAGTCCCACGGGAACGAGCTTTGACCAGACATCGTCACCAGGTGCATAGGCGTCGTACATGAACGTGCCAAAAACCCAACCTGTCAGGGCGCCAGCCGCTGGATCCTTCACCGCAACATCCACCTGCAAAAGGCGCATTTCCTGCACGGAGCCGCCTTCGCCAATGGCGGCGTTCCATATTTTCGACCCGGTTAGATATGGCACCCGCGAAACCGGCGCGGTGGTGAAGAGCAGCTTGATTGCAAATGTGTTGGGCGGGAACACCATGCCCTTGGTCTTCGGTCGCGCGGGGTCCCCCCAAACCTGACCGAGCCCATAGCATCCAACCCCGTTGTAGAACCCAATTGCCCAGTTTTCGGCGCGAGAGCGTTGATGCTCCGAGAGTTCGAAGAGGCGCGATCCTCGCTCGCGGGTCATACCGTGAATGCGCTCGCGAATATCCTGAAACCACGGCGCGTGGCACCAACTTTGCGATCCTTTCTCGATCCTCCAGTCAATAGAGACATTATCCTTCAGCCCATAGGCAAGAAGAGTGCGAAGGTAACGCTCAGGCTGTACTCGAAAGTCGATCCCACGCCATGGAGTCTCCACGGCTGGGAGGGTCCTCGGAAAGGAAAAATTGGCAACGAACTCCTTCTCCCCGGCAGGCAGACCAGCAAGAGCCATAGTGCTTGAGCAGTTGAAGAGGATACTCGCCGCCGTATCGAGCGAGGCGTTCTCCGCAACGTCGCAGGCGGCGTGAGCCGGCCGAGGCGCAATAGCAAAGATGCCGAGCAACATCCAAATCAGCGTTATAGCATTTGCACAGACACGCATCCGCGTCCCCCATTGGTGTAGTCACCGGTCTGCCAGATTATGTTATACCTGCAGTGATCGTTATTTTAATACCGCAATGTCCCTCAGTGTCGTCAAGCATAAGGTCTGGCAAACCGTTGCTTCGGGCGACGGTGTTCTACCTCAGGGGATCGCTCTCGCCTTCGACGATACCCCGTCCCACTGTCCATTTTCTGGGCGATCCGTGTTAGATAGACAGTACGGTCTCAATTGCATCAGCAACGATGTCGGCGTGATGTGGTTCATGGCCGTCGTGGAACACTATCTGCAACGAGCTTTCGATCCACCTTTCAGCTTCCGGGCAGTGTGTCTGCTTATAGTCAAAGACAGTCTCGGGGATATCCGGAAAGATTTGTCGCGCAACCAGCTCGGCCGGCCAGATTGGAGTTTCGTTGTTGGGTTGTCCGAAAGTGTCGAAAAAGTTTCGGTTCCTGAACACCCCAGTCCGATAAAGGGTCTCATCGCCGTAGGATTTACCGACGCCCATGCCGACCGAAGTCGCAGCGGCGCGCATTGCCTTCAGCACATCTTCCCGGCGCGCTACAAGATCCGGCTCCAAGCGAAACATTTGAAAGAAATAGCTGGAGATCGCTTTGCCGTGGTGTTGCTGCGGCCGCACACCGGGGATCTTTGACAGCCTCTCATCAAGCCGTTGGCCAACGGCTGTAAAGCGAGCCGCTACTTTAGCCAATTTGGGAAGCTGCGCCAGGAGCATGGCGAACTCCAGGTCGCTCATCCGGTAATTCACACCTGACCCGTTGTATATGTAGTGCTCGCTATTGGGATCCGTGACGCCGGTCCGGTTCCGGTGCTTGTCGGAGAAGTTGAGGCACCGCAGGAAATCATCCTCGCTCCTTACGAGGACAAAGCCGCCCTCGCCACACGTGATGTGTTTTTGGGAGTTGAGGCTGAAGCAGCCAGCATCGCCTCGCGTTCCCGCGGGACGTCCTTTATAGCTGGCCCCCTGAGCCTGCGCAGCATCTTCGATCACTTTGATATTGTGTTGCCGACAGAAATCAAGAATCGGATCCATATCTGCAGGCGAGCCCCCCAGGTGCACGACAATGACCGCCGAAGTGCGACTGGTAGCGACGCGCGCGATCGTTTCGGCCGTCAGCAATCCGGTATTCGGATCAAGATCGGCGAACACGGGAATCGCGTTCTGAAAGATCACCGGCATGACAGTTCCCATGTCGGTGATTGGTGGAACGATAACCTCCGTTCCGGCGGGAATTTGGAGGCCGCCAAGCGCGACGTGGATGGCGGCGGTGCCAGATCCCGCCGGGACGGCGCGGAGACGCTCGCCGCTCGTGTCGCTATAGTAGTTTTCCAAAGCCTCACGGGCCTCGTTCCAGAAATTCCGCTTTGGATCGCCGCTGCTGGTATAGGGCCATAGTTCCTGCCCTGCCAACGCGGCGTCAAGCAGTTGCCGCTCGGCACTGTCAAATCTGCGTCGCTCAGGTGCGGTCACAGGCTGTCCTTTCTGGTCGCGGGTTGTCGTGCGCGACATGCGTCGATTTCTTCACGCCCGAGGCGATCGCGACGTTCGGGCAGTTTGTTTGTCCACCCAGGCAACAAGGCCTCCTAGCTGAACGCGATTGAAGCTTTCTTCGAGTAAATGCGCTTCAGGAAAAAAAGGATAGTGGGCGCTGGGGCTCTTCAGGCCGTCGGGGACGAATTCACGACGATTTCACGCAACGGCGGTAGGACGCCAGACCGCGTCGCTAGCGGATGGGCCAGCTACGCTTCCAGCCAGTCATCGGCCCGGCCCGCAGCCTTCTTTTCTATTGCTGCCATGATCGGCAGCCGCCGCAGCGTGTTGACCGGATAGGCCGGATCAAGCAGCGCCGCTGGAGCAAAGTCGGGCTCCTGCTCTCGCAGAGCCTTAACAGCTTGGCGAAGCTGGGGCACTTCAACGCGGCGCAGCTGCAAGGCCACCTCATAACGCCGTGTCGAGACAAAATCCGGGCGGAAGCGAAGCGCCGTTCTGGCGTGCAGCAGCGCCTGATCGTAGTCAGCCAGAGCGGTTGCGGCCATGCAAGCGAAATGCTCGAAATAGAACTGATAGGGACTGTGCTTTGCAAGTTCCAGAGCACGCCGGGCTGTCTGGTATCCTTCTTCCAACTTGCCGTTTGTGCTCAGGGCGTTGGAGAGCAGCGCCCATCCCAACGGGTCCGTCGGATCGCGCTCGACGCCGCGCTGCGCCATCACGAGCGGGGTCCGCAGATTGCCTTGGTGAATATATTCAATCTGCGAACTGATTGTCTGGACAACGGCATCGTCGGGCGAGTGGCGGAGCGCCTCCGCAGCGAGCTCGGTGACCGGCGCAACGTTGTCCAGGAATGACATCGTTCGATGTTGAAAGAATGCGGCATTGCGCAAGAAGCCCCGCCACACCAGGTACCGGCCGCGCGGCTCTATCTCAAAGGCGCGCTTGAACAGGCTGTCAGCAGCAACGAGGCTTTTCTTGTCAAGACGAAAAAACAGGTTCCGCGCCTGGTGCGCCAGGACAGATGCGCAAGCATCCGCTCCATCAATCGATGCCGATTCGGCAAAAGCTTCGCAAACCCGTTCGACTGTGTTGAGCGCAAGCCTATCCAAGTCGACCGACTCGTGCATCGCGCCGATGGCGCCAGGTACGCTTGCATTGTCGGACCACAGCCGTCTTCCATTCTGAATTTCGCAGGACAGGAAAACGTCACCACCAACCGCAACGGAAAGCACCCGGATCAAGAGCATCGCCTGCGGTTGGCCTGCGGGTGCATCGAGATCATCCGCGCCGCCGTCCCCGTCCGCACTCATGATCTCCAAATCGTCCATCTGCCGCAATGCGCTCAGAATCCGATTCTGCAACAATCGTGCGCCGACATCGGCCGCTGGCGCTCCTCGTGCATCGCTACGCACCAGCACGATGCGTCTTCGGCGCGGCGCTGCCCTACGCTGCTGCATCCATCTCTCGAGGACATGGCTGCGCACGTCGCGGATAACATGTTCGAATTCATGGTCGTGCACGTCGACGTCTTCAAAGGCCTCGACCGTGCCTGCCCGCCTCATGTCGGCAGACGCTTCATACACGACCTTGAAGCTCGCTGGGTCTAGAGTCACGGCATGGCGCGAGGCCACCAGCAGTTGGCCGTGCGGCCCCAACGCGCGGCGTATCTCACTAAGGGCCGCCCGCAAACTGCCTGCCGCTTGTTCCGCGGCCCGGTCGCTCCACAGGCGCTGCTGCAGCCATGCCCGCGTGCGGGTGTGACCAGGCGCGACGGCCAAAAGAGCAATCGCGCCGCGCGCCTTGCCACCTTGTGGCGCGAAATCACGCCCCCCCTCATCGGTGAGGGTAAGCCTGCCGAGAGCATTTAGCTTTAGCATGTCCGCCCTGCAGAAGTATTCTGTGCCCCATATTTACTTACTGCAATTTTCTGCGTCCCGCTATCCATTAGAAGAAGCAAATGTTCATGCGTCCTTGCTGATCCTCGTGGGGAAAAGCAAAATCCTGCTGCTGAAGGGAGCGAAGTCCGTTCGTCAAGAGTTGCTGGGTAAGCGTGAGCTGACACACGCACAATAGCGGCTCCATTCACCCCTTAAGCTCGCATCGATGTATTTCACGGTGTTTTCACGCCCGCGATTTTTTTCCTGATCTAGGATTGCGAGCATCTCGAACGAACAATTTTGCAAAGCCGATTTGGTGAGATCGTTCGAACGATTGAATTGCCCATCGAAGGAGGATGCGTTGGATACCCAGGCACCGAAAACAAAGGTCAGATCGAATACCGGCTCGCACCGGGCAACCAGCGCGGCATCCGCCGATCCGCTGGGCATCATTGTCGACCTCTTGCCACCGGGTTTCCCGACGCGGCCTGGCACACGGATACGGCCGACCACTATTACCATTCACAACACCGACAACCCCGGTCCGGGCGCCGATGCCGACGCGCACAATCGATACATTCGCGGCAGCGACGCAGTCGCGCGCAAGGTATCGTGGCACTTCACGGTGGACGACAACGAGATCTACCAGCATCTCCCGGTCAACGAGATGGGCTGGCACGCCCATGCTGCCGCCAATGCATCCAGCATTGGCATCGAGATCTGCATGCATCGCGGCATGAATGAAGCAGCCGCATACGACCGGGCGGCACGGCTTTGCGTGTTTCTGGGCATGCAGCTCGGCATCACCGTGCCCGAGGGCCTGCGCCAGCATCATGACTGGACCGGCAAAAACTGCCCCAGCGTCCTGCGCGGGCGGCCAAATGGCTGGCAAACGTTCCTCGACCGCGTCGCCTTCTACAGCAGGGGATCGCGCAGGCGCGCAATGCCCGACGTCACCTTTGTCGCAGCGGCAAAGGCGGGAGCCGCGAGCAAGCTAGCTCCAGAGGCCATGGACGACGCGCTCAGGTCCATCGATCATCACTTTGCAGCGCATGCCGACGCCGGCACCGCTGCCGAGCAGGCCCTGCCGATCCCGACCGGGGACCCGATTGCGTTCGCCGCGTCCACAGCAAGCACAGTCTATTGGCCTGTTGTGACGCGCCATCCGCGCGCCTTGGAAGTCAACACGCGACTGGTCGGCGGAGGCGCTTCGGGTGCCAACGCCTCACGTCGCTTCCTTGCCGATCGAAGCGGCGGCGCCCGCTATCACTGCGCGATCGATCTCTATTGTTCCGAAGGAGACGCGATCGTCGCCGTTGAAGACGGCAGAATCGCAAATTTCTACCCCTTCTATGAAAACACCAACGCGCTCCTGGTGCAGCACGATGGATATGTGGTCAACTACGGCGAAGTCTCGCCCAACTCGCTCGCATCGCTCGGCCTGAGCGTCGGCGACCGGGTGAACGCCGGGCAGCGGATCGGCACTGTCGGCCGATTGAACATGCTGCATTTTGAAACTTATTCGAGCGGCACGACCAAAAACTATTCCTGGCCGAAGGCCAACCCCCGCCCGAGCCGGCTGCGCAATCCAAGCCAGCTTCTTCTTGACCTCGCTGTATCTGCCGTGCGGCTCGATGCCGATCACGCCACGACTGCCCTCAATGTTGCAAGATCGGACCGCATGCAGACTGTCAGCGCGCCCTCGATTGCTTTCGCGCCGACGGCCGTCCCGCCAATGGATGAGAAGGATTGGCATCCTTTCGGCAACGGAACAAGGGAATGGCGGTACGACGCGCGTGGCCTTGCCACCCGCGAGAACGGCACCGTCGAGCAACAGCGTTCGGAGCAAAGTCTCGATACGATAAGGAAGATCATGCAATACATGGGCTCGGAGCTGCTTGCCGCGAGCGCCAAACACGGCATACCGCCGGCGCTGCTCTTGATGACGGTGGCGACCGAGACGCACATCTACAAAGCCGACAAGTTCACAGGCCCGAAGACATTTCGCTGGGAGGCGCATGTCGAGAACGATGACGTCAATCCGCCGACGCTTGGGGACTATTCGGCGGGCCCCGTGCAATCGCTCGGCACGACGGCGCGCTGGGTCATCCGCTCGAAAGGCACGGCGTTCGGCCTCAACTACGATCCTTTTGCGGTCGCACCGGTGTATCCGGCCAAACCCCACCCCAAACCGGACAGTCATCCGCTGTATGACTTTGCGACCAATCTTGATCTTGGCGCTGCAGAAATACGGATCCGGCTCGACAAGAGCGGCATTGATCCGATCTTCGTGGCAGCCGCGTTCAACGCCGGCGGACTTTACAGCAGCGCGCATAGTCCGTGGGGTCTGCGCACTTATGGCGATCATCTCGACCGGGCGGCAAAATGGTACGGCGATGCCTGCGCGCTTTTGATTGAAATCGGGATTGTCTAGCCGGCGGGTTCGACAGACGGCAGCAAGGAGGCAGCTATGAACAGGAGCGTCGGCATCGCTATCGTTTTCTTTTGCGGAGCCGCAGCGGCCGGATCGACGGCCGACCTGCAGCGATACAGTGGGATTTGCGAGCCCTCCGGCGGAGCGTTTATCGGCCCATCAAGGTTCGCCGTCGCAAGCGACGAGTCGAATGTGATCCGGATTTATGAGCGCGGATCACCCACCATCTCTGCTTCCGTGGATCTTACGACATTCACCGGGTACGAGAAGTCTGATCTCGAGGGCGCCACTGCGAGAGGCGACACGGTCTATTGGACTGCCTCCCAGTCCAATAGCTCGGGCGGTAGCGACAAAAAGAGAAAGGTGATCTTCGCGACCCGGATTGTGCAGGGCAACGGCGGCACGACGCTCGAACCGACGGGGGTCTTGCGCGAGGATCTGAAGCCGCAGCTGGTGAAGCTTTCAGGATCATCCGACGGTCGCATCAACATCGAGGGTCTCGCCGCCGCACCCGATGGAGGCTTGCTGTTCGGGTTTCGTAATCTCGTCGACGGCAAGGCGGCGGTTGTGAAGCTGAAGAACGCCGACCTGGTGCTCGCCGCGAAAGACAGTCTGGCTGAATTCGGCGATACGGCGATGCTCGACCTGGATGGGCGCGGCATTCGCAGCCTGGAACGGGTTGGGGATCACTATTTGATCGTTGCTGGCAAGGCCAGTGACGCGGCAGCCGTCGATTACGCGCTCTACTGGTGGGATGGGGAGCCCGAGCACAAAGCGGTGGCTTGGGAGACACAACCGAATCTCTCCGGTCTTGATCCGGAAGTTGCCATGGTGCTCCAGGACGGACGCGCGCTCCAGATTATCAGTGACGATGGAGACCGTTGTGCGGAAGTCGAGGAGGAGGATCCCCCTTCAGATCAGCGCGGCTTCTCCAGCATTGACGTTCCCCTCTGAGCGGCAGCGAGAACTACGAACTCGGATCGAGGCGATCAACTAGATGCGACTGCGGGGCCTAGCCGCCGAGTACCGTGAGCTGACAGCAAATGAAAAGCGGCAGGTGTGTCGTCAGCGTCTCACCGCCAATCGCAGAAACACTTACGATGTAACCTGGAGCTAAGGGTATGAACTCTCCGATGACTGCATTCTTCGGCAGTGTTATCGCAGTACTTCTTCTATGCCTGTTTTCGTTTTCGACGTTTTATGTGATTTCGTTGGTCGTCGAGAATTGTCGGTCCATGCCGGTATGCGAGCCGGCATCTCCGTTATTTGGAGACGGCTTCAAGTATGTCGTCACCACCGTAGGCGGCTTGGTCTCTGCATTGGTCATTGCCCACCTGACGGTTACCGAACCAGGAAATGCGCCCACCCTTGGTTCCTTCGCGCCGGAATCCAAAGCCGCCGTCTACGCGACCAACACCGTTGTTGTGCTCTACCTTCTGGCATGGATCGCAACTGGCTTGGCCGCACTCGTTGTCGGCGTCATGCTCTACCCAAAGGCCAGTTCGACCCTTTCCGATATCGGCTCCACCTGGCTTGGCCTGGCAGTATCAGCGGCGTACGCATATTTCGGCATCAGGCCTTCATCCGATAGACGGGTAGGCGGCGGTCCTGCGACATTTACCACTGGCGACCTATCGCAGGGTCAAAAGGTCCCCAACGCATCGGAGTTGGTGACCTGCGGCCCGATCACTAAAAAAATTACACGCACCGATCCCGAATTCGCCGGTCTCGTCACGAATACAAACGCCAAGATCGTATTCAAGGACGAGGAAAACACCGGCGCGGATCGCATGATGACGCCCCGCCTCAAGAGCAAACTGGATTCCCTTGCCAATGTGGTTGCGTCGGAATGGCCCGGCGCCAAGCTGCGGGTTACGGAGGCTTGGGATGAGGACAATGAACATGCCGACGCCTCGCTCCATTACGAAGGCAGGGCCGCCGACCTCACGACCAATCCGGTCGACGGTGCAAAGCTCGGCAGGCTAGCTCGCCTGGCGGTGGATGCGGGTTGCGACTGGGTTTTCTTTGAGGACTCGTCCCACATACACGTCTCGGTGAAAGCTGGATAGGCAAACAAGAAGGTCAACTGCAGCGGCAGGTGTTTCTCGTCACCGCGACACACGTAAGTTATTTCTGGCAGCACAGATCAGCTTGATCGAACTGCCAAAGGTCTTGTGTTGAGTCGCATAGATACTGTTTTTATCATAATATACTGTTGTATCATGCAAACAAGTATGACATATATTATAATTTCTAACTGCTGTAATGTGTAAGATGCGTAAAACTGACGTCAGCGCAAACAATGCGCATGCACCGAACGTATTGGAGGATAGGTCGATGGCACGTTCACACGCGAAGACTACGGCGTCCAAACAAGCTGGTAACGCCAATCCGTTCAAACTGACGAGAACGAAAAAGGCGCAAGTCAAAGACGCCCACATTATTAGAGAGGGTGTGCGTTGCGACACGGAAAAGAGGGGGCACACAACGCCACACGGACGCACGCCGCTAGAAATTGTGGTCGATGCGTCCGAGGGCTTTATTCCGCTGTGGGCCAAGGGCACCACACTGCGCTGGCGTTTCCGTGACAATTCCTTCGCAGTGTTTGAAAATCAGGCCGCGGCGAAAGCGGCTGTAGAAGAACTGCTCGGCCAAGCCATCTTAAAGTGGGGCGACTCGGCTCCCGTCAAATTTGCCAAGCGCGACGATTCCTGGGACTTCGAAGTCGTCATGAGATCGACGGACGATTGCGATGACAATGGGTGCGTGCTGGCCAGTGCGTTTTTCCCAGACGCAGGGCGTCACAAGCTAACGCTTTATCCGCGTATGTTCGAACAGCCTTCGGAAGAACAGGTCGAAACGCTTATCCATGAGATCGGCCACATATTTGGCTTGAGACATTTTTTTGCATTGATCAGCGAAACCGACTGGCCTGCCGAGATTTTCGGGGAGCATAAGAAATTCAGCATAATGAATTACGGCAACGACAGTAAGCTAACCTCCCAGGACACATTCGATCTCAAGCGCCTTTATCAGATGGTGTGGAACGGCCTGTTGACGGAGATCAATGGGACACCGATCAGAATTGTAAAGCCATTTCATGCGAGCGGCGCGGCCACCGAAAGCGCGCTGGCGCTTGCGGCAACGCGGACCGTTGTCGCGCCATTGCCCGGGGCTTGAGATTCGCGACAGCGGAGCGGGTTTCGCCAGTGCAGACCCAAACCGTCGGCAAACCACCCATATTCTGAACTCAGATAGTTCTGCACTGGAAATTGACGCAAGAGGCATCGAATCGGTCATGACTTCCTTTGCATCGCAAAATCAGCTGCGCGAATTCCTCACGAAGACGACGGCGTCCAAAACGATCGAAGAAATGATGCCCGGTGCTTCTGGGCCGGAAAGCGCGGGGGCGGCTGAAACTCTGACCCGCACCACACTTCAGAAGCTGGACCGTGGCGAAATGCTCGATCCCCGTGAACGCTACCATCTTGAAGCGGTCATCTTGCCGGCGAAGCGACCCGCCATTGACATTGTGGGCGGCGACTTCAGCACACGACACCCCGATTGGCTGCATCTGAACAAGCCGGAACTCCGCGACCGACTGAAGGCGAAGTTCCCCGGCATCGGCCGGATTGAACTGCCAAATCACCCCACGCTGCCTTATGGCGGCACCGGCTTCGTGGTCGGACCCCGACTGCTCATGACCAACCGGCATGTCGCGGAGACATTCGCGGAGGGCCTCGGGACGTCGGGTCTGAATTTCATTCAGGGGCTCGAAGCAGGCATCGATTTCCTGAAGGAGCGCGGTCTCCCAGCGACGGCCTATCTGCAGGTGTTGCGGGTTGCTATGATCCACCCCCATTGGGACATGGCCCTCCTTGAGGTCGAAGGTCTACCCGCGATCCGCCAGCATCTGCGTCTCTCAACCCTCGATCCCGGCGCGATGACGGGCAAGGAAGTCGCCGTGATCGGCTATCCGACCTTCGACATTCGCAACCCCGCCGACATCCAGAACGATGTGTTCGCGGGGGTCTACGGCATCAAGCGCCTTCAACCCGGAAAGATACGCGAGATCGCAGCCGTCGACACCTACTACAACCGCGTCGTCGACGCTGCCCTCCATGACAGTTCCACGCTCGGCGGCAATTCGGGGTCGTGCGTGCTCGATCTTGAGACCGGCGATGTGCTCGGTCTCCACTTCGGTGGGCGTTACGCCGTCGCAAACTATTGCGTTCCCGCGGGCGCCCTGGCCGCCGACGGGCGCGTCATCGACACGGGCGTGACCTTCGCAGGCCCGGTCACGCGCAGGGCGACCGCATGGGACGACGCCTGGCGCCAAGTGTCCACCGGCTCGGCTCGGCCCGAGCCCGTCGACATCACGACTGGGCCTATCGCCGCGGACGCATCCCCATCATCTGGCTCAGGAGGACGTGCAATGGCCGCGAATGGCGAAGAAACGCGCATCACCATACCGCTCGAAATCACGGTCCGCCTCGGCCAGGCGCAACTCGGTGCCGCGTCCGTGACCACGCAACAATCCAACGCTACCGCGACGGTTATCGTCGAGCGCGCCGTCGAGCCGGTGCACGAGACCGACTATTCGACACGCAAAGGCTATAATCCGACATTCCTTGGGGTCTCCGTCCCCATGCCGAAGCCGCGACGCCCGAACGAACTGGTCCGCATGGCGGATGGCAGCCACGAAATCTCCTACCATCACTTCTCAGTGGTTATGCACAAGGCGCGACGGCTGGCCCTTTTCGCGGCGGCAAATGTCAGCGCCGATCCCGCCAGGAAGAGGCCGGGCAATCGGCCACAAGCGGACTATGGCCGCAAGGGCCTCGGCGGCATGGGCAAGGACGATAGCGAGAAATGGTTCGGCGATGGGCGAATCCTCGACACCGAGCAATTGCCGGACAAGTTCTACAACAAGGACCGCAAGGCCTTCGACAAGGGTCATATCGTGCGGCGGGAGGACGTCGCCTGGGGCGACACCTACGCCGAGATGCAGAACGCCAATGGCGACACGTTTCATGTCACCAACTGCTCCCCGCAGACAGCCCGTTTCAATCGGCCCGACGAGGAGGGCGACAATTGGGGCGCGCTTGAGAACCTGGTGCTGAAGAGCGCGCGAACCGAGAACCTGGCGGTCTTCGGCGGACCTGTTCTCGCCGGGGACGATCCGATCTTTCGCGGCGTCGACACGGAGGGCGAGATCGCGATCAAGATCCCTCGAAAGTTCTGGAAGCTGATTGTCGCCAGCACCGAGGGCCGGCTGCAGAGCTACGGCTTCACACTGGAACAGGACCTGTCGGGCGTCGACACCGAGTTGGTGGTGCCCGACAAGTGGGTCAAGTACATGCGCCCGATCGCCGAAATCGAGCAACTCGCAGGCGTCGATTTCGCCCGCAAGATCCGTGATGCGGACCAGTTCACCACCGCCGAGGGCGCCGGCATCATGGCGTCGGCCGGGGTCGCCGCCGGGCTGGCGGCCGGCGAAGGTCCGGCCGCGCCGCCTCCGCCGGCCGGCGCCGACATCGCCGATATTGTGGCCTTCTGGGGCGACGTGCAGAAAAGCCAAAAGCCCTCCGCCGACGATATTCGGCTCGTCGTCACCCTGTCGACCCCGATGACCGACAGCACTATTCGCGCTGAGGTCAGCCGAGCGCTCAACCTCGATGTCGAGGTCGGGCCGCTGTTCGATGCCGATCCTCAGCTCGACCGTTTCCGTCTCATCACCATCCCAGGCGTGGTCGCCACTGATCGCTCGGACCTGTTCGACGTCGCTCGCCACCTCAACCATCTGCTCGGCAGCGAAACGGTGGAGCCGGACCTGTCGACCAACTATTTCGCCGTCGGCGCGGCGCCGCCGGCGGACGGCACCGCCGAGAGCGCGAATTTTGCCTTCTGGTGTTGGGTGGACGAGAAGGACGACGCTCCGCTGGACCCGGACTGGGCAATCAACAAGACCAATGTTCGCCAGGCCTGGGCATTCTCGCAGGCGCAGGGGCGCCCGCGCGGCGGCAAGGGCATCCTCGTGTTCCAGCCGGACACCGGTGTGGTGCCAACCCACACGGAAATGCCCACGAAAGTCGACAAGGACAAGCGCTCGGCCAATTTCATCGAGCCCGGCAAACCGCCCGTCGATCCGATGAAGGGCTCTGGCAACATTGGCCACGGCACCTCGACTGGCAGCGTGGTTGCCAGTCCCGAGGCTGGCGCGATGAGCGGCAGCGCGCCGGAGGCCACCCTGATACCGATCCGCGCCATCACCTCCGTCGTCGTTATCGACCAGAGCCGCGTGGCCCAGGCGATCAACCATGCCAGGCTGCAGGGCGCGCATGTGATCACCATGAGCCTGGGCGGGCTTTTTGGTTCGGCATTGCAAGCCGCGGTCCGTAAGGCGGTGGACGCCAACATCATCGTCCTCGCAGCAGCCGGCAACTGCGTCGGGACGGTCGTCTGGCCGGCGCGCTATGACGAGGTCGTGGCGGTTGGCGGCATCAATGAGAAGATGCTGCCCTGGAAAGGCTCGAGCCACGGCCAGGCCGTGGATATCTCCGGCCCAGCAGAACTTGTGCTGCGCGCTGACGCGCGCGATCCGACCAATGCCGGCAAGGTGGGCGGCGGCGAGGGAACATCGTACGCGGTCGCTCACCTGGCTGGCGTCGCCGCGTGCTGGCTTGCCCACCATGGGCGCAACCAGCTTGTTCAGAACCTCAGGCCCGGAACGAAGTTGCAGTCTGTGTTCAAGGCGACAGTGCAACGAAGCGCCCACGTACCACCCGGCTTCGACACGGACGAGTATGGGGCAGGGATCGTCAACGCCGAAGCGCTGCTGCGCCGCGCGCCCGACTTCGCGGGGGCACCCGAAGCGGCCGGTGCTCGCTCGACGACGGATCAGGTGCGGGATCTGCTGGCGGAGACCGGAGCCTTCAGCCAGCTCGAGGCGGTGGCCCCGCTGTTTAGCGACAATCAGGGCTTGCTGGAGCTTGCCTGCATGGGGCTCGACCGTGCCCGCATGGCGCGTGCCCGCGAGGGCAGTCTGGAAGCCATGCCACCGGCGCGGATCTCCAGGGGCTTGCGGACACAATTGGGGCCGTCTCTGACACGCACCACCGCCACGGGAGGGCGGCCATGAGCGATATCGACACGCTGCGGCTTGAGCATACAGCGAGCCGCGTACACAAGATCCTTGGGCGCGCCCCGGGCCAGCTTGAGGCAGGCGGTGTGGCGAAACCGATGGGTAGTCTCGAAAGCACTGGCGCGGAGTCGGGTGGCGCGTCCAGCGGCGGTCCCGCTGACCGCGACGTCCTAGCCATCGCCAGGCGACTGATGGCCTCGCGTGTCCAGGAAGGCCGACCTATCGGCCCCGCGGAGGCGGAAGGGATCGCCCGTACCATCGTCGCCAGCGCCAACCGGGCGCTTCTGAAACTCGACGTAGCGTCCAACGGAGCACTCAACCAAGCCGAGGCGATCGCTCTGGAGGCGGTGGTCCATGTGCGCGGCCGCCCTGCGGTCAGGGTGCTGTCGGAGGGGTTGGAGGACATTGGCGTCTACCCGGAGGCCGGTCTGTGGAAACTGCTCGCCGATGAGCACTTCAAGAACCTTTGGACGGTCACGTCGGCAACCGCTGCAGTGCGGGTCACCGACCGGCTCATTGCCAACCGGCCTCCCTGGGTCCAGGGAACGGCATTCCTGATCGGCCCTGATCTGGCACTGACCAACCGCCACGTCCTGTTCCCGCCTGACGGTGGCGTACGCATCGCGCGGCGTTTCCCTGGCACGAACAAGGCCCGCATGAAGGGTGACTACGAGGTGCTGCTCGACTTCGCCTTCGACAACGGTGCGGCAAGGCAGATCCTCTACCGGATAATGGACGTGCCGTTTGTGGCCTCCGATTCCGATCCTGTCGACGCCGCGCTGCTGCGCGTCGAATGTGTGCATGGCGCCGGCCCGTCTCCCCTTGCCGTATCACGCGCCGATGTGTTCGACATCGACCGACTATATATCGTCGGCCACCCCGGCTATCTGGAGAGCGTGCCCGACGACATCATGGCGGTATTCGGCCGCCCGGACGAGCGTAAGCGCGTGAGTTTCGGCGAGTTGATGGACCCGGTAGCCCCGGAACAGACGCACATCGTCCACGACGCCTCCACGGTCGGCGGCTATTCGGGGGCCGCCGTCGTCGGCTTTGCCGCGCCGGACGTCCGCGCGCTGCACTACTGGGGAGACTCCAAGTCCGGCAACCGCGCCATCCCGGCGGATGACATCGTGAACCACCCCGAACTGGGCAATCTGCTGCCGCGGCCATGAAAAGCCAGCGTCTTGCCCCGAGACTGCGAACATGAAGCTGACGCCAGCAGAACTGGACGTCTTTGCCACTGCGTGCGCGCGTGACGTCGCGCCGAGCCGTCTTGAACGGGAAGTGCGCGCCTTCGAGATTGTTCCCGACTACGAGGCGTTCGTGAAGGAGAAGTCCGCCGGGCAGGCTGACCCCGTGCTTGCCCTGTTTCGGGCGCTCCTTCATGAATTCAACGAAAGGGGACTTGCGTGCGATCTCGCCGAGAGGCTCTTCTTCGAAATCTCATGGTCGGGGGATCACCAGGAAAGGATAGCGGCATTGGCGCGATCGGTTCGAATGCCGGCCGCGCCGCCAAACGCCCTCCAGGCGCTGCTGAAAAAGCGCAGCCATTTCATCACCGACCGAGGACTTTCAGAGCTGTTTACCAAGGTCCGCCCACGGGTGGCCATTGTGGTGGGAACATTCCTCAACGCCCAAGGTCAAGCTGTCTCGACAAGCGGGACCGCCTTTCTCGTGGGTCCCGACCTGATCTTGACGGCTCTACACACCTTCGACCCACTGCTTTCATCAGGTCGGTCCGCCCAGGTGCCTCAATCGTTTAAGGTCGTTTTCGACTATTGGGCGGGTGATCCGATTCAGGGCACGGCCGACCTCGCCAATCTCCATGGCGTGCGCGTGGTTGGATTGCACCCAACCAACTGGTTGGTTGCACAAAGCTCGCCCGTTCCATGGGCGGGCACCGTGGCGGCGCTGAACGACGAAGAGCTCGCGCAGCTGGCAACCGATCTTGATTTCGGGCTTATCAGGCTGGACGAAGCTGTTGGAAACCTTCCCGTCAGCGGCGGCTTCAGGGCGCGACGTGGCTGGTTCGCCGTGGACATGCCTGCGCCGCCGGCCTACGCAGTCGAGAGCCAGGTCGTCATGCCGCAGCATCCGCAAGGCATGTCAATGCAGCACGCATTCGGCAGGATACTCGGCAACTGGGATCCCAACACCCGTGTGATCTATGAGTTGGAAACTGACGAGGGCTCTTCTGGCGCCCCCTGTCTCAACAGCCGGATGGAACTGATCGGCATCCACAGCGCTGCATACAGGCCTGCAGGGGTACTCAAGGGAAATCTGGCCGTCCGCATCGATGCAATCCATCCGAAAGTCCTCACACATCTTCCGATCAACTCCGTGCAGCGAGCGGCAAAATCGATCTGGCGCGTGACACGGCCCGGAAGTGCCTTGGTCCCGGTGCTGGGCAGGGATAAGCTTCAGACGTGGCTCGACAACGCGACAAGTCCATCGCCCCAGACAAGGAGCCGCAGCAACAGGGTTTATGTCGCCGATGCGCCACAGAAGGGTGCCGGAAAGTCGTTCACGGCGGACATCGTGAGGACCTTTCTGGCGGCCGATGGAACGCAGAATATTATCGTGTTGGGCGGCGACACCGAGCTCATTCCCGAAACTCTGGAGGACTTCGTGCTCGCGCTCGCAGCCGGATTCGGGATGTCGAAGGAAGACCTTGGCGCCTTCCCACCAAGGCCCAGCGTTGACTTGCCAAAAGACGCCAAGGACGGGGACAAGGTCGATCGCTGGGAATCCCAGGAGATGCCGGAGTGGTTTTCCAAGCGGCTCGCCGCGCACCGCACGACCACGGTCAACACGACCGAAGTCTTGAAACGAATTGTTCAGGACAACATCGCGCTCGGGCGTCCCAACACACAAGAGGATCTCGCCATCGCAAACGCGAATCCGCCGGTGATGGTGTCGTCCGTGAAATGGGCGAAAACTTGGATACTGTTGGACGACCTCGACCAGCGTCCGCTGTCATCTCAGGTCCGCAAGTTCACAGCCGGCCTTATCGGCGCCGACATTGATGAGGGTGCGGTGACGGACGTGCGCGCCGAGCTGCAGTGGTTATTCCTAGGAGCCGTTCCAGAGTTCCTGACCTCGCAAGACATGTCCGTCGAGACGTTTTCTCCGGCCGACGTGCAAGTCCAGCATATCTCGGCCACATTTCAGGCAGCTTTTGACGAGGCCGGCATCCTGCAGGATCCGCTCGCCCTTGCATCGGGCGTACTGCTGCTGGTGCCCGGCGTTCTGCAGGGCGAACACGCAAAGGGCAATCTTGACCACACGCCGTTGAGCGTTTGTCAGCAGATTCTGGCAAATCTCATTGCCGGCGCCTACCAGAGCAGCGGGCACAAGCTATGAAAAGCCTCTCCGCCGACTATCTGACCAATCTCCTCGCAAGGTCGGACATTCGCGACCAGTTGGAGAAAGCGGTCGGAAAGACTGCTCTGGAGACGATCGTTCGGTTCGACGCGGCGTGGACGGGCCCCAACCTACCATCGTTCGAGCCGGCACGACCAGGCTCGGACGTGTCGGAGTTCGGAGCGCAGAAAGGCGGTCCCGACTTGCCGGCGCTTGAGGCAGCGGGCCTGTCCACGCCTGCCGATGCCGCGACACCCCCGCTTGATATTTCTGGGGCGTTGCTGCGCGCGGCCATCAGCTACAATTACCACCTCGACGCACTAAACCCTGACGTCAGGACGCGAGCATGGCTGCTTCGCCAGTCGGTTCTTGTTTCTGCTTCGGGCGCCAAACACCTGCGTCTTTTGAATGCCGAGCGACAGCGATTGCTGAATTCGGTCGACGCGACACTCGCGCTGCCTAGCTTGCTTGGTGAGTACGAGGCCGACGACCGCGCCATGCTGTCGACCCCGAACGCCGAGCTCGAGAAACTCGCCGACACGTATCTGCGCGAATTCCTCCGCGGACGCAGCGTCTCGGATGCGCTCTTGGCCAATCACCGCCGTGCGATCACGGCCGCCCGCGAAGAACTCGAGGGCGTCATGAACATCTCGCCCTCCGTCCCCTCGCTGGCGGAATGCCGGCGACGTGCCGGCCTGGCGGAAATCCTGATCCCGCTCGGCATTCTGATCGGAGTAGATCCGGCCAAGGCGCCAAAGAGCGTGGGAGACCGGTTCGTCGGGCGGGCCGAGGAACTGCTCATTTTACGCAGCGTTGTCGATGAGCTGGCTTCGCACTCCGTCCTGGAATCGGCCAGCCGCGGCTTTCATCGCGTAATCCGCAGCAAGCCGAGGCTGCTTTCTCTTGTCGCGCGCGGCGGCCTAGGCAAGACGGCGCTGGTGGCGAAGTTCCTCTACGATCATGCGACGCTTTCCCGGCAGCAATTTCCGTTCGCGTATCTCGACTTCGACCGCTCGGATGTCCAGCCTCGCGGCCCCGGCTTGATGCTGCTGGAAATCTGCCGTCAACTGTCCTTCCAGTATCCGAACGCTGAGCAGGCTCTCCATCAATTGAGCGAACAAATGCGGCAGTCGCTCATGGGCCGGGCGACCGGCGACCTCAGGCAATGGTGCAAGACGTTTCGCAGCATCATCAGAACTGCGCTCAGGTTGAATGGCGCCGCGACGTTCCTGCTGGTGCTCGACACGCTGGAGATAGTGGAGTCCGACCTGGCAGCGACGGAGGGCGTCGTCATCTTGCTGCGTACCCTGGGCGCCGATTCCGAGGATCCATTTCTCGAATTCTGCGTTGTTGCCGCGGGAAGGTCTGGTGTCGACCAGCTTTCGGTCGGCGATGCGTTTGAGGTCACCCCGCTGAAGCTACAACCGCTCTCAGTAGACGACGCGCGGGGCATGGTCGAGCAGTTGGGCAAAGACCTGCTCCCCAATGAATGGGTTGAAAGCTGGTCGCGGCGGATTGCGGGGCGCAAGAAGGACCCCGACAGCCGCCGGGAGCCGCTCAGCCTGCGAGTAGCGGTCGAGATGGTGCGCGACACGAAGCCCGACATGCGAGCGACCGTCGTCGACGACATCGTCCGGCTGGGCGAAAGCGCCGACGACAAGTTCGTCGCCGCACTCTATGAGCGGCGCATCCTGGACCATGTCCGCGACGAACGCGCCCGCAAGCTTGCATGGCCCGGGCTGGTTGCGCGCAACGTCACGCGCCACATGGCGCGGGAGGTGCTGGCGCCGGTCTGCGGACTTGATGCGTCGGAAGCTGAGGTGGCTTTTGATCTCTTGTCCCGGGAGACATGGCTCGTCGAAGGACAGCCCGGCGGTGACAGCATTCGTCACCGCAGGGAACTCAGGGCGCGCACGCTCCCGCTGATGCGCCGCCGCGATCCGGAGAGGTTCAACCGGGTAGTCGAGGCGCTGATTGTTTACTACGCCGACCGGGACCCCGTCGAGCACGTATACTATGTCCTGCTGCGGGGCGACAAAGAGGAAATCTACTCGGATCGGAGCCTTCACGGTTACCTCCCCGAGTTCGTGGTCGACATCCAGGATTTCGAAACCGGTTCTCCAGCCTGGAATCTGATTCAAGCGAAGTTTGGCAAACGATCACTCGAATTCGACCATATGAGTCAGCTCCCGGATGATCTCTTGTGGGAGCATCTCGGTCGCACCGGCAGCGGTCTGCGCGGCATAAACGACCGCAGGATCGAGCCGCGTGTACAGCTTCTGGCCGAGCGCGACAGGCCGGCCTCGTCCGACGATGTTGGACAGCAGAGTGCTTGGCAGGCAATCCAGATCAAATGCGGATTCTGGTCGCGCCTCGACCCGGCCGCTCTGGTGATCCCCTCGGCCCAGTTCGATCTCACCCAATTCGCATTCTACGTAGCCCAGCTCTCGCTTGCCGGCGAACGCCCGCCAGCGTATTGGACCCAACGCTATCCTGCGTTGATCGATTCGCTGTACAGCAGCCGCGGCAACGACAACTGGCATGCGCTGACGCAGTCGTTGATCACCGCAGGACTCTACGACCCCACGCTTTTCGCCCACATCGAATGGCGCCTCGGCGATTCGCTCGCCGGCGCTTCCGGCCAGGGCCGTATGCGGGAATGCTCGCTACGATTCCTGCTGCAGGTCGGTTTCGAAACCCAAGGCACTGCACTGACGATCTGGGCAAAGGCGGAAAAGGATCGCATACTGGGCGGAATCTCATTTGCCGAATATGCCATTCTCGTCCACTGGGCGGGCGGCAGCGGTTCGCGCGGACGCGGAGCCTCCGACAAATTCCGCGCTCTTGCAACCGAGCATAGAGACGCTATCGAGCGCGGCTCGATGGCGGAGGTTCCAAGGCAGATACTCAAGGAGCGCGACGTCATCGCTGAGGCGACAACCCTTTTGAGCGCGATCGCGACCTGGGGTGACCGCAGCCGAATTCAGCGTTTCGCGCGACAGTACTGTTCCGTCAGGCAGCCTGAGTGGATCGTGCCGTTCGCCTATTTGCTCAACGCCTGCTTGCCCCAAACTTGGCAACAGGTGGTAGGGCAGGAGGTTTCATCAGATCGATACGACCCCGGGCGCCAGGGGTTCTTCGGCCAGATCACGTCGACGCTACGGCGCTCACGGATACCTGCGGACCTGATCGAATACTTGATGCTTGCTGATCGTGCGGGCGACTTTGATACTGTAGTTCGGCGCCTGTGCGAGTTGATCGATGCCAATCGAAATGTTGACATCCAGAGTTTGGACAAGATCCGACGGCAGGCACGCACGAAAATGGTAAATGTCGAGATGGTCGTTCCCGGGCATACTCGCAACGGGTGACAATGGCCCGATGCCCGAACAAATGTGGCGTTCGCGGTCTCAAGAACCGGCTGCGCATGATCCCGCCTCCGTCCATCGGCCCGGGCCGGCTCGGGCGCTTCCTGTGCCGACCAGGCGTTCCACCGGCGTTACGCTGTCAGCCCGAGAAGCGCCTGCGTTTCAGGGATGACATCTACACTTCTACGCAAGCGCCTGGGACAGGTCGTCGTGTTCGAACGCCGACGCCATGCGGTTGACTTCGGCCTTGCCGATGCCGGCTTCAGCAGCGACGCCGCGCCAGTTCTCGACGGCTTCACCTCGCCAAGCGGCTGATGAGCCAGACCTTCGCGATTTTCGAGATCTTCGCCATTGCCGGCGTGCTCTACCTCGTGATCAATCTGCTGCTGATCGCGATCATCCGCGCCATAGAGCGCTCTCTCATGCGCCACGAGACCTCCTCTGGCCGAGATCTGGCGGCGGCGCAACCAAATCGATCGACCGTGGGTTCGTGGCGCCCCTGCTAAGATAGAGCGATCCGAAGACAAACTTGTCCGCTCAAGCACACACTCGAACTGAATTTCGCTGTCGGGGACGTCCGCTTTCAGGCGGCGGCTACGAGGCCCTGGACGGCCGAGACGGGGGCGCAAAGCAGTGGTTGGCGAAGTAAAAAGATCGAGAACTGTTCCTGTCGCCATCACGCCACCGCCAGTGCCGGCCGATTGCCCCAATTGGAACGGGCCCTGTATTCGGCCGTACGCTGCTCAGACTTGAATTACTCGTCCGGCTTCTGCAGAACGGGCGACGAGGCATTGGTGGTTTCTTTAAATTTCCGGTGACGCGAAACGACTTCGTCGCACGACAGTGGCTTTTCATCGAACATACGGCGGCATGCCACGGTAGTCGGAGCGCAGGTCCGCAGTCGCATTTCGGACGGCAAGAGGGCAACCTTATCCACCAAGGGCACCACTTGCGTTGTTGGCGATGGCGACGAGCGTCGGCCGCATCCATGCAGGTGCCCGAGTGGCGCCAGCGACAAGTGCTTTCTTGTCGCTCACCGATAGCTGGCGCGCGGCCACCTGGGCAACGTCGTGCGCAAGCATTGGATCCAGGTGACGCAGAGCGTGCACGACGGTGCCAGCGGCGCTGCCCGGGGCGATCAGATGCTTCGGGGAGGCGTGACGCAGATCCACAACAACGCGACGAGAAGGCCATCGGCCAGGTAAGTGCTCCTGGCCGGAACTTGCGTCAGAGGCCAAGCACGCTCGCAGCGCGAGCGCCCGCGATCTGCACCCGCGAGCCGATCTCGCGAGCGAGGGCCTGGGCGACGTTGTCAGGAGAGGGCGAGAGCGGGCCCAACCCAGGCGCGTTATTCCAAACGAGCAGGGACAACTTGCGGGGGTATTGCCGACTTCGACGTTGGATATTGGGGCGTGGGTCCATTTTGCATGTTGCCAACTGAATCACTGAGTGCCCGAGTTGCACGCGGCCAGTGGAATGAGCAAGCGGCGGCGGGTTTATGAATAGGTGGGGGCCGGTATTTTGCCAATGCTCAAATCGATTATAGTTGTGAAGAGCAGTTTCGGCCGTTTACTTGCCGCACAAGTCCCCATAAAAGGAGACAGCATCGATTCGATGTTATCCCTTGTCTTTCGCGTACTCGCGGTCCGTGGCGCCGAGTGGACGATTGAGGACCGCCAGCCCGCTCACTAGCAGGTCTGCACTGGCGGCTTGGGGCCCGTTGGTAAGCCACAGGAGTAGGACAATGTCGAAGGATTCGGGCAAGGGCGAAAATCACGGCGGCGGCCCCGGGAAGATCGAGATCACGGTGGTGGTGAACGGCCAGCCCACACAGGTCGAAGCCAATCCCAACCAGCCGCTTCACGTCGTCCGCACCAAAGCGCTTGAAAATACGCAGAACGTCGCCCAACCGGCCGAGAATTGGGAATTCAAGGACGAGGCCGGCACCTTGCTCGACGTCGACAAAAAAGTTGGCGATTTCGGTTTCGCGACCACTGTGACCCTGTTCCTCAGCCTGAAGGCGGGCGTCGCAGGTGCCTGAACTCCAAACTGTGGACCCGGAGGTGTCCCGAGCGAAGTTCGGTCGGCAGATCGGCTGGTTCCAAACACAAGCAGGTATTTACCGGGCTCAGGGTTGTTTCCTAATCGAGGCGAGCTTCCCGACGGCCTTCTTCATCTTCGTACCGCCGAAGATAAAGCCACAGATCATCGGTGCAGCTGTCGAGATCGACTTCTCCAATTACGACCTCCGACCTCCGTCGGTGGTCTTCGTAGACCCCTTTATACGCCGGCCGATTGCCCGGAAGGATTTGCTGCTCAGGATGCTGAGACGACCGCATCTACCCGGAACCCCACCGGATATGATTTTGGTCCTCATGCAGCAGAACGCTCTGTCGCTGTCGGACTTCATCCAGGCCAACAGTGCGGAACACACGCCATTCCTGTGCATGTCAGGCGTCCGGGAATACCACGACAATCCAGCCCATTCAGGTGATTCATGGCTTCTCCACCGGGGTTCTGGCGAAGGCTGTTTGGCCTTCATCCTGGACAAGATCATCAAGTACGGGACCGGTCCCGTGGAGCAGCTTCAGTATCAGTTCCAAATCTCAGTGGGAGCCATGATAGCACCCCTACCCGCCATTCCAGAATGACCGAGCTCAAGGATGTCGGGACAGTCGCTCTTCCCCGAGACTGTCTTTCAAGTGTCCAGGCGCACCTGCGCTCAGTTGGGCGACAGGGCCATGAGGGGATGGCGCTCTGGGTCGGCGTTCAGCAGGACCAGCACTTTGGCGTAACAGAGACCGTTATACCGGCACAGCGTCACATTCGGACGGGCGACGGCGTTTGCGTGATAGTTCCGGCCGAAGAACTACACCGGCTCAATGTCTGGCTCTACAAGAGCAGCCTTAAACTCTTCGCCCAGATCCATAGCCATCCGGGCCGAGCCTACCATTCGACGACCGACGACGCCCACGCGGTCGCTACGACGGTTGGGTGTCTGTCGCTGGTGGTGCCCAATTTCGCCCGCGAGCCTTTCGATCTTGCTCGGGTCGCCGCCTATCGACTTGACGCGAAGGCGAACTGGAATGAGGTCCCATCCGCGGCACTCAGGCGGATGATCACGATAACGGGTTGAACGATGGCACTCGCTAACTTCATCGACCGCGCCGCCACGGCAGCTTCTCAGGTGCTGGCCGACTTTCATCTATGCGACTTCAAAGCAGCCCTCGAAAAGCAGGTCGTGGCTGTGGCCTTCGACAGCCAAGCCGCTTCGTGTGCCGAGGGCCAGGCGACGCTTGACCTTACGGTCAGGTTGCTTGCCAGACTTTATCCGGTTCTGGCCATACTCCCCCTGGACATGGCCGCGAGCTCTCAAGCCCAAGCGCTCGAGCGCTTGGCAAAGTCGATCAATCCAAAAATCAGCATCCGGCGTTCCGGCAAGTATGCGACGGTCTGTGTAGCTGCAGGCGCGGTGCACCCATCACTTCGGTGCCCAACGTTTTTCATGGGATCGCAGGGTTGGGCGGCAAAGCTGTCGCGTACGGACCCGGTGGGCTCTGGCTCGAGCTTGCTGCCCTATGGAGCCGGCGCCGCAAGCTGCTTTGCCGCCGCCAACGTCTTTCGAACCGTCTTTGCTTCCCAGTTGACCGGCGCCGAGCTGGACGAGAACATCGATCTCTCTTTATGCACCTACAACAAGAGCAACGCCGGCGATTCCAGCCCCTTAAATTTCCCTGTCGACCTTGGCGAAACGCACCTCGTTGGGCTCGGCGCGATAGGCCATGGCTCGCTCTGGGCGCTGGCGAGGCAATCCGGTCTGTCGGGGCGCCTGCATGTAGTTGATCACGAATCTATCGAACTCTCAAACCTGCAGCGCTACGTGTTGGCAGGTCAGGCGGAGGTCGGCCTCTCTAAGGCGGCCCTAGCAACCCACGCCCTTCGGTCCACCGCCCTTGAAGTGGAGGCGCACCCTATGAAGTGGGCAGAATATGTTGCGCGCCGGGGCGATTGGGTATTCGACCGAGTGGGTGTGGCGCTTGACACCGCCGCCGACCGTCTAGCTGTCCAAGGTGCTCTGCCCCGATGGATCGCGAACGCCTGGACTCAGGAGCAAGATCTAGGCATCTCGCGGCATGGTTTCGATGACGGCCAGGCTTGCCTTTGCTGCATGTACATGCCGACCGGGAAATCCAAGGACGAACACCAACTGGTCGCGGAGGAACTCGGAATGCCGGAAGCACACGAGGAGGTAAAAACGCTCCTGCAGACCAATACCGGAGTCCCCAATGAGTTCGTAGCTCGGGTGGCTACGGCGATGGCTGTGCCGTTTGAGCCGCTCGCCGCGTTTGTTGGCCAGCCCCTCCGTTCCTTTTATCAGCAGGTTATCTGCGGCGGCCTGGTGTTCCAGCTTAGCGATGGAAGTCGTCTCCTTCGAACCGTGGTTCCGATGGCCTTTCAATCAGCGCTTGCCGGGATCATGCTTGCCGCAGACCTGGTCAAGCATAGTGCGGGTTTTCCGATGAGTCCGACGACCAGCACTCGCGTGAATCTACTGCGCCCCCTTGGTTCTCACCTCCATGATCCGAAAGCCAAAGATTCCAGCGGCCGCTGCATCTGCAGCGATGAGGATTTCGTTGCCGCCTACAGGCTGAAATACGGCTGTGCCGTTGAACAGCTGAGCAACTGGTCCGCCTGAGAAAGATCTGAAGTCTTCGTTACCGCGGACGGCGCGCTGTCAAGCGCTCACCGACGTTTTCGACCACGATCGAGTGCCTGGAGAGCGCGGGGCGGATACTATGACACGCTCGGCCCGCTGCTTGCCAATGTCAGGCCAGAACCCACGACAGAGATCCTTGAGCGACGCCTCGTCGTTTAACTTTTTTGTACTGTTATCTACGTTCGACCATATTCGTCGTCTAAGCGAACGATATCATCCTCGGCGAGATAATCGCCGCTCTGCACTTCGATGATCACCAGGTCAATTCTGCCTGGGTTCTCGAGCCGATGCTTATGGCCGCAGGGGATGTAAGTAGATTCGTTTGTCCCCAGGAACAACTCCTGCTCGCCATTGACGATCTTGGCGGAGCCGCTGACCACGACCCAGTGCTCCGAACGATGATAGTGCATCTGCAGGCTCAACTGGCGACCGGGCTTCACCTCGATGCGTTTGATCTTGAAGCGCTCGCCTTCCTCCAGAACCGTATAGGAACCCCAGGGCCGGTGTACCGTGCTATGGACCAGATGAGCTTCATGTCCCGAAGCCTTGAGGCACTCGAAGAGCTTCTTAACGTCCTGAACGCGGTCGCGGGATGTGACAAGCAAAGCGTCCGGGGAATCCACGATCACCAGATCGCTTACGCCCACCGTGCCGATGACGCGCTTGTCGGAGCTCACATAGGTGCCGGTCGTGTCGACCATGTGCACATCGCCGTGTATCCTGTTCCCGCTTTCGTCGGGAGCGATCAAATCGGCCATTGCGTTCCAAGATCCGATGTCGCTCCAATCCATGTCGCAGGGAATCACGGCAAGTTTGTTAGTTTTCTCCATGACAGCGTGGTCGAGCGAGATCCGCGGCGCGGAACCGAAATGCTCAAGCGCGAGTTCGATTTTGGCAAAGCCTTGGCATTGACTGGCGCGGCCGTTCTCGTAGCTGTCGGCGACGGCCTGGAGCACCTCGGGACAATGCAAAACCATCTCGTCGAGCATGGTTTGCGCACTGAAGCAGAAGATGCCGGCGTTCCAGAAGAAGCGTTGAGACGCGACATAGGCTTTGGCTGTATCCAGATCCGGTTTTTCAACGAAACGGACGACGTTCTCACCATCTGCTTCGATGTAGCCGAATGCCGTGTCCGGTCTGGTTGGGGTGATGCCCAATGTGGCGATCCGCCCGAGCTTCGCATGTTCCATGGCCAGGCCCATGACGTCTAGAAACGCAGGCAGGTTGCTAATCAGGTGATCGGCCGGGAAAACGCACAGGATCGCGTCAGGGCCTTGCGTTACCCTCGCATGGATCGCGGCTGCAGCCACGGCGGCGGCCGTATCCCGAGCTTCGGGCTCGAGCAGAAAGGTGCGTGGCAGGACCACGGAATCCAGTTCGTCAAATTCGTCCTTGGTCAGGAAGAGGTGTTCCCCGGATGTCACAGCGACGAGTTCCACGACACCTTCTATCGAAGCGGCGCGCAGCACAGTGTGCTGAATGAGAGAATATCCATCCGCTACTTTGAGGAAAGGTTTGGGGTGCGATTGCCTTGAGGCGGGCCATAGCCGCGATCCGGCTCCGCCGCTGATGATCACGGGAATCACTTTCATAACTAACCTCGATTTCGTCTCTGGAGTGATCGCCCGCGTTCTTTCGAGCGTCAGCGTCACGATCGCCGTCGCTCTGGCTTGTCTGCGGCCCCCCGCGTAACAGCGAAGTTCTGGCGCGTTGCGGGCGGCGCCAGATGACGACCCTATCGGTAATGTACGACGCC
Source organism: Mesorhizobium sp. L2C066B000 (assembly GCF_000502335.1). NCBI lineage: Bacteria > Pseudomonadati > Pseudomonadota > Alphaproteobacteria > Hyphomicrobiales > Phyllobacteriaceae > Mesorhizobium > Mesorhizobium sp. L2C066B000. The sequence goes on from NZ_AYWZ01000004.1 coordinate 464,041, forward strand.
TCCACTGGCGTCGATGAGAAATGCGCATTCAACTAAGCCTGTTGGTTGCCTCTGCCGAATTGCGCAGGTCGCGGGTCTTAACTGAGATCAGAGACTTGGCTGTCTTCTATCAAAGTCAAACGACTTGGCTCCTTCAGATCGAATTCAATTACCCGTGGTGCGAATAGACGTGCATATCGTGTAAAGGCGCTCGTCGGGGGAAACCGAATTACGGTATCGCAGCGCCCGAGAAGATACATCTCAACGAGGGCGGAAATTCCGCCGTCAATCCCGAGTGCTGCAGTGTGTAAGGGGCCACCTTGATTGGATCCGAAGTGCTTCGGGACAGTGAGCAGATCGGGAAACCTGGCCGACAGAAGATCCAGTATCCGCGCGCTGTCCGTGCATAAGAACAGCCGCACAGGCCTAGGGTGCGGTAACGCCTTAGCCTTCTCAATTGCAGCGCACACTTGCCGAACGGCGAGCTCCGGATCGGCCCAGTAGGGCGCATGCTCCATGATGTCTTCACCGTTGCCGTGCCGAACATGAATCCCGATGATGCTGTGCCCCTCAAAACATTCCTGATAAATGGCATCTATGCGGGCTTGAATTTCTGGCCGAGGCTTGACACTCTGGAACACCTGCCGCTCTGCTTCCTCATCGCACCGCCACATCAGACAAGCGTCACACACTACTGTGTTCGCTTCGACATCGTGTTCGGCCTGAAAGAGCTCGCCCAACTCATCGCGCTCTTGGAAAATCTGCTCATCTGGCCGGTAAAGGCACTCGATCGCCGGCCTGTTCCACCACTCTGGGAAGAATGGACCAGGGAAGGAAACGTCGTTGATCCGGTCGTCGGAAATAGCCGGCACCCCAGCGATGTCATTGATCGGCTGGAAGAACACCGGAAACGCATTTGTGAAGGGTTGGTCGAGGTAGCAGGCCCCCCGCCAGTCGATGGCTAGAGTTCGTCCCGACCGCTGCGCGTAGCGCCAAGCGGCCGCCAACGACCACAGACAATCACCGAACCCCGTACGCCTCCGAGAGACGACGAACCGGCGCTTTTCCAATCCACTAACATGCATTTTCGGAAATCTCGTTTCGGAGAGGAGGTTGCATCCGGTTTGGAATCCTTAGTCGACACTAGTAGACCCTGACGCCGGGCCCTTGGCCAGAGGCCGGGCCATAGGGCAGAAGAGCTCACTCAGCACTGCCCACTAATCCCGTGACGCTCGCAAAGCTTGAAGCCGATGCCCTCGCTTAGGGTTGCCCTCGCTTCCGGTTCAGCCTTCTCTACTGGGCCTCCGCCGCATATGTAAAATCTATTGAGTGGATGCCGGCCATCCATGTGTTGGATGCCATGATGAAGGGGCTCGGCTGACGCGGGCCCGGTCAATAGAGCCGAAACAGCCGGAAACGCTACGACACTGCCTGCCGAAGCAAATCATTCCGTCGACGCCGTACGCCAAGGGTGCAAGGCTGCATACAGCAACCGGTACCGGGCGAGATGAGGTCGACGGCTCGACGCGCCTGGAACCAGCTGATCGACAGAATCCGCAGTCGGCTCCCAAAGTTCTGCACGACCTGTGCCGGATGCTGTGGTGACGCTCGCGGCCACGAACTTTGTCCTCGCCCCGAACGGAAGCTCGCGCTACGACTCCGGGCCGGCGATGCGCCCCCGCTGCTCGCTCAGACCATCCATTCTGTGGATGCCCTTTATCCAAACAATCGATTTCACGGATCCAAACAATTCCCATTAGAAGACGCTGAAGCAAGAAAGAAAGGCGTCCTCACTCGCTGATAGAAGAGCAAATCAGCTGCAAGGTGCTGGGAGTACATGTCGCTCAGGGCGTGAGCTGAGCGGCACTCAGACCGCATGTACGAGTCCGACAGGTTAGCGGCGCGACTCTATTTTTGCTCGTGACTCTAAGCAGAGCAGGTGTGCTCGGCTGGCGGACAGTCAATGACGATCTTCGCGCCGCATCTGTCGAAGTGCTCCATAGGGCACGGGGCGGGCCGCACATTGTGTCGGCGTGGCGAGCCGGAGCCGAAACTTTAAACTTTAATTCAGCAGGAATAGAATGGGTGATAGCAGGAAAGTTGCTCTTATTACGGGCATAACTGGACAGGATGGTGCCTATCTTGCCCGTCTTCTTCTCAAAAAAGACTACATCGTTCATGGGATTAAGCGACGTTCCTCTTCCTTCAACACCGGTCGTATCGAAGACCTCTACCAAGACCCGCACGAATCCGATCCGCGCTTAATCTTGCATTACGGTGATCTCACTGATTCGACTAACCTCATCCGCGTGGTTCAGGAATCTCAGCCAGACGAAATTTACAACTTGGCTGCTCAGAGCCATGTCCAGGTGTCGTTCGAAACACCTGAGTACACAGCAAACGCGGACGGTATCGGTACATTGCGACTTCTTGAGGCGATTCGCCTCCTCGGTCTGACGGACAAGACCCGCTTCTATCAAGCCTCGACGTCAGAGCTATACGGCCTCGTGCAGTCCGTACCGCAGAACGAAACGACGCCCTTTTATCCGCGCAGCCCTTACGCCGCCGCCAAGCTCTACGCCTACTGGATGGTCGTCAATTATCGCGAGGGCTATGGTATGCACGCTTCCAACGGCATTCTTTTTAATCACGAAAGCCCCCTCCGTGGCGAAACTTTTGTGACGCGCAAGATCACCCGCGCTGCCGCTGCTATTTACCTGGGCAAGCAGGACAAGCTTTATCTCGGCAATCTCGATGCTCAACGCGATTGGGGCCATGCGCGTGAGTACGTGCGAGGTATGTGGATGATGATGCAGCAGGATCAACCGGATGATTACGTGCTGGCTACGGGCAAAACGACTCCTGTCCGCCAATTCGTCGAGTGGGCTTTCGAAGATGTCGGCGTCGAGATCGAATGGCGTGGCAAGGGTGTCGACGAAAAGGGCTATGATCTAGCGAGCGGCAGATGCCTAGTCCAAGTGGACCCACGCTACTTCCGCCCCACGGAAGTCGATCTTCTCCTGGGTGACGCTACCAAGGCGAAGGAGAAGCTCGGCTGGGTGCATGAGATATCCGTGCGCGACCTTGCTGCGGAAATGGTCCGCGAAGACCTGAAGGTCATGCAGACATCTGTAGTCATGAAGGAAGCGTAATGTATGATCTGAACGGAAAAACCGTGTGGGTCGCTGGCCACAAAGGTATGGTGGGCAGCGCTGTTGTACGCCGACTCGCGTCTGAAGACTGCAAAGTTGTGGCCGCCCCTCGCGGAGAGCTAGATCTCAAGCGACAGACCGAGGTTGAAAACTTCGTGGCAGTGATGAAACCGGACGCTATCATTATGGCGGCGGCAAAGGTAGGTGGTATTCTCGCGAACGCCACCTATCCGGTCGACTTTCTTTACGACAATCTGATGATCGAGGCCAATATCTTCGCGGCAGCCCACGAAAACAATGTCGACCGCGTCCTCTTCCTCGGCTCGTCTTGCATCTATCCGAAGATGGCACCACAGCCCATTCCTGAAAGCGCGCTTTTGACCGGGCCACTAGAGCGCACCAACGAATGCTACGCCGTCGCCAAGATCACCGGCATCAAAATGGCTCAAGCCTATCGCCAGCAATATGGCCGCGACTACATCTCCGCTATGCCGACGAATCTCTACGGGCCAGGCGACAATTATGACTTGCAGTCAAGCCACGTCATCCCAGCGCTGATCCGGAAAGCGCATGAAGCTAAGCTCATAAGTGATAAGCGAATCACCATCTGGGGCACGGGCACACCACGTCGGGAATTCATGCACGTCGACGACTGCGCCGACGCATTAGTCTTCCTTCTGAAGAACTACTCTGACCATGATCACGTCAATCTCGGCTGCGGACAGGACATCACGATCCTAGAGCTGACCAGAATGATCTGCCGTGTAGTCGGATTTACTGGGGAGATCGCGCATGATCACTCTAGACCTGACGGTACACCGCGAAAGCTGATGAGCGTCGACAAGCTGCGCACTTTGGGATGGGCAGCAAAGATCACTCTCATGGAAGGCATCGAGAGTGTCTATCATGCATTTCTGAATGGGAGCTACACCGAACGGCGATAGATAAGAGGATTTGCTGTACGCGCTTTCGGGACCCAGAGCTAATGTAGACTGAGACAATCACTCGATGGCGATAGCGCTCATGTGAGCCAGCCGCGAGGAGCCCTGCCGGGCCCGGACCCCATCCGCTCCAACTCGTCGCCGTGAAGGTCACGGTGCGCTGCCCACGCCGACGCCGACTGCGTCAATCCTCACAAGGGTAACCCTCGATAACCGAACGCGTCTACGGTAACCGAATGTACTTCTTGTTCTCGTCCGAGGGATCTGTCGATGGGCATTCCGGACGAGCCAAAGTTTGAGCATGTTACCCTCAAAACCCGGTTAGCAACGTCGGATTTGGTATGAAATTCGGAACAAGTGGATTACGGGGCCTGGCGACAGAATTGGCAGGAGCCGCCTCTGCCCTATATGCAACGGCATTCGCGACATTCCTGCTGGAATCCGGCCTGGCCAGAATTGGCGACGAGATACTCATAGGGCGCGACTTTCGCGCCTCGAGTCCGGCCATCGCCGCCGTCTGTGCGGCGGCACTGTCTGCGCTCGGCTTCATCGTAGTCGATTGCGGCGCCGTCCCCACCCCTGCCCTGGCACTGTATGCTCAGGCGCGTAAGAGTGGTTGTTTGATGATCACAGGCTCGCACATTCCGGCCGACCGTAATGGAATAAAATTCTATCGACCCGACGGTGAGATCGACAAGGGTGATGAGCGGGAGATAACGCGCATCGCCTTGCAGTTGGAGAAGCGCGGATACGTCCTTGAAGGTGCTGTTGCACGTCGGCAGCACCGGGAGGCCGAATGCAAGGCCTTTTTCATGGCGCGCAATCGAAAGCTTATGGAGATTAATGCTCTAAAGGGCTTAACGGTGGGCGTATATCAGCACAGCACAGTCGCGCGCGATCTCTTGGTTGACATTCTCTCATATCACTGTGCGACGGTCGTAACCCTGGGACGTTCGGAAGGTTTCATTCCTGTCGACACTGAAGCGGTCTCGGACGAGACTGCTCAACAGTTCAAGCTCTGGGCCAAAGAGCATCGGCTTGATGCGGTCGTCTCGGCAGATGGCGATGGTGACCGCCCACTGGTAGCTGACGACCACGGAGACCCCCTTCGCGGTGATTTGTTAGGCCTGATTACGGCGAACTTCCTGCAAGCGAAGGCAGTCGTCACGCCGGTCACATCAAACTCTGGTATCGAGACCGCAGGTTCTTTTAAAGTCGTGCGTACCAAGGTTGGATCGCCATTTGTTATTGCTGCCATGCTCGATTTGGTTGCGTCGGGTCACGAGCGCGTGGTTGGTTTCGAAGCAAACGGTGGTTTGTTGACCGGCACGGACTTTGACCCGAACGGAACTAAACTGCCAGCGCTACCTACACGCGACAGTTTTCTCCCCATCCTTGCGGCACTTTCCCTTGTTAATACAAGTGGGCAGCCACTGTCGGAGATTGGCAGTTCCTTTCAATTGCCAGCGGCGGTTGCGGATCGCTTGGAAAATTTTTCCGTCGAAAGCAGCACTCGCCTCATGACATACCTTCGTACAGCGGAAACTAACATCGCCGCCTTCGTCGGGTCGATTGGAGTGGTAAGCAAGGTTAGCGATGTTGACGGGCTTCGTATCACTCTCGCGGATAAGCGTGTCTTGCATTTGCGTCCATCCGGAAATGCCCCGGAAATGCGGTGCTACGTCGAAGCCGAAAATCGGGAGGACGCGGAGCTTTTGCTCCGGACTGGATTGGATCGAATTCGTAATTGGACGCAAGGCTAAATAAAAGCCGCCTCCCTGCGTATTCCAGGTGACCCTGGGGGTCGCACGAGCTACTCTAGCGCGATCAGAACGTCCACAGTGTCCCTGGCAGCTGTCCGCTTTGAAGCGAACCGGAACGCCCGTGGAAATGGCCGGGCGGTGGACGTGAGCCGATCCGTACCGGCCCGAAGCGTCCGGTAGCTCATGGTCAAGGCAGCGCCTTCCGGTAGCGAACAGCCGGTCCCGCACTCACCGCCTGTGCCGCATGTACGATGGCGTTGGTGTCCAGGCCGTGGTGACGGTAGAGGTCCGCAATAGTCCCCGTCTGGCCGAAATGCTCGACCCCGAGCGCCTTCACGCGATGCCCGTTAACCCCACCGAGCCACGCGAGCGTCGCCGGGTGGCCGTCGATCACGGTGACGATGCCGCAGTCACGCGATAGCGGCGCGAGCAGCCGCTCGATATGACTCAGGGCGCCAATCGCGCCACGCTGCCGGGCTCGTTCCGCCGCCTGCCAGCCCGCATTAAGCCGGTCCGCGGAGGTGATCGCGAGCAGCCCGACATCGCGCCGGTCCTCCGCCAGAAGACCCGTCGCGGCAATCGCCTCCGGCGCGACAACGCCTTGGTAAGCAATGACGACACTCGCGTTCGGCCCGGGCGGACGCAGCCAATAGGCGCCGTTGACGATGTCCCGCGCGAGCGCCGGTTTCATGTCGCGCAGCGGCTGCTCGAGCGGCCGGGTTGACAGGCGAAGATAGACCGATCCTCCGGTCTGATCGCGCAGCCACGTCATCTCATCCGGATCCCCCTCGCCATTACGTTGCATGTAATCGAAGGCAAAGCGCATGATCACGGACAGTTCGTCGACGAAGGCCGGTTCGAAGGCGCAAAGCCCATCCTGCGCCATGCCGATCAATGGGGTTCCGATCGACTGGTGTGCCCCGCCCTCGGGCGCCAGCGTCACGCCCGAGGGCGTTGCGACCAGCATGAAGCGCGCATCCTGATAGCAGGCGTAGTTTAGCTGGTCGGCCGATCGGTAGATGAAGGGATCATAGACTGTCCCGATCGGCAGTAGGCGCACGCCATTAATCGAGTGCGAGAGACCGAGCGCCCCGAGCATGATCATCAGGTTCGACTCGGCGATCCCGAGCTCGAGGTGCTGCCCCTTCGGCCCAAATTCCCAGGTAAAGGTCGACGGAATGCGTTCGGCCTTGAAGGTGTCCGCAATGGTCTCCCGGGCGAAAAGGCCGCGCCGGTTGACCCAGCCACCGAGATTGGTCGAGACCGTCACATCGGGCGAGGTGGTGACAATGCGGTCGGCAAGCAGACTGCGCTCTCGTGCGATGTCGTTCAGGATCTGGCCGAAGCCCATCTGGGTCGAGAGCGGCTTGCCGGGCTGCCCCGGTGACGGAAGGGTTTCGGGCACCGGCACCGACGGCGCAGACAGCCTCCTACGGCCCTCACTGAAGAACGGCGCCCTTGCGAAGAAGGCGTCAAGTTCCGCCTCCGGCAAGTTGGCGGCCGCCCATTTGTCCCACTCCTCACCCCGCTTTACGCCCATTTGCAGGCGGTAGTCTTCCATCTGCGTGGGCGTCATCTGCCCCGCGTGGTTGTCCTTGTGTCCGGCAAGCGGCAGACCGTAGCCCTTGATGGTGTAACAGATGAAGCAGACGGGACGGTCATGCCTGGACGCCGCCTCGAAGGCTTCGAGGAGGCTCGGCATGTCATGCCCGCCAAGGTTCGTCATCAACGCCTGCAACTCGTCGTCGGAGCGGCGTTCTATCAGAGTGGTTACCCGCCCTTGGTCTCCGATCTCGTCGAGCAGCCGCTTGCGCCAGGCAGCACCCCCTTGGAAGGTCAGCGCCGAATAGAGCTGGTTCGGACAGCGCTCTATCCACTCGAGCAGCTTCTCGCCCCCCGGCTCGGCAAAGGCAGCCTCTTGCAGAGCGCCGTGGCGCAGGACCATCACGTCCCAGCCGAAGTTGCGAAAAATCTGCTCGAACCGCTGCCAGAGGCCCTCCCGGATCACGGCGTCGAGCGACTGGCGATTGTAGTCGACCACCCACCAGCAGTTCCTGAGCCCGTGCTTCCAGCCTTCGATCAGGGCCTCGTAGATGTTGCCCTCATCCATCTCGGCGTCGCCGATCAGGCTGACCATTCGGCCCTCGGAACGCTCCTTCATCCAGCCGTGACCCGAGACGTAGTCCTGCACCAGTGACGAGAACAGCGTCTGAGCAACGCCGAGACCCACCGACCCGGTCGAGAAGTCGACATCGTCGACATCCTTCGTCCGCGAAGGATAGCTCTGCGCGCCCTTGTAGCCGCGGAAGTTCATGAGCTTTTCGTGAGTCTGGTTGCCCGCCAGATACTGAAGTGCATGGAAGATCGGCGCCGCATGGGGTTTGACCGCCACCCGATCCTGCGGGCGTAGGACCGAACCGTAGAGCGCGGTCATGATGGTGCTCAGCGACGCGGACGAGGCCTGATGCCCCCCGACCTTGATCTCATCGCCCTCGCGGACGTGGTTGGCGTGGTGGATCGTCCAGGCTGCGAGCCAGGAGACGCAGCGCTCGATCTCGTTCAGATATTCCAGTTTCCTCGTCATTCAGTTTCCCGCAAATCAGCTGCCGGTCTCACAGGACCCCCGCCCAAATGGTCAAAGATCGAGTTTCAACAAACCTGTCGCGCGCGACACGCAGGGGATGAAGCGGTGGCCGCGTGCCTCCTTGGACAGGACGGCATCCCGATGGATCGGCTGTCCCGCCAGCATTGCGCATTCGCAGGTCCCGCACACCCCATTCTCACACGAGGCCATCAACGGCACACCGGCCCCGCGCAGGGCCGCGAGCGCCGTGGTCTGCGCCGAAACCTCGACCATCCTGCCCTCACCCAGTTCTATGACGAATGGTTCCGGTGGCGCGCCATCAAACTCGGGAGGCTGGAAAGTTTCGAAATGAACAGTACCCTCGGGCCAGTGTTCGGCCGCGCGCCCCACAACCGCCATGAAGCCAGGCGGCCCGCAATAGTAAACCTGAGCCTCGGCCGAACGGTTCGCCAGCAGCGCGGCGATGTCCTGCCGGGTCTGAGGCTCGTCGTCGAAATGAATCCGCACATTGCCGCCGGGAAGATCGCGCCCGATCGCCGCCAAGAGTGGCGTGAGCGCCCGGCTGCGGGTGAAATAGTGCAACTCAAAGGGCTTGGCCTGCCGGGTGAGCGCGCGCGCCATGGCCAGAATCGGGGTGATCCCGATTCCCCCTGCCAGCAGCAAAGTCGGCCCCTCGCCTGGCTTGAGCGCAAAATGGTTGCGTGGCGCGGAGACAGGCAGTGTGGAGCCGACGGCAATGGTTTCGTGGATCCACGCCGAGCCGCCACGGCCGTCATTCTCGCGCTTCACCGCGATGGTGTAGCGGCCCAGCTCGGTCGGGTCGCCGCAAAGTGAATACTGACGCACCTTCCCTTCAGGCAGATGGACGTCGACGTGAGAACCCGCTTCGAACGCCGGCAGCACAGGTTTGCGTGGGTGTTTCAGGTCGATGACCAGCACGTCGCCCGGCTCCTTGCGGACGGCGGTCACGGTCAGCTTCATGATAATACGCGGCGAGGCCATGGCGTTTCACTCGTCGATGGGCAAGATCAGATCACCAGGGCGGATCACGCCCCCGACGTCGATTGTGCAGTTCAGGCCGGAGCGGTTCAGAAGCCCCTCGTAGAGACCCGAAAGCCCGAGCAACTCCTCGATATACTTGCACGGCACATTCATCCGGGCGGCCCTGAGAATCGTTTCCCCGACCCGGAAGCGTTTGCCGACAAGATGGCTAAGCGGAACGCCTCGTGTCGTCAGATTGCGCCGGTGATCCTCGGGTGCGAGCTTGGCCTTGAAGCCCGGAATTCTGGGTTCGCCCTGCGCGATGGCGTCCAAGACTTCAGCTTCGATCAGCGTCACTTCGCGAACGTCAGGACGCGCGGAATAGGTCCCCGTCCCCAGGTAGTAGCGGTCTCCGACAATGCCTTGGCCGGCAATAAGCTGCGCCTGCGCCAGCTCCTCCATTTCATAGGAGGCAGCGGGCGCGATATGGACGTGAAGCAGCTTTCCTCGCCAGGTCATCATCGCTCTCGGAAACCGTCTCGTGGAACCTGCTGCAAAACTGGCCTGATCAACAGCGCCAGTTGCATGGCATTTTCCCGGTCCAGTTGGCTGTCTGTAAAGAAATACGAGGAGTCTCGGACCGTTTTCAGCGCCAGCTTTCGACGTCGCCCCGTCTCAGTTGTTCCGCGCCGGCATCGCGTCTTGCACCTGCTTGACAACCTCTCGCAGGACCTCAACGCCCTTCCCGATCTGCCGAATGCTCAAGGCGGCATAGCCCATGACAAGTCCGACGCGATCGGTGCGGCCTTCGTCCGATGGCCGTTTGTAGAGCGGCGAGATCAAGTGTAGCCCCAGGCCAGCGTCGCGGGCGGATTCGACCAAGGCCGTTTCCCGCGATCGTGGCAGGTCATTGAACCAAACCGCGACGTGCAGTCCCGCATCAGCTCCCTGGACAGTGATGCGATCCCCGAAGCTGTGCTGCAAGGCACCCAACAACGTTTCCCGACGCTCGCCGTTCAGCCTGCGCACACGACGCACATGGCTTTCGTAGCCGCCGCTCTCGATCAACGATGCCAGCGCTTCCTGTTCAGCGACCGGCGAATGCCGGTCTGCGAATTGTTTGGCGGTTGCGAAGACCTCCTGCAATTCGGGCGGGAGGACGAGGTAGCCGATGCGCAGCATCGGCGAGAGCGTTTTGGAGATCGTGCCGAGATAGATGACAGCCCCGTGGTCCTCGAGACTGTGCAGCGGAGGGACCGGATTGATGTCGTAGCGATATTCGCTGTCGTAGTCGTCCTCGATCACATAGGCGTTGTTGTGCCGCGCCCATTCCAGAAGCTGATGGCGGCGCGCGATCGGCATGACGCCGCCCAGCGGAAACTGATGCGACGGCGTCACATAAGCCAGTCGTGCTCCGATCCCCGCCAGCAACTCGGTCCTCATCCCGTCTTCGTCGACGATGACCGGGATGGGTGAAGCACCCGTACTGGCAAAGACCTGACGCGCCATCCTGTAGCACGGATCCTCGATGACGAAGCGGTCGGCGGGATCGAGAAGCAGGCGCGCGCACAGATCAAGGCCCTGCTGCGAACCGCTGACGATGACGATCTGGTCGAGGTCGCAGCTCAGGGTCCGGGCGCGCCAGAGATATCCCTGAAGCGCCTGGCGGAGCCGGCGCGAGCCGCGAGGATCGTCATAGGCAAGACGCAGCGGGCGCTGCCCCATCGCCTCGTTCATCGCGCGTTTCCAGACCAATGATGGGAAATCCGACGGTGCCAGGTCGCCATAGCGGAACTCGACCTTCAGCCCAGTCGGCAGATAATCTGGCCAGGGTGACGTCGCGCGCAGCCGCTCGCCATATGCGGACAGGTGGATTGGGCCGACCCGTTTCGCGTGAGTGCGGCCCGTCTCATGGCCGATCAACGGAGACGCAACGCGAGGTCGCGCGCCTTGACGGGCTTCGATGAAACCCTCCGCAGCCAGTTGCTCATAGGCGACCGTCACCGTGGTTCGCGAAACGCCGAGGTCATTTGCCAGGGCCCGGGAGGATGGCAACTGACTGCCGGTTTCGTAGACGCCGCCGAGGATTTGCTCGCGAAGGGCTTCGTAGATCTGGCGTGCACCCATCGCATGCGAGCGCGCTGCAGACCCGGCACTTGAAGACTGGACCATCTCTTTCATCGCCAACTGGATATTTCACATTGGCCAGGTTGCCGTCAATCTTTCGGAACCCCAAGAAAGATCGCAGAGGCCGAATGACCAGCTCCCTTCAATCCGAAACCGATACTCCCACGGGGTCGCTCAACCGCACCAGCCCCGGATTTGCCACCCGGGCGATCCATCATGGCTACGATCCGGCCGGCTTTTCCAATGCCGTCCAGCCGCCAGTGTTCCTGACGTCAACCTATGGGTTCGAAAGCGTGGCAGCAAACGATGCCGCCGCCGCCCTTGGTGGACGGCTCTATGCGCGCGAATACAATCCCACGACCGAGATCCTCGAGCAGCGGCTCGCGATTCTGGAAGGAGCCGAGGCGGGGCTGGTTGTTGCCTCAGGGATGGCGGCCTTCGGCACTCTGATCCTGTCGCTGCTGTCCCAGGGCGATGAACTCATCGTCCACAAGACGCTTTATGCGAACACGCTTGCCATGGTCGAACAGGCGGTCCCCCGCTTCGGCATCAAGGTCGTCGCGGTCGATCTGTCAAATCCCCAAAATCTCGATGCTGCGATCACCGAGCGGACGCGGCTGGTTTTCTTCGAGACGCCGGTGAATCCGCTGAGCCGCATCCTCGACATAGCGGCAATTGCCGAGCGCGCTCACGCGCGCGGTGTAAGGGTTGCAGTCGACAGCACCTTCGCCTCGCCCGCGCTCCAGCGACCGCTTGAGCACGGGGCGGACATCGTGCTCCATTCGCTGACCAAGTACATCAATGGTCATGGCGATGCCCTTGGCGGGGCGCTTCTCGGCGACGCCCAAACGCTCCGTACGCTACATGAAACGGGCCTGCGCTACATCACCGGCGCAGCGCTCTCGCCGATGTCAGCTTTCCTGATCCTGCGCGGTCTCAAGACGCTGACGCTGCGTATGGAACGGCACAGCGCCACGGCCCTTGCGGTGGCTCGGGCGCTGGAAGCGCACCCGGCGGTGGCATTTGTGAGTTATCCGTTCCTGGACTCGCACCCTGATCAGGTGACGGCGCGAAAACAGATGTCCAACGGATCGGGCATGTTGGCCTTTGGCCTCCACGCTGGATACGAAGGCGCGCGCCGGATGATGGACCGGCTCAACCTGATCATTCGCGCCGTCAGCCTCGGCGATGCCGACAGCCTCATCTATCATCCAGCAAGCCTCACCCGTGCTCGGCAGCCGATCCGCAAGGATGCCCATTTGGCCGATGGAGTGGGCGAGGACCTCATGCGTCTCTCGGTGGGGCTTGAAGACGCTGATGATCTGATCGCCGATCTGCGGCGGGCTTTGGACGTCTTGTAATGACCTGGCATGCGGTCACCTCTGCGCTCACACATAGATCTGGAGCCTTGCCATGGCATTCCTGAGCGGTCTTTCCGCGTTCCCCATCACCCCAACCAATCGTGACGGCCGCGTCGATAGCGTTGCCCTGCGCAGGCTGATTGCTCGGCTTGGCATCGCTCAGGTCGATTCCATCGGTCTTCTCGGCAGCACCGGCACATACATCTATCTGTCGCGCGAGCAACGGCGGCGGGCGCTCTCCGAGACCTTGGACCAAACGGCGGGGCAAATGCCGGTCGTGGTGGGTGTGGGCGCGCTGCGCACCGATGAAGCCGTGGGGCTCGCGCAAGACGCCAAGGCCCTTGGAGCAGCTGCGGGTTTGCTTGCCGCCGCATCCTACACCCCGCTTACTGATGACGAGGTGCTAGAACATTTCTCCACTGTGGCGCGCGAAAGTGGCCTGCCGATCGTCGTCTACGACAATCCAGGAACGACGCATTTCCATTTCAGTCCACCCCTTGTCAGCCGCCTGGCAAAGGTGGCTGGGATTGTCGCCATCAAGAATCCGACAGACAAAAGCGATGCGATCAAGAACCACCTGACCGCCCAGAGGCGCACACTGCCGGAAGGGTTCTCGATTGGCTACAGCGGCGACTGGAACGCCGCCGAGGCCATGATCGCCGGGGCCGACACATGGTACAGCGTCCTCGCGGGCATCCTGCCCGAGGTCTGCATGACGATCGTCACAGCGGCGCAACAGGGGGATGCGGCCGAAGCGCGACGGATCAATGCCGCGCTGGTCCCGATCTGGAGCCTCTTCAAGGAGTTCTCGAGCCTTCGCGTCGTCTATGCACTCGCTGAATTGCTCGACATTTGTGCCGACCCCCCGCGTCCCATCCTGCCTCTGCCCCCAGCAGCGAAGCGCCAGATCGCCGCCGCGTTGAAAGGTTTGCCATCGGATGCCAGCCGGTGAACAGCAAACCTCGTTCGGCAAGTGAAAGGAAGTGTCATGTATTTACCCGCTCATTTCGAGAACTGATCGAAAACAACGCACTCGGCGTGCTGATAGCCATGGCTTGAGCGGTCTCGACGCCAATCACACCCCCTTCGAACTCGACAATCGACTGCGGAGGTACAGACTGCGCAGGGCACTCCGCCCATGCCGCACCGTTCGCCTTCAAACTAGGAATCGGTGGTTTATCCATTGGAATGGCATCGAGCCGGCGCTTTACTTTCCGGCCCGGTGCGCGCATTGAAGCCGGTGCCAATGCCGCCGGCGAACACCAGATTTCCGTCCTCGACATTCGCCAGAGCACGCTTCCCGACCGCCGTAACTGTTGCCGGGTTCGCAGCCGATGACGATGAACTCATCACTCAGCACGCATTTTGTCTCACCCATTCTTGGCGCCGGCCGGATCGATATGGACTGACACGCAGCTTGGAGACGATGCCCATCGAGGCCGAACTGGGAGACTTGCGCGAGAATGTCGCTGCCGCCGCTGATCTCGTCGCTCAGAACGATGCCGTTTGGCGGCGTCTCAGCAGGTTAACTAGCGCTTTGCGCCGATCGACGAGTGGCCGATCGCGAAGACCCTCGCCGTCGATCTTGAGCAGGTCGAAGCCGGCAAGCATGGTCCTGACGTCTCCCGCCGCGGCCAAGAGCCCGCTGAAGACTGGGAATGCGCGACAAGCCTTCTGGTCAACGACGAACGCCTCACCGCCTATTATCGCGTCCGAGGCGCCGAGCTCGGCCACCGCCCGGGACGATAGCCGGAAACCTGAGGGTCCAGTCGTGGAGGTTGCGGGTCGAGGTAGGCCCCCATCGATAGTAGTCCCATTTCATTTCGTGTAGCCAATCAGGGCCCTGCCGGACGCGGCCGACCAGCGGTCGATGTTCGCGACGACCCGAATGTCCAGTCTCGTGTAACCCAGCCTAAAGCGGCCTGTCCGCCCAAAAAATGACATTCAGTTGCCTCCAGCCTTTCGACACGACCCACTTCACGATCTCGTAACTCGCCAACCTAGCGGCTTGTTGCTTGAGCTGCGCGTTCCTACGGTGTGGTCGCTAGGCCTCAGCAACAAGAGCTCGGTTGCCAGGCGGGCGGAGGCTCAACGAGATAGCCAGCTCAGGACAAGGAGAGCAAGCAATGGTCGCTTTTACCCTCAATGGCGAGGCGCGAACACTCGACGTCGATCCAGAGATGCCGCTGCTCTGGGCGGTCCGTGACGTCATCGGACTCACGGGAACGAAATTCGGTTGCGGGCTTGCCCAGTGCGGCGCTTGCACGGTTCACGTTAACGGCATGCCGACGCGCTCGTGCCAGACCGCAGTCGGCGACATCGAAGGAGCCTCGATCACCACCATTGAGGGTGTGTCGGGCAAGATAGGCGAAACGGTCCAGGCCGTGTGGGCCGAGTTCGACGTACCTCAATGCGGCTATTGCCAGTCTGGCCAGATCATGTCGGCCGTGGCCCTCCTTACAGAAACGCCTAAGCCGACGGACGATGATATTGATTCGGCGATGAGCGGCAACCTCTGCCGCTGCGCCACCTATCATCGCATCCGCGCGGCCATCCACGAGACCGCCAACCGGCTGGAGACTTGAGGCATGTCGCAGTTTCTCTCGAAGCATACTGCCGTGCGGCCCACGCGCCGCTGGTTCCTCGTCGGCGCGGGCGTTACCACCGGCGGCCTCGCAGTGGGCTACCGGCCAGTGCTGGCCGCGCCCGACATCGCACAAACGACCCCTGCAAAGGTTCCGGCGAACCCCTTCCAGACCTATGTCGAGATCACAAAGGAGAACCGAATCATCATCCACTCCTCGCAGTTCGAGATGGGACAAGGCTCCTATTTCGGCATCGCCACCCTGGTTATGGAAGAGCTCGACGGCGACTGGGCGCAGGTGGACGTGGTCGGCGGATATGGCAATACCGCGTTCTACGGCAATCTCGCCTGGGGCGGGGCCGCACAGGCAACTGGTGGCTCCACGTCGATGGGCTCGTCGTGGGAACGCTACCGCAAGGCGGGTGCTGCCGCACGGGCCTTGCTGGTGGCGGCCGCGGCGCAGCGGTGGGACGTGCCAGCTGGCGAGATCAAAGTCGCTTCCGGGGTCGTGTCGCACGCCTCAGGGATGCAGGCGCGCTACGGTGACCTGGCTGAAGCCGCAGCGGGAATGCCGGTTCCCGACGACGTGCCGCTAAAGCCGCGCGACAAGTGGGCCCAGATCGGATCGGACAGCCTCAAGCGCTACGATTCCGCCGGCAAGACCAACGGCGCGCAGACCTACACGATCGACCTCATGATGGAGGGACTCCAGACGGCCGTTATGATCCATCCGCCGAAGTTCGGCGCCGAGATCGAGAGCTTCGACGCAACCAAGGCCAAGGCACTCGACGGCATTGTCGATGTCGTCCAGACGCCGCGAGGCCTTGCCGTGGTTGGCAGGGACACCTGGACGGCGCTGAAGGGCCGCGACCTCGTGGAGGTGACCTGGAACGAGGAGAAGGCCGAAGAGCGCGGCACGGCCGAGATCATGGCCGAATACAACAAGGCAGCAGACGATCTGGGCGCGGCCACCGCGCGCGACGACGGTAACACTCCCGCAGCGTTCGCCAGTGCTGAGAAAATCATCGAGGGGCACTACGAATTCCCCTATCTTGTCCATGCTTCGATCGAGCCACTCAACGCGGCCGCCCGAATCAACGAAGACGGCACCATCGATGTCTGGGGCGGACACCAGATGCCCGACCTTTATCAGGCGGCTGCCGCTCAGGTAGGCGGCACCACGCCGGACAAGGTGAGGCTGCACGTGATGAAGACCGGCGGCAGTTTCGGCCGCCGCGCGGTCTTGGATGCAGATGTCATTATCGAAGCTGTTTCCACAGCGCGTGCACTGGGACGCGGCAAGCCAGTGAAGGTGCAGTGGACCCGCGAGAATGACATGCGGGGTGGGCGGTACCGGCCGGCCTATGTGCACGCAGTCAAGGCGGGGCTCGACAAGAAAGGCAATGTCGTCGCTCTCCATGACCACATCGTGGGTCAATCGGTCTTGGGCGGTTCGACCTCTGCGGCGATGATCAAGAACGGCATCGATCCAACCTCCGTAGAGGGCGCCACCAACCTGCCCTATGCGATCCCGAACCTGAAGGTCGAGCTGACCACCACGGACGTGAACATCCCGGTGCTGTGGTGGCGTTCGGTAGGCTCCACCCACACCGCTTACGCGGTGGAAACCCTGATCGATGAGCTCGCCGCCGCTGCGAACCGTGATCCGGTCGACTTCCGCTTGTCAATGCTCGGTCACCATCCACGGCATGCCGCCGTGCTTAAAGTGGCTGCTGAGAAGGCAGGCTGGGACAAGCCTCTGCCGGAAGGCCGTTTCCGCGGCGTGGCCCTGCATGAAAGCCTCTCGACCTATGTCGCCGATGTGGTGGAGATCACCCTCAACGATGAAAATGGTTTCAAGGTCGACCGCGTCGTCTGCGCGGTAGATTGCGGCACCGCGATAAATCCTGACCAGATTCGCGCTCAGATGGAGGGCGGTATCGGATTCGGGCTAGGTGCGATCCTCCAGGAGGAGCTGACCCTGAAGGGCGGTGTCGTAGACCAAGAGAACTACGATACCTATACACCGCTCAGGATCGAGCAGATGCCGCGAGTCGAGGTGCACATTGTGCCGTCCGAGGAGCCGCCCACGGGAGTTGGTGAGCCAGGTGTGCCGCCGATTGGCCCGGCCGTCGCCAACGCGCTACGGGCGGCGACGGGCAAGACTATCCGCAAGCTGCCGATTATAAAGAACATGTCAGGAATGACACCATGAAACAGCCGCGATGAAGATCGCGCCGTTTTCGAACGCCTCCTGACAGGCGCTCATTTCCATGGGTCAAATTCCGGCGGCTGCCCGCTCCAATATCCGGTTTGGAGACGGCACCCCGTGTTCTGAACGACCACAGACGGGCCTTGGCGCCGGTTACCGCTTTCGAGACGCAAATGCGTCCACTCCATGAAGAGCACAACCGTATAGCACCAGGAAGGCTAGCTACCTCCATCGCTTCGGAGACCCAGGAACCCTCAGAAAACCGAACCTCCAGAGCTCAGAGGCGCTCGTGATCACAATCGCGCTGGTGCGTGGATCATTGTTCAGGGGTTTGTCAATAGGCAGGCGAGATGGCCGATCGACATGATCTTCGCCCGATGCCCTACAAACACAATGCCAGCCGCTGTCACGGAGTCGCGAAGACGAAGGCAATGAGGGTCGACGCCGATACTCATCGTTTGGTTGACAGAGCGCTTGGAATGCCATGCGCTTCAGATCGGAGTAGCCATCCGGGAAGCCTGAAGCGCTTTGAAAACGCATGTGCTGCGGCTGTTATTCATAGCGTGGATGACTTTGATCAAAACAATCGATTTCATCACTCTTCCGGAATCGTGCATGGACAAAAAAGAGCCTCACGCACCAATCACACGCTGCTCTAACGCGTGACGAAAGCTGCCTTAGGTATAATCCAAAGGAGAAAATCTTCGATGCGCCCTGACGTGCAGTGGAGGTCGTGCCGAGAAAGTGAGTTGCAACTGGCCGACAATGTCGCGCGGTGCGACCATGGTCGCTTCGGAGAATGAAATCGGGCCAGTTCACGGGGGCGGTACTGTTATTCGTCGACGGCCGCCCTTCCCAAGAACAGGCGGCATCGCAAGTTGGTTCTGCCGATGAAAACAACATCGCCGGATACATGTCAGCAGCCGCTCAGGATTGGATGATCCAGCCAAGCTCTCGGCGTGATGGCACTGTAGGCGTCACAGTCGAAGCATCTCATTGATCGTTTATGGGGCTTTCTT
Source organism: Mesorhizobium sp. L2C066B000 (assembly GCF_000502335.1). NCBI lineage: Bacteria > Pseudomonadati > Pseudomonadota > Alphaproteobacteria > Hyphomicrobiales > Phyllobacteriaceae > Mesorhizobium > Mesorhizobium sp. L2C066B000. The sequence continues at coordinate 482,744 of NZ_AYWZ01000004.1, forward strand.
CGATGCCGCTGATGCCTGACGGGCGGTCGCAGCTGCAGGCGACAACACGGCCTATTTAGTTGGAACAGTCGAGGTAAGCCAATTTGGCTTCCCGTTACTATTTGGAGAAAGAAATGCTGTGTCTAGGAATCAGCGGCGGACTTGACCAAGTCCATGAAAACCGATTCGAGCGTCCGAACGCCTTTATGCACGATGGCGCCGCGGTGCTCGTCCGAGACGGAAAGGTGATAGCCGCCGTAGAAGAGGAACGCCTCAATCGAATCAAGCACTCGAACAAGCTGCCAAGTGGTTCGATTCAATACTGTCTCTCGACGGCCGGGGTTCAGCTCAGCGACATTGATCGTGTCGCGGTCTACGCCAGCGAGCCCTATGCCAACGCCATGCTTGAAGGTATGTCCGCTTCCCAACCGGACATTCTCTCCACTCCGTTGGATGCTAAAATGTTGGTGCAGAACCTGTTAGCGCGTGAGTTCGGCACTAAGTTGGACAGTTCGCGTATTTCATTCGTAGGTCATCATCAGGCGCACGCCGTGAGCGCCTTTGCAATGTCGGGCTTCGAACAAAGTCTCATTCTAGCGATTGATGGCTGTGGTGATTTCCTGTCGGGCCTTGTGGCGGTAGGGTCTGGCACAGAAATTACGCAAATCGAGGCTTTCCCGGAGGACAATTCTCTTGGGCTGTTTTATCTCGAGACGATCCGCTGTCTCGGCTACGGCATGTTCGACGAGTATAAGGTAATGGGACTCGCGCCCTATGGCGACCCCGCTCCCTATCGCGAGCTCTTCGAGCAGTTGTACGAGCTCTCCGCCAACGGTGGCTACCGTGTTCACCTCGACCGCATCGGTCCGGCGTTGCTCCGCAACATCGAGATCAGGCGAAAGGGAATGCCTTTCACCCAGCAGCATCGAGATGTGAGTGCGTCACTGCAGGAAGCGCTTGAGCGGATCGTGTTCCACATTCTCCGGCACCACCGTGAGGCCACCGGCATGAAGCGGTTGTGTCTGGCGGGAGGGGTAGCCCACAACTGCACGATGAACGGCAAGCTGCTGTATTCAGGGCTTTTCGAAGACATCTTCGTGCAACCCGCGTCTCACGACGCTGGCTGCGCATTGGGAGCTGCGCTGATAGTCTCTAACGAGATGGGCCGCCCCGCGCCGCGTGAGCGACTGCAGGAGGTCTATTGGGGTCCTGATCTCGGGAGCGACCGCGCCGTGGAACAGGAACTGAATGCATGGTCCGGACATCTCGAGGTTGAACGCTCTTATGACGTAGCGAGCAGTGCAGCCCACTGGATCACCAACGGCGCCGTGATCGGCTGGGTGCAGGGTCGTTCGGAGTTTGGGCCACGTGCGCTGGGCAACCGCAGCATTCTTGCCGACCCTCGGCCCGCTGCAAACAAGGACCGGATCAATGCCATGGTCAAGAAGCGCGAAGGCTATAGGCCTTTCGCACCATCTGTGCTGGAAGAGGATGCGAGCGAATTTTTCGACCTCCCGGACGGTAAGCACGAATTTCCATTCATGAATTTCGTCGTTCGCGTGCGTGACTCAAAGCGCGCCTTGTTGGGTGCCATTACGCACGTCGACGGTACGGCTCGGCTGCAAACAGTATCGCGCGATGCCAACCCAGCTTACTGGGAGGTCATCAATGCCTTCAAGAAGCGGACAGGCACTCCAATTCTGCTCAATACGTCCTTTAACAACAATGCTGAACCGATCGTGGATACGGTTGCAGACGCGATTGCCACATTTTTGACGACAGAGCTGGATGGACTTGTGGTCGGGCCCTTCCTGGTAAAAAAACGGGCTGCAACGCTGCAGGATTGGACTGCGCTTGCGATTTCATTGCCTCCCTCAGTCTCCCTCCATCAAACCCGTGCTTACACAGCGCGAGATCATCAGGAGACTGTCTGCGAGATTATTCCGAACCACTCCAGCATTGACAGTGTGCGAATTTCAAACGACTTGTTTAATCTACTGATGCGGATCGAGGGCGAAGCCGTGTTGCGAGATCACCTCAATATGATTGAGCCGGATCAGGCCAGGCATGCAGCTCTAATGGAGGGCCTGCGAAGACTGTGGGAGCAGCGCCTGGTTCGGTTGCATCCCTCACAAGCTGGTCGGATGGATCATGGGTCCGATCAAACGCTGGACCAGCCCAATAAGCAATCAGCCTGATAGAGATGCACCTCAAGCTCGGCCAATCAAGGGTGTTTGTCGACCCCGCCTGCGAGCTCCCGCTGTGATTACGGGGTCGTCGCCTACGCGGCGGCGCCCACCAACATCTCCATCAGTCGCTTCGGCGACAAAGCCAATCATATCCCGTAAGAGAAGTGCTTTCGGGCAAGGTCTGCAGGTTCAAGGAGTTCGTTGAAGGCGCCGCCAGCTGGAGCTGCGTCGAGCGCATCATCGCGCATGGTCGAGCTCGGCGCCCAAGGGAAATCGCCCAATTCGACACGCGTGCGTTTGCGCCTCATTCAAAACCGTTGCGCGGGTGGTCGAGGTGAAATCGGAAGTGCGTCTGTGCCAGCCGACGACGTTCCCGCAGCGCATCCTGCACATCGCCCTCGATCGCATTCCTCAACTCGCGGCATACGACGGGGCGCAGGCGCCGGAAACGAACCCGCCCACCGCAACCTGCAAACTCCCGCCTGTCCTCACGACGGAGCAATCCTTTTGCCTGACCAGGCGCGTGGAAAAGCATCACAAGGGTGACCACAGCGTCGCTTCAGGCCGTCAAACGCTATTGCCGTGCGTCAAGGCGGACTAGGTGACCCGTCGGGAAGCCGGCACCAGCGGCTTTGTCGGGACAAGACACATGCTATTGGGATTTGACCGCCGCAGCCGCGAGCATCGCTTCTCCCATCGCAATGGCCCCTTGGGCACGCAGCATTTCGCCAGGGTTCTGAATGTCGCGCAACTCTTTGTTCTGGCTGAGTTTTGATTTTCCAACCAGGCCGGTGATCTCGATCTCCAGGGCGACGATTGCCCTGACCATCGTGTCGATGAAGTCCTTCGGCGCGTCGCCCATCTTCCATGGGACCGGCTGCGAGGCTTCTTGCATGTGAGTGAGCTTCGCCACGTTGCGGCGCACATACCGCTCATCATCCCGGACAGTGATGCGTCCGTGGGCATGGACGACGAGATAGTTCCAGGTCGGCACCTGCTTGTGGAATTCATGCTTGCTCGGATACCAGTTCGGCGAGATGTAAGCGTCGGCCTCACGGAAGATTACGAGAACCTCATCGCCATTGGCGACTTCCTCCCAGACTGGGTTCTTGCGAGCGACATGGCAATTGAGAACGCCCTTGTCTCCCTTCGAGCGGTCAAGCTCGAAAGGGAGGTGGTTCGCGTCCAGCGTGCCTTTGCTTTGGGTGACGAGGATACCCAGCGGGTGTCTCTCGATAAGGTCAAACAGGGCGTTCTGATCAGGGACGGCAAAATGAGGCGGAACGTACAACGGTTTATCTCCTGTCGCGAATGTGCGGTTGTTAGTAATCGGCGGGGCCTTACGGAACGTGCCCCTGAATCTTCGCTGCCGTCGACGAGTGCCCCGGATTTCGGTATCCACCACGCTCAAGCACCGCCATCGTGAAGTGGGCGGGCACATCAGATGCCGCCGCATATGAGTGAGGTTGGTCAGTGACAAGCCGCGCACTCTCGCCTTCGCTTAAAATTTCCACGTGGGTACCTACCACAACGCTCAGGGCACCCTGACTGACCGAGATCAGCTCGCGCGTATCCGGACTATGAGCGTCCGCGGAAAACACATCGCCCGGCATCATGACCCAGCTCCACAGTTCGAACATCGTGCGTCCCGAGGTCGACGAATGCAGTTGCGCAGAGCTTCCCTTGGCGCTCGTCCAAAGCCTCCTGGTCTCTGTCCGCTCGATGGGAAGGCGCACCGTGGAAGGGTGCTCGTTCAACAAATCGGCCACCGAGAGCGAAAACGCCGCCGCCAGCCGACACAGTATGCCGATACTGGGGTTCGCCCTACCCTGCTCCAGCGCGACCACGGTTCCCTTCGATAGGCCACTTAGTTTAGCCAGGCGATCCAGGGTCAGGCTTTGGTCACGCCTCAAGTCTCGGATCCGGGCTGCTATCGCTTGCCCAAGCGCTTGCTCGGCATCAAACGCTTCCGTAACATTGGTCATTATATTGACTTGGGTCCTCGGCTCACGTATTGCGGTCAGTATAATGACCGGCACGAAATTGCAACTGCCCGTTAGGAAGGAATAACCGATGCGTTTTGAGACGAAGGCGATCCACTGCGGCCGAGGTGTCGACGCGTCCACGGGGGCCGTATCCATGCCGCTGCACACCAGCACGACGTTCGAACGAGGCGCCAACGGGTCATTTCCGTCCGGCTTCGAATACACAAGGGATGGAAATCCGACACGCAATGCGTTCGAGGCGGCCATGGCGACGCTTGAGGGAGGGGGAGACGGCATCGCCTTCGCTTCGGGCATGGCCGCAATCGCTGCAGTTTTCGAGAGCCATCCGTCGGCGGGTCGGATCGTTCTGCCGGATGACATGTATTTCGGCATTCGTTCGCTGATCGAAGAGACCGACATTGGGTCTCGCTTCGACTTTGCCCCCGTCGACATGCGCGATTTGGACGCTTTGCGCGCCGCGGTGACATCGAAGCGGACTGGCCTCGTCTGGGTCGAGACGCCGTCAAACCCGATGATCCGCGTTGTCGACATTGCGGCCATCTGCGCAATCGCGCACGAGGCAGACGCCTTGGCGGTGGTGGACAATACGTGGGCCACCCCAGTGCTTCAACTGCCACTCGAAATCGGGGCAGACGCGGTGATGCACTCGGCGACAAAGTACATTGGCGGCCACTCGGATTTGATGGCCGGTGTCGTCATTGTCCCAAACGCGTCACCCCTCGGTCGCCCATTGCGGATGGTCCAGAAACACAAGGGCAGCGTCGCAGCGCCCTTCGACTGTTGGCTGGCGTTGCGGGGCCTGCAGACATTGCCGGTCCGCATGCGCGCCCATTGCGAAGGCGCCCAGAAAGTGGCCGAGGCCCTGGCGTCTCATCCGCGCGTCGAAAAAGTGCTCTTTCCTGGTTTGCAAACTGATCCGGGACACGATCTTGCTACGCGGCAAATGAGCCATTATGGAGCGATGCTATCCTTTATCGTCGAGGGCGGAGCCGATGCTGCAATGGCCGTGGCCGGCCGCCTGAAGATTGTTGTCCGGGCGACAAGCCTTGGCGGCACGCATTCTCTGATAGAGCATCGCGCATCCGTTGAAGGTGCGAAGTCCAAAGCGCCAGGCGGATTGCTGCGAATTTCTGTAGGGCTTGAACATCCTCAGGACATTATAGATGACCTGATGCAGGCCCTAGGCGAAACCTGCAAAGCGGGAGTCCAATGACGGGTGCAAGAACTCTGGCGCCGCTTTACGTGACGGCTGGCGCAGCCGACGATCGGCAGAACAATGTTCCTGCTGAGTAGAACGCACGTCCTCTGGTGAACCGCTACCGCCGTGTCGCATTGTCTCGGGCGTGGTGGTCGCCTGGGTGATGAACGTCTTCGGGTTTCCGGACGATGGCCACGCGCTCGACCGGATAGCGGAAATACCCAGATTTGCCGTTGACCTACTGCTGCTCGACCTCGTCGGAGATCGCGGTCAACAGATGGGATGGATGTGCTGGCACTACGGCAGTTTGACAAGCCGGCCATCGGGGCGCTAGCACCGTCCAAAGCCAAGAGTCGCAGGGCAGAACTGACCGCACCCAGCGGGCCGCGGGACCCATCAGCTAACGGCCAGGTTGGTACCTCAAGGCGCATCAGCACCATGGATGTCACATTGTCCTTGTTGCGAGCGCGATTTCGGAACTTCGTTGTGACGCAGTCTGTGCACAGAGCGCACCGCTGTAAGCAAATGAGCGGACGAACGACACCCAGTGGAGGAGAGAAGTGATGCGGCGTCAAGATCCTCCGCGCTTTGCGGCAAACACACTGATCCCTCTTCACAACCCGGTCTTTCGTTCTATCTGGACAGCCACGCAGATATCCAGCCTTGGCTGGCTGGTGCAGAGCGTGGCTATAAGCTGGCTCATGGCGACGATTTCAGCCTCCGATCTAATGGTTGCGCTCGTACAGGCTGCATCGACACTGCCCGCGTTCTTCTTGTCGATCCTTGCTGGAGCCATTGCAGACAGCTTCAGCCGCCGCGGCGTGATGCTTGCCGGACACTGCCTTATCGCACTGGCATCCACGGCGCTGGCACTCGCTGTGGGACTGGGCTTTGTTAGTCCATGGCTGATCCTGGGACTGAGTTTCTTGGCCGGATGCGGCTTTGCCTTGAACGATCCAGCATGGCACGCGTCGGTAGGCGATATCCTGGAAAAGCGCGACATACCCGCCGCAGTGACGCTGATGTCGGTGGGCTACAACGTGGTTCGGAGCATAGGACCGGCGCTGGGCGGTGTAATCTTAGCTTTGCTAGGCCCCCTTACGGCTTTCGCCCTCGCTGCGCTGAGTGACTTGGTCCCGTTGAGCGCTGTTCTGCGCTCAAAGTGGCAAGTTCGCTTTTCGCCTCTTCCGCGCGAGCGGATGACTACGGCCATTCATGATGGCATGCGATTCACGGCAATATCCTCAGAGATCAGAGTGGCGATTGTGCGTGCAACCCTATTCGGGCTGTCAAGCATCTCGATCCTTGCTCTGCTCCCCCTCCTGGTTCGCGACCAGCTGGCGGGAGGGCCAATTGTTTACGGGGTGCTATTGGCTGGCTTCGGCACAGGCGCCTTCATAGCCGGCATTGGCAGCAGCTACTTGAGACGCATTACGTCCCAGAACCGATTGATCACGCTCGCATCCGTTGCTTGCGCAACGTGTTGCCTTTTGATGGCCCTCACATCGTCGGTGGCTGTGGCGGCGATCGCGCTTGCAATCGGTGGCGCTGGCTGGGTTGTCACCTGGACCGGAACCGACGTGTGTGTGCAGTTGGCAAGCCCAAGGTGGGTCGTTGGTCGGACCCTGTCCATCTATTACGCCCTGACCTACGGCGGCATGGCAGCGGGCAGCTGGATCTGGGGTGCTGTCGCGCAGTACTATTCGCTGACGTGGGCTTTGGAAGGTGCTGCAGCGGCACTGTTGCTGGTCGCGGCTGTGGGAAAGCTATTGCCAGTGCGGCTATGGGAGGAATCGGATCAAGCGGCCGTCGACTTCAGGCCACCAGAACTGGCCCTCCCTTTGAAACCCAGGAGCGGTCCGATCGTGATCAAGGTGGAGTACTCGATACCCGAGGAGAGTATCGATGAATTTCTGAGCTGCATGCGCGAAAGGCGGCGCGTTCAGAGCCGCGCCGGTGCGCGGGACTGGACCCTCCAGCGCGACCTTCAGAAGTCGACGCTTTGGACCGAGACATTCCGCACGCCGACATGGACGGACTATCTTCGTCTAAACCATCGGCTGACGGTGAATGACAGGGAGGTAGGCGAGCGCCTTGCCGCTCTGCACATGGGTGATTCTCCGCCTCGCATCTCACTTTCAATCGAGCGGTCGACAAGCCCCGCCCCCGGCAGCCAAGTCCAGCCTGTGCCTTTTGTATCGCGCCCGTGAGATAACCAAGACTTGTCTGGGCTTGGACACGGAACGAGCTACTCCTTGATTTGTCGAGCCTTCCCGGATTGCAAATCGTTCCGGCCGGTTAGGCGACCATGAGAATTCGCGCGGCAATTATGTCAATCACGGGTCCCATGTTCAGCCCGCCCCCCCTCTGCCGCCAGATCGGCTTGAGCACGGATTCAGGTCGCCCGTCCTTTGCATAGCGGCGGGCAACGAATAGCAAGGGGGCGGAGGGTATCCCCGTCTGCGAAGCGGGCAGAGGAGGAATCCGCAAGGCGGGTTGCTGGGGAGAGGGGTCGCGCGCCTCTTTCCGCCTCACTTAGAAAACGTGCGGCCAAGCACGTTCATGTCGGCCGTGGGCGGCCGCAACAATTGCCTACAAGGCGCAAGCGTCGTCACATATTAAGCGTAGCCGCGCGACAACCATCCGTGGTCACGCGCAATCCTGCGAATTGTCAAGCGGAGACAACGATCGCGGCACCAAGCAAAGTGGCGAACCCGATTCTGCTCGGGAGATCCCAAAGCTCTCCGAACCCTATTAGATCCATGAAGCGAAACACGGCGCCCTGAAGCAGGTAAAGCAGCAGTGTGCTCTGACCAAGCTCCACCGCAACAAAGCGAGCTACGCGAGTTGAATGGCCAACTCTCCAGCATAGGAACATAAGCTGCATTGTGACTGCAGAAGTTGCTACGGAGCCAATGAACATCAGCAACACTTGTCTCGCCGACTCTCCATCGTAGATCGAAACGAGATTGTTGTAGACGTAAGTCTCCCTTCCCCAAACAAGAAAGCACACTCACGGCGTGCCGAGCAGCTTGGCCAAGGAGCCGCACTGGGGCCTCCGGAGTGAGTGTTATCGCTCAAGCAGCCACGTCGGCGCGGCCTAAAATCTTCGATGAGCGCGTCAGGAGAGCGTCGATCTCCACATTTCTTCCAGGAGATCGTCCCCACATCATCATGGCCACGGCTCTAACGGGCTGGTGCCCTCCCTTTCCCGTTTTTTGTCTCGATGCTCGGTTGCGCCGCCCGCCGGGGCAAGGCAAAAAAATCGTCGAGGCTGAGCCCCCACTGCGGCTTCGGCGAAATATTCATCCACGGGTTCGCATCACCGCGGGCAGCGGGCGAGTTCGTCGATAGGAGTGCGGATGGAAGTAGGCGATGCACATCGTCACCAGCGGCTCAGATTGTGTGAGGTCCACGGCTCGCTGGTTTCCGCCGACGACGGCGCGGACGGCATCGGTATGCGCAGAGCGGGTCCGTCGGCTTGGCGTCAGTTTCGGGGCAAGGGGCTATTGCTGGTCGCGCGGCGCTGAGTTGGGCGGAAGGATCGACGGCGCAACCCGGGGCTCCCGCGCGACGAGCAGGTTTTTTTCCCGGTCTGACCTGGCCTCGACTCCAGATGTCGCGATGACCGACGTGGCCGGCGCGATTGAACGGGTCTCATGCCCAAAGCTGCCTCGGTGCCCAGTAGCGGCACCGCATGACCCACCCGGCGCTGCTCGAAGTAAACCGCGGCCAGCCAACATCCGAAGGTGCGCCAGACCCGATGTCGCGGCGGCCTGATGGCTCCGGCGCCGTGCCGCGGCAGAAAGCTGCCGATCTCGTCTGGCATGGTCGCTGACCGCATCGTCACCCGGGCCATCGCAGCGACTTTTCTCCGTTACAAAGTCCCCGCGGGACGGACTGCCAGTTCACGCCAGGGCCAACAGCACCCGCAGGGGCGACCGCCGCGTCTGCCGGTCCTGCGAGTAGAATAAGATCGGGAAGTGCGGCTTCATCCTCGATGCCAGAGCTCGCTTCGCCGTACCGCGGCCGCCATAGCCCCTTGCGCTATCACGAGTCAGCCCACCTTTCTAGCTGGCAGCCATCGGGAGCCGATCCGCAACCACAGGGCGGCACCTGTCGGCCCGGCTTCCGTGTCAACGCAGAACATGATGCATATTCCCAGCGCTTTTGACAGAGCGAACTACAAAATGCAGAACACTGACTCTCCGCCAAATGAATGCTGCGAGCAAGCAGCAGGCGGAGGAACTCCGTCTGGGCTGAGTACCTGTTTCAACGTGAACAAATAAATTGTAGCCAGTTCACGAAACGCCAGGCCCGCTCCTCTGCCGTCCGATCGTCCAGGAAATCCCCTCGGCGCGCACCACGCCAGACACCTCCTTGCCGATATGATGCTCAAGCACCGGCCGCCAGGGCACCAGCGTGAACTCGCGCGATTTCTCGATGACAGCGTATTTTCCGCCGGCGAGCTCGACGCAGCGGCGCAGCGTACCGTCTATTCGATTGCCATGCTGCGCTTCAGAATACGAGAGCCCGAGTTCGTCCGAGAGCTGACTGGCAACACGGTTCAGCTCTCGTTGGCGCAGCATTGAAAGCATGTTGGCGCGATAGATGACCCGATCCTGCGCATCATGGGCAAGACCTTGCGCGATCAGCCACTGCTGTCGGCGGGCCTGGACCTGACGTACTTCTCGACCGAAGCCAGAGTCGCGCAAGGACTCAGGGTGGGCTGATATCAGCTCCTGGTCGATCCAGGTGGCGCCGTCAAAGCCTACTTGGCTCTCCAGCGGCATTGATGAGAGCTTGTCGACGACAACAGGCTGGGCCCTCGCTCGTTGACGCTCGTAATCCGCGACGCGGTTGAGATGGTCGGGCGCGACTGTCCATGTGCCGTCCGGCTCGCGCTCGACGCCACCGGTCGCACGGCGGATCGCCTCCAGTCGCCGCACGTGCGTTTCGGCAAAGCGTTCGGTGGCCGAGGGGTCATGCTTGAGATGGATATCGATGCTGTAGCGCCCGTCGTTGACCGTGGCGATGCCGGCAATTGTGCGGTCGACTTTTCTTGGCCCGGTGTCCCTCGGCCTGATCCGCACTATGCAGCCTTCTGGTGTCGGTTGGGTGGCCTCGCCTTTGCCGATATCAAAATAGTGGCTTTTGCCGTCCACGCCGTCGACGACGAGGTAATGGCGGTCAGTGATTTCGTCGGCCAGCCCGCGCCCGACGACACGTCCGACCACGGTTTGGGCCGACCCGTCGGATCGATCGTGGATAAGATAGTCGGCGGCACTGCGGACGAGCCCCTTGCCGGTCAGCTCGCGATGGATGGTCTTGACAATGTCGCCGCGCTCGCCGATGCGGCTTAGCGTGGCTTCGAGATCATCCTCCAGGCGCCAGCGACCCGAAGGCATCTCCTCGGCGAGGCCCATCCGCTCGAGCTTGCGCAGGCGGCTCTGGTGCAGCGTCTGGCGAAAGGTGTCTCGGCTGGCTGGTGAGACATGCCCCTCGTCGCGCATGCGCATCAGCTGCCGGTCGATGCTGGTGAAGCGTTCCTGCTCCATCTCCTGGCGCAAGCGCTGCTCGATCTCGCGGTCGGTGCGCGGGCCAAGGTCGAGGCTAACCAGTTCGGCTGCGCGCTCGCGCAGGCCAGAGGAGATGTAGTCCCGCGCGATGACGAGGTTTTCGCCGTGATCGTCCCTGCCGCGCACGATGATGTGGGTGTGAGGATGGCCGGTGTTGAAATGGTCGACGGCCACCCAGTCTAGCCTGGTGCCGAGGTCTTCTTCCATTTGCGCCATGAGGCGCCGGGTGAGCAGCTTCAGGTCATCATACTCGATACCGTCTTCAGGGGCGACGATGAAGCGGAACTGATGACGGTCACCGTTCGCGCGATCGAGAAAGGCCCTGCCGTCCGCGTGGTCTTTGTCGGCAGCGTAGAGCTCGCCACGCTCGCCTTCCCGGGTGACGCCGTCGCGCTGGAGGTAGCGGAGGTGCGCACGAGCTCCGTCGACTCCCTTGCCGGCCAGCTTGACGATGCGTGCCTTGACGACTGCGCGCCGCTGCCGAAACGCCGCGTGGCGGTCGCGTGCTCTAAGAACGGCGGCAGCAGCCCCGCCGCGCCCCACCCGGCTTCCGATGAAGCGGCTGCCGCGTCCGCTCCTGCCGCCTGCTCGGTTGACCGCGGCCTGGACCTGGCCAGCGTAGCGTTTGCCCGCCTTCGAGCCGCGCGAGCCAATTTTGCCGAGCCTCGGCGTGAATTCGTCATCCTGCATGCGGCCTCCGATGAACCAGCAGCAAAATCAGAGGCTTGCGCGCCAGACCCTCCTGGACCCGCAGGCAACCTCCCGGGAAAACGATGTGCAGACAAACACTTCGCCGCCTCAGGAGGCGATGCCTTTATCTTGCCTTCCGCGGACCTGCCTCCCTGCCCCCCGCCCGAACCGCGGTAGCCGCTGCCCTCACCTGCGATCCGGCCGGCCTGACCTTGCTCGCTCCGATCCGAGCGGCACCAGGAGGTGGCCATTCGGGCCGGTCACGGAAACACCGTTTCGGAGGAAAAACAGCGACTGCCCGGAAGGGATTCCCGGCGCGCTTTTGGAACGGGATTTGTCGGTGAGCGCGTCCATATCGGCGGCCGAAATGCCCGCCGCCTTGACCTCTTCCAGATACGAAACCGTCTCGCTGGGCAGTGGCCGCCCACGCTGCAAATGCTGTTCGTAGCGCTCCGGCCCGGCGTTATAGGCTGCAAACAGGCCTGGAAATCCGAAGCGGTCATACATGGCGCGCAGATAGGCAGTGCCTGCCAGAATGTTGTCGCGAGGGTCGTGCGGGGCGGCTCCCAGGCCAAGCTCTGCGCGCAACTCCTCGTAGGTGCCTGGCATCACCTGCATCAGGCCAATGGCACCGGCGCTCGACGTGACCGGCCGTCCATTGAGCCTTGTCTGCCCCCGGCTTTCGGCATCCATGACGGCATAAATCCAAGTCTGTGGAATGCTGAAACGCCGGCTTGCTTCGGCTACGAAGGGCTGCCATCTTGCAAGCTGCGGACTATGGGAGATGACGACCGGCTTCGTGTTGGTCGCCGCGGAACAGGAGCATGGTGCGAGAGACACCATGCCCAGCATCAGGAGGGTCACTCGGTCCATAGCGGCACGAGCCTCCCGATGATATTTTCGGTCGGCACCGGCCCGAAATAGCGGCTGTCGAACGAGCGATTTTTGTCGCTGCCGAGTAGGAAAACCTCGGCAGCGGCGAGCTTTCGGCAGGCATTCCACCAAGGCAGCGGACGGTGCTGCGTGTCGGTTGCAAGCCGGCGCGCGACAATCTCGCCGCCGATGATGATGGCGTCGCCGAAGGCGCAGACATGCTCGCCAGCCAGCGCGGCAAGGTGCTTGACCAGCGGCACGTTGCTGGGCAGATAGAAGCGTTCGGCGGCCAGATAGACGACCGGTTTTGGCGGGCGGACGAGTACGAGATCACCAAGAGCCGGCGATCCGGACGCGACGCGATAGAGGCCGACCGGCGCACTCGCCGAGGCGTTCCAGACCAGCCAGGGCGATGGTTTGCCGAAGGCGGCGAAGCCGATCAGGGCAAGGCCCATCGTGGCCATGGCGATCGTCTTGCGCGCCCGAATGCGCCGCAGATGGCTGCCGATCAGATGGATGGTGGGACGCCGGCTCATGAGCGGCCTCCCTCGCCGGCCGAGCCGGAATCGTGCCCGCCGTCCTCGGGCCCGGTCTCCTGCGCGTGCCCCTTCGACCAATCGTCGAGTTCGTCGATGTGATAGCGGACATAGCGGCCGTGCTTGCGGAATTGCGGGCCGCCGCCTTTGAGGCGCATCTTCTCCAGCGTGCGCTGGGACAGCCCGATATAGAAGGCCGCCTGCGCGGTATTGAGAAACGGACTGCCCTTCTTGGCGCGGGCTGCGCGTTCGTTTTCGTCGTCCATGATGATCCTCGTTTCGCTACGGACAAGCCAAGGCGAGGATCGGCGAGCGAGATCGTTTTGGGGACGGGCGAAGAGTGGGGGGCGAGTTTTCGCCGCCCCCTTCGGCGGCCTCACGGGTCCTGAGAGAGGACCCCGCGCTGGGGCGGCGCGGGGCTTTCCGGATCGGCCGGTTAGTCGACCGGGTTCCAGATGATGGCGTAAGTGTCGTCGTCATCCTGGCCGGCGGCGCGGCCGAGATTGGCGTAGAGCTTGCGGGGGCCAAACTCGGGGGCGGCAATCGACAGGCTCACATAGTCCTTGCCGGAGGTCTCGCCGGTGCGGATCCAGCCCGCACCCACTTCGACCCCTTGCGTCAGCACCCGGAAGTCGGGATGGGTGTCGGCGCTCTTTGCCTGATTGGGCACGATATCGATGTCGGCGCGGACGCTGAGCGTCTTGAGCTGGCCCTTGTAGCCGCCGTTTTCCTGTTTGGTGACGTATCCGATCGCGGTCATTTCCAGTCTCCTCTTGGTGCTCGCAAGGGACCATTCCCCTGCGATGGCGGACCGTGATGGGCGCGTCCGGACCGCCGGAACCGGGACGGCCGCAGCGATAGCGGAGGACCCGCGCGGGCAGCCTTTTTTGAAGCGAAGCGGCGCGAGGAAGCCGCCGCAGGCGGCGGGGAAAAAAGCTGCCGGCGAGGGTTTCGGGCGGGCCTGATCCGCCCATAGGTCGACAAGCCAGCCGCAGGGAATGGTCCCCGAGACACAATGGAGACAGGTGGCGCGATCGGTGACACAAGAAGCCGGCCGCAATGCAGAGCGCCGGCTGCGCGGGCTCTGTCGGCAACCGGATCGGACAATTGGCCACATGGGCCTTTGGCGCCTCAGCAAGCAACCCGGCGCGGTGCGGGGCTGCCGAAATGGGGCGAACTGGCGTCGGAATTTCTCGCGCGCGGCACTGGCTCGACAAGACGCCCAATCGGCAGCCGGCGTGGCCCGTAGCGGCGCGCGCGACCTGAGCGGCGGTAATCGAGAGAACCGCCGCTCGGGCCCTGATCGACTATTCGCGCACGAACAGCGGCTGCACTTGTGTCCACTGATCGGCGGTGCGGAGCCGCTGCGGCTGGTGTAGCTTTCGGCCGGGAATTTCATCCAGCGCGGCAGCCAGGTCTCGACCCAGGGGCGGCCATTCTCGCCCGCTAGGAAGTCGCGGATGATGTTCTTTTGCGTCTTGACCTTCTCGGCGACATTGCCGTCCGCGACCAGCTTGCCGCCGACGTCGGCCAGCATCGAATTGGCGATTTCCTTGTCGCGCAAGAGGTCGAAGAAGGCATCGTCCGGTTGCCACCATATGCCCATGTCGACGTTCAGGTGGTTGCCGAGCGCCTCGACGACGGCGCTGCCGGCTGCAAGCGTCTCGGCCATGACAAGGGTGAGAACGCGCATGACATCGTCGTCGCAGAGCGCCAAGAGGCGCGCGAACACGCCGGCGATAGCAACGGCGTCGCCATTGCCGCCGGCGACCAAGCTATCCTCATCCGGTGATCCGAGCAGGGCCAATACCTCGCGCCGCTTTTTGCCGAATGCGGCTTCAGCCTTGCAGCCGGCAAGGCTGGCAGTCACCGTCTCGTTGGCTGCGCGCTGCGGCTCAGGCCGCACCTGCCACAGGCCCGAACCGGTGATGGCGTGCGCCACCACGAGGCGCAGCGCCACGGCGGGATGGTCGAGCATGGCCGCGCGCACGGCGGCATGGCGATGCAGATCGATATAGTTGTGCATCGGGCCGGTGACTTCGGGGCGCGGCAGCTTGGCGGCTGTTTCTTCTTGCTCGCCGCCCTCGCGGGCGCGGCGGGCTTCCTTGCGTGACAGCCAGCCCTCGTGACACTCGACCTCGCCGCGATGCGAGACAGTGATGACGATCTTGCCGCCCTTCTTCTTCGGGGTCTTCTCGTGGTCCCATGCGTGGAAATACTGGCCCGGTTCCAGCGCACAACCTCGCTCCAGCCCTCGTTGAGATAGGTGTCGCGTTTGGTGGCAATCGCTTCGTTCTGCTTTTGCCAGAACAGGTCGGCATCGGCGAAATAGCTGTCCTCGCCGAACAGGTCCGAGGTGATCAGGCCGGGATACTCCTCGATGGCAAACAGTGCCACCTTGGTGGAAATCGACTGGCCGCCGAACAGCCATTGCTTCAATTGATAGCCACGCGGCGCGTATTGATCGGGATCGGCACAGAGTGCCAGCCAGTCCTTCTGCTGCGCCTTGGAAGACATTGTGAGATGGCGCACCGGCTCGGTGTCGATCTCCTCGCGCCGATAGGCTTCGCGGATTTTGGGCAAGAGGTCGCCAAGCGCCAGAATGCGTTTGACCTTGAGATCAGTGATGCCGAAGGTCACAGCGATGTCGAGAACGGTGCGGCCTTGCCTGACAAGCCGCGAAACGTCTCCCATTGCCATACTTCGTCAGGATCGAGGCGGGCGAGGTTTTCGATCAGGAAGCTTCGAGCGCATCGGCGTCGTCACCGTCCTCCATGATGGCGCAGGGCAAGGGATCGCCTTCACCGCGCTCGTCGGCAAGCGATTTCGCGGCGAAATAGCGCCGCCTGCCGGGTTGTCCCCGCCGCGGAGGCCGAAGGCCGACGCGGCGGGACGGTTTTTGCGCCTATCGGCGCTGCTGTTCCGCCGTGTCGGGCGGAAGCTCGGAATGGGGCTTTGATAGGGCGTCTGCTGCCTGCCGCAGCAGTCGCTCGGCCTCGGTGACGTGGCCGCAAAATGCGGGCGGCTTCGGCATGGACGGAGATCGGAAAGCGCGCCTGGAAATGCAGGTCGCGCTCTATGCCGAGGCCAAGCGGCCCTTTTACGGATGCAAGCTCGGCCAGACTGACGCTGCCAAGTTCGGGGAAGCCGAAGCCGAGATCGCAAAGACCGAACAGCGTGTCGCCATCGGCGTCGAGTTCGCTCAGAAGCGAGGTCGGGGCACCTGTCGGATCAAACAGTTTCACAACGGGAAAATGGTCGATGTCGGCGCCGGCGGCGCCATGGGCGAGCAGTCGTGCGCGCAGTGGATTGGTGATCAGGATCATGGAAAGACTCCTTGTCAGAACGGGTCGCGTTGACTTCTTGCGTCCGGCGGGAGAAAGGTTCACCGGACCTTCCTCTGATCCGCCTCCCCATTAGAGACCGACCTTGAGCAGCTTTGCGCCGCGCGCGGACACATCGGCGCGTCCATCAGGAGGGTTTGCCCGCGTGGTGATCGGCTGGACGCCGGAAATGAGCGTCTGCTCCTTTGCGGCGTCGGCTCGGTCGCGGTCAGTTGAGGATGCGCATCGTCATGCCGCAATCCCTTCTTGCGCCTCGCCTTCCGCATCGGCCGGAAGGCCAAACAGGAAATCAGCGGCCTTCGAAGCTAGGCTGGCGGCACGGAATATAGCGCGGTTGTCCTCGCGCAGCACCTTCAGCCATGAGCCGATGTAATCGGCGTGACGCACGGTCGGCTCGATGCCGAGATTGCTGCAGACGAAGGCGGCAGTGATTTCGGCGACCAATTCTTCACGCGCGTAGGCCTTGGAGCCGAACGAGCCGGAGAGGTCGCGAGCAAGCCGCGTCGGGTGGCCGGTCCAGTGGCCTAGCTCGTGAAAGCAGGTCCGGTAATAGTCGATCTGCTGATGGAACGCTGGCTGCGGCGGCACCTGAATGTGGTCGCTGCACGGCATGTAGAAAGCGCGATCGCCGCCGACCCTGAAATCCGCACCGCTGGCGAGAATGAGCGTCTCGGCCTGCGGCACGATCTCGCACTGTGGCAGCGGCTCGGCAGGGGCATGGAGGTGTTCCGGAAGATTGTCGCATTGCGCGACATTGAAGACGGTAAAGCGCTTCAGAAAAGGCACGGCCTGTGGTGCATCGCCCTCGTGGCGTGCGCGCTCCTTCTCGTTCTTTGGGACAAAGCGGTCGGCATGCACGATCGTCGTGCCGCGCTCGCCCTTCCTGACATTGCCGCCCAGGGCAAGCGCCTGCCGGAAGGTCAGCCAATTCTGGCTGGGATAGCTGCGCTCGATGACGGCGCCCCACAGGATGAGGATATTGATGCCGGAATAGGTGCGCCCCGTGGACGCATTCCTCGGCAGGCCGAGGCCTGCTTTTGCGCTGCCCCATGGCTTGACCCATGGCACGGTGCCGCGCTCCAGCTCGGCAATGATGCGGTCGGTGATCTCCTGATAGAGGCTTGCGCCTGGGCGCCTGCCCTTGCCTGCGCCAGCCTCTCCGCTGGTGGTACGCTTGCTGTTTGCACGCATGTGTTATCCTCCGCTCGCCAATCGCCGCGCCTTTCCCCGGAAGCGGGGTGGGCGGCGAGTCGCGACCGGAAAGGCCCGCCGTGGTAGGCGGACCGCATCCGAAGGACCGGAACGAAGAGGAGGACCCTGAGCGGCACGCGAAGGGTTGCGGGCTGCCGCGGCGGGTCTAGAAGGGAGTGCCGCCCGCCCCGCGCCACCGGGAAAGGCCAACAGACAAACCGCGCCGCCCGCAAGGGCGGCGGCCGTCACAGCCCGAAGGGCTGCCCACGCCAAGGGGCGAAGCCGAATGGCCGAGACCGCCTGAGCTTGCCGAAGAAAAGCGGGCTCGGTTCACGAGCACCTGGTGCGCGTCGTCAGGCGCGCGGGCGCCCGCCAAGTTTTTTCGCACATGGTCAGGCGCCGCAGTTACGTCGAGAACCAAAAGGCATCGGCGCCGTGCGCGCGGCTTCCTCCGAAAACCAGCGCTCGCCTTTCAACAAATTGAGGCGTTGTCCCACTCAATATTCCTGTCCGTGATCATGATAGATGCGGCGCGCCCGCTAGGACCGGAGGCTGGAGAGAATCTCGCACGGATCAGCGTCAAGGGCCGCAGTTATGTCGAGAAACTCGATGACATCGAGACGCCGCTCTGCGCCCTCGTACTTGGCCACGAAGGATTGGGGACGACCAAGCTTGTCAGCCAGCTGCTTCTGGGTCAGGCCTTTGGCCTTGCGCAGCAAAACCAGCCGGGCCAGGAACCGCTGGTGGCGGGGCGATCGAAGGGATTTGGGCATGGAGGCGAACCGGTCGGGTAAAGACCGGATCAGCGACTAATCCCGGTTTCGGATTATCCCATTTTGGGATATACTGCCTGCGCTCACAGGCGAGGTTCGCAGGCATGAATGGACCAATGGGAACAGATGAGACTCGAAGCTCAAGTTTGAGCGATGAAGTCCCCTGGTCGGAGAACCTCACGAGCTACGACAGGGAGCATTTCACGATCTACCTGCGGATCCTGGATGCCTGCGCCGAGAATGCCAGCGAAAAGGAGATGGCCGAGCGCATCCTCGGCATCGACCCGTCCATTGACCCGGTCCGCGCCCGCAAAGCTCTTCGCAGCCATATCGACCGTGCGAACTGGATGGTGACGACCGGCTACAAGGAACTGTTCGCCGGCTGATGCACAGCGCCCAATGCCACGTGTTTCGAGTAGGCAAGTCTCTGTAGCCAAATTCGGCAGCGCACGGCCGCGACAGCGGGCGCTGCGGGAGCGGTCACAACTGGTTCGCGTACTGTTTGACTGCCATTTCCAGTGCTTGCATCAAAGGCACAGCCTTGGAGAAGAGGAAGCCTTGGGCGGTTCGGCAACCAAGCTTGTGCAGGGTTTGCCGATCCGCCTCTGTTTCGACGCCCTCGGCCATGACCTCGATCCCGAGCATGTCACCGAGTTCGATGACGGATTTGACAAGCAGTCGGTCCTCTCGGGACTTGGCCAAGCCGCGAATGAAGCCTTGGTCTATTTTCACCTTGCGTATCCGACGGTCCTTGAGAGATGCCAAGGTAGAAAAGCCGGTGCCGAAGTCGTCGAGCGCGATGGAAATACCGGCATGCGAAAGCCGTCCGAGCTTTTCATCCACTCTGTCCGGATCCACCGGCGATTCTTCGGTAATCTCGATTTCGAACATCGTCGCAGGCAGGCCTCTTGCGGCCAGACCATCCAGAACCATGTCGTCGATATCGCCGGCTTCCAGTTCGCGCGGGGAAACATTCATCGCCACACGAATGTTACGACAGTCAGCTTTCACCAAGCCGTCGATAAAAGCACAACAGTCGGCGAATACGGTTTGCGTCAGCAGCTGAAGCATTCCGGTTTCGCGTGCGGCTGTGATGATTTCGGGTGGAGAGATGGCACCATGTGTCGGATGGGACCATCTCAGCAAGGCTTCAAAACCGACCACGGCCTCGGTGTCGAGTTTCACGATCGGCTGGAACCAAGGTTGCAATCTTCCCGTCTTTATCGCCGAATGAAGGTCCCGTTCGATGGACTGGCGGCGTTGGAGTTCCCGGTCGAGTTCGGCATCGAACAGGCAAAATTCGTTCCTGCCATGGCGCTTGGCCGTATAAAGGGCGATATCGGCCCGCAACAGCATTTCAGTCAGGCTCGACGTCTGCGCCAAGTATATCCCTATCGATGCCCCGACGCGCACGGACGCGACCCCGACATAGGGGCGAGCAATTTTGGCTATGATATTGGAGGCGAGATCACTGGCAGAAAGCGAAGCTCTCGTTGAGGGAAAAACCAGCACGAATTCATCGCCGCCGATACGAGCTAGCGTTGAGCCTTCCGGTGCTTCCTGCTCTATGCGGCGGGCGATCATGACAAGCAGTTCATCACCGGTCCTGTGACCGTAGGTGTCGTTGACAGATTTAAAGCCGTCCAGATCAATCAGCATTGCCACGAAGGGGCCATCCGCGGTCTTGAACCGACCGATGGCGTGTTCAAGGCCCCGCCTGTTGAGAAGGGCGGTCAAATGGTCCTCCCTGGAGTTGCGCTCCATTTCCGACGCAAGTCGCTCTGCCTCATGTCTCAGGCGGCTTGCTTCGCGGAAGCGCGCCTGCCCAACAAACGAAGCTCGGACCAAGCCGCCCATGAAGAGCAGAACGGTGAAAGCCAGAATGTAGCGTTCAAAATTGCCTTTCGCCAAAAGGCACGCCACCGTGATGAGGAGTGGAGGTGTGATGAAGCTGGTCGCCGCCGCGGCATACGAACTGCCATATGTAACCGCACCAGCTGAAATGCCCGCCAGTATGACCAGATGCATCGGTGCTTGAGGTGTTGTGTATCCAACAGTCAGCACGGCCGGGAAGGACCAGGCAAACCCTGCCAGAAGGGCAAGGACGCCAAACATGCGAAGGCGCGGCAAAACGCCAAGCAAATCCTGATGGCGCCCCGTTTCCTTTAGCTGAAAACGGGCGAGTGCAAGCCGGGCGGCATTTAGCGCATTGACGACCAGGAACCAGCTTGCAGCGGCAAAGCCGCCGCCAGAAAGGGCCTGCACCCCGCAAATCAGGCCTGACAGGATCGCGCTTATCGGCATCGACACGAAGAGCCCGGCCCTCAGGTCAGCAAGCTGATCCTGACGGATTTTGGCCTCCAGCGATTCTTCTTTCTTTAGGGGTGCCATGAATGGAGCAGCTTGCTTCCGTCATTGTTCGCGAGGACCAAACCTATGCAAGCCCACTGAAGGACGGGTTAACTACCCAGCGAGGGTAACCAGTGCGCTCACCATGCTTCGGGTCACACCTTTGGCTTAGCATTGCCGAATCATCAAGGTTTCGCCCGCGCGCGTGCCTTGATCCGAATCATGCCATGATCGGCAACGTCACCAGGAAGCAGCCTTGCCCGCGACGCTGCGAGCCAGCAAGACAAAGAAGCCGCGCCGAGACAGCGCTCCAGAGCGGTAGCGCTCTGTGCGATTCACCGCCTGAGCATGGCCGAAATGCCATGGCGGACAAAGGGAAGATGTTGGGCAAAGCGGAGCCCAGCATGTCTTGCAAGCCGTGCCGCCGGGTGCTCGCTTGAGTAAAGACCGACAAGCATGTTGGTGGCATGATAGAGCGGCGCCGCCGACAGCCGCAGCCGGCTTTCGTATCTGCCGAGCATGTCGGGATCGGCAATGTCGCGGCGGGCGCGACATGCTGTCAGTATTTTATGAGCGAGTTGCTTCTGGCCGCTGAGGCCGATGTTGAAGCCATGCGCGGTCACCGGGTGCATGCCGATGGCAGCGTCTCCTATAAGTGCCGCACTCGGTGCCGAGAACTTGTGCGCCCAGGTCGTGACCAGCGGATAGGCATGGCGGGTGCTTGCCAGGGTCATCTGCCCGAGGCGTCCTCGACACCGGTTCATCAATTCCATGAGGAACAATTCGTCATCGAGAACAGACAGTCTATCGGCCTCGATTGAGCGCAAAGTCAGAAGCAGCGACGACACGCCTTCCATGAGCGGCAACATCGCTATGGTCTGATGGTGGTCGAACCATTCGACCGCGATCTGGTGATGGAAGCGCTCGTGCCTCACTCGGCAAATCAGCATGGAGTGGCCAAGCGGATGGATGTTGGCGCCAATGCCGAGCAGGTCGCGCATCGCGGACAAACGCGAATCCGCTGCTACGAGCAGCCGAGCGGCCAATTGCCTGCCATCAGAAAGCGTTATGACCGCCTCGTCGTCGCTGGTTGTTGCATTCACGACCGAGTTGCCGCACAGCAGCCGGGCATGATCCTGGAAGTAGACAATTTTGAACAGGGCATCGCGGATCCGACAATTTGGGACCAGAAATCCGAGTGGTTCCCCAGATCCGCTGCGAGTATCGAAGCACAGGGCGAAAGGGCTCGATCCGTTGAGCACGCGCGCGCCATGAAGCGGTGATTTGTCAGATGCGGGCATGGCGTCCCAGGCGCCGAGCTCGCGAAGGATTCTCACCGATGCGTGCGTCAGCGCGATCTCGCGACCGTCGAAAGCCGGATTCGCCAGGCTGTCGATCGACTGCCGTTCAACCACTGCCACCTTGAGTCGGCTCAGGGCGAGCGATGCTGCGAAGGCAAGTCCGACCGGCCCAGCTCCGACGACAATGATGTCGAATGTGTCGACAGAGCCGGCCATCAGCGTGCCGCCATAGCGGCTATCTGCGATACGAAGCGCTCTTGAAGCATCGCAATCACCCACGGTTTGCCGCTCATCTCCCCATCGTCGATAGACATGCGTTCTCCGTTGGAAGCCTGGTCAATGAAACCACGCCGACGAAGAGATAACGCTGATCTGGATCAACCAGGCTCGATAACCCGGCAACGGCGGGTTCACGGTCGAGTGGTCGATTGCCGTGAAAACGTTTGCATGTCTAGGCATTCTGAATGGTCGGCTTCCCAATCGCGTGCCCCTACTGGCCAAAGGTTCGGCAACGTATTGTGGCTGATCCGTTCTTCGCACGCGCGCCGATATCATCATGACGAGGCAATCCAGCAAAGACTCGGTCGACTGACGACCAGCATCCGCACAGTCGTTGGGCGCCGCCAACCGGTTCAGCCTCGCGGCTCTTCCCGATCGATAAGGATCCGCTGGGCGGAGCCGTCGAGATCTTCGTATTGGCCGCTCTTCAGATCCACAGGAAGCGCCGGTCCAAGCCCCACCAAAACAGGCAGCGGCCATCGCATTCCGTCAGGACGGGCATCTTGCTGCCGACAGCGTACTCTCCGCCCATGACGGTCGCTAGACGCCGAAGGAACTCGCCGACGGCCTCATGTCCAAGTGATGTGGGAAGGGAGCAGAACCAAAGGGACTCTGCTCCGCGTCCCCGCCTTTTCCGCAGCTATGAAACCTTCACCGAACGGATCCGTACTGAGGAGGAGGCCGTCCTTGACTTGCCCGACGCCGGCAACCTTCTCAGCCGCAACGATCGCTGCCTTCCGCTGACGCTCGTCGACAATCGCCCCCTTCAGTTCGACAAGGCCGTCGCTGACCCTCACATCGATCAAGTCACCACCGCTCCAGGTTTGTGACTGCAGTTCGGCAAGGATAGCCTTGCGGATCAGGTCGTCATCGGGTGGCGTGGTTCCCTGTTTCGGCATGGCGCGGATCAGGACAAGCAGCAAATCAGTTCGCGTGATGATGCCGATGACCCTGTCCCGATCGACAATCGGAAGATTGTTGATGCGATGTTGCATCATCAGGTCGACAATATCTGCAATCGAGGC
This sequence comes from Mesorhizobium sp. L2C066B000, assembly GCF_000502335.1. NCBI lineage: Bacteria > Pseudomonadati > Pseudomonadota > Alphaproteobacteria > Hyphomicrobiales > Phyllobacteriaceae > Mesorhizobium > Mesorhizobium sp. L2C066B000. The sequence goes on from NZ_AYWZ01000004.1 coordinate 506,056, forward strand.
GCCAGGAGGCGCCGAGATGACGGGTGTGGTCATCACCTGATGGATGATCCGTCCGTTCGAGCGCGCATAGTCATTGGCGACTGTGCCCGGGCCAAGATCAAACTCCAGCCAGCGCGGACGCACACGCTGGGTCCCAAGTTCTTCTCGGCGCAAGAAGTCGCTTTTGCTTACAATACCAATCAGGGTGCCGTCGCTGTCTGCTACCGGCAGGCAGCTGACCTTGTTTGAAAGCATGAGCTCGATCGCTTGCGCGATCGTCGCGTTCGCATCCGTCGTGATGACTGGCTTTGTCATTATGGATTCGGCTTGCATCCTCACCCTCCTGATCTTTCGTCGGACGACGATAGGACATCCCGACCCGCGGCGCGTTGATCTGAGTCACTTGGAACAAGGAGGATTCTCCGCGCCGTCGTCGCGGTCGATTAGAATGCGCTCCGCAGCGCCATCGAGATCATCGTACTGGCCGCTTCTCAACGCCCACAGGAAGCCGGACAGGCCGAGTGCGCCAAGGAACAACGCCACCGGAATGAGATAGGCGAGCGTCGTCATGAGGATCGGGCCAAGGTGCCGGCCCGCGCGGGCCTGTCCTGCCGCGCAGTTTCGGACGACGCACCCGTTGCGAAGCCTTGCAGACGCATTGCGTTTCCAATCACAAGCAATGACGAGGCAGACATCGCGACCGCCGCGATCAGAGGCGTAACATGACCCAGAATGGCGATCGGCACGGCCACAGCATTGTAAACGATAGCAATTGTTATGTTCTGTCGGATCAGGCTTCCCGCCTTGCGCGACACGTCCAGCGCCAGCGGGATCGCCAAGAGGCTTTCGCGCAGAAAAACGAAGTCGGCTGCATTGCGGCCAATGTCGGCGGCGGTGGCGGGTGCGATCGAGACATGCGCGGCGCTCAGCGCCGGCGTGTCATTGAGGCCGTCGCCAACCATCAGAACCTTGTGCCCGTCTCTCGCCAGGCTCTCGATGCGTTCAACCTTGCCGGACGGCAGCAGGCAGGGAACGAAGTCATCGACACCAAGCACGTCCGCAACCTCGGCGCAGCCTTTCGCGGTATCGCCTGACAGCATTTCCACGCACATACCAGCGTTGCGCAGTTGATCGATCGCTGCCCTGGTGTCGAGGCGCAGCGCATCCTCGAAAACGAAGGATGCGACAATCATGCCGTTTTTCGTCAGGACTGTTCCGCCGTAGCCATGTTTGCCTTCGCCGCCGGTTCGAGCCTTCCAGCCAGCCCATCCGCGTCTACCCAGCCGCCAGATGCTACCGGCGGCTGTGGCTTCGATCCCGAAACCCGGGTGCTCGGTCACCGCGTCGAATTTGTGCTGGCTGCTGCTGACGGAAAAGCTGGCAATGGCCTTTGAATATGGATGACGCGAATGCGCGGCCAAGTCGGCAGCGATTGCCAGCATGGCGGGATCAATCGAAGCTGCGTTGACGAGCCTGGGCTGGCCAAGCGTGAGCGTGCCGGTCTTGTCGAACACGGCTGTATCGATCGTTGCCAGGCGCTCCATGGCCGAGCCGTCCTTGACCATGATGCCGTTTTCGAACAGGCGCCGCGCGGCCACCACCTGAACGATTGGAACGGCGAGGCCAAGCGCGCAGGGGCATGTGATGATGAGAACAGCGATTGCGATCGTCATCGCCCGGTGCCAGTCGCCAGTCACCGCCATCCAGCCCAGGAAGGTTGCCAAGGCGGTGAGATGAACCACGGGCGCGTAGAGTGCCGACACGCGGTCGGCGATACGGCGATACCGGGCGCGACCACCTTCGGCGGCCTCTATCAACCGAACCATTTCCGCCAGGAACGAATCCTTGGCGGCCGCTGTCGCCTCAATCGTCAGCGGACCGGTGAGGTTGAGGACACCGGCCTGCACAATCTCCCCTGGCGCGACGTTTCGCGGCGTGCTCTCGCCAGTGACCAGTGAGCAGTCAAGATCCGACGCTCCATGAACGATCGTGCTGTCGACGGGGATTCTCTCGCCGGCTGCAATGAGCAGTTGCATCCCCGGTTCGATTTCGCCAACCGGCAAATAGTCCCGTGCGCCATCGCCGCGCAGCACCATGGCGCCACGCGCAGCCAACTGTGACAGGTTCTTTACCGCGGTCCGCGCGCGTTCGCGCATCACGTGATCGAGCGTGCGGCCGATCAACAGGAAGAACAGCAGCGATACCGACGCGTCGAAATAGGCGTGGTCGCCATGGGTGATCGTCTCATAGAGGCTCATGGCGTAGGCCAGCGACACGCCGACGGCGATCGGCACATCCATGTTCATGCGGCCGTGACGCAGCGCATTCCAGGCTGACTTGAAGAAGATGCCGCCGGCGAAGGCCAGCGCAGGAATCGCGATCAACGCCGAGACCCAGTGGAACAGGTCGCGGGTCGCGCCCTCAGCGCCGGACCAGACCGAAACCGAGAGCAGCATGATGTTGCCTGCCGCAAACCCGGCAACAGCGACGGCGCGGATAAGCTCCGAAAGCGTCTTGTCCTTTGCGTCGATCTCGGCTTCGAACAGATGCGCCTGGTAGCCGAGCCGCCCCAGCACGGCTACGAACGGTGGGACAATGTCGCCGCGCCACCGGACCGAGACCCGCTTGGTTGACAGGTTGACGCGAGCGGCCTCGACGTGAGCGAGTTTCCCCAACGCAGCCTCGATGCTCTGGATGCAGGCACCGCAGTGAACCGTCGGGACCGAAAGGTCGGTCTGATGAAGATCATCGCCAAGCGATCGGCTCGCCAGCCTGACTTCCTGGCTTGACGGCAGGACTGAAGTGGGACTGGCCAGATCCAACGCCATTTCAGCACCGGGTGCACAACAGCTCATTGCAGCGCTCCATGGGAGATCATGATCCTGCGTACATCGCGATAAGGTCTGGCCAGGCCGGCTTCGGCGTCGATTTCGACAATCCACACACCGTCCCTTGGCATGTGCTGCGCTGCAAATTCCTGGCCCGAGGCGGGGGCGAGCGTGACGGACTCATCCTCTTTCTCGTAAGCCGGATGGCGAAACAGCACCTTCACGCCATGCAGGGAAACCGGTTTGCCCGCGGCGTCGATGATGCGATAGCGGACTTCGCCCCATGCGATGGTCAGCTGGCCGGTCCAGCCAAGCGCTGCCTGCGCACGGCCTTCCTCGGCCTTCTTGTTGAATTGCTGGCTCGCCACATAGGTATTTTCGACGACAAGGCCGGTCCAGCTTGTATTGGCAAGCGTCGCCATCGTGAGATTGACCGCGATGACCACGCCGAAAAAGGCAAGGACGGTGGCCAACATGTGCCTGCCGGTGAACTCGCGGGGTTTTCGCGTGGTGGCGTTCATCTGGCGATCTCCGGCGAGTTGAAGGTGGCGGTGTATTCGTTGGACTCGAAGCTGACCTTTTCTTCGACCCGGAATGTGAAGGTCTGCGCCTGGCCATGAATCTGGTCGGCGGGCAGGCGCACGAAAACCTTCAACATCTTCAGCCGGTCGGGTTCGACCTGGACTGCAAAGGAGCAATCGGCGGGGAGATCGACGCCAACGATGCTCATCTCCGCGCCTGGCAAACCCCCGAGGGTGACGATAATCGTTCTCGGTTCGGGGATCATGTTCAAGAGCTTGACGGTATAGCCATTGCGGATCGAGCCGTCCGAGAGCGTCACGAATTGCGGGTTGCGGTCGTGCAGGACATTGATCTCGAGCCGGTCGCGCGTCAGCAGCGAAAAGAGCAGGCCCAGCCCGATGAGCGACCACATGGCCATGTAGACATAGGTTCGTGGCCGAAAGATCTTGCGGATATGGAAAAGCGCCACCCTGTCCGAAAACACGCCGTCATCCGTCCTGACCAGTGATGGATCGACCGAGCTGGCGCCGCCTGCGGTGGCCAGCATCATGTTGGCGTTGTAGTCGGAGAGCGTCGCGTAGGAGATCAGTCCTCGCGCTTTGCCGAGCTTGTCCATGACGCCGTCACAGGCATCGATGCAGAGCGCGCAGGTGATGCATTCGAGTTGCTGACCGTCGCGTATGTCGATCCCCATCGGACAGACGGCGACACAGGCATTGCAGTCGACGCAATCGCCGACGGGATGCCCTGCGGCAAGAACCTTCTTGGCGTGACGCGTGCGCGGTTCGCCGCGCCAGTCATTGTAGGTGACGGTGAGCGAGCTCTCGTCGAGCATGGCTGCCTGGATGCGCGGCCATGGGCACATATAGGTGCAGACCTGTTCGCGCATCAGCCCGCCAAACGTGTAGGTCGTCGCCGTCAGGACCGCGACGGTGATGTAGGCGACAGGCGCTGCCGTGCCGGTGAAGAGTTCGCCGAGCAGCGTCGGCGCATCGGCGAAATAGAAGATCCATGCGCCACCAGTCGCTGCGGCTATGACCAGCCAGATGACGTGTTTCGATGCCCGCAGCACAAGCTTACGAGTGGTCCAAGGACCGGCATCGAGCTTGATGCGTGCGTTGCGGTCGCCCTCGATCGCGCGCTCGACGACCAGGAACAGATCGACCCATACGGTCTGTGGGCATGTGTAGCCACACCAGGCACGGCCAACAGTCGATGTGATCAGGAAAAGACCGACGCCGGCCATGACCAGAAGGCCGGCGACATAGTAGAATTCCTGGGGCCATATCTCGATGAAGAAGAAATAGAAGCGCCGGTTGGCGACATCGAGCAGCACCGCCTGGTCGGGGGCAAACGGACCGCGGTCCCAGCGCAGCCACGGCGTGAGATAGTAGATGCCCAGCGTGATCGCCATCACGATCCATTTAAATCGGCGAAAGCGGCCCGAGGCCCGCTTCGGGAAGATCTTCCTGCGCGCGGCATACATTGGCTGGCGCACCTTGGCGGAGTTGAACGTCGTGGGTTCGATCCGTTCTATTTGCGTGTTATCGAGCACGAGAAGCTCCAGTCACCAGCGACGATTTCGCCGGAAGCCGACTCATCGGTTCTGGATGATGCCGAGGCCCGGCTTGCGCCGGGCCTCGTCGCTTGGCGGGAGGGGGAGGACGAGAATAGGCTGCTTTCCTATTCTCCGCCGCCAAGCGAATGGATGTAGACCGCCAGTTCCTTGACCTTGATCTCGCCGAGGCGCGCGCCCCAAGCCGGCATCACGCCGTGTTTCGGTGCGGTTACCTGGGCGGCGATGGCCGCTTCGCCTGACCCGTAGAGCCAGATGGCGTCGGTCAGATCTGGAGCGCCGAGTTCCTTGTTGCCTTTTGCATTGTCGCCATGACAGGCCACGCAGTTTTCGGCAAAGACCTTTGCGCCCGGCGCGACCAATGCTTGATTGACGACGGCTCCCGACAGACTGGCGACGTAGGCGCTGACCTGTTTGATCTGGTCGGCGGTGATGATGTCGGCAAAGGCGGGCATTTCCGACAGGCGCGTATCCGGATCGGAGGCGAAGCGAATGCCATGGGTGATCGTCTGCTGAATCTGGTCCGCCTTGCCGCCCCACAGCCAGTCGTCGTCGTTAAGGTTGGGGAAGCCCTTGGAGCCCTGGGCGCCGGAACCATGGCACTGCACGCAATTGAGCTTGAACGCGGCACCGCCGGCGGCGACGGCGAATTCGCGCAGCGTGTCGTCCGCCGCGATCTCCGAAACACTTTTCGCTTCTATCGCGGCGACATATTTGCCCTTGGCCGCTTCAGCCGCGGACAACTCGTTCCCGACATCGTTGCGGCTGGAGTAGCCGAGCACCCCCTTGGTTGCCGTGTGCAGCAGAGGCCATGCCGGATAGGCGATCGTGTACCCGATCGCCCAGACTATGGTGATGTAGAACGTCCAGACCCACCAGCGCGGAAGCGGGTTGTTGAGCTCCCGGATGCCGTCCCACTCATGACCGGTGGTTGAGATGCCGGAAACCTCGTCGATGTGATCGCTGCTCATGATCAGTCCTCCTTCAGAGGAATTTGAGCTGCTTCGCCGGCTTGCCTGCGGCCTCCGGGACGAACTGCAAAGGCAACAGATCCGATGAAGAAAAGAGCCATGGCAAGTAGGCCCCAGCTGTCGGCAAACTCCCGCATGAAATTGTACGTCATGGCCATTGTCCTCAGCGGTAGCCGGCGGTCTCATCGTAGTTCTTGAAATCGACCAGCGTGCCCAGCATCTGGAGATAAGAAACCAGCGCGTCCATTTCGGTGACTTGCTGCGGGTTGCGGTCGAAGTCGCCGATCTTGGCCTTGGGGTAGCGGGCCTCGAGGCCGGATGTGTCGGCGTTGGGATCAGCCTGCGCCATCAAATCGGCATTGGCGTTGGCGATCATGTCGTCGGAGTAGGGGACGCCGACGCGCCTGTTGGCGACCAGATGCGTCGAGAAGTCCTTCACCGCGATCGGCTTGTCCTTCAGGAAGGCATAGCTCGGCATGATCGATTCCGGCACCACGGACCGTGGATCTGTCAGGTGATCCACGTGCCACAGGTTGGAATAGCGGTCGCCAACGCGGGCGAGATCCGGTCCGGTGCGCTTCGATCCCCACTGGAAGGGGTGGTCGTATATCGACTCGGCCGCCAGGCTGTAGTGGCCGTAGCGCTCGACCTCGTCACGGAACGGCCTGATCATCTGGCTGTGGCAGAGGTAGCAGCCCTCGCGGACATAGATGTTTCGCCCGGCAAGTTCGAGCGGCGAGTAAGGCCGCATGCCTTCCACCTTCTCGATCGTATTATCGAGATAGAAGAGCGGCGCGATCTCGACGATGCCGCCGATTGTCACGACCAGCAGCGACCCGAGGAGGAGAAGTGTAGCGTTCTTCTCGATGACCGCGTGTCTGTTCATCAACCTCATTTTCTGTCTCATCATCGCGCAAGCTGGAGGGCGGGGGTGGAGCGCGGCATCGGATCCTGCTCGCGCCGGTAGCCGAGGATGGTCATGGCGATGTTCCAGGCCATGATCAGGGTGCCGGAGAGGTACATGGCCCCACCGATGGCACGCATGACATAGTAGGGGTGCATGGCTGCCACGGTTTCGGCGAAGGAGTAGACCAGGAAGCCCTGTTCGTCGTATTCGCGCCACATCAGGCCCTGCATGATGCCGGACACCCACATGACAGCGGCGTAGACAACGATGCCAAGCGTCGCCAGCCAGAAGTGCCAGGTAACGAGGCGAAGCGAGTAGAGCCGTTCACGGTTCCACAGCTTCGGCACCATAAAGTAGATCGCGCCGAACGAGATCATGCCGACCCAGCCGAGCGCACCGGAGTGAACGTGGCCAATGGTCCAGTCGGTATAGTGCGACAGAGAATTGACCGTCTTGATCGACATCATCGGGCCCTCGAAGGTGGACATGCCGTAGAAGGCGATGGCCATCACCATCATGCGGATGATCGGGTCAGTGCGCAGCTTGTCCCAGGCGCCCGACAGCGTCATCAGGCCGTTGATCATGCCGCCCCATGACGGCATCCACAGCATGATCGAGAACACCATGCCAAGCGTCTGCGCCCAGTCGGGCAAGGCCGTGTAGTGCAGATGATGGGGCCCGGCCCAGATGTAGAGAAAGATGATTGCCCAGAAATGGACGATCGACAGACGGTAGGAATAGACCGGCCGGTTGGCCTGCTTGGGTACGAAATAATACATCATGCCGAGGAAGCCGGCTGTGAGGAAGAAACCGACGGCGTTGTGGCCGTACCACCATTGCGTCAGGGCGTCCTGGACTCCGGAAAATGCAGAATAGCTCTTGGAGCCGAGAAAGGAGGCCGGCATCGACAGGTTGTTGATCACATGCAGCATCGCGATGGTCACGATGAAGGAAAGGTAGAACCAGTTGGCGACGTAGATGTGCGGTTCCTTGCGCTTCAGGATGGTGCCCAGAAACAGGATCAGGTAGCCGACCCAGACGATGGTCAGCCAGATGTCGACATACCATTCGGGTTCCGCATATTCGCGGCTCTCGGTGATGCCGAGCAGATAACCGCTCGCGGCCATGACGATGAAGAGCTGGTAGCCCCAGAACACGAACCAGGCGAGATCGCCACCGAACAGCCGGGCGCGGCATGTGCGTTGGACGACATAGAGAGACGTGCAAAGCAACGCGTTGCCGCCGAAGGCGAAGACGACGCCCGAGGTGTGCAGAGGCCGCAAGCGGCCGAAGTTCAACCAGGGCTGGATATTGAGATCGGGATAGGCAAGCTGCAGCGCGATGACCACCCCGACCAGCATGCCAACCACACCCCAGAACATGGTGGCGATGGCGCCGTAGCGGATTGGACCATCCATGTAGGCGGACGGGTCGATCGGAGCGGCAGGCTTGAACTCAGTGTTACGCAGTAGGATCGCAGTGAAACCAGCCAAGGCGAAGAACAAGACCCACATATGCTGGCGAAAGGGTTCATCCACCCCAGCGCCAGCCGCCACCAAAGCCGCGAATGCGAACAGGCTTAGAAGCACGATTTCTTTGCCGAATTTCATCGCAAGCCCCGATTTCCAATTCCGGCGGATGCCAAACCGCGGTGTCTTATTGCGCAGCCGTCGCCTGCTCGCCCTGATCCATGTCAGAGCCGCACCATTTTGCTCGAGCAGCATCGAGTTCGGTGCGATCAGACTGCGACAATCGAATGTGGAAGCGCACCACCGGCCGCTCGTTTATGGATGGGACCTGGCGTCCCCGGTCGGGCCCCGGGTGCGGAGGCGACCGCGGGCGTGTGGGGGAGCGCACCTTCTGCGACGCTGGAAAGCAGGTCGACGCCTTACCGAACCCCGCGTTCAATGCCTTGGAACAGCCAGCGCCAGCGTTACGCTGCCGTCGTGACATTCGTGGCTTGGGGAGACGGCGATTTTCCCCTGCGGATGAGGCGTATTGACTTCGGCCAAGTGTGGATGCTTCGCCGACGAGCCGAAAGGCAACTGGCGCATACGATCGGATGGAGAACGGGCTGTCGCTACGCGACTTCTTCTGAGCCCAACGCGAGCATGCCCTGCCCCGAATGAAGTAAGTGACGGGGGCCATGCAGCTTCTGCGTCATTCAAACGGCTGTAGCGCCTCGGCCGCCGCAGCGCCGTTCCAGCCGGCTCATGCTGTCCACGGTGACGCGGCGGTTGTTCTCGATCCGAATCACGCCGTCCATTCTCAGGCTGGTCAGCTGACGGCTCACGGTCTCGTTTGTGATTCCAAGGAAATCAGAAATGTCGGCACGCGTCATCGGCAGCTCGAAGCACGTCGAGCTAGCCGTCGGGTCAACATTGGAGTCGATGTTCCGGGCAATCATGAGGAGAAAGCTCGCCACCTTCTCTGGTGCGGTCTTGCGCCCCAGAGTCACCATCCATTCGCGTGCCTCGTCAAGTTCGTTCAGCGCCTGCTTGAGCAGGCGATGCACAAATTCGGGTGACTGCTTCATCATCCGTTCGATGGCCGCTCTGGGAAACGAGCATAGCGAGACAGCTGTTGCCGCTTCCGCATTGATCGCACTTTTCATCTTGAAGGGCCGACCCAGAAAATCCGGGGCGAACTGCAGGCCGACAATCTGTTGGCGTCCATCTGACAGGCTCTTCGTGAGCTTCACCACGCCTGAAAGCACGTTCGAATAACAGTCGATCGCCTCGGCGTCGCCGATCAGTTCGACCCCCGGCTCGATATTGTGCCGCGACGACGTCTTGGCGAGCTGAGCCAAATGGTCTGGCTCTAGCGCGCCACAGACACCGCGGCTCCGTGCCTCGCAAGACAGGCAAAGAATGGGGATGCCGGAACTGTGAATATCCTGCCGTAATGTCATTCGATCGCTCTACCGGTCCGTGCGGGCAGGATAGCATCCACGGTAGAAAAATCCTTGCGGCAGTTTGTCCGTGCTGAAGGTTGATCGAAATCAGGGCTTAGGCTCATCCAAGCATCCACAGTTCGGGCGACGCAAACACGGTGGACCACGACATGCGACAAAAGCTAGTTGCCAGATTTGGCGAGAACGTCCCGCGATACACGAGCTACCCGACCGCGCCGCATTTCAATGCAAGCGTTGACGCTACCGTTTGTCGTGGCTGGCTACAGGGGCTCGACGAGGGCGACGAAATCTCGCTCTATCTGCACATCCCATACTGCGACAAGCTTTGCTGGTTCTGTGCCTGCCATACCAAGCAGACACGCCATTACGAACCGGTGACCACATATCTGCGCTCACTGCATGCCGAGATCGCCACCGTCGCCAGTCTTGTTGGAGGCAAAGGTCGTGTGCGTGCCGTCCATTTCGGCGGTGGTTCGCCGACGATGCTCAAGCCCGAAGATATGGTGGCGCTGGGAACCGCCCTGCGCAACAGCTTCGGCTTTCTTCCCGGCGCCACGATCAGCGTTGAAATCGAACCCAACGATATGGACGATGCCCGCCTCGATGCGCTTGCCGAAATCGGCATGACCCGTGCGAGCCTCGGCGTTCAGGATTTCGATCCGAAGGTGCAAAAGGCGATCAACCGCGAGCAGAGCTTCCTGCAGACCAAGACGGTCGTCGACGGCGTTCGTTCGCGCGGCGTCGGATCCGTCAATCTGGACCTGCTCTACGGTCTGCCGCACCAGACCAGGGAAAGCGTCGCTTCTACGGTCACGCAGGCACTGACCCTGGAACCGGATCGGATCGCACTGTTTGGCTACGCGCATGTACCGTGGTGCAAGAAACATCAGACGATGATCGACGAGGCCTGGTTGCCGGGTCCCGCGGAGCGCTTTGCCCAGTCGCAACTGGCTGCACAGGCGATTGTAGACAATGGATACGAGGCAATCGGGCTCGACCATTTCGCCAAACCAGGCGATGCGCTGGCGATTGCGGCACACACCGGGACTTTGCACCGGAACTTTCAGGGCTACACGGACGATTGCTGCGAATTCTTGATCGGGCTCGGCCCGTCATCCATTAGCCAGTTTCGGCAAGGCTATGCGCAGAACATACCTTCAACCAGCGAATATAGACGCATGGTTGATGACGGCGGGCTGGCCGCTGTTCGGGGTATCGCACTTTCCAACGACGACCGCGTTCGCGGCTGGATCATCGAACGTTTGATGTGCGACTTCGCCTTCTCGGCCATCGATCTGGTGGAACGCTTCGGCGAGGCCGGCCAGAGGCTCCTCCTTCAGTCAAGTTCCATGGCCCTCCACGATCCGGTTCGATTGCTTGAACTTGATGGCGACAGATTCGTTGTGCCGGCTGAAAGTCGCCCTTTCGTCCGAAGCATCGCGGCCAGGTTCGACAAATATTTCGAAGCTGGAACGGCCAGGCACTCGGCGGCAGTCTGAGCACTCAGAGGAACGGTCATGCCTCTCAGTCGATCATGGACCGCGGTACGTTTGTTGATCGGCGACCGTCTATCGAGACAAGATTCTGAGCGGACCAGACGCGTCTTGGCGCAGCGACGATATCGTCCGCTCGAGCCCTGCCTGTCGGATCATGGTTGTCGGCGACAGCTCCCTTCGACCTGAACCACCCGTTCACCCGAATTCTGCCGGCGCAGTTCCAGTGGAAAGGGCCTGGGCTAGACGGCTCTCTTGTTACCCCAGAGCACAACGTGCAGCTGCGGCAGCACGCGGGCCTCGAACCATCTGTCGCGGGTCACGCTGTCAACCAGCCACTCCATGCGCTTCAATATTCCGTCAAGGTCGACAGGCGCGTCATCATTTGTGGGGTGTGGCGGCGTGTGATTGCCGGGCTGCAGATAGATCGGAAGTTGCGGAAATTGCGCAGCGGCGTCTTTCGCGTAGGTGTAGTCCCTTTCGTCGAAAACAATGAGCTTGAGCACGACTTGGGGCTTGCCTTGTGCCGCCTGGAGGCACGCCTCGACAGCGGCCCAATCTGTCGTCATTCGGCTTGACGGCGGCTTTGGGCTGAGGATCAGCACGTCAAGCTGCGCAAACCAGTCCCTGGCAAGCGACCCTTGGGTTTCCAGCGCAAAACGGTAACCGTCACCATGGCCCCGGTCGATGAGCGCGCCGAGCGGCTGGATGGCCGGATTGCCGCCTGATAGCGACACCATCAGCGGGCGGCCACCGGAAAGGGCAAGCACATTTTTCCACACCGCCCCAACGGACATCATCTCCCATTCATGGCGGAATTGATTGTCCACAGCATGGAGGCTGTCGCACCAGGAACAGCGATAGTCACACCCGCCGGTTCTGACGAAGATCGTCGGCAAACCTATGAGCACGCCCTCGCCCTGGATCGTCGGCCCGAAAATCTCGCTAACGCGGATTGCGGGATGAGTATTCGTCATGGCCGGTATTCCGCCCAGGTTTTCGGCGTTTCGCTCACCCGCACGGCCGCGGTTTCGCTCAGGCGTGCCTTGCACCAGTCGTAGAAATGTCTGGCCAGATATTCCGCCGTGACTTGCTCGTGTCCCAGCACGTCGTTGAGATGCCGGTGGTCGAAGCTCTCGTCGATGTAGCGTTTGAATGGCGCCAAGTCGTGGTAGTCGCGCACGAAGCCGTGATCGTCCAGTCCATCCGCTGAAAGCTCCACTTCGACGATGTAGTTATGTCCGTGCAGGCGCGCGCATTGGTGATCGGGTGGCAATGAGGTGAGCTGATGCGAGGCTGAGAAGTGGAATTCCTTGGTGATGCGGAACATTACGCGGTGGTCCTTCGCAGCGCTCCGAGCCAGAAGTCGGAGTCCTCATACTCGGTTGGGTCCGGGTGCCCAGCGATGTGAAACGCCTCACGCCGCTCGACGCAGGTCCCGCACCTCCCGCAATGACGCTCGGTGCCCTTGTAACAGGACCAGGTCTGCGCAAACGGCGTGCCGTATGTGGCTCCATCCGTAACAATGTCCGCCTTCGTCAGGTTCACATAGGGTGCATAAAGGCGAATCTGCGCGTAGCCGTCGAGCGCGTGGTCCTGCATCATCTGGAAAGCGTCGATGAAGGCCGGACGGCAATCGGGATAGACAACGTGATCCCCACCATGCACGGCCGTCGCCACTGCGTCAGCGTCTTGCGCTGCGGCGAGGCCGAAGGCAATGGCCAACATGATGGCGTTCCGGTTGGGCACCACCGTTATCTTCATCGTGTCTTCGGCATAGTGCCCGTCGGGCACGTCCACATTGTCGGTCAGCGCGGAGCCGGAAAGGTCGCCGCCGATCTCGTGGATATCGATGATTCGCTGCGGGACACTCAGGCGCTCCGCGCAAAGGGTGGCGAAGCCCAATTCCTTCCTATGCCGTTGGCCGTAATCGAACGATAGCAGGCCGGTCAGCTGGTGCTCCGCTGCCACCTTGTGGGCAAGAGTAACGGAATCCAATCCGCCGGAGCAGACGACGAGAGTCTTCATCGTTGGGTCCTTGTTTTAACCGGGTAGGCTGCGACCGGAGATTTCTCTGCGCTCCAGTACTTCAGGAAAACCATTTTGTGAAGTGAACGGAGACCAATTCGTGCGCTTGCGTGCGATGCGCAAAAAGCCTTCGCGGTGAGCTGCAAGGACACGGACTGACGAGACGTCACCCTTCAGCGGAATGCTCAAAGTCGAACGCTTCTCGGGGACAAAGTTCTCGACGAGCAGAGCCTGTCGGTCCCGAGCGCCGAGCGACGCCATTGCAACGGTTTCGGAGTACAAAGCCGAGATGGGCTTGCCGCAAACAGCTCACTTACCAGGGATGTTCAGCGATGCCGAAATCCAGATATCGGGGTGGATTATGAGATCAATTGTCGCGACAGCTTTGGCTGGCCTGCTCGTCGCGCTTCGTAGATGCAGCGCATTCCACGTCAGGATCATTTTGATGAGCACGCCCTCAATGGATAACCGGCGAACCCTGAATAACCGGTCGTGAGCCGACATCTGTGAACAAGCGGTGTGGTCGATTGCAATCACCCATGTCTTGCGCACAGGTACCTTATGGCAGTGGATGAACTGAACTTGATGGTTTTACAGATGGCAGTCGAAAGCGTCCGCTCGCTCTCGTTGAGCTTCGCTGAAAAAGCCGCCGAGATAGCCACCAGGAGCCGCGGCAGCCTGCTTTTCAACGTGCGGATCGACGGTGACGCGCAGGTCCAGCGGGTCGCAGCCATCCGATATCACGGCGGCCAATTCGGCGTGCTGGCGTTAGACGGACACGGCCTAGTTACCCACTATTGCATCGTTAACGGTATGTTCTCACATTACATTGCGGCCTTGGAGAGCTGGCACAGGATGCCCCTGTCGATGCAGGCCAAGATGGATGCCAACGGCAATGCCCGTCTCTTCGTAGCGGCGTTGCGGGATGCCGGACATATGCTGGGCACCTAGCATTTGGCCAGAGTGCATCTCTGAATTTGCAAGTGCATCACTGCGATGGCGCCGGCATGATCGTCATGCTCGAAAAGGGCTGCGGCGGCCGCGGCAAAGCGGTCGCCGCGATGATGGTGTCAACGGCGTTGCATCGATGCGAGCGTTTAGAACAGAGGTCTCCTCCTGGCATCGAGCGCATGCAAGGAGCTACGCAAGCGCAAATGTATCAAGTATTTTGAAGGGACGACCCCTCATGCATACTTAGCTGCGATGCTCGGGCGGCATAAGCCTCGTTGCCATCTAGCCGCCTTGATGCACGGCGATAAGCTTTTGACGGCCTGAAGCGACGCTGGCGGTGCTTTTCCACGCGCCTCGTCAGGCGCCGGGATTGCTCCGGCGTGATGGCAGGCGGGGGACGAAGCGGATATCGCCACCGTGGGCGCCGACCTCGACCCGCGCGATGATGCGCTCGACGCGGCTCCAACTAGCGGCGCCGTCAATGAGCTCCTTGAACATGCGGACCTTGCCTCTCTTGGCCGACGCTTCCAGGCGTGCTGTCGTGCTGGCCTCCAGATCCGCCACATGCTTGCGCAGGGTCGTGGTGGGCGCGAGGCCAAAGATGAAGTCGACGCGCAGCACCAGTCGATGACCTGGGTTGCAATAATGGCTATCCCCGCGGAGCAGGATTCGAATGTTCGGCCAGTTGATCCGGATCGCCCGCACCAGACGGCGCAGGTGGGGGCGGATCTCAGCCCCACTCGGCCGCTTGGCCGGTCGCAGGATCGCGCTGACGAACCGTCCCGCACCATCGAACACGACGATCGGCTGGAAGCCGTACTCGTATGGTGGGCATTGAACAGGCGAAGCTGTTGGCCTCCGTGCACAGCGTCGAAGGTGTCGTCAATGTCGAGTACGATCCGCTTCGGTACTTGCCGGAACGAGGCGCAATAGAGATCGACCATCGCCCGTCCCATCGCGACCAGCTCCCGCACCCCGGGTAGGTTCTCCAGCCGGCACAGCGTCGATTGCGACGCCAGATCCCGACCCGACGGCAGCGCATCCTGGGCCATCTTGAAGACCGGATCGCGGCGCAGCCGGTTGGCGTCGTTGCCGTCCNCGTCGATTGCGACGCCAGATCCCGACCCGACGGCAGCGCATCCTGGGCCATCTTGAAGACCGGATCGCGGCGCAGCCGGTTGGCGTCGTTGCCGTCCTCGTAGCCGGCGCCGATCATCTTCATGCGAAAGTCGATCATGTCCGCCAGGCTGTGGACGACCTGGTCCGGGCAGCGCGGATCGTCGATGCAACGCGCCAGACGCTCGGCCACCCGCAACCGCTTTTCCACCTCGGCCAAGGCCAGAACGCCGCTGTTGGACGACAGCATGCCGCCGTCGAAACGGGCGACGACGGACTAGCCGCCGACTGATGACAAACCGCTCAGCGGCAGCGCAAGATCGTTCATGGTGGGTGTGGTCTCCGGGAAATTTCGGATCGGCTTAAGCAACCAAATCCTACGTCATTTCAACGGGCTTGCGCCACATCCACCAACCCCCATGAATTTTTCAGGCTAGCAGAGAGGGTGCTTGCGGTGCACTCACTGACACGAGATCGCAAATGGAGGCGCGTGACCACCAGAACTGGCGACACCCATGGTGGTCCGCTGGACCCGCAGGAGGAACCACAAGGTGTCAGCGGGCAGAGCGCAAGCGAGTGCCTACTTCGATCTTTCTAGAAGCGCGCCGGCAGCCTGGGCGGGGGCTTGGGGGTCAGACTGCCGGCGCACGCCACTCACGAAGAGCGGCCCCTTTTCGTGGTTCGAACGCCCATAGTCAACCGGAAACGTCATGATGCCCGCCATGTTACTTTCAGAGCGGCGCGACTTCGCCATGGTGGACGATTCAGCCTAGGACTAGCCACTCTCGTAGGCCGAGTTGATGCTCAAGCCAGCATCGCCTCGCCAAACTAGGAAGAGTTCGCCGTTAGTCCTTCGTCGCGAGCCGATGCCGTCGTGCACGTTTCGTAGCACTCCGGGCGGCTGTATCGCTTTGTTGTTCGGCGAGCTGCGCCAGAAGGCATCGCATCAAATCGAATCAAGCGTCGACATCAGCCGCAAGCTTCACATCACAACAGCTAGTCCACCCATTGCAGATCATCCGACTGTTCAGGCGGCGTCCGAAATGTCCAACTCCGACTCAAGAATTCCCACAGGTATGGAAAGCGATTTCGCTATCCGATCCCGATAGCCCTTGCTGTACCTCAGACCTCGCTCGATGTTTTGGATTTCCTCAGCGGCCAGCCCGCACGCGACCGCCAGGTCGTCGATCGAATATCCAAGGTGCTCGCGATAAGCGCGGACGATGTGGGTTCCCTGGGACATAGCCGTCAAGACTGGTTCGGGAATGCGCGAATCCTTCATAAACATCTCCAAGAACTGGGAGCTCCCTCGGAGATTCCTCCCCGAGGCGCACACTTAGCAAATAAAAAAAATGGTCGTCCATTCGGCCGAACCGGCCTCATGCATGGGATGGGCCGCTGAATTGGCCGGGCCGGAATATGGCGGCTCACCTCCTTCTGATCAAATATCAAGGCTGCCCGTGCTGAGAGCCTGGTCGGCGTAGCGCATGCGACCTGCTATCCTTCGTGGACCATTCTCGCCGATGGCTTTCTTGAACAGCAACTCGAACTTTCGGCAGGACACTGCTTCCTTCGGCCAATCTCCACCGGCGAGGCAGCGAAAGACCCGCTCGTAACCGTTACCGAGTTTCGCAATTGCAGCAAACAATGGTCATCTGGTTTCATCCGGGCTTCGGATCCAGACAAGGGGTACCGCTTTCCTGGAGGCGCATCGCCACCTGTACAGGTTCACAATCATTCGACCGTGACCGATTTTGCGAGATTGCGAGGCTGGTCTACATCCGTCCCCATGAAGAGCGCCGTGTGGTAGGCTAGAAGCTGTATCGGGAGCGAGAAGATCATTGGCGCGATAATCTCGTCGACAACCGGCAGCACGAGCGTGTGCATGGTTTCGAGTTTCGATACGGCTGCCCCTTTTTCATCGGTGATGAGGATAATCCGCCCTCCACGGGCAGCCACTTCCTGCATGTTGGAAACGGTCTTGTCGAAAAGACGGTCATGGGGCGCGATGACGATCACTGGCATGTTCTCGTCTATCAAGGCGATCGGCCCGTGCTTCAATTCACCCGCTGCATAGCCCTCGGCATGGATGTAGGAAATCTCCTTGAGCTTCAGCGCACCTTCCATCGCTAGCGGGAAACTGGTGCCACGGCCGAGATACAGGACGTCACGACACTTTGACAGTTCGCGCGACAAGAACTCGATTTCCGGCTGGATGCACTCGAGTACGTGGCCCATCACGCGCGGCAATTCGGCGAGGCTTCTGACGAGCGCCTGCAGCTCGTGTTCGGGGACGGTCCCGCGGGCTCTGGCCGCGCCGATGGCGAGTGCTGCTAGAACGGCAAGCTGGCAGGTAAAAGCCTTGGTAGAGGCGACGCCGATCTCCGGTCCGGCAAGGATCGGGAAAACCGTATCGGCCTCCCGAGCGATGGTCGATTCGCAGGCATTGACGATAGCGCCAATTTTCAGCCCACGCTCCTTGCAGTACCTCAATGACGCAAGCGTATCGGCGGTTTCGCCGGACTGCGAGATGAAAAGAGCCGCCGACTGCGGCGGCAACGGGATCTCGCGGTAACGGAATTCGGACGCAACGTCGATTTCAACCGTCAGGCGCGCATAGCGCTCGAACCAGTATTTTCCGATCAGTCCGGCGAAATAGGCGGTCCCGCAGGCAGAGATCGCCAAGCTCGGGACCTTGGCGAAATCAATGCCAGGAACCATGTCGCGACTGTCTATGATGTTAATGTAATGACGGAGAGCATGGGCGATGACCTCGGGCTGCTCGTAAATCTCCTTCTCCATGAAGTGGCGATGGTTGCCCTTGTTGGCGAGATCGGCGGCGGCCGTGGAGATATGGCGCGGACGCTCGACGGGACGGCCGTCGACATCGAAGATATGGGCGCCCGAATTGCCGACAACGGCCCAGTCGCCGTCGATGAGATAGGTAATTTCATTGGTGAAGGGAGCAAGGGCGATCGCGTCGGAGCCCAGGAACATCTCGCCGTCGCCGTGACCGATCGCGAGCGGTGGTCCGTTGCGCGCCGCCGTGATGGTCGACGGTTCATCTTCGAAGAGGATGGCAAGCGCATAAGCGCCCTTGACGCGTTTCAGCATGGCACGCGTGGCCTCTTGCGGCCTCATGCCCTCTCGGCGGTATCTTGCCAAGAGATGCCCAACGACCTCGGTGTCGGTGTCGGTCTGGAACTCGGCGCCATCCGCCGCCAATTCGTCCTTCAGCTCGGTGAAATTCTCGATGATGCCGTTATGGACTACGGCGACACCGTCGCTAAAGTGCGGGTGCGCATTGCGTTCGGTCGAGGCCCCGTGGGTTGCCCAACGCGTGTGGCCGATGCCGACGTTGCCGCTCAGCGGCTCTTCCTTCAGTCGCGTCTGGAGATTGACGAGCTTGCCCTCGGCGCGCCGGCGGTGCAAGGCACCCTCGATGATCGTCGCAACGCCGGCGGAATCATAGCCGCGATATTCCAAACCCTTCAACGCGCCGATCAACCGATCCGACACCGGCTGTTGCCCAACGATGCCAACAATCCCGCACATGTTCGTCTCCGCATCTTTGCGGGCAGCACCAGCCCACGCGAGACGGATACCCGTCCGGCCGCTTTAAGTGGCGGCCTTGTAGTAGAATTCCATAATATTGGTAAAATTGATTGTTGTGATAACTACCATCCACCCGATGGATAGGTCGGCGGCTGTGGAGCCACGACCCAAACTTCTATTCGCGCCTGACGCTCTTATGAGGATCGCAAACTCACACCCGCGGCAGGATCACGGCCTCGGAAAGGCCAGGAGGCCTTGGACAGTGGACGGACGACGGGCCTGCGACCCCTTGTCAGGCAGTCGGCATCTAGGAGCATGGTGCCGCCGACTTGGGCATCGGCGATGGTCTGTCTTGGCGACAGAGTTCGCTTCAGGACCGTCGTCGTCTCGCGCGGCTGCCAGTGTCAGTTGACGATAACAAAATGTCCGCCCGGGGGCGAGCGCCTCACGCACCGCACGTGCCAGCCGCGGTCGGTCCGGGACGCCGTCGAAGGCGTTGGCCGTGAAGACGAAACCGACGGGGCGCGACACCAGAGTAGCGAGTTCATAGCGCGTAGCCGGCGACCAATAGCAATTGGTCGCGCCGGCGCCGGTCAGCCGGCGGTGCGCGGCCTCCAGCTGGTCGGCGTAGTGCGTCAACAGGCGGGCGATCGTGGCGATCGGCACAGCCGCCCCGCAACAGAGGTCGACCACCTCCATGCCCGGCTTCAGCCCGGTTGTCGCAAGCGCCATCTTCGCTGCGGTCGCGCTTGTCATGCTGCTCTTTCCTGGCCTTTGCAAGAACACGAACCTCGGCTTCGGTCGGAATGGCAATGTGGCGAAGGGCGACCCGATCTGCGTCAAGCTCATCGCCTGGGAAGAGGCGAATGATGGGCAGCCCCACTACCGCCTGATGACGACCGGCGGCCGCCGGTGCTCCCAGCCCTCGCGTTCCAGCGTCGGCAGATCATGCTCCTCGCTGGTATAGCCGAGGCAGAAATAGCCGATCAGCGTCCACTCAGGCGGGGTGTCGAGGATTGCGGCCATCTCGGCGGCGTCGAGGATCGACACCCAGCCCATGCCGATGCCTTCCGCCCGCGCCGCCAGCCACAGTGTGTGCACCGCCATGACGGCCGAATAGTCGATGGTCGCCGGCATGGTCATGCGGCCGAGCCCATGGCCTTGTTGCGTCGTGCGGTCGGCGAAAACCGCGAACTGGCAGGGCGCTTCATTGAGACCGGCGAGCTTCAGCCGGGCATAGAGAGCGGCGCGCTCTCCCGAAAAGCGCGTAAGCGCCTCAGCATTGCAGCGCTCGAAGCAGTCTCTCACGGCAGTGCGCCGCTTGAGGCTCTCGACGACTACGAAGCGCCAGGGCTGGCTGAGGCCAACGGAGGGCGCAATGCTGGCGAGCTCGAGCAGGCGTTCCAGCGTACCCTCTGGCAGAGCCGTCGGCTCGAAGCGCCGCACATCCCTGCGCCAGCGCAGCAGCGTGATCAGCTCGGAGCGAAAATCGTCGGTGAAATCTGGAGGTGACGGCATGGCGGTCTCGTTAGGTATGGATTGGCATTAGGGAGTACAGTGTGGACAGCCTCTGCCTATTGCCAAGCTGGCTTGTTGCGTCCGACAATCGCGTCATGCGACCCCAACCGCAAACGATAGAAAAATCTTTCCTGGTGGGCGGCGCTATTACGATGCAATCGACCAAGCCAGTTTCGATCAGCTCGCACCGCGGTGAATCGTGTACCAGGCCGTTGCTAAATGCGCCATTGACACTCAGGCGCACCCGTATCGCTCACCAGGCCTCGGAATGCAGAGAACGTCGGCCTGGAACGCGGAGACGGCGACAGGCATCTCAGCTTGCATATGGTCGTTCCTGCCGCACCGCCTGCAACTCAGTTTGCTTCCGACCACGTCGGCCTCGACGTCCCCGAAGATTCCCCAGGTCATTCGGCAGATACCATCGTCTGTCGTCATAGCGCCGCAGCGGACAGCACCAGCTGCCCAGTTTCATTTGGTGCATCGCTGAGCTTCCAGTCGCCACCGCAATTTCGTCTTCCACCAGCGTCAGGCATGACCCAAATTGGAAGCTCATCCCTCTCACAGTCGATTCGCGCTTGAACTATATGTTCTACTTTCGTTCACTGTTCGGACGACACATTAGAAAGAGCTGGAATGGAATCTATCATCAGCCCTCGACAGCCGCCAAAGGTGGCCGCTGTTCAAGCCCGCCGAAAAATTTGGATGCCGTTCACAAGGGGAGAGCATTGGTGGGACCATGCCGGCACCATCTACCTCTTTGTTCTTCTCGGGGAACATCGCCCGGGCCAGTGGTCTCAATCGTGACCGGAGAGTAAAAATAACTGACGCGCATCAGGGCTCGCGCATGTGGAACGAGATGAGCATCCCAGTTACTGGCACATTCTACAATCAGCTACCAATTGACAAAACGTAAGGCAGGAGACGGTTGAGACGTGGAAGGTGTTCGACCGTCGTACCGCAGAGTCGCCATAAGTCGCATTTACGAGGCCCTAATATTTGATGCAAATGGCTGGGAACGTTGCTCACCCTCAACTCGGAGGTGACCGTTACCATCAACAGCGGATGGGCTGGTGCCGTCATGAAGTTGGAGGGCGACTTGCCTCCTCTAGCCGTTTTCGCAACCTATTCCGTCGCCGTCTCGGTCAAGATCATAGATATCGGTGCCCACGACAGAGACCGGCCCGTGTACGTATGCGGGACCATTGCCCTTTCCGGAGGAACAGTCGACATCGCTGGCGATTGGAACACAGGCGCCTGTGTAGTTAGGGTCGCAGGATTCTTGGCCATGAGCGCTGCTGATGAAGGACGCCAGACCCAGAGCGACCGCGCCTAGACGATGAAACCGCATCAAACACCCGCCAGCCAACACCCAAGAAATCTTAGCGGGCATTTTAGCTCCATGCAATATTAGCGCTGGCTTGGGCGCCTATATATCACCACCAAGCTCCAAAGAGATAAGTTATTGCCCCACTGCAATGATCAAGATGGCGTTGAGGGTCGCGCGATGGCGGGCTACTTGATTTCGGTTTGGCAGATGCGCGGCCAAAGACCGACGCGTGCTGCCAGGCATATGCATCTGCGGCGGGGTTTGACTTTTGATATTGCGAGGCAGGAAGGTCGCTTGCTGTACAGAGGAGCTTATTGCCGAGGTCGAGAATCTTAGTGCCGATCGATGGTAGTGCATCCACATCAGTCTGATTTTCGACAGCCGTCGTCGAGCCGGAGTGCGCATCTCCCTCTGCGGTGAGGCCTCCGTAAGCGTCTGCGACGACCGACAGAGTCGACAACCACGCGCTTCGTTCAGCCCCCCGAGGTGATCATGGCTGAAAGCGGTCCTACAAGGGCGGGCGATGTTAGCCGTCAAGGCCGACAAGGCAAACGCTGTGGGATCGTGTGCAGGGCGAGGTCGGCGTCCCGGTCCCGAAGGAGCATAAGAAGGACAAGGCGGAATGGCTGAAGCCGGGACTGGTCGGCCGGGTCAGGAGGTCGAAGAGCGAAGAGAAGCTGCGCCACGCAAGGCTACCGGATTTCTGGGAGGATAACCAAAGAGCGCGGTCAGTCTTGGGTATATTGTACGATTGTTACCCAAGCGGCGGCCGGCATGGAACTCTCATCCTCGTGGAGCTAGGGTTGTGCTATGGCACAGCCCTTTCAATCCGCCCCAATGAGCGCTTCATTTCAGATGATCGTGGACCACTATGAGACAGCGGTTTCACTCCAGGAGCGCATTGTAACTCGCGCTCGACAAGTCGGCTTGGCGACCAAAAGCGATGACGAATTTCTGGAGCATCTGAATGCCGCGTTAGAGCGGGTGCGCCAAAGCTTGGCTCCGGCCGATTAACGTAATTGATTAAAAAATGGGACATCCGCGGTCGGCAGGCATACAGTGTGCTATCGACGGCAACTCTAAGGGCGTCCGTCGGCTGTGAGCGATCAACATGCTTCCGCCCCAATAGGGAGAGGGAGCTATGACAGACTCCAGTTCACAAACTCACACTGCCGCGCAACGCGACACCGGCCAAAATTCGATCTATCGCAATTCGCTGCTGCTTCGAATGTGCTCGGCAGATTTGGCATTGCTGCAACCTCATTTCGAAAGCGTCTCCCTTGGGCTGAAGACGCATCTCGAAGTGGCGGGGGCACCAATCAGCACCGTGTACTT
>NZ_AYWZ01000005.1:0-229998 GCF_000502335.1 Mesorhizobium sp. L2C066B000
CGACAAGGTGGCGAACGCGGCGGCGTGGTTGAGCTTGTCGTGATGAGACGTAAAGGCCAATCCGAGGGCGTGCAGTAAGTGGTCTGGCAATAGCGCGAGCAGCAGGACGACTGCCAACGTGGAGAGAAAGGCAGCCCTTGCCATGCTCTGATAGAAGCTCGACTGCGGCAATCTATTCGTAGCACTCCCGGTTCCTAGTTCTCGCTTCCGATACTGGTGCACTAGGCAGAGCTCCAACCTGCATCTGAGCTACGAGCGCGAACAACTGGCATGCTTAACAGGCCTCCTGATGTCATCAGCAAGTTCCATGAAACAGCCTATGTCACTCTGGATGGTTCCATAGGGCGCTGCGAATGTCGCCCTCCATTGTGATGAGGCCGAGGGTTTCCTGCCGAAGAGGCGCGGCGGAATAGGCGAGCCATTGGTACCGCTTGCGCGCAGGTGCGATGCGTATCATGCCGGGCACGGCTGGGCGGGAGCGGAACCTCTTTCCAGCCTTGGCCCGGCTGTCTGTGCACCCTGATATTGGGCAGCCGGGCCGACGCCCTTCTGAATTCAATTATCGCCCGCGTCGCGGCTAACAGACGAAACCGTTATTTAGTCTGGTCATCCCTGCCTCGGTGATCTCGCCTTTACAGATTTCAATCCTGGACGCTAAGCCAGCAGCGGCCACTCGCTGCTGTCCAATCAACAAGCCTCAAACATCAGGTCGCGGTTATATGCAAAAAAGCCGGCCACCTTTCAGCAGCCGGCCAGTGCAAACAAGGAAGGGAACGTTGCACTGATTGGGCAGTGCACCGTCCGAAGCGTTTCCAAGCGACAATGTTCCACCGACGAGAGAACAAAGAAGGCTTCACCGCCAGCGCACATTCCCCTTAGCCGCGCTGTGTTGCCGTCGGCTAGACTAGTGTCTAAAGGCCTTTAACCAGCCACGGATCGGTGTCGTATCCGAGGCGCGGCTTTTCCGGCGTTCCACCGGCCGGCAATTTGGCGGTTCCGGTCGGCCTNCAGTCCAGCTCGAGCACCTGCTTCTTGGCCGAGTGCTTCGTAGAGCAAAGGTCCGTGGCGTCACTCACCACCACCTTCTTCTCCTTGGAAACAGCGACACCAGTCCCAGCGATCACGATCGCCGCGCAAAACACAGCTACTCTCATCATACTCCCCACCGTTGCTCCTCCCCAAAAAGGCTGAGCATGACGTTACGGCACATTTAAATTAGCGCAAGCGAATATTAGCTGCCTAGTCCCCTTCACATCGGCTCTGGTCGCCTCCCCCTTGCTGCTGCGCCTTGCGATACCGGCAGCGCGATATGGTAGGATGGGCGCATGCCTGCTCATGATCGGAGGGCCGATGTTCATGACTTGAGCTCGACATGGCAGAGGGCTGCAACCGTCAAGTTTCCCAGNCAGTCCAGCTCGAGCACCTGCTTCTTGGCCGAGTGCTTCGTAGAGCAAAGGTCCGTGGCGTCACTCACCACCACCTTCTTCTCCTTGGCAACAGCGACACCAGTCACAGCGATCACGATCGCCGCGCAAAACACAGCTACTCTCATCATACTCCCCACGTTGTGCCTCCCCAAAAAGGCTGAGCCTGACGTTACGGCACATTTAAATTAGCGCAAGCGAATATTAGCTGCCTAGTCCCTTCACATCGGCTCTGGTCGCCTCCCCCTTGCTGCCGGCGCCTTGCGATACCGGCAGCGCGATATGGTAGGATGGGCGCATGCCTGCTCATGATCGGAGGGCCGATGTTCATGACTTGAGCTCGACATGGCAGAGGGCTGCAACCGTCAAGTTTCCCAAGTCGTCGTGGCGATGAACGATCGCGTCGAGGATCGCTTACTAAGCGGCGTTTACTAGGTTCCGCTGGTCCTACGTGATCACACCACAACCACGTGATGACAAATCAGCCATGTGTGTGGCGCGGCGGGCCTGTTCCGCTTGTGGCCGGCGCCTACCCACCCGGGTTCCCCAACCATGGCGTCGGCCATTTTCGTTCTCTCAGCNGCTCATGATCGGAGGGCCGATGTTCATGACTTGAGCTCGACATGGCAGAGGGCTGCAACCGTCAAGTTTCCCAGGTCGTCGTGGCGATGAACGATCGCGTCGAGGATCGCTTAATAAGCGGCGTTTACTAGGTTCCGCTGGTCTAGCCCTACGCGATCACACCATAACCACGTGATGACAAATCAGCCATGTGTGTGGCGCGGCGGGCCTGTTCCGCTTGTGGCCGGCGCCTACCCACCCGGGTTCCCCAACCATGGCGTCGGCCATTTTCGTTCTCTCAGCGANTGTTCCGCTTGTGGCCGGCGCCTACCCACCCGGGTTCCCCAACCATGGCGTCGGCCATTTTCGTTCTCTCAGCGATTATAAGCCTTTGCTGTAGGCCTATGTGTTGGCTGGACGGTGAGATCGCTGTTAGATCGCCTCGTTCGTTTGGATGTTTCGCTGGCGTTGGGAGGAGGCGCATATGTTCGCCAGCCGGCGGATACCACACCGCCCCACCGGTCAGGCCCAGCGCGCCCGCTGCAAAGTCCCGCAGACGGCTGCTGGGCCGCTGGCGGGCAGCGGCTACTTGCTGACGATCCAATCCACCAAGCCAGTTTCGATNCCCGCAGACGGCTGCTGGGCCGCTGGCGGGCAGCGGCTACTTGCTGACGATCCAATCCACCAAGCCAGTTTCGATCAGCTCGAACCAATCGTGCACCAGGGCCTTGGCTAAATCGCGCCATTGACACTCAGGCGTACGGGAGACGGCAACAGTAGAAGGGTCGGCATCTTCCCAGCCTCGCGCCACGTCATCGCGATGACGTTGACGAAGGCGCATCAGCAAGGTGGCCGTAGTGGCCGCTTGAGCGATATCTATGGGCGTTGCAACCATCGCAGCCTCCCTCAAAGCGATGGCAAACCCCTCACTAGTAAGCCCGCTCAGACTCTCTCTGCAATCAAAAAAAGAGTTGTCCTCGCTCCCTGTTCTGTCATCGCAATGAAGGACGACATCTTCGAGCACCCGCAGCACACCTGTCGCATGGAAAAAGCTGTAGGCGTTTATAGGTGCTTGGGGAATCCGCCGTTTGTTTGCGTTGTGGAGCGGGACAAAGCAAGTTACTCACTCAGGCTGGCTACCGTGAAGCGGGGCACCAGCCCGACTTCCACGCGTTGCCGTGGGAAGCTGAACACAGGGCCGTCAAAGAAAGGCAAGGTGGACGCGACGGCGCTCGCTGAACGCATTCGGGCGCCGGCTGCGTTCGCGTTCACACCCGGCGCTATGTCGCTTCTAGGCCCGCTCTGTCGCTACTTTGTGCGCAGCATATTGTGGGAACTCTGCCTCGCCCACGCACTCAGTGGCTGACCAGAACGAGCGCATCATCGGCCTAACCGTTTAGGCTGTAGAATTTGTGTGTGCGCTCGTATCGAGATGCGGGTGATGTCGCAGCCGAAACGCGCTGCTTCCTTCTCGATCCGCCCCATCAGTTTGGCGCCGATACCAGCACTGCGCATCTCGGCGTCGACAACCACATGGTCGGCCTACGCCCACTTTCCGCCCATACCCGGTTTGCTGATAGAGCGGGTAGATAGCCGCGATCTCGTCGAGCTCCATGGCTGAGTGTCGATGCCTATGTCGGCGAGGTGATGAGTGCGGCCTTGCCGCCGAACACCAGCCCCAACTGGGCAGTCGCATCGCTCGACATTACGGGCGATGCAGCCACTGCGAAGGTCGAGGACGAATTTGGAACCACAAGGTTCACCGACTATCTTTCTCTGCTCAAGATCGCAGGAGAATTGAAGATCCTTAGCAAACTCTACCACCTTCACTAATACGACCGTCCAGATCAGAGGCCAAATACCGCAAAACTGACCAACCTGTCGTAGGTCTCCCAGCGCCTTTAGAGCTTGAGCTCAGTCCTTAGCGCGTCGATTCGCTTCGAGGCCTCGGCTTTGCTTAGATCTTCGGCGTAGCTTCTGTCGTCGCCCGCCTGCTCACATAATGTTTTCAAGTAGGAAGCTTGCGACGGAGTCATTGGCTCGTCTCCCGTCGTCCATTCGTCAGGATCCTTGCTGATAGCTTCGCCTTTGGCTCGGGGTGTAGTTTGCATGACGCTCTCCATGTTGGGAACGGCACAACGTATTTGATCTGCTTTTGTTCCACATGCCTGAAGTGTCTGAGATTGCGATGGCAGGGGTGTTCACGAACGCAAGTTTACCCGTGCTGGAAGAATCCGACGAGATTGCTTAGCTTCCGCTCGCGGTCGCCAACGATGAACTCAACGCCAACTCTGCGCGAGACATCGAAGACCCTCCGCGCCCGCAATTTACCCCAACGGTGAGGAGACGCCCCATGAAAGCAATCGTAGCGACGGACCTGACTGCAGGAACGGCCGGGATGAAGTTGGTGGAGTTGCCCGAGCCTCGGGCGGCAATTAACGACGTGGTCGTACAGGTTCATGCGGCAGCATTCGTCAACACCGAACTGGAGTGGCCCTCGACGTGGGCCGACCGAGCCTTCCGTGACCGGACCTCTTCGATCCTCGGCCACGAACTGGCTGGTGTGGTCACTGCGCTCGGCTACGGCACTACGGGGCTTTCTATAGGTCAGCGGGTGTTCGGCCTCGCGGACTGGCATCGCGACGGCACCCTCGCCGAGTATGTTGCCATGGAGGCCCGTAACCTCGCGCCGCTGCCCGGCGATGTCGACTTTACGGTGGGCGCTAGCCTGCCGATCTCCGGCCTAACCGCATGGCAGGGGCTGTTCCAGCATGGCCGCATCAAGGCCGGGCAGAGCGTTCTCGCCCATGGCGCTGCCGGTGCCGTCGGTTCGATGGTGGCGCAGCTTGCCAGGGAGGCCGGAGCCTATGTGATCGGCACCGGGCGGGCCGCCGACCGCCAGAAAGCGCTCGACTTCGGTGCAAATGAATTCCTCGACCTCGCAAAAGACACCCTTGAAGATGTCGGCGGCGTCAATCTGGTGTTCGATGTCATCGGCGGCGATGTCCAGAAGCGATCCGCAACGCTCGTCCGGGCCGGAGGTATCCTTGTCACAGTCGTCGGACCAACGGATATTCGACCTGCAGACGGCTTGGCGGTTGACTTCGTCGTCGAGGCTGATCGAGCCCAGCTTTCTGAGATAGTGCAGCGGATCCGCGATGGACGACTGCGGACGAACATCGGCAAGGTTTCGAGCTTGGATGATGCCATCGGCACCTTCAACTCAACGGACCGACGCGCGGGCAAGACCGTTGTCCGCGTTCGTCCGTGAGAACTTGGGAGAGAGGCGGGCCCTCGCTCCTTATGGTCGCGTCGGCAGCTGACACGGTGAGGTGCAAATCAGCGCCTGTCGCGGGATTTAGCCATCGTAGGGCGGTGTTTGCGGGAACCTACTTTGTACGTTTCCGACTCTTGCCTTTTTCGGAAAGTGACCCACAGAATAGCTGATTGAGGTTCTATCTCTCTGGGAGGATGGGATGGACATTCAAGCACCTGTTCGGCCTACGCAGCAAACGGCCAAGGAGCTGGTCCGCGAGGTCCTGTTGGGCTCTCAACCCGGCGACATTATTTCCGTCAAAGCGACCATTGTAGCGGTCCGTGAGCGCGGCGGCGATCTTCTCGAAACTGACTGCCAGTTAGTCGAAATGATCGTCAAATCAGCCTCCGTTTGGGGACTGTTCATCGCCTTTGACGTTCGAGAGGCGTGATGCCCCACCGTTGGTTCAACCCTCCGGTTTATGTGAAGACTGAGCGCCCGGGGCTTCGCCTTGGTGTCAACCGGGTTGATGCCGCCGCCGAGGAGCTCCTAAAGTGGTCCAATCGTGGCCCCAAGTGGCGGCTGGCGGCCGAGGCTTGCCTATCTGCGATGGATNCTCCTAAAGTGGTCCAATCGTGGCCCCAAGTGGCGGCTGGCGGCCGAGGCTTGCCTATCTGCGATGGATGGCAAAATGCCGGGTAATGACTTCCGGCTGCTGTTCGAAGCCGCGGCCGATGGAGAGGAGATGCTGCTGCCGGATTAACAACGCTATACGACGAGCCCATTCGGGTCTGTTCGCGTTGCGAATTCACCGGCGCAACGGGCATTTATGCTGTCCGTCTCCGTCGTCAAACTTTAAAGTGAGACACTAACGAGCGACGACCTAGATGGACAGTTATTCGCCGGTGCGCGTACCATATAGGGCCGGGGGTGACCGATGGAGGTCACATGGTTGATGAAGAGCATAGCCGCGAACGGAGGCAGCGGGTGCTGAAAGGCGCCTCAATCATCAGCGGAATCACAAACTCCGAGATCAGTTGCACCATTCGGAACCAAAACAGTGGCAGAGCTGAGCTCAAAGTCCCGGTGGAATCGCGTGTCCCTGAGCGGTTCGTGGTTTACGTGCCGACCGACGGCGTTGCCTACCAGGCAGTCCTGCGGTGGCGCAGGAACGACCGAATTGGGGTTCAATTTATAGGAACGTTGCCAAAGCCGCGTCTCCACTATGGCTGAGCTTGTGCCCGGGATGCACAGACCGGGGAATTGGACACTCTCCGGCGCTCGGCACGTGTTCCATGGCAGTCGCACTTTAGAGATTACCCCCCGGCGAAACTTCGCTTGAGGTCGACACGGTCAGAAGGCTTACAAAATCGCGGGAATATTCCCCGTCCAGATATTTAGCCGGAGCGCCCCACGCCTCGGCTGGTTGGCCAGTGAACGCGTCAAACACCGCTCAGGTTTCGTCGAGTCCCTCCTGAGGTCGTATCTTTGAGAAGCCATGCCGTCGCTAGGTAAGTCTGCGGTCCAGTTCTCAAGCGGTGATCGACATTCCTATTGGAGTGCGGGTTCTACAGAGGAGATTCGGTTTTGAGGATCGCGAGGGCTCAACGGATCATGAGCGACCCAGCAGGATCAGAAACCGGCACCCGTCTGCGCAGCCCTTTGATGAAGATAGGTAGAGTCAAAATCTGCGGCGCGAACGAGCCCTGCCCAGTCGGTCGCATGAAAACGCGAGCCAACGGTGGATATCAGACCGTCGCGTCTAAGGTCCTGAAGCACTCGGTTCACGTGCACGGTAGAGAGGCCAAGTGCGTCGCCAAGTGCAGCCTGCGTTATGGGGAGATAGGCCACATGATCTTCAATGCGGCCTACCGAGCGAAGGCGAACAATGAGTTCGCAAAGAATGTGAGCCATACGCGAGTAGGCGTCGCGCCTACCGACGTTGGTGACCCACTCTCGATAGATCGCCGCATCGATCACCGTCGAGCGCCAAAACACTCTCGTTATCGAAGAGTGCTGGTCGCAAACGGCGCGAAGTTCGTCGTGCCGCATGAAGCCCACCCTAGCGGGCATGAGAGGGGTGAAAGTGCAATCCATGACCGACAAATGCAAACCATGCAGGTCGGGAATGTCGCCCGGAACAAAAAAGGAGGAGATTTGACGCTTCCCCTCCCCGGTTAGTTTGATCGACCCTATTAAGCCTTCAAGAACGACGAACGAAAGGCTCGGCTTATCGCCCTCGCGCAGAATGTCTTCGTTGGCCTGATATCTCTTCTCCTGAATCGAGATGTTCCCCAAGGTCGCAATGTCTGATTCTGCGAGTTCCGAGATGGCTTGGAGCTTGCGGATCAACATTTTGAAAGAATGATCATGTGCCATCAAGAACCTGTTCGTGTTTGCTCCCAACTTTTAGTTGGCGCTAATGTTCCCGCTGCCTAGAGGAGACGAAGGCCAATGGTCAGTGCGTCGATGATGCGCGCAAAGTTCAGCTGTCCTCAATCCTTTTCGCCTGCCGCAACCTGTTCGAAACGGCTGGATCACAACCTGCTTTCCACCGGATTAACGAGTGCTATAGCGCGCCTGGAACCTTAAGAGTTCGCAGCCGTTCAACTGTTGGGGCGCACGAAGCAGGCTTTCAATGTCATCGGGTTCCGTGCTGATCGTGGAGACGTCGAGAACTCTCTCCGGGAGGCCGGGTTCGAGGTGGTCGCCGGCTTAAAAGGGCCTTCAAGCGATTGCGACTTTCGATCGTGAGCCGGAGCGAGTTGTGGCTCTCCTGACAGATATCAGACTTGGGGACGGCCCAAGCGGGTGGGATGTGGCCCGGCACCTCCGAGACGCCGATCCTACTATGCCAGTTATATGACAGCGTTGGTCGATGCCATGGCCTGCTACGCAATTGACCGACATCAAATCGACATCCTGTCTCTCGGCTGCGTTGAATTGGAGTTCGCCTTCACCAAGGACCAAATCGCCAAGGGCGGTATCAGGCACTGGCGCGAGATCATTTCTGCCGCCATGCGCCTGCAAAGCCAGAATGCACTGGGCCAAGCTGGGCTGCTGGTAGGACGAGACCGTCTACTACGCGTCGACGGAGCACTTATGAAGTCTAATCCGATCGACCTCGACGACTACACCGGTCCGCCGCAGAGTTACCTGTTATTGCTGCCTCACTGGTCAGCAACATGAGGAACGGCTGGCCGCGCTTTTCGTTGCGCCGCGTCCACCCTACAAAGCGGTGTATGGGCCAAGGTCTCAGGACCCGTAAATAGCCACCTGTTCTTCGCACGATGTCGGCTTTCAGAAACCGCCTAAAGCGATCCCGATATTGAGCGCAATGGCCATCCGTTCTGATTAAGTCGTCTTGGCCAGCCGTGGTCTTCACTCGACCCCGCATGATGAGGTATGACCAAGAAGGATGTAGACTAAACCGGAAGAGACAAGGTGCAGGTGCAAGGCATTGAGAGAAATAGCAGGAACCGAACCAATCCACAGGAATATTTTGTTGGTATTTATGTTGGTAGCAGATGCGGCTAACATTCCCCTAAGTATCTGAAACCAAAACGGGATTTTCTTCACTTGAATTCCGCCTCTGGGCACCAGTTTTCTCTGAAGACATCAAATGCTTGATCTCGGCCCGCCGACTGCGCCGGCAAGCCTGCGCAGCTGAATTATGAACTTTCGGGGCGCACGGTCTCCACGCGCAGCGAGCCGGCTGGAAGCGGCTGCAGCAGTTTGGCTTCCGGCTTCGTCAGACTGAGCCAGGCTGCCCAATCGCCGGGCCGAAGCACCACGACCTGCCGATTGTGATATGGCGCAATATCCGGTCCAGGCTCGGTTGTCAGCATGGTGAAGGTTGGCGGCTTGTTGCCGGCAGCTTCACGCCAAAGCCCCGCGATGGCCATGAACGGCGAGCCGTTGAGCGTGAAGCGATGCTTGGCCTTCGGATACTTCGTACCCGTGAACTCGAAGAAGGCGGATGCCGGCACGAGGCAGCGTTTGCTGCCGGCGAATTGCCGGCCTTCGGAGCGGAAGTTGAACACTGGTCCGCCTTTCGGTCCGGCCGGCGGAAATCCGAACGTCATCGACGTCAGTTCAACGCCGGTGTCGCTGGTGGCGCGCATGATCGGGGCTGGATCGTTGATGTGGATGTTATCAACCCGCGGCAGGTCAAGCTCGGTCTGATGGGTCGGGATCTCGAGTGCCAGCGACTCCAGCATCCGGCAATATTCAGCCCAGAGAATATGCTGCTCATAATCGTTGCACATGGGAGGCTCCCGACCGGCTGCCAGTCTACGTCAAGGCAAGCAAAATGGCGATGGAAAGCGGTGGCCGCTCAACCCTGTCGGTCGAGTTCAACCAGAATACAGCCTCGATCGCCGCATTGACGAAGGCGGCGCGGGCATAGCGCGCCTCTTGAAGGCCTTCCAGAACGCCAAGGCAGGCTTTGCGGGCGGCGACGTGGTAGCCGCCTGTCTTCACGGGCCATCGGTTCATCAGGATATCGGCGGCCTGCGCGACACGCTCCACCTTGTAGATCTTGTTTCTGGACCTGCCGAGCGCCACGCGAACCGGCTCATCGAAATGCTGATCTTGCATGCTTCCCCTCCCGAACGCGATCGCGAGTCAATTCGGGGGAGGCAAGTTCGGTTCCACGGGAGCGATTTGCCAACGCAATAAACCCGCCTTCTGAAATCACTTTGCGCGCATAGGCCAAATGGCGGATTTGATTTGCTTGGTGATCCCCTCTCCTTGGGGCAAACTACCTGCCGGGGCTGCAGGAGGAGAAATGCGAGCACGCGCAGCTACGATCGGCGATCTCGAAAGTGTCTTCCGTGATCTGTCCACGCGGATGTCGGACGAGTATGTGGCCGCCGGCAAGGACAGCAAGGTCGCCTACGACAATCTGATGATGAATTTGAAGGAAGGCCGGGCGCACGCGCTGGTCGACGGCGACAAGACGGTGGCGATCGTCGCCTGGCACGAAAACAGCGACGCCGCCGACACGCTGTTTGCCGCGCAGGAGGGTTTCTTCAGCGCC
The DNA here is from genome assembly GCF_000502335.1 of Mesorhizobium sp. L2C066B000. Taxonomy (NCBI): domain Bacteria; kingdom Pseudomonadati; phylum Pseudomonadota; class Alphaproteobacteria; order Hyphomicrobiales; family Phyllobacteriaceae; genus Mesorhizobium; species Mesorhizobium sp. L2C066B000. The sequence goes on from NZ_AYWZ01000005.1 coordinate 10,283, forward strand.
GCGACGGTCCGCATCTGCAGGCGCCACATCCGCCACATTCAGGCGCTGGCCGGCAACCTGCCCATCCACTCGCGCAGCTGGCTGCAGCGGGCCGACGTCGGCAAATGGTTCCGCGTCATCGGTTATGTCGAACGCGGCCGAGAGAACGGCGCCACTGTGTTCGAATTGCCGCCGGCACGGGGAGCGTCAGCTGCGCGGGCTGCCTAGGGCTGCGCACCCACGGATGCCATCACGGAAAAGCCCCCGCCAGGATGGCGATGGGCCGATATCGCCTGCAATGGGTTCATATATCGGGCTGATCGAGCGCCTCGAAAATCACCCGTTCCAACGAATCGAACTCCTCTTCGATCTCGCTGACCTCAAGGCCTAAATGCCGAGCATCCAGGGCAGCTCGCGTGGTCAGGGTTCGAGCCGTTGCCTTGTCGGCAGGCAGTTCGCCCGGCAGGTGCTCGTGGATCCAGCCCTGCAGGAAATCAACGCCGCGCTCGCTCATCGATTTATCCCTTCCCTTATCTGGGGATTATTCACCCAGAATGACCCCAGAAGCGACGATCTGAGCCGTCAGGCTGGTGAGCCTGCCTCGCTTCACGAGCGTCGGCTTTTGGTAGATTTTCTTCATGGCGGTGCCTTTCGCGACAAATCGCTCGTCGGCAACAACGTCCGTCGCGGGGCAGCGTTCCATGGCGGGCTGTTGAGCCCGCCCCCCTGACACATCGTATTTGAGAACAGCCCCGCTCCCGCTAACCCGTGATGTTGATGCCGCGGCAGGTTGCGAAGCCAATGCGGGGCGTGGCATTTGTCGATGCTGATCATTGGGATGACAAGCAGGACATGGCAAGGCCGCCAGACATCGTCCGACAACAGGCCGCGAGCGCAGGCGTCAGCCTGAACCGGGCGCTTTCCAAACTCGGCCTGTGTTCGCGCAAGCAGGCCGAGCTGCTGATCGCCGAAGGACGCGTGCGGGTTGGCGGCAACGTGGTGCGCGATCCGTCGCTGCGTGTCGATCTCTGCCGCGACCGCATCGCTGTCGACGGCGAGCAGATCGTCGGCGAGGCAAAAGTCTACCTGATGATCAATAAGCCGCGCGGACAGGTCACCACGCGCGATGACCCGCAGGATCGTGGCACCGTCTATGACTGCCTGGTGGAACTGGAGTTGCCTTTCGTGTCGCCGGTCGGCCGCCTCGACAAGGCCAGCGAAGGCCTGTTGCTGATGACCAACGACACGCGCTGGGCCAACGGCCTGCTCGATCCGGCCTCGCATGTCGCCAAGACCTATCATGTGCAGATCGGTACCGCGCCCGACGAAGCGATGCTGGCGCGCTTTCGCGACGGAGCGATCGTCGACGGCGAACTGCTGACCGCAAGTTCGATCGAACTGCTGCGCAGCGGCGGCCGCACTGCCTGGCTGGAAATCGTGCTCGACGAGGGCCGCAACCGCCAGATCCGCCGCCTGCTCGGCGCCTTCGATGTCGAGGTGCTGAGGCTCGTCAGGGTGGCGATCGGCGGTTTGCAGCTCGGCGAGCTCGCCAAGGGCAAGGCGCGGCATCTGACGGCAGAGGAATTGGCGGTACTCGCGGGTTAAGGGCAGCTTGCCGCGAAACCCTACTTCTGGTTCCACCTGCGTATCACCGGCTCGCTCAGATCGTGCTCATAGCCGAGGATGCTGAGGCTCGCGGTATCAAGCACGAAGTGCGCACCGCCTTCGGGTGGCAGACCGAGCCAGCGCGCGGCCAGCACGCGCAGGAAATGCGAGCTTGAAAACACCAGCACATTGCCCTCGATTGCCCGCAGCCCGGCGATGATCCTGTCGGCCCTGGCGCCAACATCCGCTACCGACTCGCCGTCGGGACAGCCGTCACGGAACAATTGCCAGCCGGGGCGCTGCACAAGAATCTCCTTGGTCTTAACGCCCTCATAGGCGCCATAGTCCCATTCCTGCAGGTCGTCCTTCTTGACGGCAGCAGCGCCGAAGCCGGCAAGCGTGCAGGTGCTGAAGGCTCGCTGCGACGGGCTCGACCACACCGCCTGGAAGGACAGATCCTTGAGCCGGTCCGCCACGCCGCGAGCTGCCGCCTCGCCCTTTGCCGTCAACGGTATGTCGGTGCGGCCGGTGTGTTTTCCCGAAGCGCTCCACTCCGTCTCGCCGTGACGGACGAGGTAGATTTCGGGGTACGGATTGCTCATGCGCCGGCCTTTCGGTTTTACGTCCGCACCCTACCCGGGAGGGCCCGGCCAGCGCCAGCCACGTGCAGGCGGAAAAGGAAAGGCCGCAACCGAATCGGCTGCGGCCTTGTGCTCAAACGTCAGTGCCCGGAGCGGTCAGGCGGGCTGCAGATCGCCCGACAGCGCCAGGTCGGCTTCCTCGGACAATGTGCCGGCCATGGCGGCGGCGAACTTGGTCTGGTCGAGTTCGCCTTCCCAGCGCGCCACAACGATCGTCGCCACTGCATTGCCGACGAAATTGGTCAGCGCTCGGCATTCCGACATGAAGCGGTCGACGCCGAGGATCAGTGCCATGCCGGCGACCGGCACAGTAGGCACCACCGAGAGCGTGGCGGCCAGCGTGATAAAGCCGGCGCCGGTGATGCCGGCGGCACCCTTGGAGCTCAGCATGGCAACCAGCAGCAGCAGGATCTGGTCGCCATAGGTGAGCGGCGTGTCGGTCGCCTGGGCGATGAACAGCGCCGCCAGCGTCATGTAGATGTTGGTGCCGTCGAGGTTGAAGGAATAGCCGGTCGGGATGACCAGGCCGACCACCGAGCGGTTGCAGCCGGCGCGCTCCATCTTGGCCATCAGGCCGGGAAGAGCGGCTTCCGAGGACGAGGTGCCGAGCACCAGCAGCAGCTCTTCCTTGATGTAGCGGATCAAGGCGAGGATCGAGAAGCCGTTGTACCAAGCGACAGCGCCGAGCACGACCAGCACGAAGAGCAGCGACGTCAGGTAGAAGGTGCCGATCAGAAAGGCGAGGTTGGCAATCGCGCCGATGCCGTATTTGCCGACGGTGAAGGCCATGGCGCCGAAGGCGCCGATGGGGGCGGCCTTCATCAGGATGGCGACCAGGCGGAAGATAGGCGAGGTCAGCGCCTGCAGGAAATCGACGACCGGGCGGCCGCGCTCGCCGACCAGAGCGAGAGAGATGCCGAACAGTACCGAGAAGAACAGCACTTGCAGAATGTCGCCTTGCGCGAAGGCGCCGGTGATGGTGTCGGGGATGATGTTGAGCAGGAAGCCGACGATGGTCGTGTCATGCGCCTTCTCGGTGAAGGTGGCGACCTTCGAGGGATCGAGCGTCGCCGCATTGATGTGCATGCCGGCGCCCGGTTGGACGACGTTGGAGACGACCAGACCGACGACCAGCGCCAGCGTCGAAAAGACCAGGAAGTAGATCATCGCCTTGCCGGCGACGCGGCCGACTTTTTTCAGGTCGGAAACGCCGGCAATGCCGGTCGTCACCGTCAGGAAGATGACCGGCGCGATCACCATCTTGACCAGCTTGATGAAGGCATCGCCGAGCGGCTTCAGCGAAGCACCGAGTTCGGGATAGAAATGACCGAGCAGCACGCCGGCGGCGATCGCCGTCAGGACCTGCACGTAGAGATGACGGTAAAAGGGTAGCTTGCCGCGCGGTTCGGCGGCAGCGAATGCTGGCTGCATGACGTCCTCCATGGCGCCCCGATCGAAAGCTCGACCTCCCGGGGCAGTTGTTTTCCGCAGCCTTGCGACTGCTGTATTGGTCATTGCAACTGCCGTGCCAGACTGTGCGGCATACCGCAGCCATTGATTTTGTTGGGTATTCGTCCGATCGAGGCTGCTGCCGCTCAACGCAAGTGCGGACATCCGCATGACTGAATTGTGCTTTGTGCGGAATCATGCACAAATAGGGAATGCTGCAACGCCCTGCCGCGGTCCTGTCGCCGACGCCCGAGCAACTCGGCAAACGCGCGCGTCGCGCCTGGCTGCTGTTTGCGGCGATCGCGCTGGTGATCGTTGCCACGGCGCTCACCGGCGCCGGCCTCTACGCGCGCCGCGCTGAGGTCGCGGCACTGGCGGCGCAAGGCCGCACCGATGCCAATCTGAAGGTTGCGTTGCTGCGCGCCGTGCTGGAAAGCCCGCGGGCGCTGCCGCTGCTCTTGTCCGAGGACCAGCAGGTGCATGACGCCCTGCAGAACAAGGGCGCTGTCACGATCGACGTGCTCAACCGCAAGCTCGAAGGGCTGGTCTCCGGCACCAAGGCTTCGGTGCTTTACGTCACCGGCGTCGACGGGTTTGCGATCGCCTCCAGCAACTGGCGCGAAACAACCAGCTTCGTCGGCAACGACTATGGTTTCCGCGCCTATTTCTCCGGCGCCATGCAATCGGGAACGGCCGAATATTTTGCGCTGGGCAACATCAGCAAGCGCCCGGGCCTCTATATTTCGCGTCGCGTCGGCAATGCGGCGGCACCGCTCGGCGTCGTCGTCGTCAAGATGGAATTCGACCAGCTTGAAGCCGACTGGCATGAGGCCAACCGGCCGGCCTATGTCAGCGACGACCACGGCGTCGTGCTGATCACCAGCGTGCCGTCCTGGCGCTTCATGACCACCGCGCCGCTGACCGGCCCGGTGGCTGCCGCCATCCGGAGCAGCCAGCAATTCGGCAACGCGCCGCTGATCCCCTTGCCGATCACACGCCCCGAGGCATTGAGCCCTGACGTGTCGATGGTGCATGCGATAACACCGGGCGGCAGCGATGCCGAATATCTCAGGCTTTCGACACTGGTCCAATCGACGCCATGGCGGCTCGATTATCTCGTGCCGGTCGAAGCGCCGATCGCGGCTGCGGTGCGTGAGATGCGGCTGCTGGCGCTGGGCGTCGTGGTGCCGTTGCTGGCGCTGGCCGGCTACCTCCTGTGGCGCCGTCAGTCGGCGCAGATGCGCATCGCCGCCGAACAGGCAGCGCGCATCGAGCTCGAGCGCCGCGTCGTCGAGCGTACGCATGACCTCAGCCTGGCTCGCGACCGGCTGCAGGCCGAGATCACCGATCACCGCAGCACCGAAGCCAAGCTGCAGGTCATGCAGCAGGAATTGGTGCAGGCCAACCGTCTTGCTACCCTCGGCCAGGTTGCCGCCGGCGTCGCGCATGAGATCAACCAGCCGGTGGCGACCATCCGCGCCTATGCCGACAATGCGCGTGTGTTCCTGGAGCGCAAGCAGACCGCCTCGGCCGAGGAGAACCTTGGAGCGATTGCCGCGCTGACCGAGCGCATCGGCGGCATCACCGAAGAGTTGAAGGTCTTTGCCCGCAAGGGGCGCACGGCAGCCGAACCGGTCGAACTGCGCGGCGTCATCGAGGGCGCCGTGGTGCTGCTCAGAAGCCGCTTTGCCGGCCGGCTGGACGCGCTCGATATCACGCTGCCGCCGGTAACGCTCAAGGTGATGGGCAACCGGCTGCGGCTCGAACAGGTGCTGATCAACCTGTTCCAGAATGCGCTGGAAGCGCTGGACGGGCGCGACGGCGCCAGGGTGCAGGTGTCGGCCCAGGAGACGGCCGACGGCGTGGCGCTTGCCGTCGCCGACAATGGGCCGGGCATTTCGCCTGCCATCCTCAAGTCATTGTTCACGCCGTTCAACACCTCGAAGGAAAAAGGCCTCGGGCTCGGCCTCGTCATCTCGCAGGACATCGTCGCCGACTATGGCGGACGCATCGAGGTGGCGAGCGGCCAGGCCGGTACGCGCTTTACCATTCACCTCGCCAGGGCAGCATGATGGACACCGCACCGGTCGTATTGATCGACGACGACAGCGAATTGCTGAGGGCCACGCGGCAGACGCTGGAACTCGCTGGTTTTTCCGTCTCGGCCTTTGCGGTGGCGGCCGAGGCGCTGGCCGGGCTCGACGCCAATTTTCCCGGCGTGGTGGTGTCCGACATCCGCATGCCCGGCATTGACGGCCTGCAGCTCTTCGACCGCGTCTTGCAGCTTGATGCCGACATTCCGGTAATCCTGGTCACCGGACATGGCGACATCGCGGTTGCGGTCAAGGCGATCAAGGACGGCGCCTACGACTTCATCACCAAGCCGTTCGCCGCCGACCGGCTGGCGCAAAGTGTGGCGCGGGCGGCGGAAAAACGCCGACTGGTGATGGAGAACCGCGCGCTGCGCGAAAGCGCCGAACAGGCGCAGGACGGCCTGCCGCTGATCGGCCAGACGCCGGCGATGGAGCGGCTGCGCCGCACGCTGCGGCAGATCGCCGACACCGATGTCGACGTGCTGGTGACTGGCGAGACCGGCTCCGGCAAGGAGGTGGTGGCGAGCCTGCTGCACCGCTGGAGCCGCCGCGCCAAGGGCAATTTCGTGGCGCTGAATTGCGGCACGCTGCCGGATACGGTGATCGAAAGCGAACTGTTCGGCCATGAGGCCGGCGCGTTCACCGGCGCACAGAAGAAGCGCATCGGCCGCATCGAGCATTCGAGCGGCGGCACGCTGTTTCTCGACGAGATCGAAAGCATGCCGGCCTCGACCCAGGTGCAGATGCTGCGGGTGCTGGAAATGCGCGAGGTGACGCCGCTCGGCACCAATGAAATCCGGCCGGTCGACCTGCGCGTCGTCGCCGCCGCCAAGGTCGATCTCGGCGATGCCAGCCGGCGCGGCGCCTTCCGCGAGGATCTCTACTACCGGCTCAATGTGGTGACGATCTCGATCCCGCCGCTGCGCGAACGCCGCGACGACGTCGCCCTGCTGTTCTTCTACTTCGCAGAGCGTGCAGCCGCCCGCTTCCGCCGGCAAATGCCAGCCGTGCCTGCCTCAGTGCACCGCCATCTGAGCCAGCACGACTGGCCGGGCAATGTGCGTGAACTCGCGCATTTCGCCGAGCGTTTCGTGCTGGGACTCGAGGAAGCGGCGCAAGCGCCACCTTCCGCCCCGGCGGAGCCGGATGACGCCAGCTCACTGCCGGAACGGCTGGAACGCTATGAAGCCAATGTCATCCGCGAGGCGCTTGGCCGCAATGACGGCGATGTCCGGCGCACGATCGAAGCGCTCGGCATTCCGCGCAAGACCTTCTACGACAAGCTGCAGCGGCACGGCATCGTGCGCAGCGATTTTTCCAGGTAATTCATTTTCCAGGCAATTCAGGCGTGTGGACCCGAAAGCAGGGTAGATTTTGTGAACCGGCGCAAAAAAACCGTGGCAAGTCGGCATCAGAAAGTGTTGAAGACCGCATCGGCGGCCTTCGGCACGGCGCGATCCGGTTGCGCTCGGCAGATGTTGATGATTTGTTGCCGGTCAGCGGAGAATGAATGATGCGAGAACCTGTCGGTCAAGATGAATATGGATCGACCAATCCGTTCGATCCGGACGATCTGACGAATTTGAACGCGATCGGCCCGGCCATGGGCGGCGGCAACGACTTCGAGAAATACGCCGTTGCCGTGATCATCGTCTTCGGCGCGCTGATCATTGGCGGGCTGATGGCCGCTTCCATGACCTTTGGTCACCGGAACGGCTTCCTGTTTGCGCTTGGCGGCGCAACCGCGGCCTGGATATCGGGCAATGCGCTGCTCCTCGACCGTCCCCGCATCTACGCGGCGTTCGTCGTGATCGCCGCGCTGATGCTCGTCGGGTCGACGCTTACGCTCGTCCTCTGATCAATCTCTTGTTTTGATCAGTAGCCAATCGCCTCGCCGGATGCGGCGCGGCTGTCGATGGCGCCGTTGTAGCGGGAGCCGCCGCCCTTCTCGATTTCCGCCAGGCTCTTGCCGCCGACAAGAATGCCGGCCGCCTGCCCCCAAGTAGAATCCGCGAGATCGAGGTGGTAGCCCATGCCGGCCAGCAGTTTTTCAGTGTCGGGCGACAGGCCGAAGGGTTCGACATAGATCGTGTCGGGCAGCCATTGATGGTGGATGCGCGATGCGTCGATCGCCTCCTGGATGTTCATGCCGTGGTCGATGACGTTGACGATGGCTTCCAGCGTGATGGTGATGATGCGCGAGCCGCCGGGGCTGCCGATAACCATGAACGGCTTGCCGTCCTTGGCGACGATAGTCGGGCTCATCGATGACAGCGGCGTCTTCTTCGGCTGGATAGCATTGGCCTCTCCCTGCACGAGACCGTAGAGGTTGGGCACGCCAGGCTTCTGGGTGAAATCATCCATCTCGTTGTTGAGCAGGATGCCGGTGCCGTCCGCGACCACGCCGGCGCCGAACGAGCCGTTCAGCGTATAAGTGACCGCGACCGCATTGCCGTCATCGTCGATGATCGAATAGTGCGTCGTTTCCTTCGACTCGCCGAAGCCCTTCGGCATCAAATCCTGCGAGACGCCGGCGCGGAACGGGTCGATCTTGTCGCGGATCTCCTTGGCGTAACCCTTGTCGAGCAGTTTCGAGACCGGATTGTCGACGAAATCTGGATCGCCGAGCGCCGAGTTGCGGTCCACATAGGCGTAACGCATCGCCTCGACCATGACATGCACCGTCTCGGCCGAGCCGGCGCCGAGATAGGACAGCGGGTAGCCCTCCAGCACGTTGAGGATTTCGCAGATGATAACGCCGCCGGAGCTTGGCGGCGGCGAGGACGTGATCTCATAGCCGCGATAGGTGCAGCTCACCGGTTGCAGCTCGCGTACCTTATATTGCTCGAAGTCTGCCTTGGCCAGAATGCCGCCCCTGGCGCCGCTCGCCTTGACGATGGCGCCGGCGATGGCGCCTTTGTAGAAGGCGTCGGCGCCTTTTTCGGAGATGGCGGCGAGCGAGGCTGCAAGATCGGGCTGGAGGAGACGCTCGCCGGCGCCATAGGGTTTGCCGTCCGGCTTCAGGAAGATGGCGGCGGCGGCAGGGTCCTTCGCCAGCCGTGCGGCATTGCTTGCGAATGAAGCAGCGTCGCCCTGGTCGAGGATGAAGCCATCCTTGGCATAGGCAATTGCCGGCGCCATCAAATCCTGGCGTGGCAGCGTGCCATATTTTTCACGAGCCATCTCGAACCCTGCCACGGAACCCGGTACGCCGACCGCAAGGTAGCCATCAAGGCTGGCGCCCTTCACCGGATTGCCGTCCTTGTCGAGATACATGATCTTGGTTGCCGCCAGCGGCGCGCGCTCGCGGAAATCGAGGAAGGTCGATTTGCCGTCCTTGAAGCGGATGGTCATGAACCCGCCACCGCCGATATTGCCGGCATTAGGGTAGACGACGGCGAGCGCATAGCCGACGGCGACCGCCGCATCGACGGCATTGCCGCCCTTCTTCAGCACCTCGACGCCGGCTTCCGACGCCAGATGCTGGGCAGTGACGACCATGCCGTGCTCGCCCTTCGCCGGTTGAGGCGAGGCGGCATGGAGCGCGCCGGATGGCGCGAGCGCAATTGCGAGCGAAAGGGTGACGCCAATCAGCGTCCGGCGGGTCAAGGGCATGGCGGTGCTCCAAGTGCGGTGTGCCTAGAAGAGCTACATGGAGCGGCCGAGTCCATCATCAATATGAGCGAACACATATTGGTGTTCGCCTGCCGGCAGAGGCAAGCTGATCTCCCCCCTGTGGTGGAGATTAGCCAATCTCAAACAATCCCGCCTGAACCGCCCACAACCGCCGGCCGTTCCGCCGCGACCTTCGCCCGGTAGCCCGCCGCGCGATATGCGGCGACTGGATCGATGGCGCCGCCTGTGTTCAGCCGCGCCATGGCAAGGATCGGCTCGACATCGGTGCGGTAGGCAGCTTTCAGAGTCTGCGTCGCCATCAGCGCATCATTGCCGTCTTGGAAACCCTCGAGCGCCTTGCGGTCGACCAGCAGCGCCTGCGCATAGGCGCGCTGCACCTCGACTGCCGACAGCATCAGGCTTTCGATCGGGTCGGTGACGTTGTGGCTCTGGTCGAGCATGTGGGCGGGATCGAAACCCTCGGCGCCGGACAGCTCGGCATCGACCAGTTCGTTGAAGACCAGGAACAGCCGGTAGGGATCGATCGAGCCGGCATCGAGGTCGTCGTCGCCATATTTGGAATCGTTGAAGTGGAAGCCGCCGAGTTTCTTGAACTGGATCAGCCGCGACACGATCATCTCGATGTTTACGTTGGGCGCATGGTGGCCGAGGTCGACCAGGCAGTAGGCCTTGTCGCCCAGCTCCTTGGATATGAGGTAGTTAGTGCCCCAGTCCTGCACGACCGTGGAGTAGAAAGCCGGCTCGTACATTTTGTGTTCGGTGAACAGTTTCCAGTCGGCGGGCAGTCCGGCATAGATCTCCTTCATGGCGTCGAGATAGCGCGCGAAGGCTTTGGCGAAATTGACCTGGCCGGGGAAATTCGAGCCGTCGCCGATCCACACTGTCAGCGCCCTGGACCCCAGCGTCTTGCCGATCTCGATGCATTCGAGATTATGCTCGACGGCCTGGCGGCGCGTGCCGGCATCGGCATGCGAAAGCGAGCCGAATTTGTAGGAGAGCGTCTGATCCCTGGCATCCGAAAAGGTGTTGGAGTTCATGGCGTCGAAGCCGAGGCCGAAGCGCGAGGCGGCCTGCTTCAGCCGGTTCGGATCGGCCTTGTCCCACGGGATGTGCAACGAGACGGTCGGTGTCGCCTGCGTCAGTTGGCTGATGACGGCGCAGTCCTCGATCTTGTCGAAAATGTCGCGCGGCTCGCCGGCGCCGGGAAAGCGGGCAAAGCGTGTGCCGCCGGTGCCGACGCCCCAGGACGGAATGGCGACGGCGAATTTCTCGACCTTGCCGCGGATGGCGTCGATGGCGATGCCGCGACGGTCGAGGCGTTCCCCGAGCGAGGCGTAGTCGCGTTCGAGGTCGGGTTTGCGCTGGGCGTTGTGGCTGGAGACGAGATCGGCGGCGATGATGGTTTCGGACAAGTGCTATTCCTCCCAATGCGTTCAGTCAGCGCTGCCCCTCATCCGGCCCTTCGGGCCACCTTCTCCCCGTATAGTGACGGGGAGAAGAGAAGCGCTCCGCCCTTAACTCAGCGCGTAAAGCTCTGCGCGTTGCCGGCGTCGACGTTGATGATGTTGCCGGTGGATTTGGCCGACATGTCGGACGCCAGGAAATAAATCGCTTCGGCAATGTCTTCCGGAAACACCGAGCGCTTCAGCATCGAGCGCGAGCGGTAGTGTTCTTCCAGATCGTCGGTCGACATCTTGTAGGCGGCGGCGCGCTGTTCCTTCCACTCGCCGGTCCAGATCTTCGAACCGCGCAGCACGGCGTCCGGATTCACGACATTGACCCGGATCTGGGCTTCCGCGCCTTCCAGCGCGAGGCAGCGGGCGAGATGGATTTCGGCGGCCTTGGCGGTGCAATAGGCGGCGGCGTTGGGTGACGCGGCAAGGCCGTTCTTGGAGGCGACGAAGACGACATTGCCGCCGATCTTCTGGGCGCGAAACAGCCGGAAGGCTTCGCGCGAGACCAGGAAATAGCCGGTCGACAATATGTCCATGTTCTTGTTCCACAGCGCCAGCGTTGTCTCCTCGATCGGCGCCGAGGAGGCGAGGCCTGCGTTGGAGACGAGAATATCAATGCCGCCGAACTCGACGGCTGTCTGGGCGAAGCCGGAAATCACCTGCTCCTCCGCGGTGACGTTGATCAGCACCGGCCGGACGAAGTCCTTGCCATAGGCTTTCGCCAGTTCGTCGTTGGCGCTGGCAAGTGCGGTCTCGTCGATATCGGCCAGCACGACGCAGGCGCCTTCGCGCAGCAGGCGATTGGCGGTGGCGCGGCCGATGCCGCCGGCGCCGCCGGTGACCAGCGCGATCTGGCCGGCGAGCGACTTCGGCTTCGGCATGCGCTGCAGCTTCAAATCCTCGAGCAGCCAGTATTCGATGTCGAAGGCCTCCTGCGCCGGCAGGCCGACATAGGACGAAACGGTCGAGGCCCCGCGCATGACATTGATGGCGTTGACGTAGAATTCGCCAGAGATGCGGGCGGTGGCCTTGTCGCCGGCGAAGGTGAACATGCCGACGCCGGGCATCAGGTAGACCACGGCATTGGGGTCGCGGATCGGGGGCGAGTCCGGATGCTTGCAGCTGTCGTAATAGGCCTGGTAGCCGACACGGTACTCAGCAATATCGTCGGCGAGGCGCGCAATCACGGCTTCGACGTCGGGCTTCGCTGGGTCGAACTCGATAACCAGCGGGCGGATTTTTGTGCGCAGGAAATGATCCGGGCATGAGGTACCGAGTGCCGCCAGCGGGCGCAAATCCCTGGAGTTGACGAATTCGAGCACAGCGGCGGAATCGTCGAAATGGCCGAGCTTGTGGCTCTTCTCCGAAATCAGGCCGCGGATCCTCGGCATCAGTCTCGCCGCGATGGCGCGGCGCTCAGCGGCGTCTAGCGATTTGACGACTTCGCCGCCGAAGATGGCGAGACCCTCGGAGCGGCGCTCGAACCATTCGATCGCCTGGTTGATGACCGAGATCGTCGTCTCATAGCACTCCTTGGGTGTGTCGCCCCAGGTGAACAAGCCGTGGCTTTCGAGGATGACGCCCTTGGCCTCGGGGTGTTCGACGCAGAATTTCTCCAGCCAGAGGCCAAGTTCGAAGCCCGGCCGCTTCCACGGCAGCCAGCCGATGGCGTCACCGAATATCTCCTTGGTCAACGCCTTGGAATCCTTGCCCGCGGCAATCGCGATAATGGCATCGGGATGCATGTGATCGACGAACGGCTTCGGCACATAGGCGTGCAGCGGCGTGTCGATCGAGGCCGCGCGCGGGTTGAGATTGAAGGTGCAGTGGGGAAGATAGCCCACCATGTCGTCCTCATGCGCGACGCCGCGATAAAGGCCTTTCAGCGCCTGCAGTTTGTCCATGTAAAGCGTGGCGAAACCGTCCAGCTTGATCGAGGCGCTGTCGCCGCCCGAGCCCTTGACCCATAGCACTTCGACTTCGGCGCCAGAGAGCGGGTCCTTCTGCCGGATCTTGGACGAGGTGTTGCCGCCGCCATAATTGGTGACACGCTTGTCGGAGCCGAGCGTGTTGGAGCGATAGACCAGAAGCTCAGGCTCGCTCAGCCCCTTGGCTTTAGCATCGTCCCAAAGGTTGGCAAGGCGCGAGCCGGAGCGCTTGTCGAGCATGATTATCCTCCCTGGGACGCAAAAGGCGCGGTCCATTTTGCCGGAAATGTCTACGCAAGCATCTCGGTTGTCAATCATAAACGATCAAGATCGATCATATTGCACTGCACAATGAAATTATATGAGCGGAAATGATTGACACTGGTGGTTTTCTAGTGCCTCATGACCATGCAGGGAGGAACCATGCACGAAAAAGAGCGCCACAGGATCATTCTGTCCGCCGTCCAGGAAAAGCCTGTGGTGACGGTGCAGGAGATGGTCGACCTGACGGACTCCTCCGAGGCGACGATCCGGCGCGATATCGCGGCTCTTCATGTGCAAAAGCGCCTGCGTCGCGTGCGTGGCGGCGCCGAGGCGATCTCGCCACCGCAGTTCATCGGCCTCGCCGGCCGGCCCTTTTCCGTCAACGAAACGCTTAACGCTTCGCAGAAGCGCGCGATTGCGCGCGAAGCGGTGGAGCTGTGCAAGGACGGCGAACCGATCATCATCAATGGCGGCACCACCACCTTCCAGATGGTGCATTTCCTGACCGGACGCCGCATGCCGATCTTCACCAATTCGTTCCCCATCGCCGAGCACCTGCTCAAGCATTCGAAGAACACCGTCATGCTGTCGGGCGGCACCATCTACCGCGAGCAGAACATCATCCTCTCGCCCTTCGACAATGACGTGACGCGTAATTTCTACGCGCGCCGCATGTTCATGGGCGCTCAAGGGCTCGGGCCGCTTGGCCTGATGGAAGGCGACCCGCTGCTGATCCAGGCGGAGCAGAAACTGATCGACCAGGCCGACGAACTGGTGGTGCTGGTCGACTCATCGAAATTCCGCCAGCGCTCGAGCCTGATCCTGTGCGGGCTCAAGCGCATCGCCACCGTCATCACCGATGACGGCATCGAGGATCGCGAAGCCAACATGCTGGAGGCCGCGGGTGTGACGCTGATCGTCGCCCGCAAGTCGGCAAAGGAAGAATCCTCGCTGCAGGCCTGAGGCCAACCGCAGCGACGATGGAATGCAACGCTCAAGGGAGGAAATACGATGAGCTTTCTGAAGAAATTGATGGTGACGGCCGCGTTCTCGGCCGCCATGTTCGTGAATGCCGCCTATGCCGAGAACGTCAAGATCGCGCTGGTGGTGAAGTCGCTCGGCAACGGCTTCTTCGACGCCGCCAACAAGGGCGCCGAAGAGGCGGCCAAGGAACTCGGCGATGTCGACATCATCTACACCGGCCCGACCAAGGCGACCGCCGAAGCGCAGATCGAAGTGGTCAATTCGCTGATCGCGCAGAAGGTCAACGCCATTGCGATTTCGGCCAATGACGCCGACGCGCTGGTGCCGGTGCTGAAGAAGGCCATGGAGCGCGGCATCACCGTCATCTCGTGGGATTCGGGCGTCGCCAAGGAAGGCCGCCAGCTGCATCTCAACCCGTCCGACACCGGCCTGATCGGCGAGACCATCATCAAGCTGGCGGCCGACTATCTGCCGGAAGGCGGCGAAGTCGCCATTCTGTCGGCTTCGTCGACCGCGACCAACCAGAACGCCTGGATCGACGCGGCCAAGAAGATCCTGCCGGAGAAATTCCCCAAGATCAAACTCGTCGCCACCGTCTACGGCGATGACGATTCGGCCAAGAGCACCGACGAAGCCAAGGGCCTGCTGAAATCCTATCCGAACCTCAAGGCGATCATCGCGCCGACCACCGTCGGCGTCGTTGCCGCTGCCCAGGTCGTCACCGACGCGAACCTGATCGGCAAGGTCAATGTCACGGGTCTGGCGCTGCCGTCGGAGTTCAAGAAGTTCATCGACAACGGTTCCAGCCAGGCGGTTGCCCTCTGGAATCCGATCGACCTCGGCTACTCCGCCGTCTACCTCGCTCATGATCTGGCGGTGAAGAAGGAAGAGGCAAAGCCGGGCGCAACGCTGTCGATCGGCCGCGTCGGCAAGGTCACGCTCGATGACAGCAACTCGGCTGCGATGGCTCCGCCCTTCCAGTTCGACAAGTCCAACATCGAAAAGTTCTCCAAGATCTATTGATCTCGGACGTCTCGGACCAAGCGCGGCGGGACCAAAATCCCGCCGCGACTTTAAACGGACCTTGTTTCAGGGCTTGATACGGATATGGACACGACAGCCCAGCACGGCATTGCGAAGGAGGAGCCCACGGGTCCTGCCCCGCGCCTGACGCTGTCCGGCGTCTCCAAAAGCTTTCCCGGCGTGCGCGCGCTGCACAATGTCAGCCTGTCGCTTTACCCCGGCCAGGTTACGGCGCTGATCGGTGAAAACGGTGCCGGCAAGTCGACGCTGGTCAAGATCATGACCGGCATCTACCAGCCCGACGCCGGCACGATCAGCATTGACGGCCAGGCCGTCACCCTGCCCAGCGCGCATGCCGCCTTCGGCCACGGCGTCACCGCCATTCATCAGGAAACCGTGCTGTTCGACGATCTGAGCGTCGCCGAAAACATTTTTCTCGGCCATGCACCGCGCACGCGGCTAGGCACCATCGACTGGCGCACCATGCGAAAACACGCGCGCGAAGTGCTCGACACCATGCATGCCGGCCATATCAACGCCGATGCGCGGCTGAAAGACCTCGGCATCGCCAACAAGCATCTGGTAGCGGTTGCTCGCGCGATGTCGATCGATGCGCAGATCGTCATCATGGATGAGCCGACCGCAGCCCTTTCGATGAAGGAGATCGAGGAGCTTTTCCTGCTGATCGAATTCCTCAAGGAGGAAGGCAAGGCGATCCTGTTCATCAGCCACAAGTTCGACGAGATCTATCGGATCGCCGATCGCTACACCGTGTTCCGCGACGGCGAGATGGTTGGCGAGGGCCTTATCAAGGATACCGGCCAGAGCCAGATCGTGCGCATGATGGTCGGCCGCTCGGTCGATCACATCTTTCCGCAACGCAAGGCCGAGATCGGCGCGCCGGTGCTGTCGGTCGCTGGCCTTTCGCACCCGACCGAATTCAACGACATCGGCTTCGAACTGCACAAGGGCGAGATCCTCGGTTTCTACGGCCTTGTCGGCGCCGGGCGGTCAGAGGTGATGCAGGCGATATCGGGCATCACCCGCATATCGGGTGGAACGATCACGCTGGAAGGCAAGACGATCACGCCGAAATCGGCGGCGGATTCCATCGAAGCCGGCATCGTCTATGTGCCGGAAGAGCGCGGCAAGCAGGGCGTGGTGATCGGCCTGCCGATCTTCCAGAATGTCTCGCTGCCTTCGCTGAAGCGCACCTCCAAATCCGGCCTGCTGCGATTGTCGGAAGAAGTCGCGCTCGCCCGCTCCTACACCGAGCGGCTTGACCTCAGGGCCTCCTCGCTCAGCCAGGATGTCGGCACGCTGTCGGGCGGCAACCAACAGAAGATNCAGACGTGTGCTCTTCCGATCTGTCGGTGATCATGGTGTCGTCGGAACTGCCGGAGATTCTGGGCATGTCCGACCGCGTCGTCGTCATGCGCGAAGGGCTGGTTGCGGCGGTCTACGATAATAAGGGGCTGGACGCCGAAACGCTGGTCCGGACGGCAGCGGGAATCGCGGCATGAAGGCTCTCCTTAAATACCGCGAGATCTGGCTGGCAGCGGCGATCGTCGTTTTGATTGCTCTGATCTCGACGCGTTTCCCGGCCTTTGCCGACCCCGGCAATCTCGCCCAGGTGTTCAACGACACCTCGATCCTGATGATCCTGGCGCTGGGACAGATGGTCGTCATCCTGACCCGCTCGATCGACCTGTCGATGGCCTCCAACCTGTGCTTCACCGGCATGGTGGTGGCGATGCTGAACGCCGCGCATCCGGCGATCCCTATCCCGCTGCTGATCGTCATTGCGCTGGCCGTCGGACTGGTGCTCGGCGCCATCAACGGCCTGCTGGTGTGGCGGCTGAACATACCTTCGATCGTGGTGACATTGGGCACGCTCACCATCTATCGCGGCGCCACCTTCGTCCTGTCCGGCGGCGCATGGGTCAATGCCGACAAGATGAGCCCTGAGTTCATCGGCTTCCAGCGCGCAGCTTTCCTGGGCATTCCGGTTCTGTCCTGGATCGCCATACTGGTCATCGCGCTGTTCTTCGTGGTGATGACGCGAACCGCGCTTGGCCGTTCGATCTATGCCATCGGCGTCAACCCGACGGCGTCGGTCTATGCCGGCATCGATATCGGCCGAACCAAATTCATCGTCTTCTGCATTTCCGGCATGATCGGCGGGCTCGCCGGTTATCTCTGGATTTCGCGTTATGTCATCGCCTCGGTCGAGGTCGCCAATGGCTATGAACTCAATATCATCGCCGCCTGCGTCATCGGCGGCATTTCGATTGCCGGCGGCATCGGCTCGGTCGGGGGCGCGGTGTTAGGGGCGCTGTTCCTCGGCATCATTTCCAACGCGCTGCCCGTCATCAACATCTCGCCCTTCTGGCAGATGGCGATTTCAGGCAGCGCCATCATCCTGGCCGTCGTGCTCAACGCGCGTGGCGAACGTCAGCAGGGGCGGATTATCCTGAGGAAAGCGGAAGCGGCATGACCGACACCCCCGCCCCGCGCCACATTCCCGACCGGCTCGACAAGCCGCTCTCCTCGGCGATCTTTTCCTGGGAGGCGCTGCTGGTCGTCGTGGCGGTCGCCATCTTCGCCATCAACAGTTTCGCCTCGCCCTATTTCCTCGACGCCTACTCCCTGTCGGATCTGACTTTCAATTTCACCGAGAAAGGCCTGATCGCCTTCGCGATGGCGCTGCTGATCATTTCGGGCGAGATCGACCTGTCGGTCGCCGCCATCATCGCGCTCGCCTCGACCATGATGGGCATGGCGGTGCAGGCCGGCGCCGACACGCCGGTGCTGGTGGCTATCGGCATCGTCGTCGGGCTCGGTTGCGGCGCCTTCAACGGGCTCCTGGTGACAAGGCTCGGCCTGCCCTCCATCGTCGTCACCATCGGCACGATGAGCCTGTTTCGCGGCATCGCCTTCATCATCCTGGGCGATCAGGCCTACAAAGGCTATCCCGAGAGTTTTGCTTTCTTCGGCCAGGGTTACGTCTGGTGGGTGGTGTCGTTCGAACTGGTGCTCTTCCTCATCGCGGCCGTCGCCTACTGGTTCCTGCTGCATCGCACCAGCTTCGGCCGCCGTGTCTTTGCCACCGGCAACAATCCGGTCGCGGCACAGTTTTCCGGCGTTCGCGTCGGCCGCATCAAATTCATCCTGTTTTGCCTGACAGGGCTGATGGCCGGCATCGCCTCGGTGCTGATCACCTCGCGGCTCGGCTCGACGCGACCGTCCATCGCGCAGGGTTACGAGCTTGAGGTCATCACCATGGTGGTGCTGGGCGGCGTCAGCATTCTGGGCGGCTCCGGCAGCATTGTTGGCGTCGTGCTCGCCGCCTTTATCATGGGGCTGGTGACCTTCGGCCTCGGCCTGCTCAACGTGCCCGGCATCGTCATGTCGATCTTCATCGGCCTGCTCTTGATCGTCGTCATCGCGCTGCCGATCGTCTGGCGGCGGCTGCGTGGTAACGGCTGATGCCTGAGAAATACGCCTTCAAGATGCAGCTCAAACCCGGCATGAAAGCCGAGTACAAAAAGCGCCACGATGAGATCTGGCCGTCGCTGGTGGCGCTGCTGAGAGAGGCCGGCGTCGCCGATTATTCGATCCATCTCGATGAAGACACCAACATCCTGTTCGGCGTGCTGTGGCGGCGCGACGACCATGGCATGGCCGACCTGCCGAAGCACCCGGTGATGCAGCGCTGGTGGGCGCACATGGCCGACATCATGGAGACCAGGCCGGACAACCAACCGGTGGCCATCCCCCTGGAAACAATGTTCCATTTGGCATGAGTGGGCTGCGCCATATCGCCGTCATCGACATCGGCAAGACCAACGCCAAGGTGGCGCTGGTCGATCTCGTCACGCTGAGCGAGGTGGGGTTGCGCCGCATGGCGAACGCGCCGCTGCGACAAGCGCCCTATCCGCATCACGATGTCGAGGCGCTGTGGACGTTCATCCTCAACAGCCTTGCCAGCCTCAACCGCGAACAGCGTATCGACGCGATTTCGATCACCACGCATGGTGCGACCGGCGTGCTGGTCGACGCCGCGGGCGAACTGGTGCTGCCGGTGCTTGACTACGAGTTCGACGGCCCCGACCGGCTGGCGGCGGAGTATGACGCTGTCCGAGCGCCCTTCGCCAAAACCGGTACGCCGCGCCTGCCGGTCGGCCTCAATCTCGGTGCGCAATTCTTCTGGCTTGAGAAGCGTTTCCCCACCGAATTCGCCAAGGCCGCCGCGATGCTGATGTATCCGCAATACTGGGCGCTGCGCCTGACCGGCGTGGCCGCCAACGAGGTGACCTCGCTCGGCTGCCACACCGATCTGTGGAGCCCTTGGGAGGCGGACTTTTCCTCGATGGTCGACAGGCTGGATTGGCGCAGGCTGATGGCGCCGGTGCGGCCGGCCAGGGACCAGCTCGGCCCGATCCTGCCTCCGCTTGCCGCGCGCACCGGGCTCGATCCGCAGACGCCGGTATTCTGTGGCCTGCACGATTCCAACGCCTCGCTATTGCCGCATCTTCTGTCCGACGAGCCGCCCTTCTCGGTCGTCTCGACCGGCACCTGGGTGGTCTCGATGGCGGTCGGCGGCAGAGAGATTGCGCTCGATGCTGCGCGCGACACGCTGGTCAATGTCAGCGCGCTTGGCGCTCCCGTCCCCTCGGCGCGGTTCATGGGTGGCCGCGAGTTTTCCCAGCTGACCAAGGACAAGCCGCAGGACTGCAGCGGCAGCGAGGTGCTGGCCGTTCTGACAAAAAAGATGCTGCTTTTGCCTTCTACCCAGCAGGGATCAGGTCCGTTCCCGCACCATGCCGCGGCATGGCTTGGTGCCGAGGGCATCAGCAAAGGCGAGCGGTTCGCCGCCATTTCCTTCTATCTGGCACTGATGACGGCGACCTGCCTCGAGCTGATCGGCGCCGACGGCCCGACCACCGTGGAAGGACCGTTTGCTCGCAACCGGCTCTTTGTCGGCATGCTGGCGGCAGCGACCGCGCGCATCGTCATCGCCTCCGAGGCGGCCACCGGCACCAGCATCGGCGCGGCACTGCTCGCATCCGATCAGCCAGTGACGCACGGCAAGGGCGAAAGAATTGAGCCGCAGACCGACCCGGTCTGGGCGGCCTATGTCACCGCGTGGCGCGCGGCAGTCGACGCGCAAGGCTGATCACAAAATCCGCTTCCCAAAGGCCGACATGACGAAGTTGACGGCGTCGGCGCCGATCCGCGGCTCCAGACCGGCGGTCAGCCCGGAAACATCCATCGACAGCAGACCGCCGGACAGCGAGATCGCCTCCATTGCCTGATGCGTCTCGCGCACCGTCAGCCCGCCCGAGCCCGCAGCCCAGCCGGTAAATTCGGTCGCCGTCGGCGAATAGCTGACGTGAAAGCCCTGCGTGCCCGACGTCGCGATGCGGATCGCCTCATGCATGAGGTCGCGCATGCCCATGGCGTCGATGTCGGTCATGGTGAAGGCCGAGACACGCGAATCCTTGAGCACCCTTGCCTCCGCCGGATCGGCATGGCGCAGGCCCACGATGACGACATTTTCCGGCGACAGCTGCGGCTGCAGCGCGCCGGGCTTGTGATCGAGACCGAGCGCGCGGGCCAGCACCGAGACTTCAGGCATGTCTTCGGCCTCCTCGTCCTCGGGCATCAGGGCGGCGAGGGAATCGATCCAGATCAGGCCAAAGGAATGCGTCGCCCGCGCCGTTGCGGTCAGCGCCTTGTGGGCGATACGGCGATCTGCGCCGGCGGCGAGACGGACGAGGCCCGAGGGCGGCCGCTCGACGTCGGCGAGTTCGACCACGTCGAAATTCATTGCCTCCAGCCGCGCGCCGGTTCCCTCGCGGGCGATAATCCCGCCGGCTTCCGGTTCGGCCGAGATCGACACCATCTTGCGGCCGGAGAAATCCGCGACGTCGTGCATCGGCGCCTTCTCGACATATTCCGAGGTCATCGCCAGAAGCATGGCGCCATAATTCATGCGGAAGGCGACGCGGTCGCCGACGGTGGGTCGCGGATCGGCATCCTGCACATCGAGCAGCAGATGGTCGCTGGAAGCGCCGAGCACCCTCACCCCTTTGGCGATCGGCGTCAGCCCTTCCACCAGCACGTCCTCGCGGCCTATATTGGCGATGGCGCGCAGCCGGTCGCCCTCGTCGGCAAAGACCGGCTGGTTGCCGAAGGCGTCGTAGCCGGATGTGCCGATCGGCCGCGAAGGCTTGAGTTTGACCTCGATGATGTCGCTGGTCAGCCGGCAGGCATCGGGTTCGAGTTCGGGCCACGGCACGTCGCGAAAGGTTTCGACACCGCCTTGCAGGATCGCCTCGCCCACGCGCAGATTGTTGATGCCGGGCGGCAGCTTGCCTTCGAGCAGCAGCGTCAGCGATGACGAGGCGCCGCCGGAAATGAAGTCGAGGCTTTTGCCGGACAGGCGCTCAGTCTTGTAGGCATGGGCGACGAGTTGGCCAAGGTTCTCCGGGGTCGGCATTATGGCGCCGAAGCAGCCGAGATTGGTGCCGATGCCGGCGATGCGCACGCCCTTGAATTCCAGGATCTGCTCGACGGTGGGGATCAGGTCGCTTGGCCAGATGCCTTCGCGGAGATCGCCGAGATCGATCATCAGCATGATGTCGTGGACGCGGCCCATGCGCTCGGCAATGCGCGATATCTCGCGGATGGTGGTCAGTTCCGACTGCAGGCTGATGTCGACGGTGCGCACGACCTCCTCGACGCGCGCCATGGGCGGGCTGCGCAGCAGCATGACCGGCGCATTGATGCCGCTGTCGCGCAGCCGCCGAATGTTCTCAAAACGCGATTCCGCGATGCCGGCAACACCGCCGCGCAGCATGGCCCGCGCCACCTGCGGCATGCCGCATGTGCCCTTGGTGACACCGAATACCTTGATATCAGACAATGCGCAGCGTTCGACGATGGTGCGGGCGTTGCGCTCGATGCGGCCAAGGTCGATAGCGACTTGCGGTCCCGACATCGCTCAGCTCCCGTAGACCAGCCCTTGGGGGTCGATCTCCGGCTTGCGGCCGGCGACGAGGTCGGCCAGGAACTTGCCCGAGCCGCAGGCCATCGTCCAGCCGACATGGCCATGCCCAGTGTCGAGATAGAGGTTGCGATATTTGGCCTGACCGATGACCGGCACCGAGTTCGGCATCATTGGTCGCAGGCCCGCCCAAAGCAGCGCCTTCTTCTCGTCGAAAGCGCCGGGGAAAAGGTCTTTGCCGGTGCTCAGCATGGACTTGAAGTCGCTGGGCTTGAAGCTGCGGTCGAAGCCGGTGAACTCGGCTGTCGAGGACATGCGCAGGCGGTTTCCGAGCCTGGAGTAACCAACCAGCCGGTCCTCGTCGGCGCCGCCCATGGTCGGTCCCTTGCTCTCGTCCTCCAGCGGGATGGTCGCGCTATAGCCTTTAACCGGATAGACGGGCAGGTCGATACCGTAGCGGCGACCGATCAGGCCGCTCTCGGGGCCCATGGCGATGACGACGGCGTCGCCCGTCACCGGGCCGGCCGATGTCATGACCGCACGCACCCAGTCGCCCTCTATGTCGAGCCCCTCGACCGTGGTGTCGAACAGGAATCTGACGCCGAGCTTTTCGGCGGCATAGGCGGCCAGCCCATCGACGAATATCCTGGAATCGCCGGTCTGGTCGATTGGCGAATAAACGCCGCCGGCGATCTTTTCCTTCACTCCGGCGAGCCCGGGCTCAAGTTCGACCAGCCGGTCGCGGCCGACGATCTCGATCGGCAGGCCATGCTTCGCCAGAAACTGGTAGTTGTCGGTGCCGGTGTCGAGACTGTGCTGTGAGCGGAAGAAATAAAGAATGCCCTTCTTGCGCTCGTCATAGTGGATGCCGGTGGCGTCGGAGAGCGCGTTGATGCAGTCGCGCGAATAGAGCGCCAGGCGCAGTTTGACCTGGCTGTTAGCGCGCAGGCGCGCCACCGTGCACTGGCGCAGGAAACGCAGGCTCCAGGCGAGGAAATAAGGATCGAAGCGCAGCCTGACCTTGATGCCGAGATCATGGTTCCAGAGCGCGCGCAGGAAGGTCTTCAGCGCCGCTGGCGAGGCCCAGGCGGTGGCGTCGCCCGGCGACACTAGGCCGGCATTGGACTGGCTGGTGCCGCGCGCCGGCGCCGGATGGCGCTCGATCACGGTGACCTCATGGCCGTCGGTGGCCAGATAATAGGCGGCCGCGGTACCGACAACGCCGGCTCCAAGCACCGTTATCTTCATGCCACCCCCTCTTCGCGGCACAGCGCCTCCACGCCGCACCGCCATTGCTTCAATAGCGCTTCGCCGCGCGCCTTGCGAGCCCTCGGAAGTGCCCGGCTCAGCCCCGCGCGGAGTTCTTGCCGGTGAGGATACGCTCCCAGGCGAGTGCATCGGCGACGATCTGGTCGAGGTCGTCGCGTTGCGGGGTCCAGCCGAGTTCGGCGCGTGCAAGGTCCGAATTGGCAACCACGGCGGCGGCGTCGCCGGGGCGCCGGTCGCCCATCTTGACCTCGAAATCCCGGCCGAAGGCGCGCCGCACGCTGTCAATGACCTCGAGCACCGAATAGCCGTGGCTGTAGCCGCAATTGGCGACGAGGCTGCCGCCGCCGGCGCGCAGCCGCTGCAACGCCAGCCGGTGGGCCGCGGCCAGGTCGCTGACATGGATATAATCGCGCATGCAGGTGCCGTCCGGCGTCGGATAATCGGTGCCGAACACCTGCATGAAGGGGCGTTTGCCGAGCGCGGTCTCGCAGGCGACCTTGATCAGATGCGTGGCGCCAGGCGTCGACTGCCCCGTCCGGCCCCTGGGATCGGCGCCGGCGACGTTGAAGTAGCGCAGCGCCGTGTAGCGCAAGGGATGCGCAAGCGCTGCATCGCGCAGCATCCATTCGCTCATCAGCTTGGACAGGCCGTAGGGCGATTCCGGCGCCAGGCGGGCATCCTCGCGCACCGGCTCCAGGCCGGCGCCGCCATAGACGGCGGCGGTCGAGGAGAAGATGAAATGCGGCACGTCCTCGCGCACGCCGGTTTCGATCAGCGTGCGGGTCTTGGAGGTGTTGTTCTCGTAATAGGCGAGCGGATCGGCAACCGATTCTGGCACCACGATGGAACCGGCGAAGTGGATGATCGCGTCGACCTTGTTATCCCGGATGATCTGGCCGACCAATTCCCTATCGGCGACATCGCCGACGACAAGCTTGGCTTCCGGCGCTACCGCCCATTCGAAGCCCGTGGAAAGGCGGTCGAGAACGACGACGCTCTCGCCGGCATCCAGCAGTTCCCAGACCATGTGGCTGCCGATATAGCCGGCGCCGCCCGTTACCAAAACCGTCATCCGCGTCCTCTTTTACTCATGATTTATCGGAAACTGTCTCAATCACCGCCTTACTGGAAAGCCTGCGGCAAGGCCATTAGAAACGCCTGAATGTTAAATCCGTAACAGTCTCACCGGCCTGTGGCATCGTACGGAAACAAAATTGATCCTCATCAAGGGAATAGGCCACGATCCGGGGTCGTTAGGAACAGGCTTGGGGCGTGGCATTTTGACCAAAACGGCCCGGTGGACGACGAATGGGCCAACGATTATGATCCCGCGCAAAACTGGGAAGGCGACATGAACTATCAGCGGTTCTTCGAGGAAGCGATCGACCAGCTCCACGCCGAGCGGCGCTACCGGGTTTTCGCCGATCTCGAGCGCATTGTCGGCAAGTTTCCGCGCGCTATCTGGCGTTCCAACGGCCGCGCCGAGGAAATCACCGTCTGGTGTTCCAACGACTATCTCGGCATGGGCCAGAACCCCGATGTCATTGCCGCGTTCCAGAATGCAGCCGGCAAGATGGGTTCGGGCGCCGGCGGCACCCGCAACATTTCCGGCACCTCGAACCCGCTCGTCGAGCTCGAGCTGGAACTGGCGGACCTGCACGACAAGGAAGCGGCCCTGGTCTTCACCTCCGGCTTCGTCTCCAACGAGGCCTCGATTTCGACCATTGCGCGGCTTTTGCCCAACTGCCTGATCATTTCAGACGAGTTGAACCATGCCTCGATGATCGAAGGCGTACGGCGCTCGGGCGCCGAAAAGAGGATTTTCCGCCACAACGACGTCGCGCATCTCGAAAGCCTGCTGCAGGTGGCGGGCCGCGAACGCGCCAAGCTGATCGTGTTCGAGAGCGTCTATTCGATGGATGGCGACATCGCGCCGATCAAGCAGATCGTCGAACTGGCCGAACGCTACAACGCCATGACCTATATTGACGAGGTCCATGCCGTCGGCATGTACGGACCGCGCGGCGGCGGCATCACCGAGCGCGAGGGGCTGGCCGACCGCATCGACATCATCGAAGGCACGCTGGCCAAGGCGTTCGGCACGCTGGGCGGCTATATCGCCGGCAACAGCGCAGTCATCGACGCGGTACGCTCCTATGCGCCGGGCTTCATCTTCACCACGGCGCTGCCGCCGGCGATCGCCGCCGCCGCCACCACGTCCATCCGCCACCTCAAGCGGTCGCAAGCCGAGCGCGATGCGCAACAGAGCCAGGCGTCGCGGACCAAGGAGGTTCTGTCTGCAGCCGGCCTGCCGGTGATGGAATCGCCGACACACATCGTGCCGGTGCTGGTCGGTGACCCCGAACTCTGCAAGATGGCCAGCGACCGTCTGCTCGGCGTGCACGGCATCTACATCCAGCCGATCAACTATCCGACCGTGCCGCGCGGCACCGAGCGGCTGCGCATCACGCCGACGCCGTTCCATACCGATGCGCTGATTGCGGGACTGCAGGACGCGCTGGTCGAGACATGGGATGCGCTGGGCATTCCCTATGGCTCCGCAGGGCGGCCCACTGTCACCAAGAGCGACCGGATTGTGCCGCTGCTGGTGCCGAAGTCGGGCGGCTGAAGCCGCCGCCCATTTAACCTCAAACCGTCCTCATCCATCCCGCCAGCCGGTGTGCCGCTTCCTCGAGCTGGTCGAGGCGGCGGTGGAAGCACAGGCGCAAAAACGCCTCTCCACCAGGGCCGAAGGCGGTGCCCGGCGCCAGGCCGACATTGGCCTTGTCGACGATGTCGAAAGCAGCCCGGCGCGGATCGGTGATGCCGTCGACCGTGAAAAACAAATAGAACGCGCCTTGCGGCACGGTGAAGCGCGCTTTGCCGGTTGCGCCTAGAATATCGCAGACCAGGTCGCGCGCCTTTCGCGCCCGCTCAACCTGTTCGACGATGAACGCATCACCGTGGTCCAGCGCCGCGACGGCGCCGCGCTGCATGAACTGGGCGACGCCTGAGGTCGAATACTGGATCAGGTTCTCGAACACCTGCTGCAGCTCGGGATGGGTCTTGATCCAGCCGACGCGCCAGCCGGTCATCGCCCAGTTCTTGGAAAAGGAGTTGACGAACAGGATGCGGTCTTCCGCGGTCGAAATGTCGAGGAAGGACGGCGCACGGCCGTGGCCGTAGTGGAACAGCGAATAGATCTCGTCGGCGATGATCCACAGGCCCTTTTGGCGGGCGAGATTCAGGATCGCCTGCAGCGTTTCCTTATCGGCCGTCCAGCCGGTGGGGTTCGATGGCGTGTTGACGAACAGCGCCTTGGTGCGCGGCGTCACCGCAGCCGCAATCTTGTCGACATCGCAGGACCAGCCATTGCCCGACTGGTCGAGCGTGACCGCAACCGGGGTAGCGCTGGAAATACCGGCGGCGGCGGCGAAATTCGGCCAGGCCGGGGAGAGATAGACCACCTCGTCGCCGCTGCCGGCGACCGCGGCTAATGCCAACTGAATGGCATGCATGCCGGAACCGGTGGCGATGAATTCCTCTTCGGCGAAGCTCTTGCCGAAATGCCTGGCATAGTAGCGAGAAAGCGCTTGCCTCAGCTCCGGAATGCCTTTCTGCCAGGTATAGAATGTCTCGCCATTGGCGAGCCCCTTGGCGGCGGCTTCCGAAATGAAGGCAGGCGTCGGCAAATCGCCTTCACCGGCCCAGAGCGGGATCATGCCCTCGCGCGTACGGCCGTAATTGACGACGGCGACAATGCCGCTTTCGGGGGCGGCCACCGCTTCGGCGCGCAAGCTATCGATCAGGGTCATGAACAGGTCCGTTTTGATGTCTGCTTTGATGCATGTCATTATCCAGAACCGCTGCGCACTTGTGGGCGACATGCATTGGCGGATGCTCTTAGCAGATGCGGCAACAGAAAACCCCGGCCGCGAACGACCGGGGTTTTGGTCCAGAAATCTGGCCTTGTCTATTTCCTGGCGAGGAGATCGCGAATTTCGGTGAGCAGTGCGACGTCAGCCGGCGGCGGAGCCGCAGGTGCGGCCGGCTTCTCGCGCTCGAGCCGCTTGCGCATGTTGTTCACGGCCTTGACCATAAGGAAGATGATGAAAGCCAGGATGACGAAATTCAGCGCCACGGTGATAAAATTGCCGTAGGCGAACACCGCGCCTTCCTTACGCGCGTCGGCAAGATTGGTCGAATGCACTGTTGATGAGAGGCCTATGAAGTAGTTGGAAAAGTCGACGCCACCAAGTGCGCCGATGAAAGGCATGATGATGTCATTGACAAGAGAATCGACGATCTTGCTGAAGGCCGCGCCGATGATGACGCCGACCGCAAGGTCCATCACATTTCCTTTGGAAATGAATTCCTGGAATTCTTTCAGCATTCGACCCTCCTTGTCATGACGGACCGCGCTGCCGCCGTCCCTCCGGCGTCGGCCCGTGCGCACCATAACAAAAACCTGCGGTTGCAACAGAAGCAAAAGCTGGAAAACACCGCTTTCTCCTTACCTTAGGTCACGGTTCGACAGGGCGGCGTCGCGGCTATGCGCCGGAAAGCCGCGATGGACTTGACCTTAGAGCTGTGATTGCCTCTGGGCAGGCCGGGGTGAAAGCTGGCCGAGGAGGATTTTCGGGCCGTGCAGGGCTGGTTCATCGTCATCATTGCCGTCGCCTATGTGACGCTGCTGTTCGCCATCGCCAGCCTTGGCGACCGGCGGTCGACGGCGTCGGGACCCGGCCACGCCCGGCCCTTCATCTATGCACTCAGCCTCGCCATCTACTGCACCTCCTGGACCTTCTTCGGCTCGGTCGGCCTGTCGTCCGAGCGCGGCCTCGAATTTTTGGGCATCTACACCGGGCCGGTGCTGGTGTTCGTGTTCGGCTTTCCGCTGCTCAATCGCATCGTGCGGCTGGCCAAGAGCGAGAAGATCACCTCGATCGCCGACTTCCTCGGCGCGCGCTACGGCAAGAGCTTTGCCGTCTCGGCGATCGCCACGCTGATCGCCACCATCGGCGCGGTGCCCTATATCGCACTGCAATTGAAGGCGATCTCCGGTTCGGTCGGCCTGATGGTCGAGCATTATACGGGATCGCCGCCCTCCTTCGATCCCTTCGTCAGCGACATCTCGCTGGTGGTGGCCATGCTCTTGGCGCTGTTTGCGGTGCTGTTCGGCACCCGCCATGCCGACGCCACCGAGCACCAGGACGGGCTGGTGCTGGCGGTGGCGGTCGAAACCGTGGTCAAGCTCGCCGCCTTCCTGGCGATCGGCCTGATGGTCACCTTCCTGATCTTCGGTGGCCCGGGCGACATGATCGACAAGCTGGCCGAAAACAGCCAGGTGCGGCAAGCCATGGGCTACAACACCTCGCTCGCCACCTGGCTGGTGCTGACTTGCCTGAGCGGCTTTGCCATCATCATGCTGCCGCGCCAGTTCTACGTCACCATCGTCGAGAACCGCGGCGAGGCCGAACTGCGCACCGCGACATGGGTGTTTCCGCTCTATCTCGTGGCGATAAACCTGTTCGTGCTGCCGATCGCCTTCGCCGGCCTGGCGCTGGTCGGCGCCAAAACCACCAGTGACCTCTATGTGCTGGCGCTGCCCTTGTTCGGCGGCCATGACTTCCTCGCCATGGCCGCCTTCATCGGTGGGCTGTCGGCGGCGACCGCCATGGTGATCGTCGAAAGCGTGGCGCTGTCGATCATGATCTCCAACGACCTCGTCATCCCGCTGTTCGTGCGCCGCCTGCTCAAGACCACGACCTCTGAGAATGAGGATTGGTCGACGCTGATCCTCAACGTGCGGCGCGGCGCCATCTTCATCCTGTTGTTCATCGCCTTCCTCTACTACCGCGAAAGCACCAACTCGGCGCGGCTGTCGTCGATCGGCCTGATGTCGTTCGCGGCAATCGCCCAATTCGCGCCGGCGCTGATCGGCGGGCTGATCTGGCGCGGCGCCAATGGCCGCGGCGCGGCCCTTGGCATGGTCGCCGGCATCCTCGTCTGGGGCTATACGCTGCTTTTGCCGTCGCTCTCGGCAGCCGACGCGGACATCGTCGTGCAGGGGTTGTTCGGTTTCGAGGCGCTGCGGCCGCAGGCTCTGTTCGGCACCGTCGCCGAACCGTTGAACCACGGCGTGCTCTGGAGCCTGTCGGTCAACACGCTGTTCTTCGTGCTCGGCTCGCTGTCGCGCGCGTCAGTGCCGCTGGAGCGGATCCAGGCGTCGATCTTCGTGCCGCGCGAATCCGGCCCGATGCCCAGCCTGCGCCGCTTCCGCACCGCCATCACCGTCAACGTGCTGAAGGACACCATCTCGCGCTACCTCGGCGTCGAGCGCACCGAGCGCTCCTTCCAATCCTTCGAGAAAAGCAATGGCGTCTCGCTGCACGGCAATGAGCAGGCCAGCATGGATGTCATCCGCTTTTCCGAGCAGCTGCTGGCGAGCGCGGTCGGCTCGTCTTCGGCGCGGCTGATCCTGTCGCTGCTGTTTCGCCGCAACGACCGCGAGTCCAAGGACGCCTTTCGCCTGCTCGACGACGCCACCGAAGCGCTGCAGCACAATCGCGACCTGCTGCAGATCGCGCTCGACCAGATGGAGCAGGGCATCACCGTATTCGACCGCGATTTTCGTCTGATCTGCTGGAACAGACAATATCGCGCGCTGTTCGACCTGCCCGACGAGATGGGCCAGGTCGGCGTCTCGCTCGACCGCATCCTGCGCCACCTCGCCGAGCGCGGCGATATTCCGGCCGACCAGCGCGTAGCGATGCTCAACCGGCTGACCAGCTTCGTCAGCCCATGGCAGATGGAGTTGAAGACCAGTGGCCGTATCCTCGAACTGCGCTCCAACCCGATGCCGGACGGCGGAATCGTCGCCACCTATGCCGACATATCAGGACGCGTCGAACAGGATTTGGCGCTGAAGCGGGCCAATGAATCGCTGGAGCAGCGGGTCAAGACGCGGACCATCGAACTGACTAGGGTTAACGAGGAGTTGACCCGGGTCAATGAGGAGCTGGCGCAGGCGCAGATGCTGGCCGAGGAGGCCAATCTGGGCAAGACGCGCTTCCTCGCCGCCGCCGGCCACGACATCCTGCAGCCGCTGAACGCCGCCCGTCTCTACTGCTCGTCGCTGATCGAAAAGGCCGGCAAGGGCCCGGCCGGGAAGGCTGCTATCAACATCGAATCCTCGCTGGAATCGGTCGAGACGATCCTGGGCGCCGTGCTCGACATTTCCCGCCTCGACGCCGGCGCGATGAAACCCGATGACAGCGCCTTCCGCCTGGACGGGCTGCTGCGCCAGATCGGCAATGATTTTCAGCCGCTCGCCGCCGAAAAGAAACTCGATCTGACGATCATAGCCTCGTCGCTCAGCGTGATGACGGACCGCAACCTACTGCGCCGGCTGATCCAGAATCTGGTGTCCAACGCCATCAAATACACCCCCCATGGCCGCATCCTGGTCGGCGTGCGACGGCGCGGCGAACTCGCCGAAATCCAGGTGATCGACACTGGCATCGGCATTGCCGGCGACAAGCTGAACACGGTCTTCAACGAGTTCACCCGGCTGGACGAAGGCGTGCGCGAAGCCGAAGGTCTCGGCCTTGGCCTGTCCATCGTCGACCGCATCGCGCGGGTACTGCGGCTCGAGATCCAGATCTTTTCCAACCCGGGCAAGGGTACGCGCTTTTCCGTTATCCTGCCGGTTGCGGCGGTTGAGGCGCCGCGGCGCGAGGTCGAGCCGAAGGCGCCTGCCCGCACCGCGAATTCGCTGGCCGGCCTGCGCGTCATGTGCATCGACAACGACCCTCGCATTCTCGATGGCATGCGGCTTTTGCTCGAAGGCTGGGGCTGCAGCGTCGGCACGTTTTCGGGTTCGGAGGATTTTGGCAGGGCCGATCGTCCCGACATCGTGCTTGCCGACTATCATCTCGATGGCAGAAGCGGCCTCGACATCATCGCGCGCCTGCGTGACATCCATGGTTCGGACCTGCCGGCCGTGCTGGTCACCGCCGACCGCTCCACCGAGGTCCGTGCCGCTGCCGCGGCCATTGACGTGCCGGTGATCAACAAACCGCTGAAGCCGGCCGTGCTACGCTCGATGATGGCCAGGGTCAGGCCGCTGGCGTCGGCGGCCGAGTAGAGTCCTATCTCTTTGTTTTTGCGCAATTCCCAAGGGAAAGCGCTACGCACTTTTCCTGGAATAGCTTTAGCCTGCTGGCTGCAACGGATCGCTGCCGATCTTGGACAGCTGGATCACCGCCTGGGTGCGGCTGTCGACGCCGAGTTTCTGCAGGATGGCCGAGACATGCGCCTTGACCGTCGCTTCGGAGACGCTGAGTTCGTAGGCGATCTGCTTGTTGAGCAGGCCTTCGGCCAGCATGCCGAGGACACGCGTCTGCTGCGGCGTCAGCGCCTGCAGCCGCTTGATCAGGTCGGATATTTCGGGGTCGCGCTCGACGCCGAGGTCGATGCCGACGGGCGCGGCGATATCGCCGGCCAGCACCGTCTGCACGGCGCCGCGGATCTCCTCCATGCTGGCCGATTTGGAGATGAAGCCGGATGCGCCGAGATCGAGCGCGCGCCGGATGGTCACCGGGTCGTCGTGGGCCGACACCACCACCAGCGGCACCGCCGGGTGGATGCCGCGCAGCGCGATCAGACCGGACAGGCCGCTGGCGCCCGGCATCGACAGGTCGAGCAGCACCAGGTCGACATCCTCATTGGCCACGACCAGGGCCTTGGCACTTTCGAAATCACCGGCCTCGTGAATGGCGGCGACGTCGCCGACGCCGGCAAGCGCCTCTTTCAAAGCGCCGCGGAACAGCGGATGGTCGTCGGCAATGACGAAGGTGTAACCCGACGGCAAATCTTCCTCCCAAATCCCGTTGTTGCCCAAACTTCGTTATCGATTGACGGCTTTCCGGGATCGGACGATTATGCGGCGAAGCGCTTTGTTTTCAAGCGGCAATGGCCGGACGGCACTTTGCGCCGGGCAGCTCAGGTCTTTTGCGAGTTGAGCTTGGCGCCGTCGCCATTGTCCTTGTCCAACTCCTTGACGATGCCCATGAAGCCGCGCAGCATGCGCTCCATATAGCTCATCGTCTTGTCGAAATCCTCTTCGCTCGGCAATTTCGACTCGAGACGGGCCGACAGCGAATTCTCCAACCTGGCGACGCGTTCGTCCATGGCCTTCATCGAGGCCTGCAAACGCTCGACCTCGTCCTGGAAGGCGGCGCGTTCGTCGGCCGCCATCTTGCAGACGAGCTGGCCGGAGCGCTCTTCGCAGATCGACATGGCGCCGGTCCGGGTGTCCATGCGGACATAGCCGTTGGGCGATTTTTCCAGCCGGTAGTGGTCGGCCTCCTCCGACCAGGCCGATGCCGCGACCAGCGAGACCAGTGCGGCGGGGATCAGTATGTGCTGCAGACGCATGTTCCATCCTCCACGAGCCAGTGTTCGCAACCTATCACAGCTTTGCGCCGTAAATGCGGACGAGTTGCCCTTCCCCGCATGATCGGTTCGGACCAGAGCGGGTCGCCGTTCCACGGCGCTCCGCTCTATCTCCTTGTTTTGACGCAATTCCGGACGGAAAACCGCTTCACACTTTTCCTGGAATTGCTTTATAGCGCAACAATGTCTCAGATTATCTACAAGATCGCGCCCGAAGCGCTTTGGCGCGAGGCCGAGAAAAACGGCCGTTTCACCGGCGCTCCGATCGATATCGCCGACGGCTTCATCCATTTCTCCACCGCTGATCAGGTCAGGGAGACGGCGGCGAAGCATTTCGCCGGCCAGATGGATTTGCTGCTGATCGCCATCGACGGGGCCCGGTTGGGCGAAGCGCTGAAGTACGAGGTCTCGCGGGGCGGCGCGCCGTTTCCGCATCTTTACGGCGAGCTCGACCTGAAGACAGTCCTGTGGGTGCGGCCATTGCCGCTGGGCGCCGACGGCACGCATCAATTCCCGGCGCTGGAGGCCGAATGAGCGTGTTCGACCGCATTGGCCAGAAACTGCTGTTCACCTTCGACCCTGAAACGGCGCATGGCATGTCGATCGCGGCGCTGCGATGCGGTCTGCCGGTCGGCGCACGGGTGGTGCGAGACGATAGGTTGAAGGTCAGCCTCTGTGGCATCGCCTTTCCCAATCCGCTCGGCATGGCCGCCGGCTACGACAAGAACGCCGAGGTACCGGACGCGCTGCTTGGGCTCGGTTTCGGCTTTGCCGAAGTCGGTACCGTGACGCCGCTGCCGCAAGCGGGCAATCCGAAGCCGCGCATCTTCCGGCTGACCCAGGATGACGCGGTGATCAACCGCCTGGGCTTCAACAATGAGGGCCACGAGGCGGCGGAAAAACGCCTTGCCGCGCGCCAGGGACGCGGCGGCATTGTCGGCGTCAACATCGGCGCCAACAAGGACAGCGCCGATCGTGTCCGTGACTATGAGTTGGGCGTTTCCCGCTTTGCGAAATACGCCAGCTATCTCACCGTCAACATCTCGTCGCCCAACACGCCCGGCCTGCGCACCATGCAGGCGCGCGAACAGCTCGGCGAACTTCTGGCTCGCGTCGTATCGGCGCGTGCCTCGGCATCGGCCCAGCCACCAATCTTCCTCAAGATCGCACCTGATCTGGTCGAGGCCGAGCTGGAGGACATCGCCGCCGAGGTCAGCGAAAAGCAGATCGACGGGGTCATCGTCTCCAACACGACGCTGGCGCGGACCGGATTGCGTAGCACCACCAGCGAGACCGGAGGGCTCTCCGGCAAGCCGCTGTTCGAACGCTCGACGATCGTGCTGGCCAAAATGCGCAAACTGCTCGGGCCGGAGTGCGCCATCATCGGCGTCGGCGGTGTCGATTCTGCCGAGACGGCTCTGGAAAAAATCCGCGCCGGCGCCGATCTGGTGCAACTCTACACCGGCATGATCTATGCCGGCCCCGCGCTGCCAGGCCGCATTCTTTCAGGCATGGTGCGCTTTGCAGAAAAGGAAAGGCTGACGTCTTTGCGCGAACTGCGCGACAGCCGGCTCGATCAGTGGGCTGCCAAGGCGCTCTAAAAAGCCGTGCGCAGCCTGAGCCGCAGGATGGCCAGCAGGCTGAAGCCGCGCACCAGCAGGAAAACGTGCAGCGCCGCCCACAGGCCGTGATTGCCGAGAGACGGCGCCAAGCTGAACAATGCGGCGCTGAAGGCCAGGAACGACACCAGCATCATGTTGCGCATGTCGCGCGACCACGTGGCGCCGATGAAGACGCCGTCCATCTGGAAGGCCAGCACGCCGCTCAACGGTGTCAGTGCCGCCCACGGCAGATAGATGTCGGCAGCAGCACGAACGTCCTGCGACGTGGTCATCAAAGAAATCAGGCCGGCGCCGCCGAGCCAGAAGATCAGCGTCGCGGTTCCGGCGAGGCCGAACCCCCAGAACAAGGTCAGACGCACCGCCCGGCGGAACGCCGTCTCGGCGCGTGCGCCGATCGCGCGTCCCGCCAACTGCTCGGCGGCTGTGGCAAAACCGTCGAGGAAATAGCCGGCGACGAGAAAGAAGTTCATCAGCACGGCATTGGCGGCCAGCGTCAGCGTGCCGAACTGCGCGCCCTGGCGGGTGAACAGCGCGAAAGCGGCGAGCAGCGAGAACGAGCGGATCATGATATCGCGGTTGAGCGACAGCATGCGCAGGAAAGCGGGCATGTCGAGCAGGCGATGCCGCGGCAGGCGGGGTGCGGCCCGGAACCGCCAGACAACGATGGCGAGACCCAACAGCATGGCCAGACATTCGCCGGTGACGGTCGCCCAGGCCACGCCGGCGACGCCCCAGCCAAGCTTCAGGCCGAGCAGGATGCAAAGCACGATGTTGATGCCGTTGAGCACCCCCTGCAGCATCAGCCCAAGCCCGCCCTCACCGCGTCCAAGGACATAACCGAGGATGGCATAGTTGATCAGCGTGAAGGGCGCGGCGAGCATTCTGATGTGGATATAGACGCCCATCGCCTCGCTGACGCGCGCTTCGCCGCCGATGAATTTCTGGCCGGCGATGGCGATCAGCGGCGCAAGGGCGACAAGCACGATGCCGGCCGCGGCCGCGATCAGCACGGCGCGCCAGAACACCGCCTGCTCCTCCAGTTCGTCGCCGCGCCCGAACGCCTGGGCGACGAGGCCGGTGGTGCCGGAGCGCAGGAAATTGAAGGTGCTGAAGACGACGTCGAAGACCAGCGCCCCGGCCGCCAGGCCGCCGAGCAGGGCGGCATCGCCGAACTGCCCGACCACAGCCGTGTCGACGATGCCAAGCAGCGGCGTCGTCAGATAGGCGAGCGTCATCGGCACGGCGATGGCGAGCACCGAACGGTTGGTGACGGCGAAGGGTCTCGCGTCGGCTGGGGTTGCACCCGTGTCCAGGGGATTGCTGCCTTGCTGATTGCGGCTTGATCGAACAGCCGATGTGCCCCATTTTCCGGCCGCCGCGCAATCACTCTTGCCGTGACGGCCAACCGAAATGTTCTTCTGGCGCGAGCCCGCCGGATCCGAGTACTGGTTTTAAGCAATTCCCAAGGGGAAGCGCTACGCGCTTCTCCCGGGAAAACCGCTGCACACTTTTCCTGGAATTGCTTTAGCCATGCCCCTGCAGATCGTCCATCATCCCGACTACGATGCCGGCTTCGCCGTCAATCATCGCTTTCCGATGAGCAAATATCCGCTGCTGATGCAGGCCTTGCATATCAGGGGTCTGATCCATGCCGGGGCGCTGTGGATGCCCGAGCCGGCGCCGGCCTCCTGGCTGAAGCTCGCCCATGCGGCTGATTATGTCGACCAGGTCATTTCTTGTTCGGTGCCTGAAAAGATCGAGCGCGAGATCGGCTTTCCCGTGGGACCGCGCGTTTCGCTCAGGGCGCAACTCGCCGCCGGCGGCACGGTGCTGGCGGCGCGGCTGGCGCTTATCAACGGCATTGCCTGTAACAGTGCCGGCGGCAGCCACCATGCGCGGCGTGCGCAGGGCGCGGGCTTCTGCACTTTCAACGATGTCGCCGTCGCTTCGCTGGTGCTGCTGGCCGAAGGCGCGGTGCAAAACATCCTGATCGTCGATCTCGATGTGCATCAGGGCGACGGCACAGCGGACATCCTGAAAGACGAGCCACGCGCGTTCACCTGTTCCTTGCATGGCGAGCGCAATTATCCGGTGCGCAAGATTGCCTCCGATCTCGACGTTGCCCTGCCGGACGGCACCGACGATGGCGCCTATCTCGAACGGCTGGGCGCCCTCCTGCCGGACCTCTCGGCCAAGGCGCACTGGGACATCGTCTTCTACAATGCCGGCGTCGACGTGCATGCCGAGGACCGGCTCGGCCGGCTATCGCTCAGCGATGACGGCGTGCGTGCCCGCGACGCCATGGTGATCGGTCATTTCCGCGCGCTGGACATCCCGGTCTGCGGTGTCATCGGCGGCGGCTATTCGACCGATGTCGCAGCGCTGGCCGCGCGCCACGCCATCCTGTTCGAGGTGGCGTCGGACTTTGCCTGAGTGGCCTTCGGTTTGAGCACAATCTTTTCCGAAAACCGGTCGCCACTTTTCGGGATCATGCCTCCGCT
This sequence comes from Mesorhizobium sp. L2C066B000, assembly GCF_000502335.1. Classification (NCBI taxonomy): domain Bacteria; kingdom Pseudomonadati; phylum Pseudomonadota; class Alphaproteobacteria; order Hyphomicrobiales; family Phyllobacteriaceae; genus Mesorhizobium; species Mesorhizobium sp. L2C066B000. Next base: position 47,202 of record NZ_AYWZ01000005.1, read on the forward strand.
TCACTTCCGGTAGTTCGCGACCCTGAGCAGGATGAACACCGGCACGACGATCGCGGCGCCGAGCAGGATATAGCCCAAGAAGCGATAGACCGCGTTGAAGCCGAGGTTCCACAAATCGATGAAGAAACCCTGGATGCGGTAGAAGACGTCCATCGGCGTCCAGCCGAACGCATTCATGACCAGGCCGACGAGGAACGACACGACCAGCAGCTTGACGATCACCCTGACGGGCGAGTCACCGAGAAAGCGCGTCACTGTGGACAAGGGGCTGCCTCCAGATTGGTATGCCCGGATTCGGGGTACAAACCCACGAATACGCACTTGCTGCGCCCGCATCAAGGCAGGCGGACTGGTGCAATCGGTCGGGGTTTCCAACAGCCGTTTCCGAAGAGCTGTCCAAGGGCGATTGCCCGAAGCACGCCCCTCATGATATCGAGAGGCAAATGCGGGTATGATGTAATGGTAGCTTGTCAGCTTCCCAAGCTGAACGCGAGGGTTCGATTCCCTCTACCCGCTCCAGTTCCTATCCCACTTCCCGCAAGATAAAATCGTGCAGCATCTTGGCTGCCGGCGACAGCACGCGGTTCTTCACCGTGATCAGGCTGTAGGGGCGGACCTCGATGTCGAACTCGGTCTGGACGACATCGATGGCGCCGGCGAGACCGTCGGGGTTCTGGATGAATTTTGCCACCTGGATCGACACCGGGGCGATGGCGTCGGACTGCGCCACCATGACCAGTGTGAGCAGCAGCGACGAGGTGTTGAGGATGCGGTCCGGCAGGGCGATGTTGCGGTTCAGGAAATTGCTCTCCATCGCCTGGCGCAGCGGCGACCCGCCCGACTGGAACACCCAGTCGAAGGCGGCGGTGTCCTCCAGCCTCACCGCCTTCCCATTGTTTAGAGGATGGCCGTTGCTCAGCGGGTGGCCTCGGCGCACGATCAGGCAGGCCTTCTCGACGCCGATGACGCGCGATTCGAACAGGCGCGGATTGAGGTCTTCGGGGACACGGGCGATGATGAAATCATGGCGCGTGGCGATCAGTTCGCGCGCCAGCACATTCGACGTCTCGACCTGCATGGTAATCTCGATGCGCGGATAGAGGCGGCGTATCTCGCGGATCGCCGGGACCGCCAGTTCGATCGCCGGCGCCGTCACCGCGCCAAGGAACACCGAGCCGCCCTTGCCGGCCTTGAGCTCCGATATTTCGCGGTCGGCCTCGCGCATTTCGAGCAGGATCGAGCGCGCGCGCCGCGCCAGCGCCTTGCCGTAAGGGGTGAGCGTGATGCCGCGCGGCAGCCTTTCGCACAGCTTGACCTCAAGCACCGCTTCCATCTCGGAAATCATGCGCGAGGCCGCCGGCTGCGAGATGTTCATCACCTGGGCGGCAGCACTCACCCGACCGTGATCGTCGAGTGCTGCGATCATGCGCATGTGACGCAGGCTCAAGCCGCTACGCAGAAGTGTCTCGCCATCGCCCGGCAATTCATCGTAACCGCTTGAAATTCCCTGAGGACCTCGTAAAGCCGCCATGCCTTTTCCCGCTTCCGCCACTGTTCCAGCCCGGTTTAGTCATATACCGGTTTTGGTATAGCAACCACCGAAGATCGCATTTGACAGTTATGGCAAAGGGTCACACTTTCGCGCGTCCTCAAGACTTGACGTTCGATGACGAGCAAAATCGTATCGATTTAAATCAAGACTGAGGGCCGATTGGGAGGATACCGGAGATCGATTATGACGGCGGCGGCGCTTTGGCGCATCCGCCCGACTGCGCGGCCCGCGAAGCCCCGAGGTGTCGCGTCCATCAACCAGGGAGAGTTTTACGTGAAAATCATCAAGACACTGGCCGCCGTCGCGGCCCTTGGCATCGCTGCCATGACCTACTCGGCGCACGCAGCCGACAAGGGTCTTGTCGGCGTGCTGATGCCGACCAAGACCTCGCAGCGCTGGATCAATGACGGCGATGCCGTCAAGTCCCAGCTCGAAGCTCTCGGCTACACGGTCGACCTGCAGTACGCGCAGGACGACATCCCCAACCAGCTCAGCCAGCTGGAAAACGAAATCACCAAGGGCCCGAAGGCGCTGATCATCGCTTCGATCGACGGCACCACCCTTTCGGACGCGCTGCAGAAGGCCGCCGACGCCGGCGTCGTCGTCGTCGCCTATGACCGCCTGATCAAGAAGACCGCCAATGTCGATTACTACACCACCTTCGACAATTTCGGCGTCGGCGTGATCCAGGCGAACTCGCTGGTCAAGGGTCTCAAGGAGCGCTTCCCGAACACCAAGCCGTGGAACGTCGAACTGTTCGGCGGCTCGCCGGACGACAACAACGCCTTCTTCTTCTACAACGGCGCAATCTCGGTGCTGCAGCCGCTGATCGATGACGGCTCGATCAAGATCAAGTCCGGCCAGACCGGCATGGACAAGGTCGGCACGCTGCGCTGGCTCGCCGCGACCGCCCAGGCGCGCATGGACAACCTTCTGTCGGCCAACTACTCGGACGGCAGCCGCGTCGATGGCGTTCTTTCGCCCTATGACGGCCTGTCGCGCGGCATCACCGCTTCGCTGCGCGCCGTCGGTTACGGCACCGACGCCCAGCCGTGGCCGATCGTGACCGGCCAGGACGCCGAGACCGCTTCGGTCAAGCTGATCATCACGGGCGAGCAATACTCGACCGTGTTCAAGGACACCCGCGAACTGGCCAAGGCCACCGTCGAACTCGTCGACAAGGTGCTCTCGGGCGGCAAGCCGGACGGCCTCGATGAAAAGACCTACAACAACGACGTCAAGGTCGTCCCCTCGATCCTTTTGACGCCGCATGAGGTCGACAAGTCGAACTACCAGGCACTGGTCGTCGACTCCGGCTACATCAAGGCCGACGAACTGAAGTAATCCGTTTATAAAGACAGGGGTCCTGCGCGACGCAGGACCCCTTTCCGTTCACAAGCGACCCCGGTATTGTTTCTACCGGACCTTATTTCCGTGCATGTCGTTGTCTCAAACCGCAAGCACTTTTGAGCGACATGCAACAGGAGGAGCTTGCCCTGATGACGACGATTTTGGAGATGCGCGACATCACCAAGACGTTCCCCGGCGTGAAGGCGCTGTCGAACGTCAACCTCAGCGTCGAAGAAGGCGAGATCCACGCCGTGGTTGGCGAGAACGGCGCCGGCAAGTCGACGCTGATGAAGGTTCTGTCGGGCGTCTATCCCGCCGGCACCTATGACGGCCAGATCATTTTTCAGGGTCAGGAATGCCAGTTCAAAGGCATTCATGACAGCGAACATAAGGGCATCGTCATCATCCACCAGGAACTTGCTCTGGTGCCAATGCTGTCGATCACCGAAAATATCTTCCTCGGCAACGAAAACGCCCGATACGGCGTCATCGACTGGGATGCCAACGAGGCGCGCACCGCTGCCCTGTTGAAGAAGGTGGGCCTCAAGGAGGACCCCAAGACACTGATCACCAATATCGGCGTCGGCAAGCAGCAGCTGGTCGAGATCGCCAAGGCGCTGAGCAAGGACGTCAAGCTTTTGATCCTCGACGAGCCGACCGCGTCGCTCAGCGAGAAAGACAGCCAGGCGCTGCTCGATCTTCTGCTCGAATTCAAGCGACAAGGCATGACCTCGATCCTGATCTCGCACAAGCTCAACGAGATCAACCGGGTCGCCGACAAGGTAACCGTCATCCGTGACGGGCGCACCATCGAGACGCTGGCCAAGAAGGATATCTCCGAAGACCGCATCATCACCTCGATGGTCGGCCGTTCGCTCGACGACCGCTATCCGCCGCGCGAGCCCAAGATCGGCGAAGTCGTGTTCGAGGTGAAAAACTGGTCGGTCTATCACCCGCTCCATGCCGAGCGGCAGGTGATCAAGGGCATCGACATCAATGTGCGCAAGGGCGAGGTGGTCGGCATCGCCGGGCTGATGGGCGCCGGCCGCACCGAATTCGCCATGAGCCTGTTCGGCCGCTCTTATGGCCGCCGCATCACCGGCGAAGTGCTGCTCAAGGGCAAGCCGGTCGATGTCTCCTCGGTAAGCAAGGCGGTCCAACACGGCATCGCCTATGTCACCGAGGACCGCAAGACCTACGGCCTCAACCTCATCGACCATATCAAGCATAACATTACGCTGGCCAATCTCGACGGCGTGTCGCGCCACAGCGTGATCGACGACATGCGCGAACTTGCGGTCGCCAACGACTATCGCAAGAAGACCAATATCCGAGCGTCCAGCGTCTATCAGATGACCGGTAATCTTTCCGGCGGCAACCAGCAGAAGGTGGTGCTGTCGAAATGGTTGTTTGCCGACCCTGACGTGCTGATCCTCGACGAGCCGACACGCGGCATCGATGTCGGCGCCAAGTATGAAATCTACACGATCATCGCGCGCCTTGCCTCGGAGGGTAAGGCGATCGTGGTCATCTCGTCGGAAATGCCGGAATTGCTGGGGATTACCGACCGCATCTACGTTATGAACGAAGGGCGCATGGTGGGCGAAATGCCGGCGGCGGAAGCAAGCCAGGAAAAGATAATGCGCGCCATCGTCCGGGGAGAAGGAAAAGCAGCATGAGCACCGAAAGCGCCCCCGCCCCGCAGGGAAACGTCGCCGACGAACAGCGCCCGCGCATCGCCGTCTCGGCGCTGGCGACGAATTTGCGCGAATACGGGCTGATCATAGCGCTGATCGTCATCATGCTGTTCTTCCAGTTCACCACGTCGGGAACGTTGTTCAAGCCGGTCAATCTCAGCAATCTGGTGCAGCAGAACTCCTTCATCATCGTGATGGCGCTGGGTATGCTGCTGGTGATCGTATCGGGCTATATCGACCTCAGCGTCGGATCGGTCGCCGGTTTCATCGGCGCGCTGGCGGCAAACATGATGGTCATCTGGCAGCTCGGACCGCTGAGCAATCCGCTGGTGGTTTCGATCGTCTGCCTGGTCGCGGGTGGCCTGATCGGCGCCGCGCAAGGGTATTGGATCGCCTATCACCGGATACCGAGCTTCATCGTCACGCTGGCCGGCATGCTGATCTTCCGCGGCATTTGTCAGGCCTTGCTTGGCGGCGGCTCGTCGGTTGGTCCGCTTCCCGACGACTTCAAGATGCTCAGCTCCGGCTTCATCCCGGATGTGATCGGCCCACTGACGCTCGTCCCGCCGGTCGTGAACGCAGCCGGCAAGACCATCATGGGCAGCGGCGTGACCCTGCACATGACGACGGTCGTGCTGGGGCTGATCGCCGTGCTCGCCTATGCCTATTTCGGGGTCCGCACCCGGCGCAAACGAGAACGCCATGGTTATGAGGCCGAGCCCTTCACCCTGTTCGTTGTCAAGACGCTGGTCGCCAGCGCGCTGGCGCTGTTCCTGGTCTATGAGTTTGCCAGCTACCGCGGCCTGCCCGTAGTGCTGCTGGTCATGGGCGTGCTGATCACGCTGTTCGTCTTCGTCACCAAGCGCATGACCATCGGGAGGCGCATCTACGCCATGGGCGGCAATCCCAAGGCGGCGCAGCTGTCGGGCATCAACACCGAGCGGCTGACGCTGATGGTGTTCATCAATATGGGCGTGCTGTCGGCGCTTGGCGGCCTGATCATCGCGGCTCGTCTCGGCCAGGCGGTGCCGGCGGCGGGTCTCGGCTCGGAGCTCGATGTCATCGCCGCAGTGTTCATCGGCGGCGCCTCGGCGATGGGCGGCGTCGGCCAGGTTATCGGGGCGGTCGTCGGCGGCTTCATCATGGGCGTGATGAACAACGGCATGTCGATCATGGGCGTCAATGTCGACTGGCAGCAGGTGGTCAAAGGCCTGGTGCTGCTCGGCGCCGTGATCTTCGACGTCTACAACAAGAACAAGGCCTGACAAGCTTCAGGCGAGGCAAGCAGGAGGCATACGATCGCGGCGCAGCCGGCAAGTTGTCGGCATAAGAAGTCCCCCCAGGGATCAAGTTCGCGAGCGCAATCCGGACGAAGAGTTCAACCCGTGGCGCGGCTAGGTCCGAGCCGCGCAGGTCAAGGTTTGCCAAGAGGCATCCAAGGCCAAGCACATGAGAGAGGATTTAATCATGCTGATCTCCCAGATCCTCGACGACGCCGAGACCATCCGCGTCGTCGCCCGCAATGGCGGCGGCAAGACCAGGATCATCAACGGGGCCCGCAGCGTCTATTCGCTGGCCATGGAAGCCGCGCGCACCGGAACGGGCCTCGCCGCGCTGATCGAACGCAAGGGGTTCGGTGAAGCGATAGACCTCGACGCCATCTACAAGAAGGGCCGGCTGGAGTCGCCGATCAACCATCCCGATCCTGCGCATCTGCATCTGACCGGCACCGGCCTGACCCATCTCGGCTCGGCGGCGACGCGCGATTCCATGCACAAGAAGCTCAGCGATGGCGGCGAGGAGCAGCTTACCGATTCCATGAAGATGTTCCGCATGGGGCTCGAAGGCGGCAAGCCGGCCAAGGGCCAGACCGGCGTGCAGCCGGAATGGTTCTACAAGGGCAACGGCACCATGGCGGTGGCGCCGGGCGCCGCACTGATGTCGCCGGCCTTTGCGCAGGACGCCGGCGAGGAGCCGGAAATCGCCGGCATCTATGTCATCGGCGACGACGGCGCGCCGTTCCGCGTCGGCTTCACGCTGTCGAACGAGTTTTCCGATCATGTTACCGAGCGGGTGAACTATCTGTTCCTGGCACATTCCAAACTGCGCAACGCCTCGTTCGGGCCGGAAATCCTGATCGGCGACCTGCCGGCCGACGTCAGGGGCTCATCGCGAATCTATCGCGACAGCAATTTGCTGTGGGAAAAGCCGTTCCTGTCGGGCGAAGCGAACATGTCGCACACAATCGCCAATCTCGAACATCATCACTTCAAATATTCGGCCTTCCGCCAGCCGGGCGACGTGCATGTGCACATGTTCGGCACGGCGACGCTGTCCTTTGCCGACGGCATCAAGACTCAGGCCGGCGACGTTTTCGAGATCGAGGCCGCGGATTTCGGCCTGCCGCTGCGCAACCCGCTGGAGATTGAGCAGCCGGTTAAGGTGGCGGTGAAGGCGCTTTGAGGCAGCATCACAATTTGGGAGCCGGAAATGAACGGAATGCGGCTTATCATTGTGTTCACGGGCGTGGCCCTGTTCCTGACCCAACCGTCGGTGGCCTTTAGCGCCGGCCAGTGCAGCCCGAAGTCCTATCGTGAAGCCCGTTTGGCGATGACGAGCCGTCTTCTGGCAACCGGCTATTCGAAAGCCCAGGTGAGCTTTCTGATGCGCAACACGGATCACATGACATCAGCGCTTCGCAGCGACAGGCTGAACAACAATGGCAAGGTCTGCTGCATCGACTCCGCCAAGGCCCATGTCCTCGGTTGCCTCGACAAGCAGTTGTTCCCGTTGAAGCGCGGCTCAAACGCTTCGCTCGACGAGGTCAAACTGACCGAAGGCTTTTGGGGCAGGAAACGTTTGGCCGCACGCGAACTGCTGTTTATCGGCCATTTTCATGCCTGCCTTGGCGCCGCGAAATCGTATCTCTTTCGCGGCTGACGCCGGCGGACGGGACTCAATAGATATCGAAATCGAAATACTTGGCCTGGATCTTCTTGTAAGTGCCGTCGGCGACGATGGCGTCTATCGCCGCGTTGAGCTTGTCGCGAAGTGCCGTGTCCTCCAGGCGGACAGCGATGCCGGCTTGCGTCTCGGTGCCCTTGACGTCACCGACAAGCTTGCAGCAGCCGTCGCTCGCCTTCTTCAGCCAGTCCATCAGCACGAATTTGTCGGAGATGACGGCGTCGAGACGGCCGTTCTGCAAGTCGGTGATCGCCTCTTCCTGGGTGGGGTAGAGTTTCGCCTCGGCGCCGGCCTTGCCATAGGCGTCCTGCGCATAGTCGGCCTGGGTGGTCGAGGCCTGCGCGCCCACCGTCTTGCCGGCAAGGGCTGCCGGTTCGGTGGAAGTGAGGTCGCTGTCCTTGGGCGCCACCAGCGCCAGCGGCGTCGTGTAGTATTTGTTGGTGAAGGCGACCTGTTTCTTGCGCTCCTCGGTGATGCTCATCGAGGCGATGATGGCGTCGAACTTTTTCGCCTGCAGCGCCGGGATGATGCCGTCCCAGTCCTGGGTGACGATCTCGCACTCGACCTTCATCTGCGCACACAGCGCATTGGCAATGTCGATGTCGAAGCCCTCGATCTTGCCGTCCGCGGTGATGGTGTTGAAGGGCGGATAAGCGCCCTCGGTGCCGATCTTCAATTTCTCCTGCGCCTCAGCCAGCGAGCCGGCCGATATCACCAGCATGGCAGCGCCCGCTGCCGATATGATCCATCTTGAAATCTGCATTTTGGTTCCCCTTGCGCGCCGTTCTCTTGCCGGCCACCGAAAGGCAGCCAAGCATGGTGAGGCAGCGCAGGCAAGTATTTTGCCTGACGGTGATCGAAGGTTCAGCCGGCGGGGCGGAAATGCTTGGAGAGCTTGAGACCTTGCGCTTGGTAATTCGAGCCGAGATCGGTGCCGTAAAGCGCCTGCGGCCGCTTCAGCATGTGTTCGTAGACGAGCCGGCCGACGATCTGGCCGTGGTCGAGGATGAACGGCACTTCGTGGCTGCGCACTTCGAGCACCGCCCGGCTGCCGGTGCCGCCTGAGGCCGAATGGCCGAAGCCCGGATCGAAGAAGCCGGCATAGTGAACACGGAATTCGCCAACCAGCGGATCGAAGGGCGTCATCTCGGCGGCGTAGAGCGGCGGCACGTGCACGGCTTCGCGGCTGACCAGGATGTAGAACTCGTCCGGGTCGAGCACCAGTTCGCCGGCGCCGCTCTTATAGAGCGGCTCCCAGAAATCGACGGCATCCTGGGCGGCGCGCTTGTCGACATCGACCAAGCCGGTGTGATGCTTGCCGCGATAGCCGACCAGGCCGTTCTGGTCGCCGTCAAGATCGATCGACAGCGCAATGCCGCCGCCGGAAATGTTGGGCGGCTCGGTCGCCACCAGCATCTCGGCGCGGTGCAATTCGTTCAGTTCTGCCTCCGACAACAGCGCGTTGCCGGTGCGAAAGCGGATCTGCGACAGCCTCGATCCGGCGCGTACGACGATCGGGAAGGTGCGTGGACTGACTTCGAGATAAAGCGGCCCGTGATAGCCGGGGGCGATCTTGTCGAACTCATGGCCGCGATCGGTCATCACCCGGGTGAAGATGTCGAGCCGGCCGGTCGAGCTCTTCGGGTTGGCCGAGGCCGACACGTTTGCGGGCAGCGCCAGGCTTTCGAGCAGCGGCACGATGTAGACGCAGCCGGTTTCCAGCACCGCGCCCTCGGCGAGAGTGAATTCGTGCAATTTCAGCCGGTGAAGCTTGTCGGCCACCAGATGATCGGGACCCGGCAGGAAGGAGGCGCGCACGCGAAAAGCCTTGTCGCCGAGCCTGAGATCGAGGCTCGCCGGCTGCACCTGGTCGACATCGAGCGCGCGCGGCGACTTCAGCGCGCCGGACTGAAACAGCGCGGAAATGTCCTGATCGGGAAGAATGCCTGTCTGCCGCAAAAGGCTGGCTCCGCTCCAAGGTCGGTCTCTTTGTGGCAGGTTCTTGCCGCAAAACCGCTGGATATTATTGCGGAACCTGCCTGGTACAAACCTCTTAATGAAGCCGGCAATTGACGCAAGCGCAGGTGAGGTCTAAAGGGTCGTTATCCCGTGGTGATTTGGCCGGTCGGCTTGCAGCCACGTTAAACAAGTCGCTAAAGGACCGTCGGGCCGCAAGGCCATATGGACCGGTTGCGACTTTCGCGGCCGGTTTTTTTGTGTCTGGAACAAAAGCGATGAGCACCAAGAAGCGTAACTGGAAACCTCAGACCGCACTCGTGCACGGGGGAACGCTGCGTTCCCAGTTCGGCGAGACGTCCGAAGCGATGTACCTCACCCAAGGCTATGTCTACGAGACGGCGCAGGCTGCCGAGGCCCGTTTCAAGGGCGAGGAGCCGGGCTTCATCTATTCGCGCTATGCCAACCCTACCGTCGACATGTTCGAAAAGCGCATGTGCGCGCTGGAGGGTGCCGAAGATGCGCGCGCCACGGCGTCCGGCATGGCGGCGGTGACGGCAGCGCTCCTGTGCAGCGCCAAGGCCGGCGACCATATCGTTGCGGCGCGCGCGCTGTTCGGCTCCTGCCGCTGGGTGGTGGAGACGCTGGCGCCGAAATACGGCATCGAGGCAACGCTGGTCGACGGCACCGACATCGCCAACTGGGAAAAGGCGGTGCGGCCGAACACGAAACTGTTCTTCCTGGAAAGCCCGACCAATCCGACGCTGGAAGTGGTCGACATCGCAGCGGTGGCGGCGCTCGCCACCTCGATCGGCGCCAGGCTGATCGTCGACAATGTCTTCGCCACGCCCTTGCAGCAGAAGCCCTTGCACCTCGGCGCCCATATCGTCGTCTACTCCGCGACCAAGCACATTGACGGCCAGGGACGCTGTCTCGGCGGCATCATCCTGTCGGACAAGAAATGGATCGACGAGAATTTGCACGACTATTTCCGCCACACCGGCCCGAGCCTGTCGCCGTTCAACGCCTGGACGCTGCTCAAGGGCCTGGAGACGCTGCCAGTTCGGGTGCGCCAGCAGACTGAAAGCGCGGCCAAGATCGCGGATTTCCTGGCAGGACGGCCGGAAATCGCCCGCATCATCTATCCCGGCCGCGCCGACCACCCGCAGGCCGACATCGTCAAGAAGCAGATGACAGGCGGATCGACGCTAATCTGCCTCGACGTCAAGGGCGGCAAGCAGGCGGCCTTCGCCTTGCAGAACGCGCTCGACATCGTGCTGATCTCCAACAATCTCGGCGACGCCAAGAGCCTGATCACCCATCCGGCGACCACCACCCACAAGAACCTCAGCGACGAAGCTCGCGCCGAGCTTGGCATCGGGCCGGGAACGCTCAGGCTGTCGGTCGGTCTTGAGGATACGGACGATCTGCTGGAGGACGTTGCGCAGGCGCTGAAGGCAGCCGGATAGGCCGCGAGGCGTCACGCTCCCGACGAAACCTCTTCCAGTTCGGCCGTCTTGGTGCCGATGGTCATGATGTTGCCGCGCCAGTCGACGGCGCCGCTCAGCCAGCCGCGCGCCCAGATGGCGGGAAGCATCATGTCGCGCACCATCATCGCCGGGACCATGCGCAGCGACAGGTGCCAGCCCTTGGCCGCGGCCAGCGCGCATTCGGGAATGTAGGCCGCCGCCAGCACGGCCAACACCGTGGCCGGCAGGCTGACGCCGGCACTTGCTGCCGCCACCAGCGCCAACGCCAACGGCACGGCGACGCCGGTCAGGATCTCGGGTGCGAAAAACAGCGGGAAAGTGACGCGGCGCAACCGCGCCCAGCGCGCCTGACGCGACCAGATGTCGGCAAGTCGGCGCTGCCCCAGTGGTTGCTCGAAAGGCGAGGCAACGAGATTGACGCGCAGGCCCAGTCCGTTGACCAGCTTGGTTGCAGCAGCATCCTCGGCGATCTCGGCGGCCAGCGCGCGGATACCGCCATTGGTATCGAGCATCGGCTTGTTCCACAGCATGCTCTTGCCCTGGGCAAAGCCGAGGCCAAGCGCCTCGCCGGCATATTGCCAGCGCGCCTGCAGCGTGTTGAGGAACGCGCATTCGACCTCGGCCCAGAAGCCATCCGGCCGCGAGCCGATCGGCGTCGAGCAGATAGTCCCGGTATTGGTCCCCCAGGCCGCCATCAGGTGCTGGACGTAATCCCTAGGCATCAGCACGTTGGAATCCGCCAGAATGACCCAATGATTGCGCGCCGCTTCCCAGCCCTTGACGCAGTTGTTGAGCTTCGGGTTGCTGCTGACGCGGTCGTCGCCGATCAGCAGCCGGGCCGGCACGTTGGGAAACAGGACGATCGCCCTGTTTATCAGTTTGACGACGGGATCGTCGGCGTGAGCGACGCAGAAGATCAGTTCGTAGCGCGGCCAGTCGAGCGAGAAGGCTCGCTGCAGCGTCTCTTGTGTGAACGGCTCCACGCCGCGCGACGGCACGACGATCGAGACCGGTGGCTGCTCGTCGGACGGCGGAGGGATAAGGCGACGCGCTTGCAGTTTCGACGAAGCAAGCAGGATGCTGGCGAGATTGGAAAGAAGCAAAGCGGAGGAAGCGAAGGCGGCTGTGAGAGCTGGTTCCATGAGATCTGGTCACTCCGGAAAGGCCGCTCGCGGCTGCTTTGTCAGTCGACAGATGGGCCTTGAGTCGCCGGCAAGGTTTGCGCACACCAACACTGTCATGTGTCACTTAAATGACATTGTTTGTCGGCACCTCCGCTTTGAGGCTGGCAGGACATGCCGTTGTGCGCGTATCAAACCGCATAGCGCGACAAATGTTCCTTGCCGCGCAACCGGAGCAGCCCATGTATCGCGCCGTCACGCGCAACATCGAAGTGCAGGTCAGACCGTTCTACCTGGAGGACCGCTCGGACCCGGCGGAGAACCGTTATGTCTGGGGCTACCAGGTGACGATCGACAACCAGTCGGACGATTTCGTGCAGCTTATGTCGCGTTACTGGCACATCACCGACGGCAGCGGCCGGATCGAGGAAGTGCGCGGCGCCGGCGTGGTCGGCGACCAGCCTGAGCTCAATCCGGGCGACAGCTATCAATACACGTCAGGCTGCCCGCTCTCGACGCCCTCCGGCATCATGGTCGGCCACTACACCATGCGCAACAAAAAGGGCGAGACGTTCGACGTCGCTATTCCCGCGTTTTCGCTGGATCTGCCGGGGACGCGGCGGACGGTGAATTAGGGGTTTTCTCCCCATCTCTATACGGGGAGAAATGCCCGGCAGTGCAATGAGGGGCGCCGCCGGACTCATGAGGTTATCTTCCACGCACATGACGTAGGCTATGCGCGGCCATTCACCAAAGTTAGCGCTGCCCCTCATCCGCCCTTCGGGCACCTTCTCCCCGTGAACGGGGAGAAGGAAGAGATGCTACTGAGCTGCAAACTCCGCCGGGTCGAAGTCGTACTGCTTCGAGCAGAACTCGCAGGCGACGTGGATGCCGCCATCTTCGGTGCTGTCCTTGATCTCCTGCGCGGAAAACCCCTCGAGGATGCCGCGTATCTTGTCCCTTGAGCATGAACATTGGTCGGCGACCGGCACGCCGCCGAAGACGCGCACGCCATGTTCGTGGAACAGCCTGTAGAGCAGCCGCTCGGCGCCGATGGTCGGGTCGATCAGCTCGGTCGGCTCGATGGTGCCGAGCAGCGCCACCAGCTCGCGCCACGAATTGTCGGCCGGCTCCTGCGTCACGTCACGCGGATCGCCGTCGCCGCCCGAAATGTCCGGCACGCGCATGCGCTCGGGTGACTGCGGCAGGAACTGCGCCAGGATACCGCCGGCGCGCCACTGCTCGCGCGCACCGCCGGGGCCGGGCGTCAGCAGCTTGGCCACCGACAGCCGGAGGTCGGTCGGGATCTGCTCCGACTGGCGGAAATAGGTGCGCGCGGCGTCTTCCAGCGTCTCGCCGTCGAGCTGGACGATGCCCTGATAGCGCTGCGTGTGCGCGCCCTGGTCGATGGTCAGCGCCAAAACGCCGCTGCCCAGCAGCGTCTGCTGCGAGGTCTGGCCTGCGGCCACCAGGGCCTCCAGCCGGTCGGCATCGAAGCGCGCATAGGCGCGCAATGCCGAGGGCGTGGAGAAATCCGCGACCAGCATGTCGACAGGCCCGTCGGTGCGGGTCTGCAGGATGAACTTGCCTTCAAATTTGAGCGAAGTGCCGAGCAGCACCGTCAGCACACAGGCTTCCGCCAGCAGGCGGGCGACCGGCTCGGGATAGTCGTGACGGTTGAGGATGGCGTCGAGCATCGGCCCGAGTTGCACGGTGCGGCCGCGCACGTCGAGCGGGCCTACCTCGAAGGGCACGACATGATCGTCGCCGGCATAGCCAAACTCGCCGAGTTTGGGGTGATGTTCAGTCACTTGATGCGTTTCCAACATGACAAAGCTCCAGGGCGCGGCCATGCGGCCCGGAGGGGTGCATGCGTCCAAACGCGCTTGATTTGCGTGATGGGGCGCAAATAGGCATCGCGCCGCCCCGGATCAAGCGCTTGGAGATCAAGCGCCCAGACACCAGGCCAAAACCGCCTTCTGGGCGTGAAGCCGGTTCTCGGCTTCGTCGAAGACCACCGAATGCGGACCGTCGATGACCTCGTCGGTCACTTCCTCGCCGCGGTGCGCCGGCAGGCAGTGCATGAACAGGGCGTCGGGCTTGGCCCTGGCCATCAGCGCCGCATTGACCTGATAGGGCGAGAAGACATTATGGCCGCGGGCGCGGTGTTCCTGGCCCATCGACACCCAGCAGTCGGTGACGATGCAGTCGGCCTGGTCGACGGCCTCTTCGGGCGAGCGGGTGAAGTGCAGCTTGCCGCCATTGGTCTTCGACCAGTCGATGTGCTTCTGCGCCGGCTCGCTGCCTTCCGGCACTGCGACGTTCAGGTTGAAGCGGAACCGCGCCGAAGCTTCGAGCAGCGAATGCAGCACGTTGTTGCCGTCGCCGGTCCAGGCGATGGTCTTGCCGGCAACCGGACCGCGATGCTCCTCGAAGGTCATGATGTCGGCCATCAGCTGACAGGGATGGGTGTCGTCGGTCAGCCCGTTGATGACCGGAATCGTGGCATTCTCGGTCAGCTCGAGCAGCCGCTCATGCGACGTGGTGCGGATCATGATGGCGTCGACATAGCGCGACAGCACCTTGGCGGTGTCGGCAATGGTCTCGGAGCGGCCGAGCTGCATTTCGGTGCCGGTCAGCATGATGGTCTCGCCGCCGAGCTGTCGCATGCCGACGTCGAAGGACACGCGCGTGCGCGTCGACGGCTTGTCGAAGATCATGGCCAGCACCTTGCCTTCGAGCGGTTTGGTCCGTTCGCCGGCCTTGAGGCGCGCCTTGCGCACCACCGCATCGTCCAGCATCAGGCGCAGATCGCCTTCGGAAACGGCGGAAAGATCGGTGAAATGGCGAAGGCTCATCGGGAATGGTTCTCGGGATTACTTCGCGGCGGCCGCGGCGATGGCGTCGGTCAGGCCCTTGGCGCCGGCGCGGATGCGATCGAGCGCTTCGCCGATCTCGGCGTCGGTGACGGTCAGCGGCGGCAGCAGACGAATGACGTTGTCGCCGGCCGGCACCGCCAGCAGATGCTGGTCGCGCAGCGCCATGTTGACCTTGGTGTTGGGCATGGCGCATTTCAGGCCAAGCATCAGGCCGCTGCCCCTGATGCCTTCGATGACATCAGGAAATTCGTCGGCGACCGCCGCCAGGCCCTGCTTCATCAGCAATGCCTTGCGCTGGACGTCTTCGAGGAAGCCGTCTTCCAGCACGACGTCGAGCACAGCGTTGCCGACCGCCATGGCCAGCGGATTGCCGCCGAAAGTGGTGCCATGCACGCCTGCCGTCATGCCGACGACAGCGTCGTCGGTGGCGAGGCACGCGCCCATCGGGAAGCCGCCGCCAATGCCCTTGGCAATCGCCATGATGTCGGGCGTCACGCCGGTCCATTCATGCGCGAACAGCTTCCCGGTGCGACCGATACCGCACTGGACCTCATCGAAGATCAGCAGCAGGCCGTGCTGGTCGCAGAGCTGCCGCAGCCGCTTCAAGGATTGCGTCGGCACCGGGCGGATGCCGCCCTCGCCTTGCACCGGCTCGATCAGGATTGCCGCGGTCTCTGGTGTGATCGCCTTTTCGGCGGCGTCGATGTCGTCAAAGCCGACCTGGTCGAAGCCTTCGACCTTGGGGCCGAAGCCTTCGAGATATTTGTACTGGCCGCCGGCGGCGATGGTCGCCAGCGTGCGGCCGTGGAAGGCGCCTTCGAAGGTAATGACCCGGAAGCGCTCGGGATGGCCCTTGACGAACTGATAGCGCCGCGCCGTCTTGATCGCGCATTCGAGCGCCTCGGCGCCGGAATTGGTGAAGAACACCTTGTCGGCGAAGGTGGCGTCAGCCAGCCGCTCGCCGAGCCGGGTCTGCCCCGGGATCTCGTAGAGATTGGAGACGTGCCAGAGCTTGGCCGCCTGTTCGGTCAGCGCCGAGACCAGATGCGGATGGCTGTGGCCCAGCGAATTGACCGCGATGCCGCCAGCGAAATCGAGATATCGCTCGCCCTTGTCGGTAACCAGCCAGGTGCCTTCGCCATGATCGAAGGCCAAAGGGGCGCGGGCAAAGGTCTCGTAAAGCGCCGAACCGCTCATTATATGCGTCTCCGGTACCGGAAAAATCAAAAAAGCCGCCAAAGCGGCGGCCTTTGCGGCTTATCGTGTTTTTCGGCCATGAAGTCAACGAAAACGTCGTGCAGAGGCGCGTGGCCAGCTCCCGACGAGACGCCGGCTCATAAGCGACCGGGCAAGTTGGGGAAAACCTAAAAAACCGATTCGTGTTGCACCTGGGACTCTTGTCACCGAGTCAACACATGAGGTAATTGTAGTCGGGAAATAACTAGATTTCGTGCGGCGGACCTAATCACCTAATATATGTGGTGTCTGCCCCGGCAAAGATTGCCGGGTCGGGAATGGATTCCGGCTGCCGCACACTTAGCAGGAGCGCGGTCTCATGAACTGGACTGACGAGCGGGTCGAACTTCTCAGGAAACTGTGGTCGGAGGGCTTGAGCGCAAGCCAGATCGCCGCACAACTCGGCGGGGTCAGCCGCAACGCGGTCATCGGCAAGGTGCACCGGCTGAAGCTGTCGGGCCGCGGACGCTCGACCGCGACGCCGGCGCGTCAGAAGAAGACAACGCAGGGATCTTCGATCCAGAAATCGGTGCCTCGCGCCGCAACCACGCAGCGCCATGTCACGACGTCGATCGGGGCGAACGCGCTGCAGGCGCAGTTCGACGCCGAGCCAGTGGCGCGCCACTACATCCGCCCGGTCGAAAACGTCGTCGTGCCGATCTCGCGGCATCTGCAGCTCACCGATCTCACCGAGCGCACCTGCAAATGGCCGAATGGCGATCCGCTGTCGGAAGACTTCAACTTCTGCGGCAACGAGGCGGCCGAAACCGGACCTTACTGCAAGTACCACGCAAGGGTGGCGTTCCAGCCGGCTTCAGAGCGGCGCAGGAGCCGGTAGTTAGGGATTGGGGACTGGGCAGTAGGGAATGGGGTAGCGCTCGTGAGGCGCTACCTTATTCTGCCTACTGCCTACTGCCTACTGCCTACTGCCTACTGCCTACTGCCTACTGCCTACTGCCTACTGCCTACTGCCTACTGCCTACTGCCTGCTGCCTACTGCCTACTGCCTGCCCTCACAACCACCCACTCTTCCGAAATCGCCAATACAAAAACGAGCAGATCAGCGCGATCGAGACCAATACGACGGGATAGCCGTATTGCATCTTCAGTTCCGGCATGTCGTCGAAATTCATGCCGTAAATGCCGGCGAGCGCCGTCGGCACCGCCAGGATCGCCGCCCATGAGGCCAGCTTCTTGGTGTTCGCGGTTTCCTGGCTCTGGCCGACCAGCAGGCTGGCTTCGAAAGCGAAGGCCAGAACCTCGCGCAGGCTGTCGATCTTTTCCTGCACGGTGCGGATATGATCGGTGACATCGCGAAACAGCGGATGCATGGCGGTATGGATCTGCGGCAGGTCGGCGCTGGTCAGCCGGCGGCAGACCTCGACCAGCGGCAGCGCCGCATTGCGCAGGCGCAACAGATCGCGGCGCAGCATATAGAGCCGCTCGATGTCGGGACCGGTCATCGGCTTCAGCAGCACCCTGTCCTCGATCGCCTCGACCTCGTCCTCGATCTGCTCTAGCACCGGCATGTAGTTGTCGACGATGAAGTCGAGGATGGCGTAGAGGACGAAATCCTCGCCCTTGGCCAGTGAGTGCGGACAGCTTTCCCAGTGCTGGCGCACGGCGGCGTATGAGGTCGAGGGACCATGCCTGACGCTGACGATATAGCCTGAGCCGACGAACAGATGCGTCTCGCCGAAGGTGACGCGTCCGTCGATCAGCTGTGCAGTGCGGGCAACGATGAACAGCGCATCGCCATATTGCTCGATCTTCGGCCGCTGGTGCGGATGTTCGGCGTCTTCGATCGCCAGTTCGTGCAGATGAAATTGCGCCTTGACGCGCAGCAGAAGCTCGCGGTCGGGTTCGAGCAGCCCGATCCAGACGACATGGCCCGACTTCTTGGCCCATTCGCCGGCTTCCTCGATCGGTATATCGGCGATGCGCTTGCCGGCGGTGTAGACGCTCGACGCGATGATGCCGGACGATGCCGGCGCCGGCTTGAACTCTCGGACATATTCCATCGCAGCCTCCTGAGCGCCTGGCCTTGGCCAGGAACCGAGACGCTAACATCCGGGCAGTTTAGCGCAATATGATTAAGCGTTCGAGGGGCGCGCGATCACTTCACCGGCAGCGCCGGAAGGGCAATCTTGTCGGTCTTGTCGCCCTTTGGACGCTCGGCCGGCAACTGCTCGCCGGTGACGATGTAGTAGATCGTCTCGGCAATGTTGGTGGCGTGGTCGCCGATGCGCTCGATGTTCTTGGCGCAAAACAGCAGATGCGTGCACGGCGTGATGTTGCGCGGATCTTCCATCATGTAGGTCAAAAGCTCGCGAAACAGCGAGGTGTACATGGCATCGATCTGGTCGTCGCGGTCGCGAACGAAGCCTATTTTCTCGACCGAGCGCGAGGCATAGACGTCGAGCACTTCCTTGAGCTGGGTCAAAGCGAGTTCGGCCAGCGCCTCGAGGCCGCGAAACAGGCTGGTCGGCTGGCGGCCATCAATGACGCTGACCACACGCTTGGCGACGTTCTTGGCGAGGTCACCGACCCGTTCGAGGTCGGCCGAAATGCGGATGGCGCCGACGATCTCGCGCAGATCCGTCGCCATGGGCTGGCGCTTGGCGATGATGACGATGGCTTTGTCGTCGATTTCGCGCTGGCCATCGTCAAGCACGATGTCGTCACGAATGACCTTCTGGGCGAGGCCGGGATCGGCATTGACCAGCGCCTGGATCGCCTGCTCGACCATGCGCTCGGCATGGCCGCCCATCGCAGCGATGCGCTTCGCCAGGTATTTCAGCTCTTCGTCATAGGCGCTGACAATGTGTACGGACTGCATGGGCGAAATGCCTTCCTTAAATCTTTGGCCTTTTGAGTCGTTTCCTCGACCCCTGTGCTGATACGCTAGCCGGATGACAGAAAGAAGAAACAGGCAGTTAGCAGATAGTACCGCCTCAGCCTGCCGGCAAATGGACCGTGAACGCCGCGCCCTTGCCAACCTCCGACTTGATCGAAAGCCGGGCGTTGTGGCGCGTCAGAATATGCTTGACGATGGACAGGCCAAGACCGGTGCCTTTCTGCGTGCGGCTGCTCTCCACGTCGACGCGATAGAAGCGCTCGGTAATGCGCGGTATGTGCTCTTCCGGGATGCCCGGGCCGTAGTCCCTGATGGTTACATCGATGCCCGGTTCCGGGCCGGCCTCGCCCCGCGCGATCGACACCGTGACGCGTCCGCCAGGCTGGCCGTATTTGCAGGCGTTTTCCAAGAGATTCTCGAACACCTGGAACAGCTCGTCGCGGTCTCCGGGCACGTCGAGCGGCCCCTCGGCGTAGTCGCGTTCGATGACGACGCCGTTCTCGCTGGCGAGCGGGCCTAGTGAATCGATGACGCTGTCGATGGTCTGGCGCAGATCGACCTCGGTTCCCGGCCTCAGGTAAGGCTTCATTTCAAGCCTCGACAGCGACAGGAGATCGTCGATGAGGCGCGCCATGCGGCCGGTCTGGTTCTGCATGATCTGCAGGAACTGCTCGCGCGCCGCCGGATCGTTGCGGGCCGGGCCGCGCAACGTCTCGACGAAGCCCGAGATTGAAGCAAGCGGGGTGCGCAGCTCGTGGCTGGCATTGGCTATGAAGTCAGCGCGCATGCGGTCGATGCGGCGCGTCTCACTCTGGTCCTTGAATACCAGCACATAGAGATCGGTGGCGTGGCCGACCGAGGACGCGCTGACCCGATAGGCCCGTTCCACCGGCAGCTTCTCGGTGTAGTCGACGGCATCGGAGGCGACGGTTCCCGACAGCACGCCGTCCAGCAAGGCCTGCATTTCCGGCGCGCGGAATTTTAGCGACAGCGACAGGCCGGGCGCGATACCGACAAAGGCGGCAAAGGCGGCGGCATTGGCGTGGACGATGGTGGCGGTGCGGTCGAAGATGATCAGCGGATCGGCAACGGCAGCCGCAAGATATTCGCCGGAAAGCCGCTGCAGCCCACTCGCCTCGATCGTGGCAATGGTCTCAGCGGACCGGCTGGCGCCACCGGTTGGCAGAAGCGCGGCGGCCAGCAGCACCGTCAACGCAGCCAGGACGACATAGGCGGAGGTACCGGCAAACCCATAAACGGCCATGATGGCGATCGCACCGGCGGCAAGCAGCCATCGGCTGTTCCACAGCCGGCCGGCGACGGCCTGCCCCGTGGTTGTCCGCTCTGCGCCGGTGTCAGCCATTCGTGCTTTCCGTGCTTCTGCGCCGGTCCCGCCGAAACTTCCGCTGGACCGGATTTGAGGCCCCCCATAGCATGAGTCCGCAAGCTGGAAAGGTTCGTCTCGATGAAAAAAGCCAAGGAAAGTCCCGCCGCAGAGCCGGCAAAGGGGCCGCTGAAGATCAAGGTGGACGGCAAGGAGCGGGAGTTCGACATCGAAAACCCCGAGCTTCCCAGCTGGATCGAGGACCACAAACTGACCGCAGGCGACTACCCCTACGACAAGAAAATGAAGAGCGAGGAGTATGACGAGACGCTGGAGCGGCTGCAGATCGAACTGGTCAAGGCGCAGGCCTGGCTGCAGGCGACCGGCAGCAGAGTGATGTCGCTGTTCGAGGGGCGCGATGCCGCCGGCAAGGGCGGCACCATCTCGGTGCTGCGCCAGTATCTCAATCCTCGAACCGCGCGCAATGTGGCGCTGACCAAGCCGACCCCGACCGAAGTCGGGCAATGGTACTACCAGCGCTACGTCGCCCATTTCCCGACATCGGGCGAATTCGTCACCTTCGACCGGTCCTGGTACAACCGCGGCGGCGTCGAGCCGGTGATGGGCTTCTGCACACCGGAACAGCATGCAAAATTCCTCGACGAGACGCCGCATTTCGAGCGGATGATCTTCAATGAGGGCATCTATTTCTTCAAATTCTGGCTCAACATCGGCCGCGAGACCCAGCTCGAACGGTTTCACGACCGCCGCTGGTCGCCGCTGAAGAACTGGAAGTTCTCGCCGATCGATATTGCCGGCATCACCAAATGGGACGACTACACCAAGGCGCGCGACCAGATGGTCGAGCGCACGCACAAACAGTTCGCGCCCTGGATCATCGTGCGGGCCAATGACAAGCGACGCTCGCGGCTGGCCGTCATGCGGCGCATCCTGTTGTCACTGCCCTATGATGGGCGCGATCTCGACGCCATCGGCAAGGAAGATAAGAAGATCGTCGGCGAAGGGCCGTCGTTTCTCGAGAAGTAGAGACTGGCCTCGTAGGCAGAGGCTGAAATTACAGAGCCCACCCCCACACGGAGGTGGGCTCTGTGGCCATTGTCTAAAGCGCATCGCATTTGAACGGATTCACGCGACGCGCTTTAGGTCTTTGTTTCATGCATGTCGTTCTCTCAAAACCGGGGCCACTTTGAGCGACATGCATTAAAGCGCGTCGGGTGAAGACAGTCTCACGACGCCTGCCGCATGCCGAGCATGTGGGGGGTGCCCCTGGCCAACACCGGGGCGTGATGGTTGCGGCGCGAGCGCACGACATCCAGCGTATGCTCGTTGAAGGTCAGCAGTGTGGCGACGACCTGCTGGTTGCCATAGGTGCGCTGGTAACCGAGCGGCGTCGCCAGGAAGTGCAACTGCAGCGTCCGCAGCACCCACACCGGCTCGACCTCGATAATGACCTGCTCGACATTGCGAGCAAGGCCCCATTCGACGAAGCCGGCGATCAGTTCGGTGCCGACCGTAGACACGCCGCGCTTGCCATCGCGAAAGCCTGGCGCCACCGCGTAACGGGTTAGCTCCCAGACATTCGGTCCCGAAGGGCGCTTTCCCTCGCAGAGTTCCGGCATCACATCGCTAAGGAGATGCGGCCGTGTGGTCGGCAGCATCCGATGATAGCCTGCAAGCTCGCCATTGCGGATGACAAGGTGGTGTTCGGCCTCATCATGGTCGAATTGATCGATTTCGAGGCCGTCCGGGCGATCGAGATCGGTCCACCGCATCTCATCGACGAAGACCTTGTAACGCAGGCGATGGACGGCCTCCCATAGGTCGGGACGTTCCATCAGTTGTTGAGTGGTAAGGGAAAATAGCATTAGCCGTCTCCTGGGCTTAAGAGGAAGATACGGCCGGGCTTTCCCGAAAAAATTGCGCGAAGGTGTTGGCAAGGATTTCCAGGCTGCCACAGCCGACATGGCTAATATAGCTGCGTCTAAACGCCTCCGCGATGGCGTGCGCCCTGTTGGCGACGCCGAGTCTGCTTTTGGCGTTAAGAAAGCATTAGCCGTCTCAAGAGTACGACAGGGGCCGGTCTTTTCTGAAGATATGACGCCAACAATGCGGCCATAAATTCGGGCCGCCAGAACCGGCCTAGCTGATATAGCCGTGCCTGACTGCTTCGGCGACTGCCTGCACACGGTTGGCGGCGCCTAGTTTGCTCTTGGCGTTGAGAAGGTGTTTCTCAGAGGTATGCTCCGAGATGCCGAGGATCTGCGAAATCTCCCACTCGGATTTTCCGACCGCCGCCCATTGCAGGCATTCGCGCTCGCGCGGCGTCAATTCAATGTGATCGATAGATTTGCCGGCCGTCGTTTGAAGCTGCATGGCGCGGCCGATGGCATAGGTGGAGGCCAGCGAGACCATTGCGAATTCGGCTTCGGACAGTTCGACCGCCTCACCGCCCAGCGAGACCAGCGCGATCTGGCCTTCGAGCGTGATCAGCGGGAAGGCGAGGCCGTCACGCAGCTTGAACTGGCGGGCGTCGCGCATTACCTCGGCGCTGCTCTTGTCGGCGGGCATGCTTTGAACGGCATCGCGCCATTGGAATGGCGCCCGAAACTGCTTCAAATGGCTGACGACCGGATCGTGGTCGACGTAGTTGCGCGATAAGTAACGCTCCAGCCATTCGCTAGGCCAATCGCAGAGCAGCACATGGTCCTTCGTCTGGCTGCTTGGTGTACCGGGCTGCGGCACCGTTGCGGCTATCAGGGCCGTCAATCCGAAATTCGAGGTGACACTAAGTAGCTGCTCGCACACCGCAGCCGACGTGTCGGCACGCTGCACCCGGTCAATATATTCAAGTGTCCGGTCAAAATAACCCATCGCAACATCTACCCCATGTTGCCTACCGCTCTTGAGACCGATGCTACGTGCCTGCCCCGCACTTAGCCATCAACCCCGGATTGCAAAGCCACATCCTTAGCTTTTCTAACGCCAGCGACCGCCAACCCCAGGCCGACTCTGTGCGGCTATTTGCAACCTCGCCAAAGCATAACCCGAAATTTGCCCTTTGAAATCAAAAACAATTGTGCCTGCGCCGTTTTCGTATCACAAGCCAACGGCCAAGACGGGCGGAGTTTTTTGTGACATCACGCTGGATAACCATCGCCTTGCTGTCGATGCTGATCGGAGTGCAGCCGTTTGCCGGCGCTGTGCGGGCAGCGGAACCGCAGGTGCCGGTGCTTTGGGATGCCAAGGAGCGGCTGCCGAAGCCGGACCTTTCGGCGCTGCCGAGGCTCAGGTTCCTCACCACAACCGATTTCCCGCCCTTCAATTTTCTCGACGGCACGGGCCGACTGTCCGGCTTCCACATCGACCTGGCGCGGGCGGTTTGCGCCGAACTCGACATCGCCGACAAATGCCAGATCCAGGCGCTGCCCTGGGCCGAACTCGACGACGCGTTGCAGAAGGGCGAAGGCGAGGCGATCATCGCCGGCATCGCCGCCACGCCGGAGACGCGGGCGAAGTACAGCTTTTCGCGCTCCTATCTACAGTTTCCGGCGCGCTTCATCATGCCGAAGACCAAGGCCTTCGCCGAGCCGATCCTCGACAAATTGCGCTCGAAGCGGGTCGGCGTGCTGGCCGGCTCGGCGCATGAAAAGATGCTGCGCGATTATTTCGGCACCGTGCAGATCATCCGCTTCGACCGGCCGGAAGACCTCTACAGCGACTTGAAGAGCGCCAAGATCGATGCCGCCTTCGGCGACGGCATGCGCTTTTCCTTCTGGCTGGGCGGCACGGACGCCGCCGGTTGCTGCCGCTTCGCCGGTGGACCCTACCTGGCGCCGGAATATCTGGGGTCCGGCATGACCATTGCCACCCGGGCCAGCGACCCAGCGCTGGCCGCAGCCATGGACTACGCGCTGCAGGAGATATCGGTGAAAGGCACCTTCGCCGAATTCTACCTGCGCTATTTCCCGGTCAGTTTCTTCTGATCCGGTTCTCGGTCCAGCTTTTTCTGATCCGGCCCCGGTCAGCTTCCTCTACGGGCTGGATCAGGTCAGCGTGCGCAGGCGGGCCTTCGCCCCGCGCGCGATGGCCGCGGCGGTCAGCGTGTCGAGATCGAGCTCACGCCGGATCAACTGCAGCACCCGCAATTCCTCCATGCGCATTTCGAGATCGACGGCGGCAACTTCGAAGGCGACGGCATAAGCGGTGTCGTGCAGCCGTTCGGGCAAAGTCTCGGCGACACGCTCGAGCACGCCTTCCAATCCATCCTTTTCATGCAGCATCTTCTGGCAGTCCTGCGCAATGGCGATCAGCCTGTCCTGCTTGAAATCCTCGAACACCGGCCAGCTGCGGACGACGTCGCCGATGCGCGCCAGTTCGATATCGGTCATGTCGCGATCGGAAGCCGAGGTGATGACCATCAGGTAGATCAGGGCTTCATGGGTGGACGGCAACGGCATTCAAAACTCCTTGATAGTGATGGTAGGGACGCTACGGCGCCGTCGCAACGAAAACGCCTGATATCGTTGACGCTCCGCCCTGTCGCGCCTAGAGACCCGGTTGAAAAATCTTACCAGCCGCGAAAGCCGGCCATGACTGGAACTTTGACATGACGGGATCAAACATCGCCGATCTCAACCCCGAAATGCTTGCGGCAGCCGCCGAAAGCAAGGCCTGGCCGTTCGAGGAAGCCAAAAAGATTATCGAGCGCTACAAAGGCGCCGACTTTCCCGAGACCGTCCTGTTCGAGACCGGCTACGGTCCGTCGGGTCTGCCGCATATCGGCACGTTCGGCGAGGTCGCGCGCACCTCGATGGTGCGCCATGCCTTTCACGTGCTGACCGGGAACAAGGTCAAGACCAAGCTGCTCTGCTTCTCCGACGACATGGACGGCATGCGCAAGATCCCCGACAATGTGCCGGATCGCGCAGCCCTCGAGCCTTATCTTCATATGCCGCTTTCGTCGGTGCCCAATCCGTTCGGCGGCGACTATGCGAGCTTTGCCGACCACAACAACGCGATGCTGTGCCGCTTCCTCGACACGTTCGGCTTCGACTACGAATTCGCCAGCGCCACGCAGTACTACAAGGCCGGCCGCTTCGATGCGATGCTGGTGTGCGCCGCCGAGCGCTACGAGCAGATCATGGCGGTGATGCTGCCGACGCTGGGGCCGGAGCGGCAGGCAACCTACAGCCCGTTCCTGCCGATCTCGCCGAAGAGCGGGCGCGTGCTCTACGTGCCGATGAAGCATGTCGACGCCAAGGCCGGCACCATCACCTTCGACGATGAGGGCACCGAGACCACACTTTCGGTGACCGGCGGGAAGGTCAAGCTGCAGTGGAAGCCGGATTTCGGCATGCGCTGGGCAGCGCTCGACGTCGATTTCGAAATGTTCGGCAAGGACCACCAGACGAACGCGGTGATCTACGACCGCATCTGCAACATTCTCGGCGGGCGCGCGCCCGAGCATTTCGTCTACGAACTGTTCCTGGACGAGAACGGCCAGAAGATCTCGAAGTCGAAGGGCAACGGGCTGACCATCGACGAATGGCTGCGCTACGCGCCGACCGAAAGCCTCGGCCTCTATATGTATCAGCGGCCAAGGCAGGCGAAAAAGCTCTATTTCGACGTCATCCCACGCGCCGTCGACGAGTACTACACCTTCCTCAACGCCTATCCGCGCCAGGACTGGAAGGAGCGGCTGGGCAATCCGGTCTGGCACATGCATGACGGCAAGCCGCCTTTCATCGACATGCCGGTGCCGTTCTCGCTGCTGCTCAACCTGGTCAGCGCCTCCAACGCGCAAAACAAGGATGTGCTGTGGGGCTTCATCTCGCGCCATGCATCTGGCGTGACGCCGGCGACGCATCCCGAACTCGACCAGCTGGTCGGTTTCGCCATCCGCTACTTCGACGATTTCGTGAAGCCGACGAAGACCTTCCGGCCGGCCGACGATGTCGAACGCGTGGCGCTGGAAGCGCTTGGCAACGCGCTTGCTGGCCTGCCGGCCGGCGCCGACGGCGAAGCGATCCAGAACGCTTCGCTCAACGTGGCGCGCAAGATCGAACGCTATCAGGACCATTCGAAGAAGAGCCCGGACGGCGGCCCTGGTGTCTCGGGCGCTTTCTTCCAGATGATCTACCAGGTGCTGATCGGCCAGGAACGCGGACCGCGCTTCGGTTCGTTCGCAGCCCTCTACGGCATCGCCGAAACCCGCGCGCTCATTGAGCGGGCGCTGGCTGGTCAGCTGGCGGCGTAATTTCCGTCCCGGCCGGCGGCGTGTCTATCGCCGGGGCATCGAGGATCGGTTGCGACGCCGTCGGTGCCGCAACAGGCGTTGGCGCCGGTGGCAGGCCGCCAAGATCGGGCGCGGCGCCGAAGACGCCCTTCTTGGCGGCGCGCGCCTTGTCGCCCGCTTCGACATAGGGGCCGCCTGCCGTGGCGCGCGCCCAGCCGTTTTCGACCAGCCACTGGCCGACATCCAGCTTGCCGATGCGGCATTCGGCGGCGATCAGCGCACGGTCGGCCTCCGGCGGCACCTTGCAGGCAACGGCCCGGCCGCGCAGGAAAGACCGGAACGCGGTGCGCGCCCTGATACCGCAAGCCCAGGACTTGCCGCCCTCGGTGCAGGTCTCGTCTTGCCTGACGATGTCGATGCCGGAGACCGTCACGGAATAACCATTGGCTTCGATCAGGCCGGCGGCGGCCGCGACCGGCTGGAACAGTTTTGTTCCTCCCCAGTCGTCGACCGCTCTGCGCCCACGCGGCTTGGGCGGTCCGGCCAGCGCCAGGTCGCTCAGCGGCTCGCGTGGCTCAACCCGTTCAAGTTCTTCTACCGGCAGCGGCGGCGGTGCGATGGCCTCGGGATCGATCGCCCTCGAATGCACCTGAGGCGAGTGCATCGGAGGCTTGACGGGTTGGACCTCGGGGATCGCCGACGTCGCCGGCTCCTCGGGCACGGCCTCGGTGTCCGGGTCGATCTGGTCGACGGTGATGGCGGTGCTTTCGTGATGCAGCGCGCGACCGCCGGCGACGACAATGGCGACCATCACCGGGACCGCCATGAGGGCTATGAGTATTTGAAGCAGACGCACCGCGAGACCTACTGGCTTGCCCAGACGATCCGCGCCACCCATTCGACATCGCGCATCGCGATGTCGCGGTCCGGGTGGTCGGGGTTGAGCGAAATCAGCACGATCGATTTCGTCGTCTGGCGGTCGAGCACCTTGGCCATGACTTCGCCGGCATTGGTCTTGACGACGACGCGGTCGCCCTTGCGGGTAGCGGCGCCCGGCTCGACGATCAGCACATCGCCATTGCGGTACAGCGGCAGCATGGAATCGCCCTGCACCTTCAACGCATAGGAGGTTTCGGTCGCCCGTGCCGGAAGCTCGACAAGGTCCCAGCCCTGCCCTGAGGGATAGCCGGCATCATCGAAGAAGCCGCCGGCGCCGGCCTGGGCAAAGCCGAGCAGCGGCACCGCCGAACGCTGCGCGGCTACCGAGCCCGAAGCGGCCTTGGCACGGCCTTCGACCAGCCCGGTGAATTCGTCGAGCGAGGCGCCGGTCGCCTCGATGATCTTCGCCAGCGATTCGGTCGACGGCCAGCGCGGCCGTCCATCCGAGGACAGCCGCTTCGATTTGTTGAAAGCGGTGGAGTCCAGACCGGCTCGCCGGGCCAGGCCGGAGGCCGACAACGAATAGCGCTCGGCGAGAGCGTCGATGGCTGCCCAAACTCGGTCATGCGAGAGCAATTCGCTCTCCTCAAAACAGGAAAAAATACCTTTTCCTTCTAACGCGCGGTCATCCGATTGTCCACCGGCGCGCGGCCCGATCCCCTAAAAAGCTGTGTGCGGCGAAGTCGTCATGGATGCCTCAAACTGCCTTGGCAAGGCTGCGCAATCCCTGGTCGGAGCTCATGAAAACCCGCTCGGCCTCGGTCGGCGGTCGCGGTTGAACGGAGCGGGCAAGCGTACTGTTGGACGCGCCAAGGACGCTGTAGCATTTTGATTTGGCGCATGACCCCGAAAATCGATTCCGATTTTCGGGGTCATGCGCGAGGTCGGCGAGCATCATGTAGCGGGCGTTGTTGAGATGGAGGTTGAAGTCGATGTCGGCAGGCAGCGAAAAGCCAGCCGACTTTCGCTGCCGACCGCGTAAGGGTCACGGCGCGCCTTGCCGTGGCCATGCGCGCAAGGCGCCCTCAGACGTACATGGGGCGCTAGCTCAAGCGGCCTTCTGCACTTCGCCTTTCGCATAGGGATCGAAGCGCTGGTAGAAGGTCTCGCCCTTCTCCGCCAGGTCGAGTAGCAGCTTGGGCGCCTTGAACTCGGCGCCGTATTTCTTCTGCAGGCCCTTGGCTATTCTGACGAACTCCCCGGCGCCGATGCCGTCGATATAGGACAGCGCGCCGCCGGTGAATGGCGCGAAACCGAAGGCGAGGATCGAGCCGACATCGGCCTCGCGCGGATCGGTGACGATGCCCTCTTCCATCACCCGGGCCGCTTCCAGCGCAATGGTTACCAGCAGGCGCTGCTGCAGTTCCTCATAGTCGACCTTCTCGGCCTCCAGCTGCGGATAGAGATCCTTCAGGCCCGGCCACAGCTTCTTCCTGGCGGGCTTGGCGGGATAGTCGTAAAAACCCTTGCCGTTTTTGCGGCCGAAGCGGCGATGGGTGTCGACCAGCGTGTTGATCAACGCCATCTGCCTGGGGTCGACAGACTTGTCTCCGAGGTCCCTGATGGTCTGCTTCATGATCTTCTGGGCAAGCTCGATCGCCGTCTCGTCGGTCAGCGCCAGCGGGCCGACCGGCATGCCGGCGGCCTTGGCGGCGTTCTCGATCATCGGCGCCGGAACGCCTTCGATCAGCATCTTGTAGGCTTCCGACATGTAGCGCAGCACGCAGCGGTTGACGTAGAAGCCGCGCGTGTCGTTGACGACGATCGGCGTCTTCTTGATGGCGCGCACGAAATCGATCGCGGTGGCCAGCGCCTTGTCGCCGGTCTTCTTGCCCAGGATGATCTCGACCAGCATCATCTTGTCGACCGGCGAGAAGAAGTGGATGCCGACGAAATTCTTCGGCCGCGCCGAATTCTTGGACAGCGCGGTGATCGGGATGGTCGAGGTGTTTGAGGCGAAGACCGCTGACGATTTCAACACGGCTTCGGCCTGTTCGGTGGCAGCCTTCTTGACGGCCGAATCCTCGAACACCGCCTCGACCACCAGATCGCAGCCGGCGAGATCGGCATAGTCGGCCGTCGGCGTGATCAGCGACAGAAGTCTGTCCTTCTCCTCGGGCTTGGCGCGGCCCTTCTTGACCTGATCGGAGATCAGGCTGTCGGAATGCGCCTTGCCCTTTTCGGCCGACGCCATGTCGCGGTCGAGCAGGACGACCGGGATGCCGGCCTTGGCGGTGACAAAGGCGATGCCGGCACCCATGAAGCCGGCGCCGAGAATACCGATCTTCTTGAACTTGGTCTCCGGCACGCCGGCCGGGCGGCGGGCGCCCTTGTTGAGCTCCTGCAGCGACACGAACAGCGAGCGGATCATCGCTGCTGCTTCCTTCGACTGCATGATTTCGGTGAAATAGCGCTGTTCGATCCGCAGACCGGTGTCGAACGGCACTAGCAGGCCCTCATAGACGCATTTCAGGATGGCCGCGGCGGCCGGATAATTGCCGTAGGTCTCGCGGCGCAGGATGGCGATGGCCGGCGGCCACAGATTGAAGCCGGCCGGCGTATAGATTTGGCCGCCAGGCAGCTTGAAGCCCTTCTCGTCCCAGGGCTGGACGGCTTTCAGGCCGTTCCTGATCATCGCCTTGGCGGTCTCGATCAGCTTGCCGGGTTCGGCGATCTCGTGGATCAGCCCCATCGCCTTGGCTTTCTGCGGCGACAGCGTCTGGCCGGTGGTCAGCATCTGCAACGCCTGCTGCTGGTCGGTCAGGCGCGGCACGCGTTGGGTGCCACCGGCGCCGGGGAAGATGCCGACCTTGACTTCCGGCAAGGCCATCTTGACCTTTTCGGAGTCAGCGGCAACGCGGCCATGACAGGCCAGCGACAGCTCGAACGCGCCGCCCATGCAGGTACCGTTGATCGCCGAGACCCAAGGTTTGCCCGACGTTTCGAGCTTGCGCCACAAGCCACCCATGCGGCCGGCATTGTCGAACAAAAGCTGTGCCGCCTTCTCCGGGTCCTTGGTCTTCTCCTTGGCAAATACGGCCAGCATCTTCTGCAGCATGGTCAGGTCGGCGCCGCCGGAGAAGCTGTCCTTTCCCGAGGTGATCACCGCGCCCTTGATGGCGGCGTCGGCCACCACCTGGTCGATGATCTTGTCGAGCTCGTTCATCACCTCTTCGGTGAAGACGTTCATCGAGCGGTCCGGCATGTTCCAGGTGACCATCGCGATGCCGTCTGCGTCCGTGTCGACCGTGAAGTTTGTATAATTCATGTCTCTCTCCTTCCGGCCGAAAATCAGACGCGTTCGATAATCGTTGCGGTGCCCATGCCGGCGCCGATGCAGAGCGTCACCAGAGCGGTGTTCAAATCGCGGCGCTCGAGCTCGTCCAGCACCGTGCCCAGGATCATCGCGCCGGTGGCACCGAGCGGATGGCCCATGGCGATGGCGCCGCCATTGACGTTGATCTTGTCGTGCGGGATTTCGAATGCCTGCATGTAGCGCAGCACCACCGAGGCGAAGGCCTCGTTAAGCTCGAACAGGTCGATATCCGACAGCTTCATCTTGGCGCGCTTCAGAAGCTTCTCGGTGACGTCGACCGGACCGGTAAGCATCAGCACCGGCTCGGAGCCGATGTTGGCAAAGGCGCGGATGCGGGCGCGTGGCTTCAGGCCCATCGTCTTGCCGGCCTTCTTCGAGCCGAGCAGTACGGCGGCCGCGCCATCGACGATGCCCGACGAATTGCCGGCATGGTGGACGTGGTTGACCTCTTCCACCTCAGGGTGCTTCTGCACGGCGACCGCGTCGAAGCCGCCCATTTCACCAGGCATGACGAAGGACGGGTTGAGCGAGGCCAGCGACTGCATGTCGGTCGACGGCCGCATATGCTCGTCATGATCGAGGATGGTGAGGCCGTTCTGGTCCTTGATCGGTATGACGGAGTTCTTGAAACGGCCATCGGCCCAGGCCTTGCCCGCACGCTTCTGGCTCTCGACCGCATAGGCATCGACGTCGTCGCGCGAAAAACCGTATTTGGTGGCGATCAGGTCGGCCGAAATGCCTTGCGGCACGAACCAGCCGGGCAGGCCGACGGACGGGTCCATGAACCACGCGCCGCCCGAGGCGCCCATGCCGACGCGCGACATCGATTCCACGCCGCCTGCAATGACGATCTCGTCGGCGCCTTGAGCGATCTTGGCGGCGCCGAAATTGATGGCGTCGAGGCCTGAGGCGCAGAAGCGCGAGATCTGCATGCCCGGCGCCTTGTTATCGTAGCCGGCCTCGAAGGCGGCGGCACGCGGAATGACGGAGCCGGCTTCGCCAACCGGATCGACGCAGCCGAAGATGATGTCGTCGACGTTTGCAGTGTCGAGGCCGTTGCGGTCGCGCAACGCTTCAAGCGTCCTGGCCGCAAGCCGCACCGCCGGCACCTCGTGCAGCGAGCCATCCTTCTTGCCCTTGCCGCGCGGTGTGCGCACGGCGTCATAGACATAAGCTTCAGCCATTTGCTTGCTCCTTGCTTTGCCGACGTCGCTCTCAGAGAGAGCGGCCGATCAGCAATTTCATGATCTCGTTGGTGCCGCCGTAGATGCGCTGGACGCGGGCGTCGCGGAACATGCGGGCGATCGGATATTCATTCATGTAGCCATAGCCGCCATGCAATTGAAGGCATTCGTCGACGACTTTTCCCTGCAGGTCCGAGAGCCAGTATTTCGCCATCGACGCCGTCACCGGATCCAGCCCGCCATTGATGTGGCGGGTGACGCAATCATTGTAGAAGACGCGGCCGATGGTGGCCTCGGTCTTCAGTTCGGCGAGCTTGAACTGGGTGTTCTGGAACTCGATGATCGCTTTGCCGAAGGCCTTGCGATCCTTGACGTAGTCGATGGTCAGCGCCAGGGCGCGTTCGATCATGGCGATCGCGCCGGTGCCGATCTGCAGGCGCTCCTGCGGCAATTGCTGCATCAGCTGGATGAAGCCCTGTCCCTCTTCGTGGCCAAGCAGGTTCGAGGTCGGCACGCGCAGATCATTGAAGAACAGCTCCGACGTGTCGTTGGCCTTCAGGCCGATCTTGTCGAGGTTGCGGCCGCGTTCGAAGCCTTCAGCCTCGTCGGCCTCGACGACGATCAGCGAGGTGCCCTTGGCGCCTTTGGCCGGATCGGTCTTGGTGACGACGATGATGAAATTGGCCAGTTGGCCATTGGTGATGAAGGTTTTCGAACCGTTGATCTTGTACTGGTTGCCGTCCTTCTCGGCGCGCGTCTTGACGCCTTGCAGGTCGGAGCCGGCGCCCGGCTCGGTCATGGCGATGGCGCCGATCAGTTCGCCGGTCGCCAGTTTCGGCAGCCATTTCTTCTTCTGCTCTTCCGAGCCGTAGTGAAGGATGTAAGGAGCAACGATCGCGTTGTGGAGACCGATGCCGAAACCGTCGACGCCGACATGGCCGATCGCCTCGATGATGGCGCTCTCATGCGCGAAGGTGCCGCCGGAGCCGCCATATTCCTCCGGCATAGAGGCGCAGAGCAGGCCGGCGGCACCCGCCTTGCGCCAGCTCTCGCGGTCGACCATCTCGTTCTTCTCGAACTCGTCGTAACGCGGCGCGATCTCTTCCGACATGAAGCGGTGCGCCATGTCGTAGAGCATGCCGACCTCGTCCGCCGCCCAGGCGGGCTTCGGCAAGGAGAGCACTTCGGCTGGATTTGTCATGCCGTTTCTCCCGCGCCAACGTCCCCCTCCCCCTCGAGGGGAGGGTGGCCGCGAAGCGGTCGGGTGGGGTCGCCGATGACGTGCTCGACCTTATCTTCGGAATTGACGCGGGTTTGGGCCATTGCGATCATCTCCTACCAAAGCGCCAACCAGCCGGCGCACTGCACGCAAGGACCCCTCCCGGCCCTTCGGGCCACCCTCCCCTCAAGGGGGAGGGGGACGCCAGCCATTTCTAGAACGCTTCCGCAGGCAGCGCCATTAGCGTGTCCGCACCACTGGAAATGCGGGCGAGATGTGCCGATGTCTCGGGCATGATCCGCTCCATGAAGAAGCGCGCCGTCACCACCTTGTTGTCGTAGAAAGCCCCATTTTCGTGGACAGATTGGGAGCCATTGGCGCCGGTCTTGCCGAGCGCGGCCTTGGCCATCTGCGCCCACATGTAGCCCAGCGCCACCAGGCCGAAGAGATGCATGTAATCGGTCGAGGCCGCACCGGCATTGTCGGGCTTGGCCATGCCGTTCTGCACCAGCCACATCGTCGCCTCCTGCAGATCGTTGAGGCCTTTCTTCAGCGCCTTGGTGAACGGCGCCAGCTTCTCGTCGGCGCGGTTCTCCTCGCAGAACTCGCCGACGTCCTTGAAGAAGGCCTGCACGGCGCGGCCGCCATTCAGACCAAGCTTGCGGCCGACGAGGTCGAGCGCCTGGATGCCGTTGGCGCCTTCATAGATCATGGCAATGCGGGCATCGCGCACGAACTGGCTCATCCCGTGTTCTTCGATGTAGCCGTGGCCGCCGAACACCTGCTGCGCCATGACGGCATGGTCGAAGCCCTTGTCGGTGAGCACGCCCTTGATCACCGGCGTCAGCAGGCCTGTATAGTCGTCGGCCGCCTGGCGATCCTTGTCGTCGGCGGAGCGGTGCGCGATGTCGGACTTGATCGCCGTCCACAGCGCCAGCGCGCGGCCGGCCTCGTTGAAGGCCTTCATGGTCATCAGCGAGCGGCGGATGTCGGGATGAACGATGATCGGATCGGCTTGTCTGTCCGGCGCCTTGGCGCCCGACAGCGAGCGGCCCTGCAGCCGGTCCTTGGCGTAGGAGACCGCGTTCTGGTAGGCGATCTCGGACAGCGACAGGCCCTGCAGGCCGACGCCGAGGCGGGCTTCGTTCATCATCGTGAACATCGCCTTCAGGCCGCCATTGGCCTCACCGAGCAGCGTGCCTTCGGCCTCGTCATAATTCATGACGCAAGTCGAATTGCCGTGGATGCCCATCTTCTCCTCGATCGAACCGCAGGAGAGCGTGTTCTTCTCGCCCGGATTGCCCGAGGCATCGAGCTTCAGCTTTGGCACGATGAACAGCGAGATGCCCTTCACGCCTGCCGGCGCACCTTCGATGCGGGCCAACACGAGATGGACGATGTTTTCCGACATGTCGTGCTCGCCGGCCGAGATGAAGATCTTCTGGCCTGAAATCTTGTAGGTGCTGTTGCCGTTCGGCACCGCCTTGGTGCGCAGCAGGCCGAGATCGGTGCCGCAATGCGGCTCGGTCAGGTTCATGGTGCCGGTCCAGGACCCCTCGACCAGCTTCGGAAGCCATGTCGCCTTCTGCTCGTCGGTGCCGTGGGTGATGATCGCCGCGATCGCGCCTTGCGTCAGGCCGGGATACATCATCAGCGCCATGTTGGCCGAAACCATGTATTCGGCAACCGCGGTGTGCACGGCATAGGGCAGCCCCTGGCCGCCGAACTCGACGGGCGCCGCCAGTCCCATCCAGCCGCCTTCCCGATACTGGTCGTAGGCTTCCTTGAAGCCCTTCGGCGTCGTCACCGAGCCGTCCTCATGGCGCACGCAGCCTTCCATGTCACCGACGCGGTTCAGAGGATGCATGACGTTTTCGGCGAGCTTGGCGCCTTCGGCGAGGATCGCCTCGACAACGTCGGGCGTCGCGTCGGCAAATCCGGAAAGGTTGGAGTAGCGCTGATAACCCAGCACCTCGTTGAGCACGAACAGCGTGTCCTGGACCGGCGCCCTGTAGATCGGCATGTGTTTCCTCCACCATGCGGGTCTTGGCCGCGAGATCGAGCCCCGAAACATGAGGTTGGGGCGGCATGCGGGCCAATGTTGAAAGCGGGATAGCAAAAATTGACGTTTGCGTAAACGTCAATTTTGTCGCCGGGACAAAATTTACCTATGCCAGCCTATCGGCACGAGCGGTGCATGGCTTTGTGCAAAGCGAGGGGGGTCAAACAAAAAGAGCCGCGCGGGCGGCCGCGCGGCTCTTAAGTTCAAAGCTTTCGCCGGGAGCTGCGGAGCAAAATCAGCTGGCGGCGCTGGCCGGGGCCGAACGCTCGGACAGCATCTGGCGCACGGCCGACATCGAGCCGCTCAGCTCGTTGATGGCGTCGTCGATCAGCGCGCGCTGCTTCTGCAGGCGGGCTAGCTGCTTCTCCGACTTGTCGAGAGCCAGCCGCAATTGCTTGGTGTTGGATCCCGTGGGATCGTAGAGATCCATCATCTGCTTGACGTCGCGCAGCGAGAACCCGACCTTGCGGCCGAGGAGGATCAGCTTCAGCCGCGCCTTGTCGCGGCGCGTGTAGAGGCGCGTTGCCCCATCGCGTTTCGGATTGAGCAGGCCCTTGTCTTCATAGAAACGCAGCGTGCGCAGCGTCACGCCGTATTTCTTGGCCATCTCGCCGATGCGCACGAGCTCCTCACCGGCTTCGGCAGACATATTGTTGGTGTTGGCCGCGGCTTCGCCGGGCGAAACAAGTTTCATAGTCACTGGCTTTCCCCTGTCGTGGCATCGCGGTCTCGGACCTTGCAACGCCTGAGTGGAAGCGGGGGCATGCTTCCAGTCGTGGTTTCAACTAATTCATGGCAAAAGGCACGAACGGCGCCCCTCTTACGTTTACGTCAATTCTATAACGATAGCCGTCGCATGACGCAAGGGCGTTCTGGGATTGCGAAACCTTATGCCGCACCCCCGGCGCCGGGTCCGAACGGGCACCGACTGTATTTCAGCAATGCCGTAACTTCTTAAGCTTGGTTAACACCTTGTTTACCACGATGGGTGAAATGTGCGGATGTCGGTCACCCGTGTTTATCCTGTAGCGAATTTTTCACGGTTTTTCGGAGAGCGGGCCTGGCCCGGGAAGCTCGTCTTCCGCCGCAGCAGTGCCGCGCGGCCGCCTTCGTTCCCGACAAGGACTTGGGAAACTGGCAGCAAGCCAGCCATTCTGAAAACGGACGCATCGATGAACAGCAAGCGGTCCTATCTCGATACACTCAACGCCGGCAGGCCGCGCAGGCCGAACACCACGCTTGATGAATTGAACCGCTCTCTGGAAACGCTGGAGCAGCGGCTGGAGCGCAAGCGCGAGGACGCCGCCGAGCGCTTCGATCCGCGCCGTCCGCCGGCAGAGCCGCGCTACGCAAGCGCCCAGCCCTACGCCCCGCCGCGCTGGTACGAGGACCCGCAGCCCACGCCGCGGCCGAAAGGCGCCGGGCCGGCCGGCTTCGACCAGAACTATCAGGCGATCGCGCGCGACATCGACCGCGTGCGCGGCCAGGAAGACAGCGTCGCCGTGGTCGGCAAGATCGCCGGCGAATTGCGCGGCCTGCGCGAGGAACTGCGCCATCAGATGACGGCCGGCCTGCAGCGCGAATTCGCCGCGTTGCGCAAGGACATCGAACGGGCCTTCCAGGCGAGCAACCAATCGGGTGGTCAGGCAGGCGGCTTGCCCGGCAAGGGCAGCGCCGAACTCGGCGTCGAATTCGAGCGGCTGTCCGGCGCCATCCAGACGCTGGCCGAGAAGAGCGACGACCGAAACGTCAACATGCTGCGGCTCGAGCTCGAGCAGGTAAAGACGGCGCTCGACACATTGGCGCGCGAGGAAAGCGTGCTGAAGGTCGACCGCCGCTGGGACGATTTCGACCGCCGCTGGAGCGCGTTCGAGGACCGTGTCGACGCCGACCAGCGCAACCGCGCCGACGGCCCCGGATTTTCGGCCCTGACCGACCGGCTCGAACAGATCAGCAATGCCGTCCACAATCTGCCGGAATCGCTGTCGCTGCGCTCGATGGAAGAAAAGGTCCGCACGCTTGCCGGCGCCGTCGATCATTTCGTCAGCCAGCAGAGCAACCGCGGCGGCGACACGCTTGGCCTGATCGACGAACGGCTCGACGAGATTTCGCGCGCCATCGTAGCCTCGACCGTCGCCGCACAGGCCAATTCCTTCGACCCCGAACCTTTTGAACGCATCGAGAAGCGGATCGCCTCGCTGGCGCAGCAGATCGAGGAAGTCGTGCAGGTTCGTCCGAGCGGCGAGGTTCTCGACCGTCTCAGCACGCTGTCGAACAGGGTCGACGAGCTTGCCGGCCGCGCCAATCTGCCGGAACAGGCGATGGAGCGCCTCGGCAAGCAGATCGCGATGATCGCCGACAAGATCGACCGCGCCCCGGCCATGCCCGACGCCGACTATATCTTCCAGGGTCTGGAACAGCGCTTCGACGTGCTGTCGGGCATGATGGAACGTCGGCAGGGCGATGCCATCGAACAGGGCAACATGCTGTTTCGCGATCTCGAGCGGCGGCTGGACGAGGTTGCCGACCGGCTGGACCAGCGCCAGCCGCAGGCTGACAGCGCCGGCATCATGGACGCCATCGACGCACGCTTCACCGCGCTCGCCCAACGCATGGAGACGCGCATTCCCGATCCTGCCAACGAGGCGGCGATCCGCGGCCTGGAAAGCCGGCTCGAAGACATTTCAAGCCGGCTGGAATCGTCGGCCGCGCAGGTCGCCGGCATCGATCCGGCACTGATCCGCAGCCTTGAGGCGCAGGTCTCCAGCCTATCGGCGCATCTGTCGAAGCCCGGCACGCCGCTGCCGGAATTCGAGGACATCAGCCCGCGCCTCAACGAAATCGAGAAGTCGCTGGCCGGAACCCGCGAATCCATCATGGGCGCGGCACGCGAAGCAGCCGAGAGCGCCGTGCGCTCGCTGGCAGATTCCAACGCCAACACCGCGGCCGTTACCGGCCTTGCTCAGGATCTGAAGACGCTGGAAGCGCTGACGCGCCGTTCGGACGAGCGCAATTCACGGACATTCGAGGCTATCCACGACACGTTGCTCAAGATCGTCGATCGTCTGGGCTCGCTGGAGACCAGCGAACCGGCCGAGGCGGTGAGCGAGCTTCTGGATGCCCAGGCCGAGCCGGCGCGGCGGGCCCGCGCTGCACGCGCCTCCAAGATTTCGGTGCAGGACGCGCCGTCGATGGATATCGACCAGCCGCTGCCGCTGACCGGAGACATGGCCGATCTCGACGGCCGCGCCGCCGCCATCATGCGCAGCGAGCCGGATATGCGCGCCGACCCGGGTACGCGTAGCGACCCGGTCATGGGCAGCGAACCCGTACGGCGCTCGCCAGCCGAGGCTGCCGCGGCCGCTGCCCAGGCAGCGCTCGGTTCCGACAGGATTGCCGAGAAAGGCGAAGCCACGGCCAAGAAGTCGCTGTTCGGTGGATTTGCGCGCGCCTTCAGGGGCAAGAAGCCGGCTGACATGCCGCCGCTTGCCGGCTCGGGGCCCAATGTCGACCTGCCGAGCGTCGATCTCGACGAGCCGCTCGATCCGAAGCTCGCCAACCGGCCGTTGGAGCCGGGCTCCGGCGCGCCCGACCTCAACGCCATCATGAAGCGCGTACGCGACGAACGTGGCCCACCGGTGCGCCAAAACTCCGGCGATGCGTCGAAATCCGACTTCATTGCCGCGGCCAGGCGCGCGGCGCAGGCCGCGGCCGCCGAGGCCGACGCGTTGAAACGCCAGTCTACCATGAAGGGCCCGGTCAAGGCGCTTCGTATCGGCGACCTGCTCAAGGCGCGGCGCAAGCCGATCCTGATGGGAGCGGTCGCGATCATGCTGGCGCTTGCCGGCCTCCAGTTGGGCAAGGCCTTCTTCGCCGACCCGGTCGAGGTCGCAAGCAACGATACAGCGCCGATCGTCGCCTCGCAGCCGGTCGAGACTGCCTCGGTCAACGCTGCCAGCCAACCCAAGGCAGAACAGCAGGTGGCCGTTCAGGACGTGCCGGCCCGGATCGTCAGGCAGGCGGAGCCCACGGAACCGCCAGCTGGCAACGATGCGCCAATGAATGCGGCCTCGGTCGCTGGGCCCGAAGTGCCGGCGGTGGAGCCCGCGCCAGCGCCGACGGCTTTGGCCGATCCGGCCCCCGCGCCAAATGCAATGCTGCCGACCACCGCCACTGCGGAACCGGCGGCTGCCGACGCGCAGCCTGCGGCCGCCGTCATGGCGCCCTCGGCCTCGGATACGACGGCCTCGGATACTACCGGCGCCGTTCCGCCGGCTGATGCCGCGGTAGCACCTGTCGTGGCCAAGATAGACGTTCCGGCCGATGCCGGCCCGCAAGCCTTGCGCGACGCGGCTGCCGGCGGTGACGCCAAGGCGCTGTTCGAGCTCGGTTCGCGCTATGCTGAATCGCGCGGCGTCAAGGAAGACATGGCGGCAGCGGCCAAATGGTACGAAAGGTCGGCCGAGCTCGGCTTCGCACCGGCGGAATACCGCATCGGCAATTTCTACGAGAAGGGCATCGGCGTCACGCGCGACGTCAAGAAGGCAAAGACCTTCTACCAGCTCGCCGCCGCGCAGGGTAATGCCAGCGCCATGCACAATCTGGCCGTTCTGTTTGCCATGGCCGCCGACGGCGTGACCGACAATGAATCGGCCGCGCACTGGTTTCAGGCGGCGGCCGATGTCGGCGTCAAGGACAGCCAGTTCAATCTCGGCATCCTGGCGGCAAAGGGCGTCGGCATGAAGCAGAGCCTGGAGGAATCCTACAAATGGTTCGCGCTCGTCGCCAAGACCGGCGACAAGGATGCGGCTGCAAAGCGCGACGAAGTCGCCACTGCGCTGCGCCCCGAACAGCTGGAGCGGGCGCGCGCCGCCACGGAACTGTGGAAGCCGAAGCCGCTCGACCCGGCGTCCAACTCGGCCGACATTCCTGAATCCTGGCAGGAAGGCACGCCGCAGACCACCGCCAGCGTCGACATGAAGAAGGCGGTCAAGAACATCCAGCTCATCCTCAACAAGAACGGCTACGATGCCGGCGGCGCCGATGGCGTGATGGGCGGCAAGACCAAGACCGCAATCATGGCTTTCCAGACCGACAACAAGATGCAGGCGACCGGCGAAATCGACGAAAAGCTGGTGAAGGCGCTGCTGGCGCACAAATAACGGCAGATGCGTCGCTAACGCGACGCCCTTGCCATACATTTGCCTGTTAACTGCTTGAGATGTTTTTTGTTTCGGTAGGGCGACGGGGTTTGATCCCACTGCCCCGGCGGTGCAAGAAAGAATTGGCTTTTCGGTGCGACAATGCCCTGGAATGGCTGCAATCGCCGACAGGCAAACTGATCGAGACTGACGGGTGGGCATCTATCTCCCGATCGCGGAAATTTCCGTCAACGTCTTCGTGCTGCTGGCAATGGGCGCGGCGGTGGGTTTCCTGTCGGGCATGTTCGGGGTCGGTGGCGGCTTTCTGATCACGCCGCTCTTGATCTTCTACAACATCCCGCCGGCAATCGCCGTTGCTACCGGTGCCAACCAGGTTATCGCCTCCTCCTTCTCCGGCGCGCTGTCGCACATGAAGCGCGGCACGCTCGACTTCAAGCTCGGCGGGGTGCTGCTGGCCGGCGGCATCGTAGGCTCGACCGGCGGTATCTTCGTCTTTGCCTTCCTGCGTCGGCTCGGCCAGCTCGATTTGTTTATCTCACTGCTTTACGTCGTGCTGCTTGGCACCGTCGGCGGGCTGATGCTGGTCGAGAGCGTCAATGCGCTGCGCGCGACGCGCAGCGGTGCGGCGCCGGTCTTGAAGAAATCCGGCCAGCACAACTGGATCCACCGGCTGCCGCTGAAGATGCGCTTCAGGGCCTCGAAGCTGTTCGTCAGCGTCATTCCGGTGCTGGGGCTCGGCGCCGGCATCGGCTTCCTGTCGTCGATCATGGGTGTCGGTGGTGGCTTCATCATGGTGCCGGCGTTGATCTACCTCCTGAAAGTGCCGACCAACGTCGTCATCGGCACCTCGCTGTTCCAGATCATTTTCACCTCGGCCTACACCACGCTGGTCCACGCCACCACCAACCAGACGGTCGACGTCATGCTTGCCTTCCTGCTGATGGCGGGCGGCGTTGCCGGCGCGCAATATGGCGCCAAGGCAGGACAGAAGCTGCGCGGCGAACAGCTCAGGGCACTGCTGGCGCTGCTGGTGCTGGCGGTTGCCATCCGGCTTGCCATCGATCTCTTCGTCACGCCGCCAAACCTCTATTCGCTGACCGCCGCGGGCCTGAACTGATGCCGCGGTGGGGGATTTTTTCGGCCGCCGTTTTGCTTTTCGCCCTCGCTCTGCCGGCGGCAGCGCAATCGCCGAACCCCTTGCCGGAAGGCATCCAGATCGGTCTCTCCACCGACGCGGTGTCGATCACCGCCGGCTTTTCCGGCGCCGACCTGACCATTTTCGGTTCGCTGGAAAATCCCGACCCGCTGGTCGCGCGACAGGGGCGCTACGACGTCATCGTCGTGCTCGAAGGCCCGCCGCGGCCGGTGGTGGTGCGCCGCAAGGACCGGGTGCTCGGCGTCTGGGTCAATCTGGAATCCGAGACCTTCGAGAACGTGCCGGTATCCTACTCCGTCGCCACGACGCGGCCGCTGCAGGACATCACCGAACCCAACAGCTACAAGCAGCTGTCGCTCGGCGCCTCCAACCTTTACATGCAGCCGGCCGAGGTAACCGACAGTCCGGCGACGATCGAGGAATTCACCGTGGCGCTGCGCGAGCGCAAGGCGGCGACCGGCCTCTATAGCGAGAATGTCGGCGGCGTGCAGTTCTTGTCGCAGAACCTGTTTCGCGCCACGGTGCGGCTGGCGCCCAACGTCCCGGTTGGAACCCATAAAGCCCGCGCGTTCCTGTTCAAGAGCGGTCTGTTCCTCAAGGAAAGCTCGGCCCAGCTCGAAATCCGCAAATCGGGCTTCGAACAGTCGATCTTCCGCGTCGCGCATGATTACTCGTTTCTCTACGGCGTCTTCTCCGTGTCGCTGGCCATGATCACCGGCTGGCTGGGCAGGCTGATTTTCCGCAGGGATTGACGCGCAGGACCCATTTCCGGGGAAAAGGGGTTCCCCTTTTCTCAGTCTTGCGATAGACCGCCGCCTCCCAACCCTCGGGTAACACGCACAATCATTCGGCAGAGCGGTCAGGCCTCTGGACGGCGCGCGTCTTGCGGACGCCTGCCACAGCGACGACCCAATGACAGGAGGCTGCAATGCACCAGGCATTTGGCGGCATCGATTTCGGCACGTCCAATTCTACGGTGGGCGTGATCCGCAACGGCCAGGCACGGCTGGTGGCGCTGGAAGGTGAACAGCCGACATTGCCAAGCGCGGTTTTCTTCAACTTCGAGGACGGTCACACCTATTTCGGCCGCCGCGCCATTGCCGACTACACCGATGCCATCGAAGGCCGGCTGATGCGGTCGCTGAAGAGCGTGCTCGGCAGTTCGCTGGCGCATGAGAAGACGCGGATCAAGGCCCGGCAGATCGGTTTCATCGACATTGTCGGCATGTTCGTCGGCCATTTGAAGAAGCGGCTTGAGGAAGATGCCGGCGCTCCGGTGGAGAACGTTGTGCTCGGCCGGCCGGTGCAATTTGTCGACGACGATGTGGAAGCCGATGCCAAGGCGCAAAGCGAGCTTGAAAAAGCGGCGCGCGCGCAAGGCTTCAAGCACATCGCCTTCCAGTTCGAACCGATTGCGGCAGCACTCGACTATGAGCAGGACGTGAAGCGCGAGGAACTGGCGTTGATCGTCGACATGGGCGGCGGCACGTCCGACTTCTCGATCGTGCGCGTTTCGCCGCAACGCGCCCGCTCACGCGACCGCAAGGACGACATCCTCGCCAACCGAGGCATTCATATTGGCGGCACCGATTTCGACCGGCTGCTCAGCATCGCCCATGTCATGCCCAAGCTCGGCTATCTCTCGCCCACAAAAGACGGCAAGCGCAACCTGCCGGCGAGCTATTTCATTGATCTCGCGACGTGGCAGCGCATCAACCTCGTCTATACTGCCAAGGCGATGACGCATCTGAGGCAAATCCGCTTCGAGGCCGTCCGCGCCGACCTTGTCGACCGCTTCATCCATATTGTCGAGCACCGTTACGGCCATGCGCTGGCCGGCCTCGTCGAACGAGCCAAGATCGCGCTGACGGATCAGGCTTCGGCCGATGTAACGGTGGCGCTGCCTGGCGCGCATTTCGCCGCCGAGATCTCGCGGACCGGCCTGGAAGAGACCATCGCCGCCGACATCGAGCGGGTGTCCGCTACGGTGCGGCAGACGATTGCCGATGCCGGCATAACGGCCTCTGCGATCACCGCCGTATTCCTCACCGGCGGTTCGACCGCGATCCCGCTGGCACGGCGTGAAATCCTGTCGCTGGTGCCGCAAGCCGCCGTTATCGAGGGCGACATGTTCGGCTCGGTCGGCCTTGGCCTGGCGCTGGATGCGCAGCGGAAGTTCGCCTGATCGCTTACGCCGGATTGCTGACGGCTTCAGCGCCGAGATGCGCCTTGAGCGCCATCTGGGCCAGGCTTGCCTGGCGGTCACGATGGGTGATCATGGCGAAGTCACGCTTCGGCAGTTCGAGCGGCACCGACCGGAGACTGCCCTCGGCGACGGCGCGTCCGACGACGAGGTCCGAGATGATGGTGGCACCGGCGCCGGCCTCGACCACCTGGCGAACCGCCTCGTTGCTCGGCAGCACCAGAAATATCTGCAGGTCGCCAAGCGATATCCCCTCGCGGCGGGCCAGGTCCTCCAGCACCTCGCGCGTGCCCGAACCACCCTCACGGATGATCCAGCGCAGCCCTCTGATATCCGGGCGGCCCGGCGCGATCTCGGCGATTTCGGGATGCGAGGCGGCGACGACCAGCATCAACCTGTCGACGTCGACCTTGGTGCGGCGGAGGATGTCTGACTCGGTGCGCCCCTCGACCAGACCGAGATCGGCGGTGCCGTCGAGCACATTGGCCTCGACCTGCCTGGTGTTGCCGATGCTGACGCTTAAGCGCACCGCCGGGTAGGCTTCATGGAAAGAGGCCAGCCTGCGCGGCAGCCAGTAGCTGGCGATGGTCAGGCTGGCGGCGATCGACAGGCTGCCGGCGACCGTCTGCGAGACATGCTCCAGCACATTTCGGGCGGCGGCGGCGCGTTCCAGCACCGCCTTGGCCTCGGGCAGGAAACGGTGGCCGGTCTGAGCCAGCTCGATGTTGCGGCCGACACGGTTGAACAGATGAACGCCATGCTGCTCTTCCAAAGCGCGGATGGCCGCCGACGCCGCCGACTGGGAGATGCCCAAAAGCTCCGCCGCCTTGGTCATATGGCCGCGTTCGGCAACGGCAACGAAAATGCGCAA
Source organism: Mesorhizobium sp. L2C066B000 (assembly GCF_000502335.1). Taxonomy (NCBI): domain Bacteria; kingdom Pseudomonadati; phylum Pseudomonadota; class Alphaproteobacteria; order Hyphomicrobiales; family Phyllobacteriaceae; genus Mesorhizobium; species Mesorhizobium sp. L2C066B000. The sequence goes on from NZ_AYWZ01000005.1 coordinate 91,996, forward strand.
CTGGTCCAGCGTCATGTGTGCATTAAGAACCAATTCCGATCGAATTTACAAGAACAACTGATTAGACGGATCGATAGCTTTATTCTACTTTTTCAGTCGAAGTTAGAAAAAATTCGCCAACAAATCGCGGCCAACAAAATGATCGGGCGGTTCAGATCCCTTTTTGCGCATTGGACCCGTGGCCTCAGGCGGCGGCTGGCCGGCGATCGATATCATCCTGAAGAACACTATATGCGTGGCCCCGGACCGAAGACGCGGGCCAAATTCGCAGGTAGCAAAAGCACGCCGGCATCATGAATCCAGCTGCGCCGCGCGGGGCCAATTCCGCACCGTCGCAACGGCCGCTTCCCAATACACGCGCGCCTGATGAAGGCGACGGTGTCGACACCTCGCCAACCGTTTCCGACAGCATCGCCAAGACCACCTGCTATATGTGCGCCTGCCGCTGCGGCATCGACGTCCACATCAAGGACGGCAAGGTGCGCTACATCAACGGCAACAAGGACCATCCGGTCAACCGCGGCGTAATCTGCGGCAAGGGCAGCTCCGGCATCATGCAGCATTACAGCCCGGCGCGGCTGAAGAAGCCGCTGTTGCGCAGCGGCCTGCGGGGCTCGGGTGAATTCCGCGAGATCGAGTGGGAGGAAGCGTTTTCGATTGCGACCGAGCGGCTATCGAATATCCGCCGAACCGATCCGAAAAAGCTCGCCTTCTTCACCGGGCGCGACCAGTCGCAGTCGCTGACCGGCTGGTGGGCGAGCCAGTTCGGCACGCCGAACTTCGCCGCCCATGGCGGCTTCTGCTCGGTCAACATGGCGGCCGGCGGGCTCTACACGATCGGCGGCTCGTTCTGGGAGTTCGGCGAGCCGGACTGGGACAATACGAAATACTTCATGCTGTTCGGCGTCGCCGAGGACCATGATTCCAACCCGATCAAGATCGGCTTGGGTAAACTCAAGGCGCGCGGCGCCAAGGTGGTGTCGATCAACCCGTGCCGCACGGGCTACAACGCGATTGCCGACGACTGGATCGGGATCCGGCCCGGCACCGACGGCCTCTTCGTCTTCGCCCTCATCCACGAACTGCTCAAGGCGGGCCGCGTCGATCTCGATTATCTGCTCCGCTACACCAACGCCCATGTGCTGGTCATCCAGGAGCCGGGTGCGGCGGACGACGGGCTGTTCCTGCGCGACAGCGACAACAATCTTCTCGCGTGGGACAGAGTGGCGAAGACAACCGTCAACGCAGCCGATGCGGATGCGAAGCCGGCGTTGACCGGCAGCTTCACGTTCGCCGGCCGCCGCTGCGTGCCGGTGTTTCGGCTTATCGCCGACCGCTACATGGACGACAGCTACGCACCCGATGCGGTCGCGGCACGATGCGGCATTCCGGCCGACACCATCCGCCGGATCGCTGCCGAACTCGCCCACGTCGCCTTCGAACAGACGATCGAACTGCCGGTTGCGTGGACCGACTGGGCCGGACGGCGGCACGAGACGATCAAGGGACGGCCGGTGTCGATGCATGCCATGCGCGGCATCTCGGCCCACTCCAACGGCTTTCACTCCTGCCGCGCCATCCACCTGCTGCAGGTGCTGCTCGGCACGGTGGACGTGCCCGGCGGCTTCCGTTTCAAGCCGCCCTACCCGCGCTCGGCGCCGCCGGGACCGAAGCCGGCCGGCAAGGTGGTCAAGCCGATGACGCCGCTCGACGGCATGCCGCTCGGCTTCGTCTGCGGGCCGGACGATCTCCTGGTCGACGAGGCCGGCACGCCTTTGCGCATCGACAAGGCTTATTCCTGGGATGCGCCGCTCGCCGCGCATGGGCTGATGCATACGGTCATCCGCAATGCGTGGGCCGGTGATCCGTACCCGATCGACACGCTGATGATGTACATGTCGAACATGGCTTGGAATTCCTCGATGAACACCGTCGAGACCATTGCCATGCTCACCGACCATGACGAAGCGGGTAACTACAAGATCCCCTTCATCATCTATTCCGACGCCTATTATTCCGAGACGGTGCCGTTCGCCGATCTGGTGCTGCCCGACACCACCTATCTCGAACGTCACGACTGCATCAGCCTGCTCGACCGGCCGATCAGCCATGCCGACGGGCCGGGCGACGCGATCCGCCATCCGGTGGTCGAACCGGACCGAGATGTCAGGCCGTTCCAATCGGTGCTGATCGAACTTGGCGCTCGGCTTGGCCTGCCCGGCTTCGTCGAGGACGATGGCTCGGCCAGATATGCCGACTATGCCGACTACATCGTCAATCACGAACGCACGCCCGGCATTGGCCCGCTCGCCGGCTGGCGCGGCAAGGACGGCACGTCTGTCGGCAAGGGCGAAGTCAATCCCGACCAGCTGCAGCGCTACATCGACAATGGCGGCTTCTGGCACCAGGATTTTGCTGAGGACCAGCGCTATTACAAGATGGCCAACCGCTCCTATCTCGACTTCGCAGAGCAGATGGGGTTCATCCCCAAGGCCGAGCCGATCGTGTTCCAGCTCTATTGCGAACCGATGCAGCGCTTTCGCCTCGCCGCGCGCGGTCATGGTCGCGTCCAGCCGCCCGAGAGCGAACGCCAGCGCATCGAGACCTATATGGATCCGCTGCCGTTCTGGTTTACCCCGTTCGAAGAGGCCGCGGTCGATCCGCAGAAATACCCGCTGCATGCGCTGACGCAGCGGCCTATGCACATGTATCATTCCTGGGGCTCGCAGAATGCGTGGCTGCGGCAAATCACCAGCCAGAACCGCCTGTTCGTGCACCACCAGACCGCGGCAGTTCTCGACCTGGCCGACGACGACTGGGTGTGGATCGAAAGCATCAACGGCCGGGTGAAAGGACAGATCAAGCTGGTCGACGGGGTCAATGCGGATACGGTCTGGACCTGGAACGCCATCGGCAAAAGGGGCGGCGCCTGGGGTCTGAAGGACAACGCTGCCGAGAGCAATCGCGCTTTCCTGCTCAACCACATTATCGGCGACCAGACATCGGCTGACGCGAAAGGCAAACGCTATTCGAATTCCGATCCGGTGACCGGCCAGGCGGCGTGGTTCGACCTCAGGGTACGCATTGTCAAATGCTCTGATGAGGAAGCCGGCTTCACCGAACCGCAATTCGAGCGTTTCAGCCAGCCGCCAAATGTCGAGCCTTCGCCCGACATCCTTCGCTTCGGCGCCGAGTTCCGCGTCCATAGGGAAGCCGTGGAATGACCTGCCTTCCCGCCCATACAGACAAGAAGCTTGGCCTGGTCATCGACCTCGACACCTGCGTCGGCTGCCAGGCCTGCGTCACCGCCTGCAAGGAGTGGAACACCGGCGGCCACATGGCGCCACTGACCGACATCGACCCCTATGGCGGCCATGTCGACGGCGTCTGGTTCAACCGCGTACACAGCTATGAGCACATCACCGAAGCGGGCGGGCGCACCGTCAACTTCCCGCGCTCCTGCCTGCATTGCGAGACGCCGGCCTGCGTCACCGTCTGCCCGACCGGCGCCTCCTACAAGCGGGCATCGGACGGCATCGTGCTGATCGACGAAAGCAAATGCATCGGCTGCAAACTGTGCAGCTGGGCCTGTCCCTATGGCGCGCGCGAATTCGATACCGACGTCGGCGTGATGAAGAAATGCACGCTGTGCGTCGACCGCATCTACAATGACAATCTGGCCGAGGAAGACCGCGTGCCGGCCTGCGTAGCCGCCTGCCCGACCAGCGCCCGGCATTTCGGCGATCTCGGCGATCCTTCGTCGGCTGTCTCGCAATTGGTGGCGGAGCGTGGCGGCGTCGACCTGATGCCGGAGATGGGCTACAAGCCGACCAACAAGTACCTGCCGCCGCGCGCCCGGCGTGCCGCATCGGTGCCGGCGGCAAGGCTCGACCCGGTCAGGGCCGAAGGCGGTTTCCTCGGCTGGGTCGACCGCATGCTTTCGAACTGATATCCATGCATCCTGCCGCCTCGGTCGTTTTCTTCACTACTGCTACAGGAGCGGGCTACGGACTGCTGGCGCTGCTTGGCGTGCTGGGCGGGCTGGGCTTCATCCCGGCCGATTTCTGGCTTGGCCTTATCGGCATGGGGCTGGCGCTTGGGCTGATTGCTGCCGGCCTTTTGTCTTCGACCGTCCATCTCGGCCGCCCCGAACGCGCATGGCGCGCCTTGTCGCAATGGCGCAGTTCGTGGCTGTCGCGCGAAGGCGTGGCTTCGGTGGCAACCTTCATTCCGGCCGGGTTGTTCGGCATCGGCTGGGTGTTCTTCGGCCACACCGGCGGCTGGGTAGCTATTGCCGGGCTGCTGGCAGCCATCGGCGCGGTCGTCACCGTCTGCACCACCGGCATGATCTATGCCTCGCTGAAGCCGATCGCGCAGTGGCATAGCCCGTATACGCTGCCGGGCTATCTCATCTTTTCGGCGATGACCGGCAGCGTGCTGCTCAACGCGCTGCTGCAGGCTTTCGCCATCAGCCCGACCGCCACTGCCGCCGCCGCCCTGCCGCTTACCTTGCTCGGCTGGGGCTGGAAGCTGGCGACGTGGCGATACAATGACGCGCTGGAGATCGCGACCACCGCCAACACGGCGACGGGGCTCACTGGCGGCACAGTGCGCTCGCTGGAATGGCCGCACACCGAGGAAAACTATCTGCTCAAGGAAATGGGCTTTCGCATCGCCCGCAAGCACGGCGCAAAGCTGCGGCTGATCACGCAGTTGCTGGCTTTCGCCTTGCCTGCCCTGCTGCTGCTTTCTGTCTTATTCGCTTTGCCCTGGCCATTCGCAGCGGTGCTGTCGGTGCTTGCGGCAATCGTCCAGTTCGCCGGCATGCTGGTCGAGCGCTGGCTGTTCTTCGCCGAGGCCAAGCACACCGTCACCCTCTATTACGGCCGGTAGAGCGTCCCGCCGTCAGGCGGCCCGTGCTCGTGGCGCCGCGGGCAAATCCTTAAGCAGGATTTCGATCGCGGCATCGATTACAGCTGTCCTGCGGTCGTGCGCGTAAAGGCCGTATTGGACCGTGAGCGGCTCGGGCAGGCCGGCTGACGTCTTCAGCACCCGCATCGAAGCGGTACGCACGGATTCGGGCGGAAGCAGTCCAACGCCCAGTCCGTTCTCGATCGCGGCCTGAAGGCCGGTGACGCTTTGGCACGACAGGACGATCCGGTGCTCCCGACCGGCGGCAATCAGCGCCTCGATCATCCGCCTGCGCCAAGGGCAGGTTGCGCCGAAGGCGGCGAGATCGAGCGGCCGGTCATGGTCCAGCACATAGTCCTGGGCGCAGACCCACTGCAGTTCGACGTTCCATGTCGTCACGGCATCGGCCGCGACGACGGATGTCGGGGCAATCATGACATCCAGCGCATCCTCGCTCCACAGCCGTCCCAGCGCGACGCTGTGCTCGACCATCGCGTCGAGGCTGATGTCGGGATATGTGCGATGCAGCCGCCCAAGCGCGGCCGAAAGCGCCGCCGTGGTGACCTCTTCGGCAAGACCAATACGCACGCCGCCGCCAATGCTAGCCTGCTGCAGACGCGCCACCGCTTCGTCGCCGAGAGCGAGGATGCGGGTCGCGTATCCCAGAAAGAGCTCTCCCGCCGCAGTCGGTACGACACCGCGGCCGGTGCGCTGGAACAAGTGCCGTTGGAGCAGGCCCTCCAGCCGGCGCATCTGCATGCTCATCGCCGATTGGGTCTTGCCGGTCTGCGCGGCGACCCTGCTCAGGCTACCTTGCCGGCAGACCGCGACATAGGTGCGGAGAAGGTCGAGGCCGATCTGCTCAGATATCATTTTGTTTGAACTCTGATGTCATAGGTATCAGCCTACAATGATATCTCGCCACGCGCTATCTCACACTCAAGAGAACAGCGCAGGGGAGAAAACCATGAAAGCGATCCGTGTTCACCGCCATGGCGGGCCAGATGTGCTTGCCTACGAAGATGTCGACATCGGCCAGCCCGGACCGGGCGAGGTGCGCGTGCGCAACCGGGCGGTCGGTCTCAACTTCGTCGACATCTATTTTCGCACCGGCGAATACGCGCCGCCCGCTCTGCCATTCATTCCCGGCAATGAAGGCGCCGGCGAAATCGTCGCCGGCGGTGAAGGCGTCAGCGGGTTCGCGCCTGGCGACCGAGTCGCCTATGTCGAGACGCTCGGCGCCTATGCCGAAGAACGCATCGTGCCGGCGCATTTCGTCGTGCATCTGCCCGACGCCATCGATTTCGAGACGGGCGCGGCCATGATGCTGAAGGGGCTGACGGCGCAATATCTGCTGCGTCGCACGTTTCGCGTGGAGGCGGGCCATACAATCCTGGTGCATGCCGCGGCGGGCGGCGTCGGCCTCATCCTGACGCAATGGGCAAAGCATCTCGGCGCCATCGTCATCGGCACGGTCGGTTCACCCGAAAAGGCCGAACTTGCGCGCGCCAATGGCTGCGACCATGTCATCGACTACAGCAAAGAGAATTTCGCCGCACGGGTGAAAGAGGTCACCAACGGCGAAGGCTGCCACGTCGTCTATGACGGCGTCGGCAACGCGACCTTCCCCGCCTCGCTCGACTGCCTGCGGCCGTTCGGCACCTTCGTCAGCTACGGCACAGCGTCGGGGTCGATCCCGCCATTCGACATCATGCTTTTGATGCAAAAGGGTTCGCTGTTCGCCACCAGGCAGTTGCTGTTCCATCATCTCGCCAGGCGTGAGGACGTTGTCGCCATGAGCGAGGATCTGTTCAGCGTCGTCCTCAGCGGCGCAGTGAAAATCCCGGTGCACACAAGCATGCCGCTTGCCGAAGTGGCGGAGGCGCATCGCCGGCTCGAAGCACGGCAGACGACAGGCGCAACCGTGCTTATACCGTAGAAACTCAGCCCGGCCGCAGCATCGAACCGGAAATGGCGAAGATGCGCGCGGCGCCCATCATATAGGCTATCAACGTCTCGCGGCGGAACAGGCCGGCATAGGCGCGGTCGAGCACGTTGAGCGAGCCGGTATAAGCGCCGAAGGCCGGCATGATCATGCGGCCGCCATCGCCGGCAAAGCAGCGCCGCCGCACCGAGCGGCCCTGCTGGACGATGCGGGCGCAAGGGTGAAGATGGCCGGCAACTTCGCCCTCGGTTCTTATCTTCGACGGCTCGTGGCGGAACAGCAGCGAGCCGATGGCGAGTTCGCGCACCGTCTCGCCGGGCAAATCCGCCGGCGCTTCCGGGTCATGGTTGCCGGCGACCCAGAACCAGTCGCGGCCGGCCATCAATGCTTCCAGCCGATCGCGGAAGGTTTGATGCATGCGCTCGGCGCCGCCGCCGTCGTGGAAGGAGTCGCCCAGGCTGATGACGATGGCCGGCTGGTAGTCCGCGATTACCGCCTGCAGCCGGAGCAGAGTGGCGCCGGTATCGTAGGGCGGGATCAGTGCGCCGCGCCTGGCAAAGGACGAGCCCTTTTCCAGATGCAGGTCGGAGACCGCGAGCAGCCTCAGATCGGGGAAATAAAGCACGCCGCGCGAATCACAGACCGCGCGCTCGCCCGCGATGCCGACAAAATCGGCCTCGGCGATCAGCGATGCCCGCGCCAGCGAAAAATTCATTCCTCAACCATCCCAGGACCCATGGCTTCCTCGACCAAAGTCGCGGCATCCATCAGCAGCGTTTCGTCGGCCTCGCCATTCACCGGCATCTTGCCGATTTCGAGCATGATCGGCACGGCCAGCGGCGATATCTGTTCGAGTGCCTTATGCACGATTCGACCCTGGATACGCGAGAGCATGTCGGCAAGTCTGCTGACATCGAGCAGACCGGTCGCCGCGTCGGCGCGCGTCGCCTGCAGCAGGATGTGGTCGGGCTCATGGCTGCGCAGCACGTCATAGATCAGATCGGTCGAGACGGTGACCTGACGGCCGCTTTTCTCCTGTCCCGGGTGGCGCTTCTCGATCAGGCCTGAAATCAGCGCGCAGTTGCGGAAGGTGCGCTTGAGCAGCCAGCTGTCGGCCAGCCAAGCCTCGAGGTCGTCGCCCAGCATGTCCTGGTCGAACAGAGCGCCAAGCGAAGGTTTCCGCGATTTGAACATCGCGCCCATATCGCCCAGCGACCAGATGGCCAATGCGTAGTCGGTGGCGACGAAGCCAAGCGGCCTGGCGCCGGCCCTGTCCAGCCGGCGGGTGAGCAGCATGCCGAGCGTCTGGTGGGCCAGTCTGCCCTCGAATGGATAGGCCACGAGATAGTGACGGTTGCCGCGCGGAAAGGTTTCGATCAGCAGGTCGTCGCGTTTGGGCAATACCGATTTGTCGGCCTGGAACCGCAGCCAGTCCGATACCTGCTCCGGCAGCTTCTTCCAGCGCTGCGGGTCGTCCAGCATGGCGCGCACCTGCTCGGCGAGGTAAGTCGAAAGCGGAAATTTGCCGCCGCCATAATAAGGCACCTTGGCGTCGCTTCCCGGCGCATTCGAGACGAAGCATTCGTTCTCGCGGATACCTTCGAAGCGCAGCACTTTGCCGGCAAACATGAAGGTGTCGCCATGCGTCAGCGTTTCGAGGAAGGCCTCCTCGATCTTGCCCAGAGCCCGGCCGCCGTGCGAAGCCGAGCCTTTGCTGCCGGCCTTGACGTAACGCACATTGAGCGCCGGCACCTCGATGATGGTGCCGACGTTCAGCCGATATTGCTGCGCGACGCGAGGATTGGAGACCCGCCACATGCCGTCCTTGTTGAGGCGGATGCGGGCGTAGCGCTCGTAGTTCTTCAGTGCGTAGCCGCCGGTGGCGACGAAATCAATGACGCGGTCGAATGTCGGCCGGTCGAGGCTGGCATAGGGCGCTGCTGTCAGCACTTCCTCGTAGAGATCGTCGGCGCGAAACGGCGCCCCGCAGGCGCAGCCCAGCACATGCTGCGCCAGCACGTCGAGCCCGCCATCGACCAGCGGCGGCGTATCCTGGGCGCCGAGGTAGTTGGCGTCCAGCGCTGCCCGGCACTCCAGCACCTCGAAACGATTGGCCGGGATCAGGATCGCCTTCGACGGCTCGTCCATGCGGTGATTGGCGCGGCCGATGCGCTGCGCCAGCCGGCTGGCGCCCTTGGGCGCGCCGACATGGACGACCAGATCGACATCGCCCCAATCGATGCCAAGGTCGAGCGTCGAGGTGGCGACGATGGCACGGAGCGCGTTTTCCCCCATCGCCTTCTCGACGCGTCGGCGCTGGGCGACATCGAGCGAGCCGTGATGCAGCGCGATCGGCAAGGTATCCTCGTTGACCCGCCACAATTCCTGAAACAGCAGCTCGGCCTGGCTGCGGGTGTTGACGAACAGCAGGGTGGTCCTATGGCGCTTGATCTCGCGGTAGATTTCCGGCGTCGCATACCGCGCCGAATGGCCGGCCCATGGCACGCGCTCTTCCGAATCGAGGATCGAGATTTCGGGCTTCGCGCCGCCGGTTACGACGATGAGCTCAGACATATCGGGACTTGCCAGGCCTTTGGGCGGATTCTGGCTCACCAGCCAGCGCCGCAACTCGTCGGGCTCGGCCACCGTTGCCGACAGACCGATCGTCTGCAGGCCGGGCACGATGCTGCGCAGCCGCGCCAGCCCGAGCGCCAGCAGATGGCCGCGTTTCGATGTCACCAGCGAATGCAACTCGTCGAGCACGACATAGCGCAGATCCTCGAAGAATCGCCCGGCATCGCCGGCCGCAATCAGCAGCGCCAATTGCTCGGGCGTGGTGAGCAGGATATCGGGCGGCGCCAGCTTCTGGCGCTGTCGCTTGTGGGAAGGCGTGTCGCCGGTGCGCGTCTCGATGGTGACGGGCAGGCCGATCTCCTCCACCGGCTTGCCGAGGTTGCGCTCGATGTCGACGGCCAGCGCCTTCAGCGGCGAGATGTAGAGCGTATGGATGCCGCGCCGTGCCATACCGGCTTTGCGTCTGGGGCGGTTGGCCAGTTCGGTCAACGATGGCAAGAAGCCGGCCAGCGTCTTGCCGGCGCCGGTCGGTGCGATCAAGAGCACCGATTGCCCGGCTTGAGCCTTCGCCAGCAGCTCGATCTGGTGAGCGCGCGGCGACCAGCCTTTTTCGCCAAACCATCTGATGAATGGCTCGGGCAGAAGGACGGCGGCATTCTGTTTGGCAAGGCGCGGCTGCTCGGTCACGCGAAAGAGGTAGCGCGACGGCGCGCGATCGCCAAGGAAAATCGGAACAAAAGGTGATCGGCCGAGCTATCCCTCGCCGCGTTTACGGGGAGAAGGGATGCCGGCCGGCAAGTGAGGCGCAGCGCGACCTTTCAGTCGCTGGCGTCGCCCCTCATCCGCCCCTTCGGGCACCTTTCCCCGTGAACGGGCGAGGAAGAGGCGCTAGGGCCGCCGAAACCCAGTCGGCCCGCCATACAGATACCCAATCCGATCAACCGCATCCTTCAGCCCTTCGCGCGAGACCAGCATGGTGTGGCCGTTGGCGTGGATCATTGTCTCGGCGTCGGTCATGATCGCGACATGGCCCTTCCAGAACACCAGGTCGCCGCGTTTCAGTCCGGCATAATCGAATCCCGGATCGAGCGGCTCGCCGAGGCCTGCCGCTTGCATGTCGGAATCACGCAGCACATTGCGGCCGGCCATGCGCATGGCCAGTTGCACAAGGCCCGAACAGTCGATGCCGAAGCCGGAGGTGCCGCCCCAGAGATAGGGCGTGCCGAGAAACATCTCGGCGACCGAGACATAGTCGGCGGCGATGTCACTGACCGGGCAAATATGGCCGGCGATCAGCGCCTCGCCGGAGGGCAACAGCGCATAGTGCGTGCCGCGCGTTTCGGCGGCACCGGTTACCGTCACCGTCGAGCCCATCGACAATTGGCCGCTGATCGGGAAGCGCAGATCCGGGCCGGGATAGAGAAAAGTGCGCGGCGCCATGACGATGTGGGTTGGCGCATGCTCGGGTGCGCCCAGCATGGTGGCGCCGACGTAGCCGACATAGCCGTCACGTTCGGCCTGGACCCAGGCCCATCCCTCGGCTTCCTCGAAGACAAGCACATCGTCGCCGAACAGTACCTGCGTGTTGACGCCGGCATCCGGGCGCGGTGCCTTGCGCACGTCAGCCACGGAGGCTGTGATCCGGGCCGGACGGCCGGTGACGAAGCGATCGGCCGACACCTCCCCTTTCAGCCTGGCATCGGCGAGGTCGGAACGGAAGGCGTGGAGGCGGGCGTCCCTGGCAGTCAAATCGGTACTCGTCGAGTTCATGGATTGATCAGATGGGCAGTTCATGAGCCTTGGCAACGATACCATCCCCGAAGCGCTCGACAAAGAGCGCGCCTTCGACCGTGCGCCGGATCAGCACATTGCGCTTGTCGAGCTCGTCGCGATGGCGCGACACCAGTTTCAGCGCACCCATAGTGTCGAGGGCGCGGGTGATGACCGGCTTGGTGACATTGAGGCGGGCTGCCAGACCGCGCACCGTGTGCGGCGGCGGGTCGAGATAGATGGTGAACAGGATCGCCGTCTGGCGCATGGTGAGATCTGGCGCGCCGGCGCGCACCTGCGACAGCATCACCTGCTGCCACAGTCGCATCGCCTGACTCGGACGCATCGAAATCGACATCGCCCGAGCATGACGCCAAATTGTTTCGGTTCCGTTTCAGTTTAGAGGCGGTGTGTTGTGCTCACGACCCTAGGGATAGCGCCTCGAAATGACCCGCTCCAGTGCACGGATGCCTTGCGCCTCGCCGCCGGCGGGTCCGTAGGGGCGATCGGACGGGTTCCAGGCGAAGATGTCGAAGTGCGCCCAGCCCGTTGTCCGTTCGACAAAGCGCTTGAGGAAAAGCGCCGCGGTGACCGAACCGGCGAAGCCGTCGGTGGTGACGTTGTTGATGTCGGCGATCTTCGACGCCAGCCTGGCGTCATAGGGCCGCCACAACGGCATGCGCCACAACGGATCCTCGACGGCCATGGAGGCCGCAGCCAGTTCGGACGCCAGCACTTCGTCGCCAGTGTAGAAAGGCGGCAGATCGGGGCCGAGCGCGACACGCGCTGCCCCGGTCAGCGTCGCAATGTCGATCAGCAGTTCCGGCTCCTCGTCATCGGCCAGCGCCAGCGCATCGGCCAGCACCAGCCGCCCTTCGGCGTCGGTGTTGCCGATCTCGACGGTGAGGCCCTTGCGGCTGGTCAGTACATCTCCAGGCCGAAAGGCGTTGCCGGCAATCGAATTCTCGACTGCTGGGATCAGGACACGCAGCCGGACCTTCAGCCCGGCAGCCATGATCATCGAGGCCAGGCCCAGCACATTGGCGGCGCCGCCCATATCCTTCTTCATCAAGAGCATGCCCGACGAAGGCTTGATGTCGAGGCCGCCAGTGTCGAAACAGACACCCTTGCCGACCAGCGTCACCTTCGGCGCGCCTTCCGGTCCCCAAACCATATCGATCAGGCGCGGCACTCCGACCGAGGCCCGGCCGACCGCATGGATCATCGGGAAATTCTGCTTTAGGAGATCATCCCCCTTGATCACCGATACCTCGGCCTTGTGAGTGGCCGCCAGGGTCCGTACGGCCTTCTCCAACTCGTCCGGTCCCATGTCGCTGGTCGGCGTGTTGACGAGGTCGCGCGCCAGGAAGACGCCGTCGGCGATGCGCCGGACACGACCCGCATCGGCGCCGGACGGCAGCGCAAAACGCAACGCCTTGCCTGATTTCTTGCCGTAGCGAGTGAAGACATAGCCGCCGAGCACCAAGCCTATGGCCGCGAGTTCCGGCTCGGCTGGAGCGGCGGCAAAATGCCAGTCGCCTTCCGGCAAGGCTCTCGCCAGCATGCCGACGGCCAGCGCCCCCTCGCCATCACCGACGCCGAACAAGGCGCCGGCAAGGGAACCGTTGTCGCCGGCGACAGCGAGCGTCCTGCCGGCTTCGCCGGAAAAGCCGTTGGCGGCCGCCCATGCGATCGTGGAAGGCGAAAGCCCCAAGGCCTCCAGTCCATCCCTCGCGACCAGATGGACCGGCAAGGCAGTGTTTAGTGTCTCGATGAGTTCGACGGGCATTCGATGGTCTCCGGGAGGCTTGCAGATCGTCCCCAGTCAAGTGACAGGGACGTCGGATGATTTCAACATCTATGCACAGAGACCAGACATTGGACATGCCAGGCCATGGCTTCCGGCGGGCCGTTCGCCCATCAGACGGCTTGCTTTTTAACTGTCCGTTAGGGTTAACAGAATATTTCTGCGGGGATGAAGATGGCCACGTGAATGGCCACGCGCAGGAATGGAGAGCCCCGTGCCGATGCCCACCAACCGCAGGATGAACGTCACGGCCAAACGGTTGGTCACCACGGCACTGCTGATGGCGCTGGCGGCCGGTGTTGCCGGGTGCGGAACCAGCAAGCTCACGACCGGCTCGATCGGGCGCACCAGCGGCAAACCGCTGGAGACCATGTCGGCCAGCGAGTTGCACGGCGCGACCACGCGGCTCGGCGAATCCTACGCAAAGAACCCCAACGACAAGCGACTGGCGACAAATTTTGCGGCGGCGCTCCAGATGGACGGCGATGCCGACCAGTCGCTTGCCGTTATGCGCAAGCTGGCGATCGCCTACCCCAAGGATCGCGACGTGCTTGCCGCCTACGGCAAGGCGCTGGCCGCCAACGGCCAGTTCGAGCCGGCGCTCGACGCCGTGCGCCGGGCGCAGACGCCGGAATATCCGGACTGGCGGCTGATGTCGGCCGAGGCCGCCATTCTCGACCAGCTTGGCCAGAAGGATGAAGCGCGCCAGAACTACCGCAAGGCGCTGGACCTCAAGCCGAACGAACCCTCGATCCTTTCCAATCTCGGCATGTCCTATGTGCTGGAAGGCGATCTGCGCACCGCCGAGACCTATATGCGCTCGGCAGCCCAGCAACCGAATGCCGACAGCCGGGTGCGCCAGAACCTTGCGCTGGTCGTGGGACTGCAGGGCCGCTTCGACGAGGCCGAGAAGATCGCCTCGCAGGAGCTTTCGCCGGAACAGGCGCAAGCCAATGTAGCCTATCTTCGCCAGATGCTTGCCCAGCAGAACGCCTGGAGCCAGCTCAAGGATCAGGACAAGGCAAAGGCGGCGACCAACTGAGCGCCGCATGGGCGCCGGCTCCGCACAGCGCAAAATCCGTCCACGCATCAACGCTGAAAACCAAGAGCCGCACTGCATTGGCAGTGCGGCTCTTTAGTATGGCTGCAACGAGGCCTACTGGCTTGAGGAATTGTGCTGGTCGCCGAAGATGCCGCGCTGGCTGACCTGAATGCCGGCTGGGCCCAGAATGATGGCGAACAAAACCGGCAGGAAGAACAGGATCATCGGCACGGTAAGCTTCGGCGGCAGGGCGGCGGCCTTCTTCTCGGCTGCATTCATGCGCATGTCGCGGCTTTCCGCGGCCAGCACGCGCAATGCGTGCGCCACGGGTGTGCCGTAGCGTTCCGCCTGGACCAGTGCCTGGGACACTGACTTCACCGATTCCAGGCCGGTACGAGCCGACAGGTTTTCATAAGCCTGCTTGCGTTCCTGCAGATAAGAGAGTTCGGCATTGGTCAGCACGAATTCCTCCGCCAGCGCCACCGATTGCGAACCGATCTCCTCGGAGACCTTGCGCAAGGCAGCCTCGACCGACATGCCCGACTCGACGCAGATCAGCATCAGGTCGAGCGCATCCGGCCACGCCGCCTGGATCGACTGCTTGCGCTTGGCGGCACGATTGTTGACGTAAAGGATCGGCGCGTAGAAGCCGGCGTAGGCGACGAGAATGCAGACGAACAGTTTCGCGAAGGCCGGCCGGTCAGGCAGTCCGCCGAGCACGAACAGATAGATCGCTGCCAGCGCGAAACCCACAAACGGCAGGATCAGGCGGAAAAACAGGAAGCGCGTCAGCGGGTTTTGGCCACGAAAGCCCGCCACCTTGAGCTTCTGCAACGTGCCTTCATCGGCCAACGCACGCCGCAGGTCGAGCCTGTCGACGATGTTGCGCATGCCGATCGACTGCTCTTCGCGCAGCCCCTTGCGGCGGCGATCGGCTTCGTTGGCAAGCCGCGAGCGCTGCTTGGCGCGCAATTCGTCACGCTCCAGCGCCACCGATTTCATGCGCGCCTTGAGCTGATTGCCGCCAAGCGCCGGCAGCAACGTGAAGACGGTCGCGAACACCGCAACGCCGACCAGCAATGCGATCAGGAAGGCAGGATCGGTCAGCGATTTTACGACTTGGTCGGTCATCCGTTTTCAGTCTTTTCGTTCGAGCTTTCCAAGGTGGGCCTAAACTTCAAAGTTCATCATCTTGCGCATCACCAGAATGCCGATCGACATCCACACGCCGGAACAGCCAAGGATCAGATTGCCGGTGCTGGTGGTGAACAGCGGCATGATGTAGTTCGGGCTCGACAGATAGACGAGAAGGGCGACGACAATAGGCAGCGCGCCGATGATGACGGCCGACGCCTTCGCTTCCATGGACAGCGCCTGGACCTTGGCCTTCATTTTCTTGCGATCGCGAAGCACGCGCGAAAGGTTGCCTAGCGCCTCGGAGAGATTACCGCCGGCCTGTGACTGGATCTGGATAACGATTCCGAAGAAACTTGCCTCGCTGCACGGCATGGTCTCAGCCATGCGCAAGGTGGCGTCGGGGATGGACATGCCAATCTGCTGCGAATCGACGATCCGGCGGAACTCGGTCTTGACCGGCTCCGGCGATTCATTGGCGATCAGGCGAATGGCGTCGTTGAGCGGCAGGCCGGATTTGACGGCGCGCACGATGATGTCGAGGGAGTTGGGAAATTCGTTGAGGAACGCCTTGACCCGGCGCGCGCGGCGAAACGAGACGAACCAGCGCGGCAGGCCGAGCGCGCCGGCCAGAAGCGTACCCGGCAGGACAAGTAGCGGCGCGCCGGCGAGATAGGCGAGCACCGTCAGCGCGATGCCGCAAATGACGGAGTAGATATAGAAACGCTCGATCGAGACCTGCATGCCGGCCTGACGAATCTGGGCCTTTAACGGCGGCTTCTTGACGGCGAGTTCGTTGGTTTTCTGCTTTTCGTCGAGCTGTTTCAGCGTGTCCTGGACAGATTTACGCCGCTTGACCGCCTCCGCGACACGGTCGCGCGAAGCCTTGACGACCGAACGATCGGTCTCGGCGGCCTTGATCGTCTCGAGCCGCTTGCCGGCCTGCTTCTCGTTGCTCATCTTGGTGAACAGGAAGGCATAGGCGACCGCACCGGCGCTGAAGCCGGCGAGCACGATGAACGCCAGTACGGTGGTATCAATTCCGAACATCGACCTCAGTCCCCACGCCTGGATATGCGTTAGTCAGCGCGTTTCTCCATCGATTCCAGAGCATTGGCGAGGCGCTGTTCCTCGCCATAGTAGCGGGCGCGATCCCAGAAATGCGGACGGCCGATGCCGGTCGACACATGCTCGCCAAGCAGCCTTCCGTTCGAGTCCTCGCCCTTGATGTTGTAGAGCACGATGTCCTGCGTGATGATGACGTCACCTTCCATGCCGATCACCTCGGTGATGTGGGTGATGCGGCGCGAGCCGTCGCGAAGGCGTGCTGCCTGGATGATGACATCGACGGAGCCGACGACGATTTCACGCACGGTCTTCTGCGGCAGCGAATAGCCGCCCATGGCGATCATCGATTCGATACGGTTCAGGCATTCGCGCGGGCTGTTGGAGTGGATCGTTCCCATCGACCCGTCATGGCCGGTGTTCATCGCCTGCAGCAGGTCGAAAACCTCCGGTCCGCGCACTTCGCCGACGATGATGCGTTCGGGCCGCATGCGCAAGCAGTTCTTGACCAGGTCGCGCATGGTCACCTCGCCTTCGCCCTCGAGATTGGGCGGGCGGGTTTCGAGACGTACCACGTGCGGCTGCTGCAGTTGCAGTTCGGCCGAGTCCTCGCAGGTGATGACGCGTTCCTCGCGGTCGATATAGTTGGTCAAGCAGTTGAGCAGCGTCGTCTTGCCGGAGCCGGTACCGCCGGAGATGACGATGTTGCAGCGGACGCGGCCGATAATCTTGAGTATCTCGGCGCCCTGCGGCGAGATGGCGCCGAACTTGACCAGCTGATCGAGCGTCAGCTTGTCCTTCTTGAACTTGCGGATGGTGAGCGCGGTGCCGTCGATGGAGAGCGGCGGCGCGATCACGTTGACGCGAGACCCGTCAGGAAGACGGGCGTCACAGATCGGGCTCGATTCGTCGACGCGGCGGCCAACCTGGCTGACGATGCGCTGGCAGATGTTGAGCAGCTGCTGATTGTCGCGGAAGCGGATGCCGGTCTGTTCGACCTTGCCGTTGACTTCGATGTAGACGTTCTTGGAGCCGTTGACCATGATGTCGGCGATATCGTCGCGGGCGAGCAGCGGCTCCAGCGGCCCGTAGCCTAGCACATCGTTGCAGATGTCGTCGAGCAACTCTTCCTGCTCGGCGATCGACATTGCGAAATTTTTGATGGCGATGATGTCGTTGACGATATCGCGGATTTCCTCGCGCGCGCTCTCGGGATCGAGTTTCGCAAGTTGCGACAGGTCAATGGTGTCGATGAGCGCGGAGAAGACCTGGCTCTTGGTGTCGTAGTAGGTTTCGCTTTTTTCGCGCTGGATCTTTTTTGGCGGCTCCGGCGCCATCGACGGCGCCTCAACGGCACGGCGAGTTGGCGGCGTTGCCAGCGCTCCCGGCGGCGGCGCTGCCGGGGGTCGGGCAAGTACCGCCATGTCCGCAGGCGTTGCAGCAGCCGGCGCCGCTGACGCTGGCTGACGGAACTCCGGGGTGAACCGGCCGCCGTCGTCGGAGCCTCTTTTTCCAAACATGATCGACTACCAATTTCGCTTGAGAAGCGTCATTTCTTGTTACGCGAGAGCTTGCCGAGGAGGCCGCCAAGGCCTGCCTTCTTCCTGGCCTTGATTTCGCTGCGACCGGTCAGCACGTGCGCGATTTCGTTGATCATGCCGACGACCGGGCTCTTGGGATCCATCTCGCCCAGCATGCGGCCGTTGTTCGCGGCATTTCCAAACAACAACGGGTCGAAGGCGATGACCGACATCGGCGTGAGGCTGAGCGGCTCGGCGAAGTCGGAAGCGGAAATCTCGGGCCGTTTCGGCACGCCGGCCTGATTGATGATCAGTTTCGGCGGCGGATCGTTCGGGCGAAGCCGCGTCAGCATATCGACCAGATTCTTGGTGTTGCGCAGATTGGCCAATTCCGGCGTCGCAGTGATGACGATCTCGTCGGCCTTGATCAGTGTGTTCTTGGTCCAGCCCGTCCAGATATGGGGGACGTCGAGCACCAGCAGCGGCACGCTGCGCTGGGCGGTATCGATGAGTTGCGTGAAGGCATCGGGATCGAAATCATAGACACGTTCGAGGGTGGAGGGCGCGGCGAGCAGCGACAGGTGTTCGGCGCACTGGGCAAGCAGACGGTCGAGATAAACCTCGTCGACGCGTTCGGGCGAAAACACGGCCTCGGCGATGCCTTGCGCAGGGTCCTGGTCGAAGTTTATGTTGGCCGTCCCGAAAGCCAGGTCGAGATCGGCGACGACCACTTCCGACTTGAACAGCGATGACATCGCCCACGCCACATTGTGGGCGATGGTCGAGGAGCCGACGCCACCCTTGGCGCCGACGAAGGCGATCGAGCGGCCGATCGGCTCGGCTTCCGGATCGACGAAGATCGACGAAACCACCGAGACAATATCGGCCATCGACACGGGCGCGATGACGTATTCGGAAATACCGAAGCGGATGAGTTCGCGGTAAAGACCGACATCGTTGTAGTGGCCGATCACCACGACTTTAGAGGAGGGATCGCAATATTCTGAAAGCTGGGCAAGCTGCTCCAGCAACTGCTTCGGTTCGCTGCGCGACTCCAGAAGGATGAGGTTCGGCGTCGGCGCGGATTGGTAGAATTCGATCGCCGTGGCGATGCCGCCCATATGCACTTTCAGATGCGCCTTGGCCATGCGGCGATCCTCGCCGGCCCGCTCCACCGGATGCGCGACACCTTCCGTCTCGCAAAATGCCTGGATGGAAATACGCGGAACCGGCCGCAGCGCCTGCATCGCGGCAATATCCAATTGCGAGCTGTCGCCGCCGTCTACGGGCGTATCGTAGGCAAGATTGCTCATTGTCATGCTCTTTTCCGTGACTTCTCTTCCGGTCTCTACGCGGGACCGGCGCTCCTAGTACGTCACTTCCGAATTGCCGAGGAACTCGTCCGAAATACCTCTGCCGCGGTAGACGTCGATCACCGCGCCGCGGTTCTCGGCGTCGATGTCGGACGACTTTCTTGGCCCGAGCAGATCGGTCGGATTGGCGAGTTGCGCGGCGAGGTTGTTTTGAGACGAGCAGCCGTAATCGGCGTAGTGCTTGTTTTCGGAGGTTTCGAGGATGTCTTCGGGCCAGCGCCCGCATTTGTCGGTCTGGGCTCTCACCGAAATATAGGAAACGCGGATAGGCGCCGACGCTTCCGGGGAAACCGACTGGTAGGAGGTCACCACGATCCGGTTTAGCTTGATGCCGCTGGCAACCGCCAGCCTTGCGAAATCGCGCGCCGCGGCAGTCGCCGCGACCTCATTAGCCGAGCCGATCGGGGTTGCGATCGTCAGCGCCGGGGCAGCGCTCTTGTCGTAACCGTCGAGGAAGCCCAGAAGCGTGTCGCGCTGCGAGCCGGTCATGCCGCGATCGCCGGCGCCGACCGGGAGGTCGAGCTTCTGGTTCTTCTCAGCAATTACGATCGGATGCGTGGTGCGATAATCATCGGGAATCGCCCCAACCGTGATGCTGTCGCGCTTAGCGCAACCGGCAAGCGAGGCGGCGATCGCGACCGCCAGGATCGGCATTGCCGATCGGCGGATCCGGCCACGGCCAGACCATGCCGTTGCGGCAATCGCCAGTACCTTTGATGCTGACTGAGACATGTCCGCTTCCCCGCTTACTTGTAGATGAAGCCGACAACGCCGTGGTAGCGGCCGTTGGGCTTGTCGGTCTGCATGGTGCCGTAGACGCGGTTGACGCGGCCAAGGAACATGGCCGGACCATCGCCGGCGGCATTGAAATTGTCGTCCGGCTTAGCCAGGTCGTTGCGCGCCACCGGCCGAGCCAGATAAGGCGTGATGATGATGACCAGTTCAGTTTCATTGCGGACGAAATCGCGGCTGCGGAATAGCGTGCCGAGCACCGGGATCTTGGTCAGGCCGGGCAAGCCCGATACAGCCTGGCGGACGTCGTCGCGAACGAGGCCGGCAATCATCATCGAACCGCCCGACGGCAATTCGACGGTGGTGTCGGCAAGTCTCTTGCGGATCGACAGAAGCGTCAGGCCGGGCAAGCTGCCGCCGCCTTCCAGGGTGGTAGCACCTTCCGAGGTCGGCTCCGAAACCGATGTTCTGACCTTGAGGCTGATCCGGCCCGCCGACAGCACAACGGGCTGGAACTCGAGGCCTATGCCGTATTCCAGCTTTTCGTTGGTGTAGGTGACCTGGCCGGTCTGGTTGTCGGTCGAAACGTTGTTCGTACGTGCCGTGATGAGATTGAATTCGCCGCCGACCCTGAACGTTGCCTTCTCGCCCGAAACCGCGGTGAGGGTCGGTTCTGCAAGCGTCTTCATGACGCCGCTTTGCTCCATGGCATTGATGTAGGCTTTGAGGCCACTGCCGCCCAAGTTAAAGCCTGAATTCTGCGAAAGCGGCTTTCCCAAACCGTAGTTGGGCGAACTCAGCGCACCGTAAGCGATGCCGTCCATGCTGCCGCTGCCAACCATGTTGACGCCGAGCTGCTTCATCACCGAGCGGCTGACTTCGGCCACGGTCACCTTCAGCGTCACCTGGTCGTCGCCGATGATCTGTAGCAGGTTGACGATCTTCGAGACCCGGCGTTCGGCATCCGGGTTGTTGATGTCGACGCCCCCATTGGCATTGCCGCCGGCCGCGGTCTGCGAATACTGGCCCGTCGTCGCTTCACCTCCGGACACGAAGATGGTTGCCAGATCGACGGCGCGCTTGGCATCGAGCGGCGTATCCACCGTCCCGGTCAGGACGACGTTGTCGTTCAGCAATTCGACCTTGATCTCGGCATTCGGAAGGAAGCGCTTGAGGTAGTCTTCCAATCCGGCGACGTCGCGTTCGACGGCCAGATCCAGGCTGGCAATCTGCTCGCCATTGGGACCGAAGACGAAGATGTTGGTTTCGCCCACCGACTTGCCGAACAGATAGATGCGCCTTGCGGTGCGGGTCACCGCATCGGCGACCGCGGGATTGGCGACAAGGATGTCGTAGGCGTCGCTCGGCAGATCGATGACGACCGATTTGTTGAGGCCGAGCTTGACACGTTGCGTGGCGGTCGAGGCCGTGACCCCGACGCTCTTTCCGGCGGCCTTGGCGTCGCCGAGGCCACTTGCATGGGCTCCGAGGAAAAGCAGGCCGACGGCTGCAGCCATGGTGACCGGCAGTTTAGCGACTAACCTCATTTCCTTGCCCCTACTTCGGAAACTTCGCCCGATTTGATCAACCGCACCGTTCCGCGCCGCCCACTGCCGGAAACGAGGTAGTCGGCTTCATCGGTACCCTTTTCCTTGTTGTCGGTGATCGAGCGCAGCGCCAGCGTCAGGCGATCGGCCATCTGCTGGGCGACGGTTATGATCTCGGCCTGCTGCGGCGTCAGCTCCAGCGTCGCCGTCTGTCCGACCCTGGTCTTCTTGCCTTCCTCGTCCTCCTGGATGGTCTGATCGATCGCCAGGACGCGGATGTTCTTGAGGATGGTCTCGGTGGTGAATCCGCTGCCGCCGTTGCCGGTGTCGGATCTGCGGGTCATGATGACGTCGACAAAATCGTTGGGCAGGATGAACCCGCCTGCCGACGTGTCAGCCGAGATCGCGGTGGCGACGGCACGCATGCCGGTGGGCAGGATCGAAGACATGAAGCTTTGCCCCTCGCCGATCAGCTTGGAGCGCCGCAGCGGCTCACCGGTGTACATCGCCATGCGGGCGACGGAGCCCTTCAGTTTCTCCCGCGCTTCGGGTTCGGCGGCACGGGTGATGAAATTCGCATTGATGCCATCGGACGGCCATGACTCCCAGCTGAGATTGTTCTCAAGTGGGCTGCCCATCGGCACGTCGCCGGAAAGCACGAGCACATCCTGCAAGGCAATGGCCGGCGCCTGCGGGGCATCGGCGACGACCTGCTGGGGCGGGACCGCCACCATATTCTTGGCGACATAACCTGCACCACCCGCCGCAGCCACCGCCACGCCCAGAATAATCAGTCGGGATGCTGGCATCTGTCCGAACCCTCGCCTTTAGGCAACCACCTAGCCAGGCCGGACTTTGCAGCGGCAATCGTCAAAACAAGGTTAATGCAATGCTTACGATCGTGATTAATTTAAGGTTTACATAAATTGGACGGACCCGTGCTCCGACGACAGAAAGGGCGACCAGCGGCCTCTTTTCAGACCGATGTCGGAGCGGCAAAGGTTGCTTGCTGTTTCAGTTCGCCAGCTTTGCCAGTGCCCAAACCATCAGGGGTGAATCCGGATAGGTCAGCAGCCCGCCAATGCCGAGTGCAATGCCGTAGGGAACGCCAGTCGTGTCGTCGGCGAAATGGCGCAGGAATAGATTGTGGCTGGTGTAAATCGCCAGCGGCGATTTCCGGTAGAGAAGGATGGCGAGCGTCAGCAGTCCGCCGATGAACGTCGATATCACGAGATACTCGACAAGGTGAATGTTGAACCCCATCCAGACGGCGGTGCCGGCGAGCAGCTTGGCGTCGCCGCCACCCATGCCGCCGAGTGCAAACAGACCGAACGTCACGGCCAGCACCAGGCCGCCGGCGGCGAAATGCCAGCCATAGGTTGCCCAGTCCATGGCCGTCAGCGGCGCAACCAGCGCAAACACCGCCAGCAGCAGCACCGGTACGCGGTTGGCGATCGTCATCGACAGCATGTCGGAGATCGCGGCGAAGAGCATGCAAAAAGGAAAGATGACGAAGATCAACGCTTCGAGCATGGGCGCGACACCCTGTTGCCAACTGTATCCAGCCTCAGCCTAGACATATATGATTAACGATCGATGAGACTGGGTTACTCAAAATCGCCCGACGCGATGAAATAAGGGCCGCCAGTCAGGCGGCCCCTATCTCTAAGGCAACCAGGGTATTACGAACCACTCACCTTACCGGCGATGGCGATGAACTTGTTGTTCAGGGCGTTGCCGAGCTGACCAGCGCCAAAAATGATGGCAAGCGCGATGAGAGCGGCGATCAGACCGTATTCGATAGCGGTCGCGCCGGATTCGTCCTTCGCGAAACGTGCGATGAGATTAGACATTCGAGAGCTCCTACTCCACGTGTTACAGCACTTCCGTCAACTTCTGTGGTGGTTGATCGGATGCTGCCAATCTACGGAGAAGCTCTTTCAATCGGCTTAATAAACAGCCTTACCGATTCCTTTCCCGCTTCGAACAGCTTGCGTGGTTAACCGTAAACTAAACGCTGGACAGTAGCTCGCCTGCCCGTGAAGAGCTGTAATTTCACGGCTATCGGCAGGATGCATTGTTACATTAGCTGGCAGCAGGATTGGTGCGAATACCCCGGCGCCGGTCAAGGGTTTAACCGTTGGTTCACCAATCTCCTTCATGTTTCCTTGAACAAGTTTTGCCGCTGTGGAGCGCCTTGATGACTGCCATAAAATCGTCATTCCTGCTTGTCGCGCTTCTCGCCGTCCCGGCTTTCGTGCTGCCGGCCAAGGCCGGAGCCGGCATCGAAGTGACGATGAACCAGGCCAAGATCGTCAAACTGACACGCCCGGCCGACACCATCGTCGTCGGCAATCCGGCAATTGCCGACGCTTCGGTCCAGGATGCATCGACGATCGTGCTGACCGGCAAGGGATTCGGCGTCACCAATCTCGTCGTCCTTGACCGGGAGGGCAGCCCGATCATCGACGAGCAGGTCACCGTCGTGCGACAGGATGCGTCGTCAGTGCGCATCTACAGGCGAGCCCAGATACAAACAATGTCCTGCACGCCCTATTGCGAAAGCTCGTACAAGAGCGAATCCGAGAAGTCGTCCGAGGCCGAGATGAGCGCGGGGCAATAAGCGCCTCGGGTGGTTTGACGGTCACGACAAAGCCGCCTCGGTTAGCCGCCGGTTAATGCCGTCTCGCCGAATTTAACGGTCATCCAAACCGGACCTCAACTGGTTCTTGATATTGGTGCAGGCGATACCGCATCAGGATCGGCAGGGACGGGACATGGGCGACGATTTGGTCGAGAGTTTGGGCGCGGATTCAGGCCCCGAAATCGGCAAGGTGAAGTCACGACGAGCGACGTTCGCCCGTCGTTTCCTTCGTGATCGGCGCGGCAGCACGGCGATAGAATTCGCGATGCTTGCGCTACCGTTTGCGGCTCTCGTCTTCGCCATCCTCGAGAGCTGCGTTTCATTTGCCGGACAGGAGGTGATGGCCAACATCACCGATGATATCGCCCGTCAGTTGCGTACTGGCCAGTTGAGGCAAGCCGATGTGACGGAAGAGAAGCTGAAGGGCTTGGTCTGC
Organism: Mesorhizobium sp. L2C066B000; assembly: GCF_000502335.1. Lineage (NCBI taxonomy): Bacteria > Pseudomonadati > Pseudomonadota > Alphaproteobacteria > Hyphomicrobiales > Phyllobacteriaceae > Mesorhizobium > Mesorhizobium sp. L2C066B000. The sequence continues at coordinate 116,496 of NZ_AYWZ01000005.1, forward strand.
GCCAGACTCGAGATCATTGTCGCGAAGGGTTGCCCCGGTTTGCTGGTGGATCTGCGCCCGTTCAAGACCTTTGCCGGGGCAGCCAGTGCGGGTTTCACGATTTCCGGCTCGACCATCACGCTGACGGGCAAGGATCCGGATACAGGCAAGGACCCGGCTTTCGGGACCCCTACAATAGGTCCGGCAGAATCAAAGAACATGCTGCGGGTCTTTTACCCTTGGCCGGTCATGACCGATTTCATGGCTCAATACATGTCGAATATGGATGGCGGCAAGACTCTGCATTACGCGACGACAACGTGGCAAAACGAGCCATTCGACAACTGAAATTGCACGTGTAAGCAAAAGGAAAAGTGCATGTTTCGTGCGGGGGCACATCCGGGGATGTCGGTTAGCTGGAAGAGAGCGGCGCGGTTTTTTTCCGATCGGCGCGGCATAGCGGCCGTCGAGTTTGCCCTCGTCGTGCCTGTCTTGCTGATCATGTATTTCATTACGATGGAGGCCTCGCAAGCCATCGAGGCCAGCAAGAAGGTCAGCCGCATCAGCTCCATGGTTGCCGACCTCGTCACGCAGCAAACGTCGGTGGTCAACGCAGATCTCACCGACATCATGAAGATCGGCAACTCCAGCCTTCAGCCTTACAACCGCTCGGTCGCCAATATCTCCATTACGGCAATCGACATCAGAACCGACCCGAACAATCCGATACCGCAAGCAAAGGTGGCGTGGTCCTGGAGCGTGCTGGATGGGAAGACTGGCCGCGACTCCAACCCGACAACTTCCACCACCGTTCCGGCGACGCTCAATGTTGCGGGGACTTTCCTCATTCGTGTCAAAACCACTCTAGCATACCAACCGATCATCTCCTGGTCGGAAGGCTCCGAAAAGCCGCTCGGATTTATCTCGGCCTTCAACGAAGGCAAGATAACGATGAGCGAAACCTACTATCTCAGGCCGCGCCGGACCACGTCGATCCCCTGCAGCGATTGCTGAAGCAGCTCTGGCCCATCCGACCCCGGCTTTATTGCGCGCCGCTGTCGGTGCTGCCCGACACCAGGCGCACGATGGAATCGGCCATCGCATAGTCACTCGCAGCGGCGAGCGTGAACCCTCCCGAATGTTTCGATTCCACGAAATCGTAGACTTCCGGCGACTGCGATCTGAGATTGGTGAGGAAGACGGTCAGTCGGCGTTTGGCTTCCGGGTCGAGATCGCTGCGGACGGCGTGGGGGCCGTATCTGAGCACGCCGGAGGTCCAGATGATCTGGAGCGCGGCTTCTGGAATGCCCGCCGCCTCCAGTCGCGCCGCCGTGCCGTCCGGATCAGCCGGCTGATCGCCAGCAATCGCCGTCCGGTTTTCCGCCGTGGCCCGCTCCCAGCCGAACAAGGCATCGGCCTGGCCATCGACCAGCATCGCTTCTGCGGCGGCAGCCGAGCCGGCATGAGCGAGGAATGGCGCATCCTGGCTGATCTTGATGCCGTCGGCCGCCAGCCCGGCGAGCGGTAGAAGCGAACCGCCGACATTGTCGGAAGGCGCCATGGCGATGCGGTGCGTTTCCAGGGCCGCGAGATCGGAAAGCCTGCCGTCGCGCGTCAAAAGCACGGAGCGGATGCCCGTGGCACCGTCGGCATCGACCGGCGCCACAAGAGGTTCGACGCAGCCGCAGCGCTCCGAGGCGGTGGCGTAGGCGGTCGCCGAATAGACCGCGTACTGAATCCGGCCATTGGCCTGTGCCTCTATCAGCGCCGCATAGTCATGCGCGACGACGAATTCCACCTTCATGCCGAGCGCCCTGCCGTAGGCGTCAGTCAGCATGGCCAGACCCGGAACCGTGTTGCCGGCGCCCGGCTCGGCAACGATGCCGATCCGAAACGTGCCGATCTGGTCGCGCCAGTCGGCGTGCGCGGCGAGATGCGAGGCCAGCAGCGCTACAGTGGTCGCCAGTGCACTCCAACCCAGGTCAGCCCGTCTCATCGATCCATGCCCCGCACGCCGTTCCTTGAAGCGCATCGCATGTCTCAAGGATGCGTACAGCGCGCCTGCCCGACTTCGCGACCATCGCGTCAGGCCGTTGCCGCCTGGTTTACGATTTGCCAATGCCGCGACGGGACCTTATGTCTGGTCAACCAGACTGGCAATGACGGCACCGATGGCACGCGCTTTCCTCTTCGTTCTCGATTCTTTCGGCATTGGCGGCGCCGCCGATGCCGAACCCTATGGCGACGCCGGCTCGAACACATTCGGACATATCGCGCTGGCCTGCGCGGAAGCCCGCGCCGATCGCGAGGGCCTGCGCGAGGGACCGCTGAAGGTGCCCACCATGGTTTCGCTCGGTCTCGGCCGCGCAGCAGAAACCGCAACCGGCTTCCAATTCGACAGCAAAGCCGCTGTTTCAGCCTCCGCTTTCCACGGCGCCGCGCAGGAGATTTCGAGCGGCAAGGATACGCCGTCGGGTCACTGGGAAATCGCCGGGCTGCCCGTGCGGTTCGACTGGGGCTATTTCCCCGATAAGGTGCCCGCCTTCCCTGCCGAACTGACCGAAGCGATGATCCGCGAGGGCAAGGTGCCGGGCATTCTCGGCAACTGCCATGCGCCCGGCACGGAGATCATCGAGCGCTTCGGCGAGGAGCATATCCGCACTGGCCAGCCGATCTGCTACACCTCGGTCGATTCCGTCCTGCAGATAGCAGCGCACGAAGTTCATTTCGGCCTGGAGCGGCTCTACGAGTTCTGCAAGACGGTACGCCGGCTGGTCGATCCGCTGAAGATCGGACGGGTGATCGCACGGCCTTTCCTGGGCGAAACATCGGCCACCTTCGAGCGCACCTACAACCGCCATGACTACGCCGTGCCGCCGCCTGAGCCGACGCTGCTCGACCGCTTGACCGGGCGCGGCAGCCGGGTGATCGCGGTCGGCAAGATCGGCGACATCTTCGCCCACCGCGGTATCTCTGAAGTACGCAAGGCGCCCGGCAACATGGCAATGTTCGACAAGGCGCTGGGCGCGATGGACGATGCCGGCGACGGCGACCTGGTGTTCGCCAATTTCGTCGACTTCGACACCGAGTTCGGCCATCGCCGCGACGTCGCCGGCTATGCTGCGGCGCTCGAAGCCTTCGACCGCCGGCTGCCCGAGGCACTGGCAAAGCTGAAGCCGGGCGATCTGCTCATCCTCACCGCCGACCATGGCAACGATCCGACATGGCGTGGCACCGACCACACGCGCGAACGCATCCCGGTCATCGGCATCGCACCGGATCTCACGGGCGGCGACATCGGGCTCAGGACCACCTTCGCCGATATCGGCGAGACGGTCGCCGAACACCTCAAGCTGGCGCGCGGCCGCCACGGCGCTTCCTTCCATGCGGCGATAGGCGGCCATGCCTGAACTGCCCGAGGTCGAAACCGTCCGGCGCGGCCTGCAGCCGGTTCTGGAAAGCGCGCGGATCGTACGCGTCGAGGCGCGCCGGCCCGATCTCCGATTTCCGTTTCCGGCGAGATTTGCGCAGCGGCTGACCGGCAAGACCGTCATCGCGCTTGGCCGCCGCGCCAAATATCTCACCATACACCTGGACGATGGCCCGGTGCTGATCTGCCATCTCGGCATGTCGGGCTCGTTCCGCATCGAGGCCGCTGATGACAAAGAGACGCCCGGCACGTTCCATCAAGAGCGCTCGAAGAATGCCAAGCACGACCATGTGGTGTTCCATGTCGTGTCGCCTGTCGGCGTCCAGTCTCGCGTGGTCTTCAACGACCCGCGTCGCTTCGGCTTCATGCTGTTTGCGGAAGGCCTGGCCGACGCGCATCCGATGCTGGCGGGACTGGGCGTCGAGCCGACCGGCAATGCGCTGGAAGGCGCCCTGCTCGCCTCTCTGCTGAAGGGCCGCAGATCGCCGTTGAAGGCGGCGCTGCTCGACCAGAAGCTGATTGCCGGGCTCGGCAATATCTATGTGTCGGAAGCGCTGTGGCGCGCCGCCCTTTCGCCATTGCGCGAGGCAGGCACCATCGCCGGGACCAGCAAGAAGGCCAAGGAACAGAGCGAACGACTGGCCGAGGCAATCCGTTCGGTGATCGCCGATGCGATCGCCGCCGGCGGGTCTTCGCTGCGCGACTATGTGCACACAGACGGGTCGCTGGGCTATTTCCAGCATTCCTTCGCGGTCTACGATCGCGAAGGCGAGCCCTGTCCGACGCCCGGCTGTCGCGGCCACATCGAGCGCATCGTGCAAAGCGGCCGCTCGACCTTTTATTGCCGGACCTGCCAGCGGTAAGCTAGACGGTCCTTCAGTGCCGCAACCAGGAGGCCAGCCCATGAGCTATGAAACCATCATCGTCGAGACGCGCGGCAAGGTCGGCCTGATCACGCTGAACCGGCCCAAGACGCTCAACGCGCTGAACGCGCAGGTGCTGGCGGATTTGCTGACGGCGGCAAAGGGGTTCGACGCCGATCCCGGCATCGGCGCCATGGTCATCACCGGTTCCGAGAAGGCTTTTGCGGCGGGCGCCGACATCAAGGAAATGCAGGCCGTCACCTACGCGGAGGCCTATGTGCAGGATTTCTTCGTCGGCTGGGAAGAGTTTACCCGCACCCGCAAGCCGATGATCGCGGCGGTCGCCGGCTATGCACTGGGCGGCGGCTGCGAACTGGCGATGATGTGCGATTTCATCATTGCCGCCGACACGGCTAAATTCGGCCAGCCCGAAATCACGCTCGGCGTCATTCCCGGCATGGGTGGGTCGCAACGGCTGACCCGCTTTGTCGGCAAGTCGAAGGCCATGGACATGTGCCTGACCGGTCGGATGATGGATGCCGCCGAAGCCGAGCGCAGCGGCCTGGCCTCGCGCGTCGTGCCGGCCGGCGAGTTGATCGAGGAGGCGATGAAGGCCGCGGCCAGGATATCAGAGTTTTCACTGCCATCGGTGATGATGGCCAAGGAGGCAGTCAACCGCGCCTACGAGACGACGCTGGCGGAGGGACTGCGCTTCGAACGCCGGCTGTTCCACTCGCTGTTTGCGCTCGACGACCAGAAGGAAGGGATGGCCGCCTTTGCCGAGAAGCGGAAGCCGAATTTCACCAATCGCTAGAGTGGCGGCGGCGAGGACCAAAAAGAAGCCAAAGCGGCGTTGACGCGCCGGAAAAGCTGAACTATAAGCCGCTCCAACCGAGGCGGCCGTTGGCTGCCCGTTTGTTTTTTGCGCCCTGCGGCATCCCGCATGCGCCCACCAGATCAGAAGAGAGGCATCATGGCCAATACCTCCTCGGCCAAAAAGGCAACGCGCAAGATCGCCCGCCGCGCAGCGATCAACAAGAACCGCCGCTCGCGCGTGCGTACCTATGTCCGCCAGGTCGAAGAGGCACTGGCTGCGGGCGACAAGGCAGCCGCGCTGGAAGCCTTCAAGACCGCAGAGCCGGAATTGATGCGCGCCGCGACCAAGGGCGTGATCCATAAGAATACGGCATCGCGCAAGGTGTCGCGTCTGGCTCACCGCCTCAAGGTGCTGTCGGCCTGATCGACCGTTCCTGAACTGTCGTTCTTTCAAACCCGGCCAATCGCGCCGGGTTTTTTCGTTTGCCGGCAAGCACTTAAAAAGAACGGCCGCAAAGCACGCCCGAGCCGCATTCCAGAGTCTGGAATGCTTTGCCGGCACATACACTCCCACTGATATTCCAATCCGCCGAAACGGCCCACGCCAATAAATTTGGCTGTCACAAATTGCTGATATTTTTCAGTGGCTTGCTGGAAGTGATCCACAGCTTGTTCACATAGCCTGTGGGCGATAGGCAGCAAGTTGGTGTCAAGCGAATTATTTCAGAAAATTTCAAACCGCACAGCCATTTTCATATTCGCGGCAAAAGGGTTTGAATCCCAATGGCTTTGTCAAAATATGCGCTTCCAGCACGGAGCCCGAACCGTTGTTCACTAACCAGATTCCTTAAAAATCCGTTAGAGGTGGCCTTGCCCTATCCACAGCGATTTCGGTAATGTCGATCTATCGAAAGGGACGGGCCATTAGCCCTTAACCCAGCCTGAATCGGCCAGCTAACAGTGGCAGAATTCATGACGTGGATCAATTCCGCGAACGGGTATGGCTTGCCTTTTCGATACGATAGGGGACTGGCGTAATTGTACATGGCAGCTTGATGGCGCACCGGCGTTTTCGCCGGGTAGCACCGCTTTGCCCGAACATGTCAGACGGACTGGCCTTAAGCAGCCGGGACCGATCCCATTCTGACGAGGCAACGTCATCCGCCGGCGGCGGCGGTGGTGTTGTAGCGAAGATACGGTCGCCGGAAACATGGGTGCAGGAGGCGCACTCCCGGCGGAAAAAAGGTACAAAGGAAAAGGGACGCACAATCATGCAGAGCGGCATCGAGCGGGAGCTTACGGGCGACCTGCCATTTCCCGGAACATTGGTCGGAGCGCACGATATGGCGGCTTCCAGCGACGCGGAACAGAAGTTCGACCGGGTCAAGGCCCAGTTGAAGGCGCGCCTGGGAACCGAGGTCTATTCGAGTTGGTTCGGCCGTATGAAGGTGGCTGAGGCTTCCCGGGGCATTGTACGCATCTCGGTGCCCACGGCCTTCCTGCGCTCGTGGATCAATGGCCATTATCTCGATCTCATCGCCGATCTGTGGAAGCACGAGGATCCCGAAATCCTCAAGATCGAGATGGTCGTGCGCACCGCGACCCGTCCTGCCCGCAATGGCGTCGAACCCGAGGTCGTGCCGGCGCGCAAGATGACCAAGCATACGCAGACCGCATTGGCGGCCGGCACGGTCGGCCCCGGCAGGGTGGAGCGGGCGCCCGCCCCTCGTCCCGGCACGCCGATCGAGAGCGAATTCCGGCACAATGTGCTGGGGTCGCCGCTCGACCCGCGCTACACGTTCGGCTCCTTCATCGAAGGCCCGTCGAACCGGGTGGCTTTCGCCGCAGCCAAAGCCGTGGCGGAATCGCAGTCGAGCGCGGTGCGCTTCAACCCGCTGTTCCTTCATGCAACCGTCGGGCTCGGCAAGACGCACCTTTTGCAGGCGATTGCGGCCGAATCCCTGAAACAGAACCCGAAATCGCGCGTCGTCTATCTGACGGCCGAATATTTCATGTGGCGCTTCGCCACCGCGATCCGCGACAACAATGCGCTGACGCTGAAGGAACAGCTGCGCGACATCGACCTCTTGATCATCGACGACATGCAGTTCCTGCAGGGCAAGTCGATCCAGCACGAATTCTGCCATCTCATCAACATGCTGCTCGACAGCGCCAAGCAAGTGGTGGTTGCCGCCGACAGGCCGCCGTCGGAACTGGAATCGCTGGAACCGCGGGTGCGCTCGCGCCTCAATGGCGGTGTCGCGCTGGAAATGTCGGCGCCGGACTTCGCCATGCGCATCGGCATGCTCAAGCTGCGGCTTGCCACGGCCAAGGTCGACGATGCGTCGCTCAATATTTCGGAGGAGATCCTCAACCATGTCGCCCGTACCGTCACCGGCAGCGGGCGTGAGCTGGAGGGCGCGTTCAACCAACTGCTGTTTCGTCAGTCGTTCGAGCCGGCGATCACCATCGACCGCATCGACGAGATCCTGGGGCACATCTATCGCTCTGGCGAGCCGAAGCGGGTGCGCATCGAGGACATCCAGCGCATCGTGGCGCGCCACTACAATGTGTCGAAGACCGAGTTGCTGTCCAACCGGCGCACGCGCACCATCGTGAAGCCCAGGCAGGTCGCCATGTACCTGTCGAAGGTATTGACGCCGCGCTCGCTGCCGGAGATCGGCCGGCGGTTCGGCGGGCGCGACCACACCACGGTGCTGCATGCGGTGCGCAAGATCGAGGACCTTTCCGGCGTCGACAACACGCTGGCGCAGGAACTGGAACTGTTGCGCAGGCTGATCAACGACCAAGCCTGATCGGCGCGGCAAACGGAGCGCGCCGGGTTAGAGTATTCGGTCGTCGCGCTTTAAATTTTCTTGTTTTGATGCATGTCTTTGTCCCAAAACCGCTGCGCAGTTTTCGGCGACATGCATCGGTTGCCGGCCAACGTCCGCTTTATCCCCAGAAAGCCCGCTTAACCGGCGCGAACCGGTGGCCCGGACTTGCGTTTGCTGGCTTTTTCCTGTCAGTTTGCATAGATTCTGAGCCTGTTCAGACCTTTCGCGGGGCGCCGCCCACTGGTGACCCGTCCATTCATTCAAGCGAGCCTGTTTCGTCATGCGTGTTATCCTGGAACGGTCCAATCTCCTGAAGTCGCTCAACCACGTTCATCGCGTGGTCGAGCGGCGCAATACCATACCGATCCTGTCGAACGTGCTGCTCAGCGCCGAGGGCGCCAGCCTTGAAATGAAAGCCACCGACCTCGACCTCGAAGTGACCGAAGCGACGCCGGCAAAGGTCGAGCGCGGCGGGGCGACGACGGTTCCGGCGCACCTGCTCTACGACATCGTGCGCAAGCTGGCCGACGGCGCCGAAGTGATGCTGAAGACCGACGAGGACGGCAACGCCATGACGGTAACGTCGGGCCGCTCGAGCTTTCGCCTGCAATGCCTGCCGCAGTCCGATTTCCCGGAGCTTTCGGCGGGATCCTTCTCACACATCTTCCGGCTCGATTCCGTCGCCCTGAGAGGCCTTATCGAAAAGACCCAGTTCGCCATATCCACCGAAGAGACGCGCTACTATCTCAACGGCATCTACCTGCACACGCATGAAACTGGCGGCAAGCTGAAGCTGCGTTCGGTGGCGACCGACGGCCACCGCCTGGCGCGCGCCGAGATCGACGCTCCGGCCGGGTCCGAAGGCATGCCGGGCATCATCATTCCGCGCAAGACGGTCAGCGAGTTGCAGAAGCTGGTCGACGATCCCGATGTCGCGGTGACCACCGAATTGTCCGACACCAAGATCCGCTTCACCATCGGCAGCGTGGTTCTGACCTCGAAGCTGATCGACGGCACTTTCCCGGACTACCAGCGCGTCATTCCGACCGGCAACGACAAGAAGCTGATCATCGACCGCCAGAGCTTCGCCGCCGCCGTCGATCGCGTCTCGACCATTTCCTCCGAGCGCGGCCGCGCGGTGAAGCTTTCGATCACCGAAGGCCAGGTGACGCTTGCCGTCAACAATCCGGATTCGGGCAGCGCCACCGAGGAACTGGCGGCCGACTATTCGTCCGACCCGATCGAGATTGGCTTCAACGCCAAATATCTGCTCGACGTTGCTGCTCAACTCACCGGCACGGAAGCCAAGTTCATGCTGGCCGATGCCGGCTCGCCGACGCTGATCCACGACATGGCCGATGAGACCGCGCTCTACGTGCTGATGCCGATGCGGGTGTAGCCGCCCTGCGGCACACTGCAGCATAGTGATTGCGGCGACTTCTATAGGCGGATAGCGGTTGCCGGAACAAAATCACATAAGTAAGCTCACACTTACGAATTTCCGCAATTATGCGGCGTTGTCGATCGGCTTTTCACCCGGCGCGGTGGTGTTTTCCGGCGACAATGGCGCCGGCAAGACCAATCTCCTGGAAGCCATCTCGCTGCTGACGCCTGGCCGCGGCCTGCGCCGCGCGCCCTATGTCGACGTGGCCCGCGAAGGCGGCGATGGCGGCTTTGCGCTCCACGCAAGGCTCGACGGGCCGGAGGGACAGGTCGAGATCGGCACCGGCATCACCGGGGGTGAAGCGGCCGGCGAGGGTGGTCGCAAGGTGCGCATCAATGGCGCGCCGGCACGGTCGGCCGACGCCATGCTGGAATGGCTGCGCGTGGTCTGGCTGACGCCGGCCATGGACGGCCTGTTCCCCGGACCTGCCGCGGACCGGCGGCGCTTTCTCGACAGGCTGGTGCTTGCGATCGATCCCGGCCACGGCCAGCGCGCGCTCGACTATGAGAAGGCGATGCGCGGACGTAACCGACTGCTTACGGAAGGTTCGCGAGACGGCGCATGGTTCGACGCCATCGAGATGCAGATGGCCGAAACCGGCGTGGCGATCGCGGCTGCGCGCGCCGAACTGGTGCGCCTGCTTACCGCCATGATCGACAGGCTGCCTTCCAGCGGGCCGTTTCCGCAGGCCGACATCAGCCTCTCCGGCGACCTTGAAAGCGACGTCGCCACAGCACCCGCCGTGGACGTCGAGGAACGCTATCGCGGTGCCCTTGCCGACGGCCGCGAGCGCGACCGCGCCGCCGGACGCACGTTCGATGGCCCGCACCGTTCGGATCTGCTGGTGCGCCACCGCCCCAAGGCGATGCCGGCCGAACTCTGCTCGACCGGAGAGCAGAAGGCGCTGCTGGTCGGCATCGTGTTGTCGCACGCAAGGCTGACCGGCGAGATGTCGGGGATGACGCCGATCCTGTTGCTCGACGAGATTGCCGCGCATCTCGATGCCGGCCGGCGCGCCGCGCTGTTCTCGATCCTGGAAGAGCTGAGCTGCCAAGCCTTCATGACCGGAACCGACGCCGCGCTGTTTTCCAGCCTGAGGGGACGCGCGCAGTTCCTCACCGTCGACCACGGCACGGTTGGGCCAACCGAAGAGACCTGACAAGCTTTTTGCTCCGCTATATGGTCCGGCAATGACCCCTGCCGCCCTCACCGACGAAGAGCTCGAACGCTATGCCCGCCACATCGTGCTGCCCGAGATCGGCGGCGCCGGCCAGCAGAGGCTGAAGCGGGCCCGGGTACTGGTCATCGGCGCCGGCGGGCTCGGCGCGCCGGTGCTGGAATATCTCGCTGCCGCAGGCGTCGGCACGCTTGGCATCGTCGATGACGACATTGTCTCGCTGTCCAATCTGCAGCGGCAAGTGATCCACGCCACCGATACTGTCGGTATTGCGAAGACCGAGAGCGCCAAAGCAGCGATCGCCCGGATCAATCCCCATGTCGCGCTGGAATTGCACGATTTCAGGCTGACGGCCGACAATGCTGCCATTCTCGTCGCGCGCTACGACGTGGTCGTCGACGGCTCCGACAATTTCGAGACGCGCTATGTGGTGGCGGATGCCTGCGCGGCGGAAAAGCGGCCGCTCGTGCATGCCGCCGTCGGCCGCTTCGACGGCTCGGTGACGGTGTTGATGCCGTTCGGGACCGGCGCGGACGGCAGACCGAACCCTGGATATCGCGACCTCTTTCCTGAAGCGCCGCCGGAAGGACTGGTGCCGTCCTGCGCGGTGGCCGGGGTCGTCGGTGCGCTGACCGGCGTCATCGGCACCTTGCAGGCGATGGAAGCCATCAAGCTGATCACCGGTATCGGCGAACCACTGGTCGGCCGGCTGCTGCTCTACGATGCACTGTCGGCGCGCTTCGACACGATCCGCTACAAGAGAAACTGAGCTTATGGATCAGTCCACCAGCGTCCTTGTTACGCAGCTTGCCTCCGATTTCGAGCGCTGGGATGAACTGCTCGGCCTGATCATGCGCGCCTTTGCACCGATGGACGGCGTCATCGACCCGCCCTCCTCGGCACATCTGCTGAACGCCGGAAACCTCAGGGACAAGGCTGGCCGCGAGACCGTGTTGCTGGCCCTGCAGGATGACAGGATAGCCGGCTGCGTTTTCGCGCTGGAGAGAGCCGATGATTTCTATATCGGGAAGCTCGCCGTCGAACCTGAGCTTCAAGGGCAAGGCATCGGCAGGCGGCTGATGCAGGCTGTCGAATTTCTCGCCCGCAGCCGGAACAAACCGGCCATCGAACTGCAGACGCGAATCGAACTGACCGTAAATCGTGCAACCTTTGCGCGTCTCGGCTTCCGCGAAACCGCGCGCACGGCGCATGACGGTTATGACCGGCCGACCTCGATCACCATGCGCAAGGAGTTCGCGTGAGCCTCGCCCTCAGCGCACAGGAGCAGACAATCGCCTCCGGCCATGACGGGGCGGCGATGGCGATGCGCATCGTTGCCGAAAGCGCTGCGCTGCTCGGCGCGCCGCGACTGATCCCGATCGCCTCGACGCATATAGACGGCGCGCTCTATCACGGCGATTCCGGCACGCTGTTTGCCGAAAGGCTGGTCGATGGCGGCGCCAGGGTCGCGGTGCGCTCGACGCTCAATGTCGGCGCGCTCGACCTGATGGGCTGTTCGCGCGTGCGCCTCGAAGAGCCGGCGCGCGGCATGGCGCGACGAATGATGGAGGCCTACCGCAAACTGGGCTGCGAGCAGAGCTGGACCTGCGCGCCCTATCAGGCCGGCCACAGGCCAGCGCTTGGCAGCGATGTCGCCTGGGGTGAATCCAACGCGGTGGTGTTCTGCAATTCGGTGCTGGGGGCACGCACCAACCGCTATGGCGACTTCCTCGACATCGCCTGCGCCATATCGGGCCGCGCGCCGGATTACGGCCTGCATCGCCCCGAGAACCGGCAGGCACGGCTGGTGTTCGATGTGTCCGGCCTCTCCGCCTCGTTCCTTGGTTCGGAGATCGCCTGGCCGGTGCTGGGCAACCTCTACGGCCGTGAGGTCGGCAACGCGGTCGGCGTCGTCACCGGCATATCCAGCCATCCCGGCGAGGATGCGCTGAAGGCCTTCGGCGCGGCGGCGGCATCGTCGGGCGCCGTCGGCCTGTTCCATATCGCTGGGGTAACGCCAGAAGCGCCCGACGCCGAGACCATCCTGGTGGGCGGCAGGCCGGAAACGATGATCCGCGTAACGCCGGAGATGGCCATGAAGGCCCGCGCCGGCCTGTCCACCGCAGCCACGCAGACCGCCATCGATGCCGTGGCGATCGGCAGTCCGCATCTGTCTTTGGCCGAATTCGATGCACTTGAGCGGCTGATTGGCGGGCGGCGGCTCAGCGTGCCGATTTACGCCTGCACCGGCCGCCACGTGCTCACCAGGCTGGAGCAGAACGGCAACCGCAAGATGCTCGAAGCCAGCGGCGTCATCATCGTCGCCGACACCTGCGTGGTGGTGACGCCGATCCTGCCGGATCTGGCCGACGGCATGCTGATGACCAATTCGGGAAAATTCGCGCACTACGCGCCGGGCAATACCGGTTACGCCGTGCTTTACGGCTCGCTGGCCGACTGCGTGGAAAGCGCGGTTGCCGGTAAGCCCAGGTTTACGGATATCGCCGCATGAATGCTGCAGCCGACATACTGGTGCCGGGCAGCGGAGGCGAAGGACTGGCCTTGGTGCTGACCGCGCCAATCAGCTTCTGGGGTGGCGTCGATCCGAAGAGCGGCCGCATCGCCGATGTCCGTCACCCGCAGCATGGCGAGACCATTTCCGGGCGTGTGCTGTTCCTGCCCGGCACGATCGGCTCGTCCTCAGCGTCAGCCGTGCTGATGGAACTCGTCCACAATGGCCATGCGCCGACGGCACTCGTGCTGCACGAGCCGGACGCGATTCTGCTGCTTGGCTTGATCGTGGCCAGGGAAATGGGCTGGCGGACGCCGGTAGCGCTCAGGCTCGGGCGCGACGATTTTGAGGCCTATCGCGGCAAGCGTGTGAGTGTCGCTGCGGATGGCGCCCTCACAACCGCAGCCTGAACGCGGCCCGCTTCAAGTCCGTAGCGGCAGCACGCGGTCCGGCGGCCGGTGGCCGTCGAAGAAGGCGCGGATGTTGATGATCACCTTCTCGCCCATGTCGATGCGGCCCTCGATCGTCGCCGAACCCATATGCGGCAAAAGCACGACCTTGTTCTTGGCGGCAAGCTTCAGCAGTTTCGAGTTCAGCGCCGGTTCGTGCTCATAGACGTCGAGGCCGGCGCCGGCGATCTTGCCGTCCTGGATCAGCTTGACCAGCGCTTCCTCGTCGATGATGTCGCCGCGCGCGGTGTTGACCACATAGGCGGTGGGCTGAAGCAGAGCCAGGCGCCGCGCCGAAAGCAGATGAAAGGTCGCCGGCGTCGACGGGCAATTGACCGAGATGATGTCCATGCGGGCAAGCATCTGGTCGAGGCTTTCCCAATAGGTCGCCTCCAGCCCTTCCTCGACCGCCGGCAGCACGCGATGGCGGTTATGGTAGTGGATGGACAGGCCGAAAGCCTTTGCGCGCCTGGCAACAGCGGTGCCGATGCGGCCCATGCCGACAATGCCGAGGCGCTTGCCCCAGATGCGCCGGCCGAGCATCCAGGTCGGCGACCAACCGGCCCATTTCTTGTCGCTGGTGAGCACATTGGCGCCTTCGGCCAACCGCCGCGGGCCGGCCAGCATCAGCGCCATGGTCATGTCGGCCGTATCTTCGGTCAGCACGTTCGGCGTGTTGGTGACGGTAATGCCTTTCTTGGCCGCCGCAGCGACATCGATCTTGTCGACGCCATTGCCGAAATTGGCGATCAGCTTGAGATTGTCGCCGGCCTGGGCAATCAGCGCCGCATCGATCTGGTCGGTGATGGTCGGCACCAGCACATCGGCTTCCTTGATCGCCGCGACCAGCTCCGGCTGCGTCATCGGCCTGTCCTCGACATTCAGCCTGGCGTCGAAGAGTTCGCGCATGCGGGTCTCGACCGGATCGGGCAGCTTGCGCGTGATGACGACGAGAGGCCGTTTTTTGCCTGCCATTGTTTCCTCGAACCCGATCTCGTTGAGACCTCTTTAACCAAGACAGGCGAAACTGAATACCGGTCGCGGTGCCTGCCACTCCTGTAACAAGCGGTGCCGCCGAAGACAAAGAAAAAGGGGCGCCCGGGCCAAAGGGCATGCGCCGAAAGGAATGAAAGTGTCTGGTTTCGCGTCGCTTCGCCTGATCCTCAGCGCAGCGCTTCTCGGCGCTCTCCTGCATTCCCCGCAAGCCGCGGCGCAAGGTGCCGCCGCACCTGTGCAGACGGTCACGCTCGGGCCGAGCGGCCTGCCGCTGCCGCGTTTCGTCAGCCTGAAATCGGCTCGCGTCAACTCGCGCGTTGGGCCCGGCGCCAACTATTCCGTCGACTGGATGTACACAAAGGCCGGCCTGCCTATGGAGATCATCCAGGAATTCGATACCTGGCGGCGCGTGCGCGATGCCGATGGCTCGGAGGGTTGGATCAACCAGTCGCTGCTGTCGGGCCGCCGGACCGCGATCGTCGCCCCCTGGCAGCGCACCAAGGGGGGCCGAATCAATCTGCTCGACGATGCCGACAAGGACGCCAGCGTCATCGCCATCATCGAGCCGGGCGTTACGGGCACGATCAAAACCTGCGATGGCCAGTGGTGCGAAATGACCTTCGACGGCCACACCGGCTGGATCGCCCAGTCGCAGGTGTGGGGCGCCTATCCCGGCGAGCACGTCAAGAATTGAGATTGCTGGAGGCCTAACGGCCGATACGGCCGAGATGGGTGTCCCGAAAACCGGCCGACAGTTTGAGACCGTAGCCGAGCGCGCGGTCGACGGCGATGTGGATGATCCAGATCAGACCAATCGCGGTCGCCGTCGAATTGGCCAGAACATATCCGGCGAGCGCCAGCAACAGCGGGACGATCAATATGTGCAAGGCATTGTAAGCGACAGCGCCGATCCGTGCCCCGGCGAGATAGCCCAGCATCGACAGGTCTGGCGCCAGGATAAGCAGGGCGAACAGCCACCAGGAAACGCCTGACGCGGCATAGGCGACTATAGCCACGACCGCGACCGCAACCCATTCGAGCCGGATTGCAAAATCGACAGGTTTCACGGGTTGGGGCTTAAACGCTGCGTTTCGGGCGCAGCCTCACCACGATGTCGACATTGGCGATCTCCATACCTGCGGGTGGCTCCGGCAGGTTGGAGACGGTCACCGGACCGCTTTCTATATCGAAGATCCTGTTTTCGCCTTCGATGTAAAAATGATGGTGATCGGAGGTGTTGGTGTCGAAATAGGTCTTGGACCCCTCGACCGCCAGGATGCGCAGCAGGCCGGCCTGGGTGAACTGGTGAAGCGCGTTGTAGACGGTGGCGAGCGAGACCGGCACGCCGGCGGCGACCGCCTCTTCATGCAGTTCCTCGGCCGAAAGGTGGCGGTCGCCCTTGGCAAACAGCAGATCGGCCAGCGCAATGCGTTGGCGTGTCGGCCTGAGGCCGGCTTCGCGAACCCGCTTGTCCACAGCGACATTTTCCTTCCGGCCGCCCAGATCCATCTATCCGTCCAAGCCCACAGTTCTGCCTCAAGACACGCCCAGAGTGGCGAAAAAACGTCATCGGCCGAAACTGGGCACCTCCCGACATATATTCTGTTGGCCGAATACGATCAATAGAGCGACGTGCGGCCAGTTGGACGCACCAAATGCGCTCTATCACTTTTGGCTAGCATCGTGCTTTCTGGAAATCGGAATCGATTTCCAGGCCGATGCGAGAGCGCGCATTGACCCGGGCAGACGGGCGGGTTAAGCGCAAACGCCGGTTTCCGGCCCGAATGGGATTGTGTTAGGAAACCAACGACAAGGGCGCCCCACCGCCCGGGACGATTATGGGGACGAGACATATGGCGGGTTCGAAATCCAGCTACGGTTATGAGGAATTGCTCGCCTGCGCCCGCGGCGAGCTGTTCGGGCCCGGCAACGCCCAGCTGCCCTACCCGCCCATGCTGATGTTCGACCGCATCACCGAGATCAGCGAGACCGGCGGCGCCTACGACAAGGGCTTCATCCGTGCCGAATTCGACATCAAGCCGGACCTGTGGTTCTTCGACTGCCATTTCATCGGCAATCCGATCATGCCGGGGTGCCTGGGCCTTGACGCCATGTGGCAATTGACGGGTTTTTACCTCGGCTGGCTCGGCGAGCCGGGCAAGGGCATGGCGCTGTCGACCGGCGAGGTCAAGTTCAAGGGCATGGTGACGCCTTCGGTCAAGAAGGTGGAATACGGCATCGATTTCAAGCGCGTCATGCGTGGACGCCTGGTGCTCGGTATCGCCGATGGCTGGCTTAAGGCCGACGGCGAACCCATATACGCTGCGACAGACCTCAAGGTGGGGCTGTCCAAGCAATCGGCCGCCTGACCGGCGCCACTGCAGCGGCGCGTTCTTCCGAGACGCAACGCCGCTGCGGCATTTTGATTTTGCGTATGATCGCCGGCGAAAACCGACTAGGGTTTCGGGATCATCCGCTGGAAGGAGTTGCGAATGAGAAGGGTCGTCGTCACAGGCCTCGGCATCGTATCGTCGATCGGCAACAACGCCAACGAGGTGCAATCCTCGCTGCATGATGCCAAATCAGGCATCAGCTTCTCAGATTCCTTCGCCGAACACGGCTTCCGCTGCCAGGTCTGGGGTGCGCCGACGCTCGACCCGACCCCTATGATCGACCGGCGCGCCATGCGCTTCCTGAGCCAGGGCGCGGCCTGGAACCATGTCGCGATGGACCAGGCGATCGCCGACGCCGGGCTTGGCGAAAGCGACATCACCAATGAGCGCACCGGCATCGTCATGGGCTCGGGCGGCCCCTCGACCCGCACCATCGTCGAGGCGGCCGAGACCACGCTCAAGAACAACAGCCCCAAGCGCATCGGTCCGTTCGCGGTGCCGAAGGCGATGTCGTCGACCGCGTCGGCGACGCTCGCCACCTGGTTCAAGATCCACGGCGTCAACTATTCGATCTCGTCGGCCTGCTCGACCTCGGCGCATTGCATCGGCAACGCCTACGAACTGATCCAGTGGGGCAAGCAGGATGTGATGTTTGCCGGCGGCCATGAGGACCTCGACTGGACGATGTCGGACCTGTTCGATGCCATGGGGGCGATGTCGTCGAAGTATAACGATCGTGCGCCGACAGCTTCCCGCGCGTATGACGCCAATCGCGATGGCTTCGTCATCGCGGGCGGCGCGGGCGTCCTCATCCTGGAGGAGCTCGAACACGCCAAGGCGCGCGGCGCCAAGATCTACGCTGAGATCGTCGGCTATGGCGCGACGTCGGACGGTTACGACATGGTGGCGCCGTCGGGCGAAGGCGCGGTGCGCTGCATGCGCCAGGCTCTGGCGACGGTGTCCACGCCGGTCGACTACATCAACACCCACGGCACCTCGACGCCGGTCGGCGATTCCCGGGAAATGGGCGCCATCCGAGAGGTGTTCGGCGACACGATGCCGTTCATCACCTCGACCAAGTCGCTGACCGGCCATTCGCTGGGTGCCGCCGGCGTACAGGAATCGATCTACTCGATCCTGATGATGCAAGGCGGCTTCATCGGCGAGAGCGCCCATATCGAAAACCTCGATCCCGAATTCGAGGACATGCCGATCGTGCGCAAGCGCATCGACGACGCCAGGATCGACACGGTTTTGTCCAACTCGTTCGGCTTCGGTGGCACCAACGCAACGCTGATTTTCCAGCGCTATTCCGCATAAGGCCAGCGTTTTATTGTAGGGGGATTGCCGGCCATGGACGGACTGATGAAGGGCAAGCGCGGGCTTGTCATGGGCGTCGCCAACGATCATTCGATCGCCTGGGGCATCGCCAGGAAATTGTCCGAACACGGGGCGGAGCTTGCCTTCACCTATCAGGGCGACGCATTCGGGCGCCGCGTCAAGCCGCTTGCCGAGAAGCTTGGCGCGTCTCTGGTGGTGCCCTGTGACGTCGAGGACAGCGCATCGGTCGCCGCCACCTTCGAGACGCTCGGCAAGGAATGGGGCGGGCTCGACTTCGTCGTCCACGCCATCGGCTTTTCCGACAAGAACGAGCTCAAAGGGCTCTACGCCGACACCAGCCGCGACAATTTCGTCCGCACCATGGTCATCTCCTGCTACTCCTTCACCGAGGTCGCCCGCCATGCCGCCCCGCTGATGAGCGAAGGCGGCGCGATGATCACGCTGACCTATGCCGGCTCTGTCCGCGTCATGCCGAACTACAACGTCATGGGCGTCGCCAAGGCCGGGCTGGAAGCCAGCGTGCGCTATCTCGCCAACGATTATGGCCCGCGCGGCATCCGGGTGAACGGCATATCGGCGGGACCGGTGCGTACTTTGGCCGGCGCCGGAATCTCGGACGCCCGCCACATGTACTCCTACCAGCAGCGCAACTCGCCGCTGCGCCGCACGGTGACCATCGACGAGGTCGGCGGCTCGGCGCTCTATCTTTTGTCCGACCTCTCGTCAGGCGTCACCGGCGAAATCCATTATGTGGATTCCGGCTATCACATCGTGTCGATGCCAACCCTGGATGAGTTGAAGCAGACCGACAGCGTACGCGATTAACTCACCAGTAAAATTAGATGCATCGGCGGAAACTCATTTTAAGGAGATATCCGCTAGAAGTCCTATGGGCTTGGGCTCTGCGCGTTCTTGCTGGGCGCAAAGGATGCTTTAGCCTTTATGAATTTGCGCTTGATATTTCCCGAAAGTCGAGTTGATTTCGGGATCATGCGACAGGGACTGAGCAATGCCTGCTGTCAGCAACCGGAAGCGAACACCTGTGTTCCGGCTGCTCACCGTCGCCAGTTCGGGCCTTGGCAGTTTCATCCTTGGGCTTTGGGGCCTCCGGCATGGTTTCGGGGACGGCTTTGCCGGCATGCAGGCGGAAACCATGATCGGCGTCGCGTCGGCGCTATGCGCGCTGGCCGCCGCCGGTGCTGCCTTGTCCTTCTTCGCCGGCGTCGATGAATCGGTGGACTACGTTTTCAACGAAACCCATTTCGACAAGCTGACCGGGCTTTTTGCGCGGCCGGCGATGGTCGGCAGGATTGCCGACGCGGCGTCCGCGACGATCAGGACCGGTGAACCGGTGTTCCTCATCGACATCGACATCGACCGCTTCAAGCAGATCAACGACGCCATCGGCTACAGCCATGGCGACGAACTGATCCGCGGCTTCACCAAGCGGTTGAAGGCCTGCATGCCCGAAGGCGCGGTGATGGGGCGCATCGGCGCCGGCGAGTTCGCTATCCTTGTCTGGGAACACCAACTCCAAAGGTCCATGGAAAGCACCGTCGAAACCATGATCGAGGAGATGCTGAAGCCGTACCAGCTCGATTCCCACCTGCAGTCGGTCGGCCTGTCGGTCGGCATCGTGGCGATGCCAAAGGACGGCGTCGATCCGGTCCTCATCCTGCGCCGCTCCAACCTGGCGCTGCAGAATGCCCGCGCCGGCGGCGTGGGCAACTGGTCGGTCTTCCATTCCGACATGGGCCAGGTCGCCGACTACCGCCACTGGATCGAATCCGAACTGCACATCGCCTTCGACCGTGGCGATTTCGACCTTCATTACCAGCCGCAGCTCGACCTGCCGACCGGCCGTGTCGTCGGCTACGAGGCGCTGATCCGCTGGAAGCACCCGGAACGCGGCATGATCCCGCCGATGGAATTCATTCCGATCGCCGAAGAGACCGGCATGATCCACCCGATCGGCAATTGGGTGCTGAACAAGGCCTGCAGCGATGCCCGTCATTTGCCCGAGGACTGCTTCGTTGCCGTCAACATCTCGCCGGTCCAGTTCAGGACCAAGGATTTCGTCGGTATCGTGCGCGACACGATGGCCAGCACCGGCATCAAGCCGTCGCGGCTGGAGCTCGAAGTGACCGAGACGGCGATGATGCAGGACCGCGACCGCGCCGCCATCATCCTGCAGCAGCTTGCCGACATGGGCATTTCGGTGGCCGTCGACGATTTCGGTACCGGCTATTCCAATCTCAGCTACCTGATCGACTTCGCCTTCGGCAAGCTGAAGATCGACCGCTCCTTCGTCAGCCGCATCGACACCGATTCCAATTCGGGCGCCGTCGTCTCTACCATCGTTGGCCTGTCGCGGGCGCTCGGCGTCGGCATCATCGCCGAAGGCGTCGAGACCGAGAACCAGGCGACGCTTTTGCGAGCGGCCGGCTGCGAGATGGTGCAAGGCTATCTGTTCGGCAGGCCGGCGCCGCTCAAGATCAAGCCTGGCGACATCAGACCGACCATTCCCGTCCACGAGCCGGCGCGCATCGTCAGCATGCATTGAGGTGACCGGCACCGTCCTATCGGCGCGCGGAGAAAACCTTGAACATGCCGTCGCGGGCGAGCTCGGCATGGCTGGAGAAGACGGCCTTCAGAACCGGCTCATAGGGCAGCTGGCGGTTCGCCACCATGAACAGCCGCCCGCCCGGCTTCAGCGCCTTGCCCGCCGCCTGGATCATGCCGGCGCCGATTTCCGGCTCGGCCGCCCGGCTGCGATGGAAGGGCGGGTTCATGACGATGGCATCATAGCGCCGCTCGACCGGCTCGCTCAGCAGATCGGTCCAGAAGAAGCCGGGCTCGAAGCCTGTCTGGCCGATATTGCCCTTGGCCGCCTCAAGCGCGTCGAAATCCGCTTCGTAAAGGTCGAGCCCCGTTATGCCGGATGAACGTGCCGCGACCTCGGCGGCGACATAACCCCAGCCGGCGCAGAAATCAGCAATGTTGCCGCGCAGGTCTTTGGGCAGGTTGTCGACCAGAAGTTTCGAGCCGACGTCGATCCGGTCGAAGGAGAACATGCCAGGCGCGGTGCGGAAGCGGTCCTCTACGACCAAGGCGGGATTGGCGACGCGCAGTTTTTCCGCAGGCGCCAGATCGGCCGGACGGCGGAGCCAGAAGGCGATGCCGTGATATTTCGGCAGATGCCCTTCGATGGGGACAAGCTCGTCGATGCGCTTGCGCAGGCTGGCGATGCCTTCGTCCTTACCGCCGGCGACAATGATCAGACCGCCCGGCGTGACGCGTTCGATCGCCTCGGCAATACGCATCTCGTTTAGCCCACGATGGCGGCCGGCAAGCACGAGCGCTGCATCGAATGCATCGCCTTCCGCGCGCGGCGTTACCTTGTGACCGGCACGCTCCAGCGCTCGGAGATGCGGCCGGAAACCCTGTGCAAGATGGAGCTCTGCCTCGAAGCCTTCCGGCAAGCGGAAGCCGGGCTCCGCACCCAGGAACAACACACGCTCGCCCTTTTGCGGCAGAGGGAGCCCCTCGGCCTCGAAGGGATGGAACAGTGTCTTCAGCGGCTCAGCGGCCATTCTTCGATTCTCATGTCGTAGACGGGTATTAAACGAAAACGGGCGCGACATAAGCCGCGCCCGTTCAACTCTATTGTCAGACCACTCAGGCGGCGTTTTCTTCGCCTTCGGCCTTCTTGTCGCGGGCGATTTCCTTGCCGGTGGCCTGGTCGACGACCTTCATCGACAGGCGGACCTTGCCGCGCTCGTCGAAGCCCATCAGCTTGACCCAGACCTTGTCGCCTTCCTTGACGACGTCCGAGGTCTTGGCGACCCGGTCGTTGGCAAGCTGCGAGATGTGGACGAGGCCGTCACGCGGACCGAAGAAGTTGACGAAAGCGCCGAAGTCGGCGGTCTTGACGACCGTGCCTTCGTAGATTTCGCCGACTTCCGGCTCGGCGACGATGGTATGGATCCACTTCTTGGCCGCCTCGATCTCCTTGGCGTTCGACGAAGCGATCTTGACCGTGCCGTCGTCCTCGATGTTGATCTTTGCGCCGGTCTTCTCGACGATCTCACGGATAACCTTGCCGCCGGAGCCGATCACGTCGCGGATCTTGTCGGTCGGGATGTGCATAACCTCGATGCGCGGTGCGAACTCACCGAGTTCGGGGCGGGCGCCGGTCAGAGCATGCGCCATCTCGCTGAGGATATGCTGGCGGCCGTCCTTGGCCTGGTCCAGCGCGATCTTCATGATCTCCTCGGTGATGCCCTCGATCTTGATGTCCATCTGCAGCGAGGTGATGCCGCCTTCGGTACCGGCAACCTTGAAGTCCATGTCGCCGAGGTGATCTTCGTCACCCAGGATGTCGGACAGAACCGCGAAGCGCTCGCCTTCCTTGATCAGGCCCATCGCGATACCAGCAACCGGCTTGGCCAGCGGAACGCCGGCATCCATCAGCGCCAGCGATGTGCCGCAGACGGTGGCCATCGACGACGAACCGTTGGACTCGGTGATCTCCGAGACGACGCGCAGCGTGTAGGGGAACTGGTCCGCGCTCGGCAGCATCGGACGGATAGCGCGCCAGGCGAGCTTGCCGTGGCCGATTTCGCGGCGGCCCGGCGAACCCATGCGGCCGGTCTCGCCGACGGAGTAGGGAGGGAAGTTGTAGTGAAGGAGGAACTTCTCCTTGTACATGCCGGTCAGCGAATCGACATACTGCTCGTCCTCGCCGGTGCCCAGCGTGGCAACGACCAGCGCCTGGGTCTCGCCGCGGGTGAACAGCGCCGAACCGTGCGTGCGCGGCAGGACGCCGACTTCCGAGACGATCTTGCGGACAGTCTTGAGGTCACGGCCATCGATGCGCGAACCGGTGTCGAGGATGTTCCAGCGCACGACCTTGGCCTGGAGTTCCTTGAACACCGAACCGATCTGCTCGGAGGTGTACTTGGCGTCTTCGCCTTCGGCCGGAGCGAACGCTGCCTTGACCTTCGCCTTGACGGCGTCGACGGCGGCGTAACGCTTCTGCTTGTCGACGTTCTTGTAGGCATTGCTGAGCTCGTCGCCGACGATCTTCAGCATTTCGGCTTCAAGCGCGGAGTAGTCCGGCGCCGTGAAATCGCGCGGCTCCTTGGCGGCAACTTCGGCCAGCTTGATAATGGCGTCGATCACCGGCTGGAAGCCCCTGTGGCCGAACATGACGGCGCCGAGCATCAGCTCTTCGCCGAGTTCCTTGGCTTCGGACTCGACCATCAGCACGGCGTCGGCGGTGCCGGCGACAATGAGGTCGAGCCTGGATTCCTGCATCTCGTCGACATGCGGGTTCAGCACGTATTCGCCGTTGATGTAGCCGACGCGCGCACCACCGATCGGGCCCATGAAAGGAACGCCCGACAGCGTCAAAGCGGCCGAGGTGGCGACGATCGACAGGATGTCGGGATCGTTCTCGAGGTCATGCTGGACCACGGTGACGACGATCTGGGTGTCGTTCTTGTAGCCGTCGGCGAAGAGCGGGCGGATCGGGCGGTCGATCAGGCGGGAAACCAGCGTTTCCTTTTCGCTCGGACGTCCCTCGCGCTTGAAGTAGCCGCCGGGGATCTTGCCGGCGGCGTAGGTCTTTTCCTGGTAGTTGACGGTCAGCGGGAAGAAATCGAGGCCTGGCTTCGGCTCCTTCATCGAAACGACGGTGGCGAGAACCTTGGTTTCGCCGTAGGTCGCAAGCACCGCGCCGTCAGCCTGACGTGCGATCTTGCCGGTTTCCAGGATGAGCGGACGGCCGCCCCATTCGATTTCCACTTTGTGGTAGTTGAACATATCTTGTCCTTAATAAGCGGAAAGGGCCGCGCCGTTTCACGGTGCGCGGATGCCCTTTCCCTGGCTTCCTTTCTCGGGCAGCCACGGGCAAGACAACGGGAAGCTCGGGTAGATTTCGGCGCTGGTTAGCGCACGAGCGTCCTGCAATCCTGCCCCATGACCGTCCATGGGCGGTTTCGAGTGGCCTCTGCGCGCTCGAAACCGGGTCTGGCCAATCGATGCGACTGGCAGAATGCGCGACCGGCGGGCTCTCCTTCGAAAGCCCGCCGGTCAATTCGTCAACGGCGCAGACCGAGCTTCTCGATCAACGTCTGATAGCGCGCGTCATCCTTGCGCTTGAGATAATCAAGCAGGCTGCGGCGCTGGGAGACGAGAGCGAGCAGACCACGGCGGGAATGGTTATCCTTCTTGTGGTCCTTGAAGTGGTCGGTCAGGTTCTTGATGCGCTCGGAAAGGATGGCCACCTGGACTTCCGGAGACCCGGTATCGCCCTTGGCGGTTGCGAATTCACCCATCAATTCCTGTTTGCGCTCGGCAGTAATCGACATCGTGTTTTTCCTTATCTGTTTGAGGAAACGGGTCGCCTTCAGCCGGGATGTCGTCCAGCAGGGGCCGGTGCAAGCAAAGCGACATGGCGCGATGCTGCGGCGCATATAGGGCAATTCCCCGGAAAACACCAGCCCATTCATAAAGCCGGCTTGTCGCAGCCCTTTGCTCGGGAATCCAGGATTCCCCTGACACCGAAACCTTACAGCCACTTCTTGCTTTTGAAGAAGACGATCAGCCCGACAGCAACGGCCAGCATGAACAGCAGCGAAGCCGGGTAGCCATAGTAGGCTTTCAGTTCCGGCATGTTCCACGGCGAGATATCGGGATCGAAATTCATCCCCCAGATACCGACCAGGAAGGTTAGCGGCATGAAGATCACCGAGACGATGGTGAGATAAGAGATGACGTCGTTGGTGCGCGCCTGGCTCAGCGACAAATGCATTTCGATCAAGCCGGTCAGCATATCACGCTGGTTCTCGACCAGCTCGATCAGCCGCAATGCGTGGTCGAGCGTGTCGTTGAAGAAGATTTTCGTCTCCGGCTTCACATAGGGCACGTCGTTGCGGATCAGCGTCGCCAGCGCGTCGCGCATCGGCCACAGCACGCCCTTGAGCACATTGGCGTCGCGCCGCAATTCGTGCAGCTGGCGCATCTGATGCTTGTGAGGCGTGTTGAGCATCTCGTCCTCGATGCCATCGACCTCCTCGCTAGCGGCCTCAATCGGCGGGAAATAGCTGTCGACGATGGAGTCGATGAGCGCATAGGCCAGATAGTCGGCGCCGCGCATCCGCAAGCGGTTGGGCAACGCTGCCGCGATGCGCTTGCGTACGGGGTCGAACGGATCGCCTTCGCGCTCCTGGAAGGTGACGACGAATTTCTTGCCGAAGAACACCGCGATCTGCTCATAGCGATGCACCTTGACGTCGTCGATCATGCGCATGACGACGAAGGCGTGGTCCTCGAAGAAGTCGACCTTCGGCCGCTGGCCGGTGTTGACGACATCTTCCAGAGCCAGTGGATGCAGGTTGAAGATCCGGCCGATCTCCTCGATCAGCTGGATGTTGGCGAGACCGGTGCAGTCCAGCCAGACGACCGGCCAGTTGTCGCAATGGGTGTTGAGATCGTCGATGCTGGCATCGTTGATGGTCTTGAATTTTTCAGGCGAGATCAGCGTCAGCCGCAGCTCGGACCGTCGCGCCGCCGGATCGGCGATCAGCGTGCCAGGCGAGGCGCCAACCGGCGGCCGCCGCGTTGTCACCGGCGCCCGCTTCTTCACCGCCTCAGCCTTTGCCATGTGCCCCTCGGATGTGACGTCGACGTAAAACTAGACGAGAGTGGTCAGCCGGCAAAGACCCGCTTCGGCTTGAACATGCCTTGCTCGATGGCGCCGATGGCGACCAGCTTGCCGCGCGCCGTGGCGCAGGCTTCCTCGGCTTCCACGGGCGCGTCGCGGCCGCGGATGATGACGGGATTGCCAAGGCGGATCTTGGTCGCCGCTTCGTCGCTGATGGCAATCTGCGGCAGGCAGTCGAGCGCGGCCGACGTGTCGACGAGCAGCGCATCGATTGCGCCAAAGTCGATCGGCGCATCGGCAACATCGGCGTCGCCCTCTCTGTCAGCTTCGCGCTGTTCGCCGAAACGGGCGGCTTCCAGTTCGGCGACGGTGACGAAATCCTCCTGGGTGAACGGCTCGACCTCAACCCGGCGCAATTCGGCGATGTGGCCGAAGCAGCCGAGGTCGCGGCCCATGTCGCGGGCCAGCGAGCGAACATAGGTGCCTTTGCCGCATTCGACCTCGAACAAGGTGTGGCCGGCAGCGTGCTCGACGATGTCCAGACGGCCGATCTCAATCTCGCGCGCGGGGATGTCGACTGTCTCGCCCCCACGAGCGAGATCGTAGGCGCGTTCGCCTGATATCTTGATGGCCGAGAATTGCGGCGGTGTCTGCATGATGACGCCGGTGTAGTTCGGCAGCAGCGCCCTGACATCGTTTTCCGCCGGACGGCGGTCGGAACTTTGCGTCACCGGGCCTTCGAGATCGTCGGTCGAACGCTCCTCGCCCCAGGCGA
The DNA here is from genome assembly GCF_000502335.1 of Mesorhizobium sp. L2C066B000. Classification (NCBI taxonomy): domain Bacteria; kingdom Pseudomonadati; phylum Pseudomonadota; class Alphaproteobacteria; order Hyphomicrobiales; family Phyllobacteriaceae; genus Mesorhizobium; species Mesorhizobium sp. L2C066B000. The sequence continues at coordinate 143,177 of NZ_AYWZ01000005.1, forward strand.
CGGTGAACCGGTAGATTTTGGCGCCGTCCTGCACGTAAGGCACGGTCTTGGTTGCCTCGCCGAGCGCGATCGGCAGCATGCCAGAGGCCAGCGGGTCGAGCGTGCCGGCATGGCCGGCCTTTTCTGCCTGGAAAAGCCATTTGATCTTGGAGACGGCTTCGGTCGAACCCATGCCAACCGGCTTGTCCAGCACCACCCAGCCGGAGATCGGCCGTCCCTTCTTCTTGCCGCGGCGCCCCACTATTTCTCGTCCTTGTCGTTGTCTTCGCCATCGGCACCCAAGTCTCGCGCGACTTCGGGCGATTTCAGCAAATCGTTGATCCTGGCGAAATTGTCGAAGGACGTATCGAGCTTGAAGCGGAACTCCGGCATGAACTTCATCTGGCGGAGCGCGCCGGAGACGCGGCCACGGACGAACTTCGCATGCTTGTTGAGCGCGTCGATGACCGCACCCGTGTCCTTGGCGCCGAGCGGCGAAACGAAGGCCGTTGCGACCCTCAGATCAGTGGACATGCGCACTTCCGAGACCGAAACCACGGTGTTCTCGATCAGCGGGTCGATAATCTCGCCGCGCTGCAAGGTTTCCGACAGCGCATGGCGCACCTGTTCGGCGACGCGAAGCATGCGCTGGGATGGACTGGAGGCGGTTGGACGGGGCATTTTTCTCAATCCGGAAAGCGTGAGGCGCGGGATGGGACCGTGCCGCCATGTCTCATATTTGTTCTATGCATGTCGTTTATCCCGCACTTTTGGGCGACAGGCATTAAAGTTAGGGCGGCGGTCTTTCGACCACCGCCCGGTCGTATCGACGGTATACGAACTCAGAGCGTCCGGGTCACCATCTCGACGCGGAAGCACTCGATGATGTCGCCGACGCGCATGTCCTCGTAGTTCTGGAAGGCCATGCCGCACTCCTGGCCGCCCGGAACTTCCGCGACTTCATCCTTGAAGCGCTTGAGGGTCTTCAGCGTACCTTCGTGGATGACGACGTTGTCGCGGATCAGGCGCACGCCCGCTCCACGCTCGACCTTGCCTTCGGTGACACGGCAGCCGGCGATCTTGCCGACCTTGGTGATGTCGAAGATCTCGAGGATCTCGGCATTGCCGATGAAGGTCTCGCGGCGTTCCGGCGACAGCAGGCCGGAAAGTGCTGCCTTCACATCGTCGACGAGGTTGTAGATGATCGAGTAGTAGCGGATTTCGATGCCCGCGGCCGCCGCGGCCGCACGTGCCTGCACATTGGCACGGACGTTGAAGCCGATGATCGCGGCCCCCGAGGTCTCCGCCAGCGACACGTCGCTTTCGGTGATGGCGCCGGCGCCGGCATGAACGATGCGCGCACGCACCTCGTCGGTGCCAAGCTTGTCGAGAGCGGCGTTGATCGCCTCGATCGAACCCTGCACGTCGCCCTTGATGACCAGCGGGAATTCCTTCAACCCGCTCGTCTGCAGCTGCGACATCATCTGTTCGAGCGAGCCGCGCTGGCCGGCATGGCGAGCCACTGCCCTCTCGCGCGCCAGACGCTGGCGATATTCGGTGATCTCGCGGGCGCGGGCCTCGTTGTTGACGACAGCGAAGCGGTCGCCGGCTTGCGGCGTGCCCTGCAGGCCGAGCACCTCGACCGGCATAGCCGGCGGCGCCTCCTTGATCTGCTCGCCACGGTCGTTGACCAGAGCGCGCACCCGGCCCCACTCATTGCCGGCGACGAGGATGTCGCCCGGCATCAAAGTGCCGGTCTGCACCAGTACGGTGGCGACGGGGCCACGGCCCTTGTCGAGCTGGGCTTCGATGACCACGCCCTCGGCGGTACGGTCCGGATTGGCCTTGAGGTCGAGGATTTCGGCCTGCAGCAGGATCGCTTCCAACAGCTTGTCGAGGTTGGTGCCCTTGGTCGCCGACACTTCGACGTCCAGCACTTCACCGCCCATCGATTCGACGAACACCTCATGGCGCAGCAGTTCCGACCGCACCTTCTGCGGATCGGCATCATGCTTGTCGATCTTGTTGATCGCCACGATGATCGGAACGCCGGCCGCCTTGGCATGGCTGATCGATTCGATGGTCTGCGGCATGACGCTGTCGTCGGCCGCCACCACCAGGATGGCGATGTCGGTCGCCTGAGCGCCGCGGGCGCGCATCGCCGTGAAGGCGGCGTGACCGGGCGTGTCGATGAAGGTGATCTTCTGCCCGTTCTTCTCGACCTGGTAGGCGCCGATATGCTGGGTGATGCCGCCGGCTTCGCCGGAGACGACATTGGCATTGCGGATGGCGTCGAGCAGCGAGGTCTTGCCGTGGTCGACATGGCCCATGATGGTCACGACAGGCGGCCGCGACACCAGGTCCTCGGCATTGTCGGCAATGTTGAACAGGCCTTCCTCGATATCGGACTCGGCGACGCGGCGGACCGTGTGGCCGAATTCGGTGGCGACCAGCTCGGCCGTGTCGGCGTCGATGATGTCGCCCGGCTTCAGGATCTGGCCCTGCTTCATGAAGTACTTGACCACATCGACAGCGCGCTCGGACATGCGCTGCGCCAGTTCCTGGATGGTGATGGTTTCAGGCAGGATCACTTCGCGCATAACCTTCTCGCGCGGCTCATTGTGCATCGCGCGCTTGAATTTTTCCTGGCGGCGACGCATCGACGACAGCGAGCGGGCGCGCGCGTCCTCGTCGGAAAGAGCCGTGTTGAGGGTCAGCTTGCCGCGACGACGGTCTTCCTCGGCCTTGGTCGGCTTGGCCGGGCGCGCCACTTCGGGCGTAACCGGACGGCGTACCGGGGCGCCGGCGGCGGTGCGCTTCGGCTTGACCTCTTCCTCGTCGTCCGATGCCACAAGCTCGGCAGCCTGCGGCGCGCGGCGGCGCGCTTCTTCCTCGGCGCGGCGGCGGGACTCGGCCTCGGTCTGCAGGCGGGCTTCTTCCTCGGCCTGACGGCGCGCGGATTCCTCGCGCTCGCGCTTGCGGCGTTCCTCATCCTCGTTGCGGCGCTTGGCCTCTTCGATGGCGCGTTGGCGGTCCTCGACGTCGCGAACCTTGGAGCCTTCGAGCGCCCTGCGGCGCGCTTCCATTTCATTGCGCGACAGTTCGTTCAGCACCATGCCGCCGCGTTCGGCCGGCGGCGGCGGAGGCGGCGCCTTAGGCGCTTCCTGCACGACGGGGGCTGCCACAACCGCGGGCTTGGGCGTAAATACGGGTGCAGCCACCGGCTCCGGCTTGTCGCCGGGCATGGAGAATTTGCGCTTCTTGATCTCGACCTGGACCTGCTTGGTGCGGCCATGCGAGAAATTCTGGCGCACGACGCTCTGCTCGGTACCGGGGCGCTTCAGCGTCAAGGTCTTCTTCGGTGTAACACTCAACGTCTTGTCGTCGCCCGATTTCGTATCGCTCATTCCATATCCTCTGCAGCATCATCTTCGTCAGCAACGGCCGCAAGCATTGCCAGATCGTCGGGGGTTCCGCCCCGATATCGGTCGAGCGCAACCATGCGCCTCTCAACCGCCTTGCCCGCGTCTCCCGCGAGAACGGCAGCATGTATCACATTTGTACCCCCCAATGCCAAGCTCAACTCGGCCTCGGAGAAAAGTTTGTAGGCAAGGACTGCAGGCCCGCCGAGGTGGACAGTTGCCCGCCGCGCCTGACTGATCTTGCGCACGCCATCGTCGGATGCCTCGGTCGCGTGGAGCACGAAAAGCGCCAACCCCGAGCGCACCGCGCTCTCGACCTTGGTTGCGCCGAGTGCGATCGAGCCAGCCTTGCGGGCAAGGCCAAGCATACCCAAAGCGGATCGTGCAAGCAGTCCGTCGACCATGCCGCCGAGATCGGGCGGCACGACGACCTGCGCCTTGAAGGCGCGGGCAAACAGGTTCTTCGCCGCCGCCTTGTCGATATGTAGGCGGTCGGCGCTCACCCAACAACCACGGCCGGGCAGATTTCTCTTCAGGTCAGGAACGACGGACGAATCCGGGCCGACGACGAAACGGATCAGCTCATCCGGCTCGGCTTGCTTGCGCGTGACGATGCAGGTGCGATCGTTCATCTCGTCCGGGGGCGGGTTGTGTGCGATGCGGTTTCACCTCACGCACCAACGGCTTCGTCAGCCGGGACCTGTTCGGCTGCAAGCTCGTCTTCGGTGATCCAGCCGGCCTTGAGGCGGGCTGCCAGAACCATCTGCTCGGCGTCAGCGCGCGACACGCCGTGATTGGCGAGCACACCCGGGAATACCTTGGTCTCGCCGTCCTTGCGTTCCTTCCAGCCGGTCAGGTCGTCGGCGGCATAGCCGGCGAAATCCTCGATCGTCTTCACGCCATCCTCGCCGAGCGTCACCATCATGGCGGTGGTGACGCCAGGGATCTCGCGCAGTTCGTCGGTGACGCCCAGCGCCTTGCGCTTGTCGTCATGCTCGGCTTCGATCTTCTCCAGATATTCGCGGGCGCGGGTCTGGATCTCCGAAGCGGTGTCTTCGTCGAAACCGTCGATCGAGGCGATCTCGCCCGAATCGACATAGGCAACTTCCTCGACGCTGGTGAAGCCTTCGGAGGCCAACACCTGGCCGACCATCTCGTCGACATCAAGGGCTTCCATGAACAGCGACGAGCGTTCGACGAATTCCTTCTGGCGGCGCTCGGATTCCTCGGCCTCGGTCAGGATGTCGATGTCCCAGCCGGTGAGCTGCGAGGCAAGACGCACGTTCTGGCCGCGACGGCCGATGGCCAGCGACAGCTGGTCGTCGGGAACCACCACTTCGATGCGCTCGGCATCCTCGTCGAGCACGACCTTGGCGACTTCCGCCGGCTGCAGCGCGTTGACGATGAAGGAGGCGGCCGAAGGCGACCACGGAATGATGTCGATCTTTTCGCCCTGCAATTCGCCGACCACCGCCTGGACGCGGCTGCCGCGCATACCGACGCAGGCGCCGACCGGATCGATCGACGAGTCACGCGAAATGACGGCGATCTTAGCGCGCGAGCCTGGGTCGCGGGCGACCGACTTGATCTCGATGATGCCGTCATAGATTTCCGGCACTTCCATGGTGAAGAGCTTGGCCATGAACTGCGGATGGGTGCGCGACAGGAATATCTGCGGGCCGCGCTGTTCGCGGCGCACGTCGTAGACATAGGCGCGGACGCGGTCGCCGTACTTGTAGTTTTCACGCGGGATCAGCTCGTCGCGGCGGATAATCGCCTCGCCACGGCCGAGATCGACGATGACGTTGCCATATTCGACGCGCTTGACGGTGCCGTTGACGATCTCGCCGATGCGGTCCTTGTATTCGTCATACTGGCGGTCGCGCTCGGCCTCGCGCACTTTCTGCACGATGACCTGCTTGGCTGACTGGGCGGCGATGCGGCCGAAATCCATTGGCGGCAGCTGTTCGGCGATGAAGTCGCCAAGCTGGGCGTCCGGATTGCGCTCGCGGGCCGAGGAAATGGCGATCTGGGTGGCGTAGTCGTCGACCTTCTCGACCACTTCCATCAGCCGCTGCAGCTTCATCTCGCCGGTGTTGGCGTTGATGTCGGCGCGGATGTTGGTTTCCTGGCCGTAGCGCGAGCGCGCGGCCTTCTGGATTGCATCAGCCATGGCGGCAATGACGATCGACTTGTCGATCGACTTTTCACGCGCCACCGCGTCGGCGATCTGCAGCAGTTCAAGTCTGTTGGCGCTTACAACCATCTTATTTCTCCCGAGCTTGTTGCCGAGCTTTTAGGCCCGGCCGCTCATCATAGTTCCTGTTCGATTTCGTCTTCCGCGCCGCCTTCAGCACCTTCGGGTGCATCATCAGCTTCGCCGCGGCGTTTCTTGGCTTCCTTGCGTTCCCGGTTGTCCTTCGAAAGGGCATCGCGAATAAGGTCGTCGGTGAGGATCAGCCGCACATCGGCGATCGCGTCATAAGGAATGCGAACCGTCGGCTCTTCGCCGTAGGCGGCCTTGTCGCGCTCGAGCAGCATGTCGTCTTCGCCGGCTTCGGCGATCTTGCCCTTGAAGCGCTTGCGGTCGGCGACCGGCACCGAGGTTTCCATCTTCACCAGATGGCCGGTCCAGGTGACGAAATCCGACTTGCGTACCAGCGGCCGGTCGATGCCCGGCGACGACACTTCGAGATGATAGGCCTTCTCGATCGGGTCATCGACGTCGAGCGCCGGCGACACAGCGCGGCTGACCTCTTCGCAATCCTCGACGGTCATGGTGCCGTCCTCGCGTTCGGCCATGATCTGCAGCGTCAGGCCGTTCTGGCCCGACAGATGCACCCGCACGAGGCGGAAGCCAATGCCTCGCAACACCGGCTGAACGATCAGCGCGATGCGCGCATCGATACCGCTTTCGCGGATGATGCGGTCGTCGGCTTCGCTTGCCGTTGCAGTCATGCGGTTCCTGTCGTTCTCTGGATCAGGATGATCGTCGTCCCGAACCATCTCTTTGCTGATGGCTGACCGGCAGGTAATAAAAAAGAGCGGGACCGGGTGGACCCACTCTTCGTCATACCGACCAAGAATTTGAGGTTGATATAGACGATCCCGGCCAGTGTTTCAAGTCTGTTGACGGGCCGGGCAGAGTGCAGCCGGCGACGGCTCGCAGGATTGCGCGCGGCGCATGCCGGCTATGCGGTAACGGCCCTGTGATCCCGGATTTCACATCCCTATCTATGTTGCACTGCACAAATCAAAGATGAGCGCGGTGGCGCGCGAAAGGTCAAGACAATGAGCAACCGTACCGTGTTTTCCGCCATAGGCGACGCCTTTGCTCTGTTCGGCAGCGCCGTTGCCGCCTCGCGGGCCGTCGAAGCCGGCCGCAAGCCGCGCGCCAACGATCTGCGCCGGCTTGGCATGGACCCGACCGCTTTCGGCAAGATCGGCCGTTTCTGAAGCCAGACCGGCTGTCGATGCGGGACACTTTCCCGCATCGAACTATTTTCTGATGAAGGTGAGATAGGCCGGCCGTCGGCCCTCGCGAATGGCTTTTGCTTCGTAGCGTGTGCCCGGCCAGCTCTCATAGGGCCGGTGCCAGTCGGCCGCGTCCTCCGCTTGCCATAGGAGCGCACCATGCGCCCGGCAGTGCAACAAGGTCCAGTTCACATAGGTGTCGATGTCGGAGGCGAAGCGGAAGCTTCCGCCCGGCTTCAGCACGCGCGCGAACCGATCGAGGTTGAGCGGGCTGACAAAGCGCCGCTTCCAATGCTTTTTCTTCGGCCAGGGATCGGGGTAGAGCAGATCGATGCCATCGAGCGACGCCTGCGGCAACCAATCGAGCAGGCGCGTGGCGTCGTCGTCATAAACGCGAAGATTGGCAAGCGGCTTTTCCCGCACCGCCATCATCAACTTGGCCATGCCGTTGACGAACGGCTCGACACCGATGAAGCCGGTCGCCGGTGCCTCCCTGGCACGGTGCAGCAGATGCTCACCGCCGCCGAAGCCGATTTCCAGCCGAACCGTTGAAACATCCGCTGAGAATAGCGCGCGCAATTCTGCCGGTGCCTGGACGGAGAGGTCGAGGCCATAGGCCCCAAGACCGCTTTCCAGCGCCGCGGCCTGCTGCGGGCGAATGGTCTTGCCGTGCCGGCGGCCGAAGAACCCTTCGGTCGCGCGGCTCCGCCTGTCCTGTGGATCCATGGCCTGGTCGCGCGCCGCGCTTAGATTGAGATGAGATTTGGGATTGAGATGAGATTTGGCTGAAATCTCATCTCAATCTAATCCTTTGTTGGAGCATGATCTTTTCCAAAAAACCGGTACCACTTTTTGGAATCATGCCTAAGCAGCGATCGCGTCCTTGAGCGCCTTGGCCAGATCGGTCTTTTCCCAGGAGAAGGACCCGTCTCGGCCGGCCTTGCGGCCGAAATGGCCGTAGGACGAGGTCTTTGCGTAGATCGGCTTGTTGAGGTCGAGATGCCTGCGGATGCCGGATGGCGACAAATCCATCACCGTGCGCAGCGCTTCCTCGAGCTTGGCCTCGTCGACCTTGCCGGTGCCGTGCAGGTCGACATAGACCGACAGCGGCTGGGCAACGCCGATGGCGTAGGATAGCTGGATGGTGCAGCGGTCGGCGAGCTTGGCCGCCACTACATTTTTGGCGAGATAGCGCGCCGCATAGGCGGCAGAGCGGTCGACCTTGGTGGTGTCCTTGCCGGAGAAGGCGCCGCCGCCGTGCGGGGCAGCACCACCGTAGGTGTCGACGATGATCTTGCGGCCGGTCAGGCCGGCGTCGCCGTCCGGTCCACCGATGACGAACTTGCCCGTCGGGTTGATGTACCACATGCAATCGTCGGCGATCTTGAGGTCGCCGAGCGCCTCACGGATGTAAGGCTCAACGACCTTGCGGACCTTCTTGGAATCCCAGGTCGCGTCGAGATGCTGCGTCGACAGCACGATCTGCGTCGCTTCGGCGGCTTTGCCATCGACATAGCGAACGGTGACCTGGCTCTTGGCGTCGGGTCCGAGCTTGCCGGCTTCGCCGTTGTTTTCGTGACGGGCAGCGGCGAGCAGTTCGAGAATCTTGTGGCTGTAATAGATCGGCGCCGGCATCAGGTCCGGGGTCTCGCGGCAGGCATAGCCGAACATGATGCCCTGGTCGCCGGCACCCTCTTCGCCCTGGCGGTCGGCGGCGTTGTCGACTCCCTGGCCGATGTCGGGCGACTGGCCGTGCAGCAGAACCTCGATCTTTGCCGTCTTCCAGTGGAAGCCGGCCTGCTCGTAGCCGATTTCGCGGATCGCCTTGCGGGCGACCGACTTGAACTTGGCCGGGTTGACGACCGAATGCCCGGCGGCGTCCTTGAGGATGTTGCCGGCTTTGTCCCGCTTCAGCAGAGTATCGGGAACCCTTACTTCGCCGGCGATGACGACGCGGTTGGTGGTTGCGAGCGTCTCGCAGGCGACCCGGACTTTCCATGGGTCCATGCCGGTCTTCTTGGCCTCGCGATAGACCAGATCGACGATCTCGTCCGAGATGCGGTCACAGACTTTGTCGGGATGACCCTCGGCCACGGATTCCGAGGTGAAGAAGTAGTTCTGCCGCGTCACGGGTGTCCCCTCTTGAAAAAACGATCGGCAGGGCTGCCGATTTTGGCGCGCCACGTGTTAACGGTGCCGGGCGCCGCTCGTCAAGCGGTGCCGCGGTTCTGGCATGAGTGTCGCAGCAATATATCTTGTACCACCGGCGGCTTGGCACCGCCGGCAGTCGAGCCTCTGGGCTACTCGGGCCCGGGGGATTACTGGGGCCAATGGGTCAATCGACCCACCGAATCACTCGGCATCTTCGGCAGAAAGGGACTTCACAAGGTCGATAATCCGGCGGCGCACCTTCACATCCGCGATCTTGACGAACGCGCGGTTGAGCTGAAGCCCTTCCGGACTGCCGCAGAATTCGACGGCGAAAGCCATCGAAGTGTCCTCGGCAAATCCTCTATTACCCACCGGCTCCTGCCCTGGCGCATCCTCGAAAAAGAAGGCGACAGGCACGCTGAGTATCGAGGCTATTGCCTGCAGACGGCTGGCGCCGACGCGGTTCGTTCCTTTTTCATATTTTTGGATCTGCTGAAACGTAATACCGAGATTTTCACCAAGCTTTTCCTGGCTCATTCCAAGCATATTGCGCCGAAGGCGGACGCGACTTCCGACATGGATGTCGATCGGATTCGGTTTCTTCTTGTTTTCTTCTGTCATTTTTTCCTCGCCGAATTTTTCCGGCCTTTTCTATTTTTCTCGCCCAAACGAAGCCGGAGCCAACTGCCCCAACAGAAACACCAACCGACTTCGAGAAAATTAGGCGGTAACAGTATGAGTTTCTAATGTGTCGACTGTCAATTCACCCGTAGCCGTTGCCTTACGTTCAAGCTGAGGGCGATTGCGGCAAACACCAACATGATCAGCATTCCGTTAATGCGCCGCCCCGCGGCGGAGATGAAGGCTTGGCCGGAGATCGGCACCCGCACGTCGATGGCGCCACGTGCATCGACCGCCAATGCGTCGACGATGCGTCCCCGCGTATCGACAACGGCGGAAATGCCGTTGTTGGCGGCGCGCAACAGCGGCAATCCGTTTTCCACCGCGCGAATCTGAGCCTGCCTGAAATGCTGGTACGGCCCGGGCGTGTCGCCGAACCATGCGTCGTTGGTGACGTTTACAATAAGCTGGGATGACGTTGCGTGAACAGCCACAAGATCAGGAAAGATCACCTCGTAGCAAATAAACGGCAAGGCGCTGATGCCGCCGGGCAAAGCGATCGGATGGCGTTCGTTGCCGGCGGCGAAATTCATCGGCCCGGCGACGAGTTGTCCGATGCCGAAGCGGCTGAGCAGACCGGAAAACGGCAGATACTCGCCGAACGGCACCAGATGGACCTTGTCGACGGCATCAGCGATTTCGCCCTTGTCATCGATCGCCACCACCGAATTGTAGTAGCGGCTGTCGGCATCCGCCCCCGATCCGCGCTCCTCGCGCACGACGCCGGCAATCAGCATCTGACCAGGCTGCAGCATGTCGCCGAGCGCGGTCAGCGCGTCCGGACGCTCGGTGAACAGGAACGGTACCGAGGTCTCCGGCCACAGGATAAGTTGCGGTTTGTCATGACCGGGATCGGACGCTGCGGCCGACAGGCCCATCATCGTGGCGAAGATGCGGTCGCGCACCGAGGCGTCCCATTTTTCGCTGAGGTCGACATCCGGTTGCACGATACGGACATCGAGAGTGCGGGTTGTCGGCTTGTCGGGGGTCGCGAGCCTGACATAGCCGAAGCCGGCATGGGCGGCGACGAGAATGGCAAGCAGGACCACACCGAGACGGACATGCCGGCGTGCTGCAAGCAAGGCCGGCATGGCGAAGACAAAGACCGCCAGCGCGTTCATGCCGACCATGCCGGTCACCGACACGCTTTGCATCAACAGCGGCACGGGCATCGCCGCATAACCGACGGCATTCCAGGGAAAGCCGGTGAACAGGAAGCCGCGCAGCCATTCCGTCAGGCCAAAAGCAAAGGCAAGGGCGGCAATGCGGCCAATGTCGTTGGTCCATAACAGCCGCGCGACGACGGTGGCGAAGCCGTAGAAAAATGCCAGCGCCAAAGGAATGCCGACGACCGCGAAGGGTAAGGCCCAGGCGAAACTGTCGGCCTCGACCAGAAGCGCCTCACCGATCCACCACAGGCCGGCGAGGAAATAGCCGAAGCCGAACCACCAGCCAATGGCAAAGGCCGGCCGCAGGCGCCTGAGCCAGCCGTCGGAAGCCTCGCCGGTGGCGCCGTCGAGCAGCCAGACCAGCAGTGGAAACGAGACGAAACAGACGGCGAAGAAATCGTATGGCGCCTGGGCGAGCACCGCCAGCGCCCCGGCAAGAAACGCCACCAGCGCGCGCCGCCAGCCCCAAAGCAGAATTATCCGGCCGGCAAGGCGCTCCATACAGACTTCCCAGGTCGCGCGAATCAAGAGCCAAGATTTATCAGATTTATTGAAACGCGAACCGGCCGATCGCTGCGCTATCGGTGCCATCCCTCAATGGTTAGCCCGCTCAGTTGCTCGGCCTCCTCGCGCGGCACGGTGCGCAAGGTCTGGGTGAAGGTCCAGACATGGCCTTTGGGGTCGCGCGCCCGATACTGCCGTTCGCCGTAGAAATGGTCGGCAGGCTCCTCGACGATTTGGGCTCCAGCCGCCATTGCCCGCTCACAATGCACGTCCAGGCCGTCTTTCAGACGCACACAGACCGACTGAGTGTTCTTGCCGCCGACGCTTACCGGACTGGCAATATGATCGGCCCATTCGGAATCGACGATGATGTAGCCGTCGCCAAAGCGCATTTCGGCATGGACCAGCCGTCCGTCAGCGTCGCTGACCACCATGCTCGGCTCGAAGCCGAAGGCCGTTTCGAGCCATTTCAATGCGGCTCGCGGGTCGTTGTAGAAGACACCCGAGCCAAAGGTTGAGTGCTTGAAGGGATCGTCGATCGTCATCGGCCGGGCAACGTTCTGTCCTAGGCCTGCTCGGTGCGGGGGGCGGTCACGCGGCGGCGACGCTCGCCCTTCTGGTTCTGGACGATGCGCACCCGCTTGACGCGGCGCGGATCGGCGTCGAGCACGTGGAATTCGAAGCCGGGGATGGCTTGCACAACCTCACCACGCGCGGGCACGCGGCCCAGCGTGTTGAAAATCATGCCGCCGATCGTGTCGACATATTCACCATGCTCACCGGCGGTAAAGTCCTCGCCGATCATCTTGGCGACCTCGTCGATCTCGGCCTTGCCGTCGACTACGAACACGCCCTCGCCGGTCTGGGTGATCAGCGGCTCGTCCTCGTCATGCTCGTCCTCGATATCGCCGACGACCATCTCGACGATGTCTTCCAGCGAGGCGAGACCATCGGTGCCGCCATATTCGTCGATGACCAGCGCCATCTGGGTGCGCGTCGTCTGCATATGGCCCATCAGGTCGGAGGCAAGCATCGAGGGCGGCACGAAAAGCACCGGGCGGATCAGATTGAGGTCGCCGATGGTGCGGCCGAGATCGACCTGGGCGAGGTCGAGAAGCGTCGTTGCCGGCGTCTTCCTGGATGTTCTGCCCTTCTTGACCCGGGCGACCTTGGTGATGTGGGCCAGCACGTCGCGGATGTGAACCATGCCGCGCGGATCGTCGAGCGTCTCGGAATAGACCGGCATGCGGGAGTGGCCGGACTGCTCGAACAGACCGAGCAGATCGCCCAACGTCGTGGTGATCTCGACGGCCTCAATATCGGCGCGCGGCACCATGACGTCCTCGACGCGCACCTCGCGCAGGCGCAATATGTTGTTGAGCATGGCGCGTTCGCCAGGCGAGAAAGACCCCGCATCGCTGGTCGTTTCGGCAAGCGCGCCGGCGATTTCCTCGCGCAGGCTGGTGCCGTTCCGTTGTCTGAAAAGGCCCAAGACGCGGTCGAACAGGGACGGACCGGCAGGCGATGGCTCGCTGGCAATGCTACCAGAAGCGAGGCTGCCGGAACTGGGACTCGGACTCGATCCCTCTTCCGTCGTATCGGAAGGCTTTGTCGCACTGCCAGCCTCGGGGCGGGCGGCAGTTTCTGGTTTGTCGTTCATCGTCGTCCGGTCAATTGGTCTTTTGTCATTACGTGTAGGGATCGGGAATGGCAAGCCTTGCGAGCGCTGAGCGCTCGATGGCTTCCATCTCCTCGGCCTCTGCATCGGTCTCGTGATCGTAGCCCAGTAAATGCAGCAGGCCGTGGATGACGAGATGGGTGATATGGTTCTCGAAGGGCTTGTCTTCCAGGGCTGCTTCGCGCGCCACCGTTTCGGCGGCGAGCACGATGTCACCCAGCATCGGCGGCAGCTTGCCACCCCTGGGGAACGGAAAACCCGGGAAAGACAAGACGTTGGTCGCCTTGTCCTTGCCGCGCCAGCCGGCGTTGAGGGTACGGATATGGGCATCGTCGGAAAAGACGATGCTGAGTTCGGAAGGACCGGCAGCAGCGGTTTCGGCAAAGGCAGCCGACACGGCGCGATCGACCAGACGCGTCAGCGCCGCCTCATCGGGCCAGTCGCCGGCCTCGACCGACATATCGATCTCGACGGGAACCGAACTATCCCCGCCGCCAGGTCTTATGTCTTCAGGCATGAGCCCGCATCGTCACATCAGCTCTCGGCGCCGAGGCCGCGTGCCAGCTTGGCGTCGCGGTCATAGGCCCTGACGATTTCGGCCACCAGCGGGTGGCGCACAACGTCGACATCGTTGAAGCGCACGGTTACCGCGCCGGCCACGCCGTCAAGGACACGCAAGGCTTCGACGAGGCCCGACTTGGTGCTTGGAGGCAGATCGATCTGCGTCGGATCGCCGGTGACGATCATGCGCGAATTCTCGCCGAGGCGGGTCAAAAACATCTTCATCTGCATCGGCGTGGTGTTCTGCGCCTCGTCGAGGATGACGGCGGCATGCGCCAGCGTGCGGCCGCGCATGAAGGCCAGCGGCGCGATCTCGATGACCTCGGCAGCGATAGCACGTTCGACCTTGTCGGCCGGCATCATGTCGTAGAGCGCGTCATAGAGGGGCCGCAGGTACGGATCGACCTTTTCCTTCATATCGCCGGGCAGAAAACCCAGCCGCTCGCCGGCCTCGACCGCTGGGCGTGACAGGATGATGCGCTCGACCATGCCGCGTTCGAGCAGCATCGCCGCATGCGCCACCGCCAGATAGGTCTTGCCGGTGCCGGCGGGGCCAATGCCGAAGACAAGTTCCGAACGCTCCAGCGCCCGCATATAGGCGTCCTGGTTGAGCGAACGGGCATAGATCGTCTTCTTGCGGGTGGAGATCTGGGCGGCCGAAACCTTGCCCTTGCGTTCCAGCGTCGGCAGCGTCAGCTGGTCGTCGGCGGCAATCGCCATGCGCACGGCGCCATCGACGTCGGACTGGCCGATATCGGTGCCCTTCTGGAGAATGCCGTAGAGATTGTCGAGCGCGCGGCGCGCCTGCTCGGCCGCCGAGGCCGAGCCCTTGATGGTGAGCTGGTTGCCGCGCGAGCGGATGTCGACGCCGAGCTTCTGCTCGAGCCGGGCCAGGTTCTCGTCGAACTGGCCGTACAGGGCGCTGGCAAGCTTGTTGTTGTCGAAAGTCAGAACGATGTGCGCCATGTCAGAGGCCCCGGACGTCTGGTTCTGGGGCAGAGTCTTCACTTCAGCAGCGCTCAACCGTCTCTCCTCATCTGCCGAGGCCATCAAGCCAACTCGGCGAACAGGCTATTGTAGCCCGTCTTCGTGATTCGCACCCGGATAATGTCACCGATTTCGCCGGCCTTTTCATCAACAATAACCGGCTGCAGCCAGGGCGAGCGGCCGACCTTCTGGCCGGCCTGACGGCCGGGCTTCTCGATCAGCGTGTCGATGGTGCTGCCGACCAGGCTCAGGCCGAAATCCTGCTGTTGTTTCAGCAGCAGCGCCTGCAGGCGTTGCAGGCGCTCGTCCTTGACCGCTTCCGGCACGTGATCGGGCATATCGGCGCCCGGCGTGCCGGGACGCGGCGAATATTTGAACGAGAAGGCCGAGGCGTAGTTCACCTGGCGCACCAGATCCATCGTCGCCTCGAAATCGGCCTCGGTTTCGCCGGGGAAGCCGACGATGAAGTCACCGGACAGCGCGATGTCGCCGCGTGCAGCGCGGATGCGCTCGAGCAGCGCCAGATAGTCCTTGGCCGTGTGCCTGCGGTTCATCGCCTTGAGGATGCGGTCTGACCCGGATTGCACCGGCAGGTGCAGATAAGGCATCAAAGCCGGGAGATCGCGATGGGCAGCGATCAATTCGTGGTCCATGTCGCGCGGATGGCTGGTGGTATAGCGCAGCCGCGCCAGGCCAGGAATTTCGGCCAGCCGGAACAGCAGGCGACCAAGCCCCCATTCCATGCCATCCTCACCTTTGCCGTGCCATGCATTGACGTTCTGCCCCAGCAGCGTCACCTCGCGCACACCGGCATCGGCCAGCCGCTCGGCTTCGGCGACGATCTGCGCCACCGGGCGCGACACTTCCGAGCCCCTGGTATAGGGCACGACGCAGAAGGTGCAGAATTTGTCGCAGCCTTCCTGCACGGTGAGGAAGGCGGTGACGCCGCGCTTGATCATTTCGGCACGCTTCGGCTGCGGCAGATGCTCGAACTTGTCCTCGATGGCGTATTCGGTCTCGACGATCTTCTCGCCGCCGCGCACCCGGGCCAGCACATCGGGCAGCCGGTGATAGGTCTGCGGGCCGATGACCAGATCGACAGCAGGCGAACGGCGGATGATTTCCGCGCCTTCGGCCTGCGCGACGCAACCGGCGACGCCGATCAGCATTTCGCGCCCAACTGCTGCGCGTTCAGCCTTCATGTCGCGGATGCGGCCGAGCTCGGAATAGACCTTTTCCGCCGCCTTCTCCCTGATATGGCAGGTGTTGAGCAGCACCAGATCGGCGTCGGCGATGACATCGGTTGCGGTGTAGCCGTCGGCGGCCAGCGCATCGGTCATGCGCTGTGAGTCATAGACATTCATCTGGCAGCCATAGGTCTTGACGAAGACCTTTTTGGCCGGGGCGGACGCCGCAGCAGCGCTTTGCGAGGCGCTGTCGGGGTCGTTCCGCTCTATCGTGTTCAAATCCATCCGGCGGCTTCTAACGCCTTTCCGTGACAAAAAACAGACGATTCTCGGGCATCGTCTCGTAGGCGCTCGGCCTGCGCTAGCGGCTCGGTCGGGGGTCGGCGAGCGCGGCCTGCATCATGGCGCGCACCTGGCTTTCCATCAGCCTCGACGTTTCCTTGCGGTTCGAGCCCTTGGAAAAGGCGATGGGCTCGCCGAAATGCACCTCGACGTCAATGGCGCCTTCGGCCATCAGCACCTTGAGATGCGGCATCAGGTCCTGATCGCCGATCCAGGCAGCGAGCGGCCGGTGGCGACGGCCGAGAGGCACGCCGTGCACCCGCGTGTAGGCAATCGCCAGCGGCTGGATGAAGACCTGCTCGGCCGCGCCTTCCGAAATCGCCATCGAGGCGGCGCCGAACAAGGTGCTCTTGAACGGCAGGATGGTGTTGCCGTCGCCGGTAGAGCCCTCGGCAAACAGCACCATGGCGTCGCCCTTGGCCATGCGGCTGGCGATCTCGCTGGCCTGGTCGCCAGCTGTCCGCTTGCGCTCGCGTTCGATGAAGACCGTACGCTGCAGTTTCGACAGCCAGCCGATCAGCGGCCATCCCTCCATGTCCGCCCGAGCGATGAAGGTCACATCGGCAAAGGAGCCCAGCACCATGATGTCGGTCCAGGAGATATGGTTCGAGGCGACCAGCAGCGGGCGCTGGCTGGACAGCGCACCTTTGACATGGATGCGCAGGCCGAGCGTCCGGACGATGAGGCTGTGCCAGGCCTTCAGAATGACCGTCTCGCGCCAGATTCCGGTCTTCATCGACAGCAGCTGCAAAGGCACAAGGACCAGCGAACCGATGACAACGAGGCTCAGCGCCAGGAAGATCCTGATTTTTCCGATCATGCAGCTTGGCCCTGCCCCAAAACTTTGGCTAGCGAAGATCGCGGCGCATGACAAGCGCGCCGGTAGGACCATGTTCGGTCGAGCGGTAATAATTGGCGCGGTGGCCGACCTGGCGGAAACCCAGCCGCCGGTAGAGGGCGATGGCAGCGACATTGGTCTCGTCGACCTCAAGGAACAGCGCCTCGGCCCGCTGCGCATGCAATTCGCGCAGTACCGCGTCCATCAACTGCCAGCCGAGCCCCTGGCGGCGATGCGAGCGCGCCACCGCCACGGTCAGAATCTCGCCCTCGCCGGCTGCAAGCCTGGCCAGCACGAAGCCGACCGGCGGCTTGGCGCCCTGGCCGATTTCGCGCGCGGCATAGCCGAACACGGTTTCCTGTTCGAGCAACGCGGCGAACTCGCCATCGGTCCAGGGCCGGACGAAATCCTCGCGGTGCAGCACCGACGCTGCCGGGCTGTCGGCGATGGTCAGCGGCTCGAGCGCATAGTCCCTGCGGCGCGGCTGGAGGAAAGGGATGCGCATCACTTTTCCTGCCTCAACAGGATGAACCCGGCCTGCGCCTTGGCATCGGCGCCGCGCAGATAGAGTGGCTTCGGCTTGTCGCCCTCACCTTTTGCAGCGGCGAGCCGGGCGTAGACGGCAATGTCGGCGGTGGCAGCCGTCGGGCCGATATCGAAATCGCGACCGGCCGCGGCTGCGATCTGCACGGCGGCCGTGCCGGCAAGCACCGGACGATTGTCCGCCGCCATTCCCGCGGCTTGGGCAAGTGTGGTCACAGCCGGACCATAGCGCAAAATCGCTTCCGCATCGTAAAACGCCGCATGGATCTCCTCGCGGCCTGCATCGAGAGCCGCCAGGATCGGGCGGCCGGGAAATGCCGCCCTCGCCTCGGCCGCCAGCGCCTCCAGTGTCGTTACCCCGATCGCCGGGATCTTCAGCGCCAGCGCCAGGCCGCGCGCCGCCGAGACGCCCACCCGCAGGCCGGTGAAGGAACCCGGACCGATGGAGACCGCAACGGCGCCAAGGCCGGCATAATCGGTGCCGTCCGCTTTCAACGCTTCGTCAATGACAGCCATCAGGTGTTCGGCGTGGCCTTTGCCGAGATCGAGTACCGAGCGGCCGAGCTCTCTGTCGCCCGATGCGTCATAGACGCAAGCGGCGCAGAGATTGGCGGCACAGTCGATGGCGAGCAGTTTCATGGGCGACCGGTTCGAAAAACAGTCTCCCTCTGCCCGCCACGGCGCGCCGCCGCAAGAGCCAGCGCGTAAATTGTTAAGCGGCTTCGCTTCGGTGCAGGCCGGACGGCTTACGCCGCCGGCGCGATGCGCAGCATGTGGTTGTCCCAGACATAGTCGGGCTCGGAGCGCGTCGCGCCGCTGCCTTCGATGATTTCGCCGGCACCCGTGGTTGCCATGAAGCCCGGGCCGTCGGGCGCCAGGCCGCAGACCTCGACCAGCGCCTTGGTGGCGACGATCTTGCCGCTGGCGGCGTCGATGACGGCCAGCGAATTGCCTTCCGGCGAAGACACCGCGACCGTGCCGGCAATCGGGTTGGCGGCGACCGAGCCGATGTAATTCCGGAAGCCGGATAGCACGTCCTGCGGCATGTCGAGCAGCTGCAGCCCCTTGCCGCGCGTGGCGCGGCCGACCAGCGGTGGCCGCTCGGTGCCCGGCCCGCGGTACTGGCAGCCGAACCAGATGGTGCCTGTGGGGTCGGCATCCATGTGGCGAATCGACAGCTGGTGCAGAGCCGGCGGCAGTTCGTGCTTTTCGATGAGATCGCCGGTTGTGCGATCGACCAGCACATAGGACGGCTTCATGGTGGCGATGTTGAGCTCGGCGCGGCCATAGTCGGGATGGGTCTCGATGCCGCCATTGGCGATGGCGATCGTCCGGCCGTCTCCGAGCAGCAAGAGCTCATGCGGCCCCATGCCATAGGTCGGAAACTCGCCGATGCGGCTGAACTTGGCCCGTGCGTCGTAGATCCCGACGACGCCGGCGGCATTGTCGAAATTGTTTTCGGTGACGTAAAGCAGCGCGCCGTCGGTGGAAAACACACCGTGGCCGAAGAAATGCCGACCGGTGATGCTGGCGATGGTCAGCGGCGGCTCGCGGCCGGCATGGTCGAAGACCACGGCGAAGGTGCCGGGTTGCCGGGCGAAGACCACGGAGCGCTTCGAGACCGGATCGAAGGTGACGTCGTGGCCACGGTCGGGCAGGTCGATCGCATGCAATACTTTTCCGGCTTCCGACAACACAGCGGCGCCAAAGCTGCCGTCGCGCTTGACGAAGGCGGTGGCAAAGACGGCATCGGCGGCAAGCGTGTCCGCCCAGGCCCGCGGCGCCATTGACGCGACGAAGCCGGCGCCGGCAGCTCTGAGAAAATCGCGGCGGTCCATCAGCGGCGTGCGTGTCGCAACCATTGGTCAGTCCCCGTCCAGTGACGAAAAGCCGGCGGTCAGGCCGAACTCGGCGGTTAGCCGGGTGCCGATCAAGCCCGACAGGCTGGAGGTGATCAGCGCGAAATGTTCGAGTTTTCCGCGCTCCGCGGGATCGGCGAGCGTCTTGTCGATCCGACCCTGGATGGATTTGGCAGTGGCAACGCCATTGATGAGCTGGATATGGATGGATTCCGCCATCCATCTGCTATCCTCGGGCAGCGCGTCGCCGAGCTTCGAGGCCTGGAACAGCGAATCAATGCCGGAGAGGTTGCCGGCTAATGAAAGGCCGGTGTTTTGCGAGCGCCAGTAGATCGCCTGCCTTGGCTTGTCAGCCTCCGGCTTGGCGCCGAAAAAACCTTTGAGGCGCACGTCGCGGACCATTTCCAGCTCGTTGATGAAGACGCCGACCAGTTCGGTCACCGCTTCGGTGCCGTCGCGGTAAAGCGCATTGTCGGGTCCAGGATTAGCCCACAAGGCTGCAAAACCGTCCGGTTTTTTCCAGGCCGCGTCGACATCGGCCGCCATGGTCTCGATGTTCTTGGCGACTGCCGCGCCATAGGCGCAGCGATAGGGCTCGTCCTTGCCGACGAGCGTCTCGGCGCCATCGCCGTAAAGCACGAACTCAAGCGCCCCTAATCCCTGCATCGCGACACTCTTGCCCGCCAGCTGCGCCGGATCGGTGGCGGTCGGATCCTTGCCGGCCAGCGCCGCCTGCACCTGCTTCAGGCCGATGCTCTTTCGGTCCGGCCAGTAGAGCATGCGCTCCAGCCGGTTGTTCTCCTTGATTGGCCCGAAGCCGATGATTTCAGCCGACGACCAGGCCGCGACCGTGGCCGAGAATCCGGCATGCGCGGCATCGAGGTTGCCCTGCGACGGCGCCTGGCAGAGCGCGTCCATGGCCTTCGCCAAGGTGCCGGCATGGCCATGCAGGCTGGCATAGGCGGGGCGGACAAATCCGTCGATCGCTCTTTGAATGACATCGGAGGCTTTCACCGAGGCCGATGCCGGGGACGCACCGAACAGAGCCAATGGGAGGAGTAGAACAGGCAAAACCCGCTTGAGCATCAGAATGACTCCAGGAATTTGATGAGAGCATCGCGGTCGGCCGTATTGGCGGCGGCAAAGCGATCGCGCGCCTTCTGCCCCTCGCCGCCATGCCACAGGATCGCTTCGGCAAGCGTGCGCGCACGCCCGTCATGCAGGAAGAAAGCGTTGCCGTTGACGGTCTTTGTCAGGCCGATGCCCCATAGCGGCGGGGTGCGCCATTCACTGCCCGTGGCATCGCCCACCGCCTGGCCGTCGGCAAGGCCAGGCCCCATGTCGTGCAGCAGAAAGTCGGAATAGGGCCAGATCAGTTGGAACGCCTGCGCCTTGTTCCCGCGCATGGTGACGAATTTCGGCGTATGGCAGGCAATGCAGCCCATCTCGTAGAACAGCTTCTTGCCGGCGAGCACGGCGGGTGCGCCGACATCGCGCCGCGCCGGCACCGCAAGGTTCTGTGAATAGAAGGTGACGAGGTCCATCACCGGTGGTGGCGCCTCGACCGGGCCGAGCCGCTTCTGCACGCCGTTCGGCATGTCGAGGCAGGCCTTTTCAGCCGCAGTGCAATCGCCCCAGTGACTGGGCTCTTCCGGCGTCGAAATGCCGATATCGCCGGCAAAGGCGTCCGCCGCCTGCTGGCGGATCGATGCGGTCTGCGCCTTCCAACCGAAGCGGCCAAGCGTCAGTTGCCCGCTGCTGAGGTCACGCACCATGTTGGGCTTGCCGGAAATGCCGTCGCGGTCGTCGGGATCGGCATGGGCAAGGATGTCGGCCGGCGCGATCTGTTCGATCAGGCCAAGGCCGATCATGGGCGGGGTCAGACGTGGCGACAGCGTGGTGCGCGGGTCAAGCGGGCCGTAGCCAAGCCCGTCGACCGAATAGCTCGGCTTGCGCAGCGAAACGATGCTACCGTCGCCGAGCGTGACCTTTTCCTCGCGATAATCGACATACATGCGGCCTTCGCCCTTGAGGCCGGGCACCGCCAGTTCCTGCAACTGCGCGCCGTAGACCGGATCGGGGAAGTTCAGCACCTTGTGCGCGGCGATCTCGGTCTTTTCCTCGGCCGTGCTCGCATCGCGCGCTAGCCGCAGGAACATCGACGTGGTGCGGCTGTCGGCGGCTGGCGGGCGGCCGCGGCCATCCTTCAAATGGCAATTCTGGCAGGCGCGCTCGTTGAACAGGGGTCCGAGACCGTCCGAGGCCTGGGTCGAGGATGGCGACGACACCCAGTTCTTGCGGAAAAGCGCATTGCCGAGCTTGAAATTGCCCTGTTCCTCGAAGGTAATGTTTTCAGAGGGTTGCGAGAAGGCGTCGCGGTCGACCTGCTTGCGCGACGTGCCGGCGCCGCCTTGCATCGTTTCGAAGGATTCGGGCTTGGAGAAATCCTGGGTTGGCCTGGTAACGGCAAGGACGCGGGCCTGGTCCTTCGGCGTCAGGTCGGTGCGGCTCGTGGCGAGGCCGACCGGTTCCGACGATCCGGCCAGGGCCGGGGCCAAAATTGCCGCCAGGGTTACAACCGAAAGCCCGCGAAAGGCCTGATATCGCGGGTTTTTGAGGAGCAGCGGGCCGGCGGCCCGCCGCAAGCGGCGCAGAATATCTATGGGGCGCCGCATTCCTGCATGGTCCTATTCCGCCTCGTCCGCCGATGCGGCGTTGAGCTGGCCGTATTTTTCCTCGCCGATCGAGGCAAGGAGGTCGAGCTGCGTCTCGAGGAAGTCGATGTGACCTTCCTCATCCGCCAGCAATTCCTCGAACAGCTTCATCGTCACGTAGTCGCCGGCTTCGTTGCAGATCTCGCGCGAACGCTTGTAGGCGGTGCGTGCGTCATATTCGCCGGCGAGATCGGATTCGAGCACTTCCTTGACGTTCTGGCCGATGCGCAACGGCGCCACGGACTGCAAATTGGGATGCCCTTCGAGGAAGATGATACGGGCCACCAGCCGGTCGGCATGGTGCATCTCCTCGATCGATTCGGCGCGTTCCTTCTTTGCCAGCTTGGCATATCCCCAATCTTCGAGCAGGCGGAAATGCACCCAGTATTGATTGACGGCGCCAAGCTCCAGGAACAGAGCCTCGTTAAGCCGCTCGATGATCTGCGGTTCGCCTTTCATGGATTCTGCTCCCATATTGGACGCGCAGGCCTCTGACGCGATCCAGGTGTGAAACGATGTCCACGCCGCTCGCCTCCGAACGGGTGTGGTAATTTTCGGTGACCCGAATGATCGTTTCGACCACATTTGGGAAGCAGCCGCAACAGCGACCGCGCTTTTGCATCGTGTGATAGACCTTCGCCGGCACGATCAGTTGCCAGGGGTCCTGATCCAGCAGATCGACGATCGTCTGCTCAATCTCCTTTTCGGTGATGATGTTGCAATGGCAGATCAGCATGGATTGGCTCTGGCTGACGGCGCCCCTCCGCGCCGTTTGGCTGGTAGTTGGTTGGGGTGCTACTTGAACACCTTGTCCGGTGCGTCGAGGCTGTCGGACCCCTCGAAGGCTATGTTGTTCAGCTTCAGCGCGCCGACGGCGCGTTCGATCGACTTGGTCTGGTCGACCAGCGCGTCGATTGCCGCCTGCACGGTAGCATTGCCTTCGGTGTTGCCCTCGGCGATCTGCTGGTCGTAGGCCTCGCCGGCCACTTCCCGCGCCTTGATCGCCTCCATCTTGGCGACCGAGACATCGAGCTTGTCGGACAGTTCCTTGTCGATCGCCGGATCGGCCGCCTTGACCATATCGTGCACCGACGGGCCTGAAACGACGGTGCCGTCGATGCGCGTGTAGCTGGCGAGATAGGCGGCGCGGATGCCGATGGCGTCATAGAGATGCGAGTTGTAGGTATTATCCGAGAAGCAGTCGTGCTCCTCTTCGGGATCGTGCAGCAGCAGGCCGAGTTTCATGCGCTCCCCGGCCAGTTCGCCGTAGGACAGCGAGCCCATGCCGGTGAAGATCACCGAGATAGCGGTGTTCGGCTGGCCATCGACGAGGTTCTTGCGGGCGGCGCCGTCTTCCTTCCAGTTGCCGACCATCTCCTGCAGGTCGGAGACCAGAAGATCGCTGGCCGACTTCAGATACTCGGCCCGGCGATCGCAATTGCCGCCGGTGCAGTTCTTGAGGTCGTAGTCGGTGTACGGACGCTCGCCGGCGCCCGGGCCGGTGCCGTGCAAATCCTGGCCCCAGAGCAGGAATTCGATGGCGTGATAACCGGTGGCGACATTGGCCTCGATGCCGCCGGCCTCCTGCAGCGTGCCGGCGAGGAACTCCGGCGAAAGCTTCGAGGCGTCGACCTTCTTGCCGTCGATCTCGATGTCCTTGTTGGCGATGACATTGGCGGTGTAGAGCGCGTTGGCGTCGGACTCGGTGCCGTAGCTCTTGGCGACGTAGTCGATCAGGCCTTCGTCGAGCGGCCAGGAGTTCACCTTGCCTTCCCAGTCGTCGACGATCTTGTTGCCGAAGCGGTAGACCTCGGTCTGCTGGTAGGGCACGCGCGACGCCTTCCAGGAATCGCGGGCGGCATTCAGCGTGTCCGCCGACGGGTTGGCAAGCAGCGCGTCGACAGCCTTGTCGAGCGCCTGCGCCGTGGTCAGCGAATCCTCGTACTTGGCCAGCGCGATGTCGGAATAGGTCTTGATGACCGCCTTGGCATCGATCTCCGCCGCCTTGGCCGGCAGGATGAAAACCGCCGCCGTCAAGATAGCCGTGGCACCGATCGCAGCGAGCCTGCCGCCATATCGCGCTGTCATCATCATTCTCCAGTTGAAAGGGGATTCGGTAAAAGGCGCGCGTGCCAAACGGTGCCGGGACATAGGCATGCCGTAGGACACCACAGTTGCCGCGCCGCTCTGCGGCGCACGGAAGAAAGACACCAAATGCCTCCAATCGAACGGGTTCAAGGCCCAGACATCAAAGGGATGCGCTGACGCGCGAGCCTCCATAAAACGATGGCGAGGCGGGAAGTCAACTGGTGAGCCTTAGAAAATTCAATTGAAACAATAGTTTAGAATTATTCTAAACTAGGACTGTCAACTTTAATCGTATAGCCAGCAGCCAAGTTGAGAGACGCCGCGATTGACAAGCGACCGTTCCGAGTGCGACCCGGACCGGGGCTCTTGCGACGGCGGCAGACAATCGCCATCTGGCGGAACGGCTCACAATCAAAGCATGATGTCGTCCAAAACCGCTTCACACTTTTCGGCATCATGCTCCAGATTTGAAACAGGAATTCGGGTTGCGATGAAGAACGGGGTCGTCATTGTCGGTGCGGGTCATGCGGGCGTGCAAGCGGCCGCCAGCCTGCGCGAGGAAGGCCATGACGGACCGGTCATCCTGATCGGCGACGAGACCGATCTGCCCTATCACAAGCCACCGCTGTCGAAGACCTTCATCAAGGACGCCGATGCCAAGCCGCAACCCTTGCGCGGCGAGGCCTTTTACACCGGCAGCGCCATCGACTTCAGGCCGGGCATCCGAATCGACAGCATCGATCCGGCAGGCCGCAAGCTGGACATAGCGGGCGGCGGCGTGCTGCCGTTCGACCGGCTCATCCTGGCCACCGGTTCGCGGCCGCGGCTCCTGCCGCTGCCGGGCGCCGACCTCTCGGGCGTGCTGTCGCTGCGCTCGATCGCCGATGCCCGGCTGATCCGCGCGCTCAGCCCCCAAAGCGAAGACGTGGTCATCCTCGGCGGCGGCTTCATCGGGCTGGAGATCGCGGCAACGCTGAGGGCCGCCGGCCGCAACGTCACCCTGGTCGAGGCTGTCGACCGGCTGCTTGGCCGCGCCGTGGCGCCGGTGGTGGCGAGCCATGTCCGCCAACGGCTGGAGGCGATCGGCGTGCGTATCCTCACCGGCACCACCATTGCCAGGCTGGAAGGGGAAAACGGCCATGTCTGCGCTGCAATCACCTCCACCGGCGAAAGGCTGCCCGCGCGCATGGTCATCGTTGGCATCGGCGCCGTGCCGAATGTCGAACTTGCGCAGGCTGCCGGACTGACTGTCGCCAATGGCATCCGCGTCGACCAACAGATGCGCACCTCAGTGCCTGATATTCTGGCCATCGGCGACGCCGCTTCCTACCGCCACTGGTCGACCGGCGGCGACGTGCGGCTGGAATCGGTGCAGAACGCCACCGACCAGGCGCGGCTTGCCGCACGAACGATCACCGGCCATACGGACGCCTATGCGGCGGTGCCGTGGTTCTGGTCTGACATCGGCGACATGAAACTGCAGATGGTCGGGCTGACCTCGGGCGGCGACAGCCATGTCGTGCTGGGCGACCTCGCTGAGAACAAGTTCTCGATCTACCACTATGCTGGAAGCCGGCTGCTCGGCATCGAATCCGTCAACAGGCCGGGCGACCATATGCTGGGCCGCAAGATGCTCGGGGCCGGGTTTTCGCCGATGGCGCAGACGATTGCTGAGGGACCTGACGGGCTGAAGGCTGCACTGGCAGCGTTCCAGCAGGATGAGCCGGCACGGGCTGCGGGCTAGACGCACTTACCCTCCCCCCTGTGGGGAGGGTCGCTGCGAAGCAGCGGGGTTGGGGTCGGCGCGAGGCCCCCCACCCGGACCTGCGGTCCGACCTCCCCACAAGGGCCCACAAGGGGGAGGTAGGGTTTGCGCTAGGCAGCGCAGACTTCGCGGATCGAGCTTTCCAGAATGTCGAGCGCCTCGTTCATGACATTGTCCTGGATGGTGATCGGAGCCAGGAAACGGATGACGTTGCCGTAGACGCCGCAGGTCAGCAGGATCAGCCCCTTGTCGAGCGCCTTCAGCCGGATCGCATTGGCGATCTCGGCCGACGGCAGGCCCTTCTTGACGTCGTTGAACTCGACCGCGTTCATGAAGCCGAGACCCCTGATGTCGACAATCTCGGGCACATCGTCGCGGATCGACTGCAGCCGCTGTTTCAGCCGGGCGCCCAGCGTATTGGCGCGGTCGCACAGCTTTTCTTCCTCGATTACGTCGAGCACGGCGTGTGCTGCGGCGACACCGATCGGGCTGCCGCCATAGGTGCCGCCGAGCCCGCCAGGACCGGGCGCATCCATGATCTCGGCGCGGCCGGTGACCGCCGCCAGCGGGAAGCCGCCGGCCAGGCTTTTCGCCATGGTGGTAATGTCGGCCGCGACCTCATGATGATCCATGGCGAACATCTTGCCGGTGCGGGCAAAGCCGGTCTGCACCTCATCGGCGATCAGCAGCATGCCGTGCTGGTCGCAGAGCTTGCGCAGCGCCGTCAGGAATTCGCGCGGCGCGTCGTAGAAGCCGCCCTCGCCCTGGACCGGCTCGATGATGATGGCGGCAACGCGAGCCGGATCGACATCGGCCTTGAAAAGTCTGTCGAGCGCGGCCAGCGAATCGGCTGTAGACACGCCGTGCAGCGGCACCGGAAATGGCGCGTGGTAGACGTCGCCCGGCATGGCGCCGAAGCCTACCTTGTAGGGCACGACCTTGCCGGTCAGCGCCATGCCCATGAAGGTGCGGCCGTGGAAGCCGCCGGCAAAGGCGATGACGGCTTGGCGGCCAGTGGCGTTGCGGGCGATCTTGATGGCGTTCTCGACGGCTTCAGCGCCCGTGGTGACGAAGATGGTCTTCTTCTCGAACTTGCCGGGCAGCATGCCGTTCAGCCGTTCGGCCAGCCGCACATAGCTCTCATAGGGCACGACCTGGTGGCAGGTATGGGTGAAGCGGTCGAGCTGTGCCTTGACCGCCTCGATCACCCTGGGATGGCGGTGGCCAGTGTTGACGACGGCGATACCGGAGGAGAAATCGATGTATCGGCGGCCTTCCACATCCCAGATCTCCGAATTCTCGGCGCGGTCGGCATAGATCTGCGTCGTCATGCCGACGCCGCGCGAGATCGACTGGTTCTTGCGCTCGGAAATGGCTGCGTTCTTCATTTCGTCCCTCATCGGGCCGACGCCCGTTCTCGTTAGATGAATGCCAAGGCCTCTTCTGGCCTTATTTCACGTTTTCCTCAAGTTGGCACCGCCGCCGGGCGATTGGGCCTGTCGTCGATGCGGGCCACTTCGACAGACCGGTCTTAACCAGCCGACCGATACACGTACGGGGCAGTCCGTGACAGCTCACCCGTCACCGGGAACGGCGAAGCGATCCCGCTCGCGGCAGCGGCGACGGGCCTCGTTGGCGACGTGCTGCCGGCCACCGTCGTCAACGAATTGATGAAGCCGTCGGTCGACGCCTTCATCGCCAAACTGCCGCCCGCTATTCCGTTGCAACCGCCGGCTCGGTCGAAGAAAGCGCAAAAGCCAGGGACCGATCGCAGCGGTGGTGCCGCTGATGCTGTTCGTGATGGCGACCATCCTGATGATCCAGTTGCAAAGTTTTCAGCGCCTGTTCCTGGTGGTGGCGGTGGCGCCGCTCGGCCTGATCGGCGTGGTCGCGGCCCTGGTGCCGAGCGGCGCACCGCTCGGCTTCGTCGCCATTCTGGGCGTCCTGGCGCTGATCGGCATCCTGATCCGCAACTCGGTGATCCTGATCGTGCAGATCAAGGATCTGGTGGCCGAGGGCCAAGACCGCTGGGAAGCCGTATCGAAGCGACCGAGCACCGCATGCGGCCGATCGCGCTGACGGCCGCGGCCGCCAGCCTGGCGCTGATCCCGATCGCGCGCGAAGTGTTCTGGGGCCCGATGGCCTACGCCATGATGGGCGGCATCATCGCCGGCACGGCGATCACGCTGCTATTCCTGCCGGCGCTTTATGTGACGTGGTTCAGGATCAAGGAGCCTAAGCAGGGGGACGAACCATCTGTTCCGGAGAACGGCGAACTGGCGCAAAGCTCGACTTAGCCCTGCTGCATCACTCGTTGTCGTTGGAGGGTACAGGGAGTGATTTAGCGCGCTGCCAGGGCGACAATTTTGAATCGCGCCAAGCATGCCAGCCTTTTGGCAAATCGGCCAATTCCAGGATGCTCTCATCCCGCTGAACCACATTCTGGAGGCTGACGAGCATTATCTCGGGTTCATCTCGATTTTTCTTGTCGCTGCAATGAAATTGCCAACTGCCACCCTCATCGTTGTGGTTATCGTCGTCATCAGCTTCGTGCACAACGTATGCGATCCAGTCACCACGTTTAAATATGCTTGTGTCCGACAACACCGCGACGTTGGGTGGGTCTTCGAACTTCCATTCCGCCATAGGAAACCCCAGATTCAAGCGGTCCGCACAAACCCCTCGCTCGCCCTCAACAGATTGCGCGTATAATCCTTCTCCACCCGATGTCCGATCAGCTGGCCCGCGGTGAGATTTTCCACCGCTTCGCCATTCTGCATCACCATCAGGCGCTCGCACATATGGGTGATGATGGCGAGGTCGTGGCTGACCATCAGGAAGGTCAGCTTGCGCCGCCGGCGAATTTCTTCGAGCAGGTTGAGCACTTCGGCCTGCACCGAAGCGTCGAGCGCCGATGTCGGTTCGTCGAGCAGCAGTATCGACGGTTCGAGGATGAGCGCCCGCGCGATCGCCACGCGCTGACGCTGACCTCCGGAGAGCTGGTGCGCGTAGCGGAAACGGAAACCGTTGCCTAATCCGACCTCGTCGAGGGCGCGCTGGATGCGTTGTTCGCCATCGGCAAAGCCGTGAATGGCGAGCGGTTCCTGCAGCAGGCGGTCGACGGTCTGGCGCGGGTGCAGCGAACCATACGGGTCCTGGAAGACCATCTGCACTTCGCGATAAAAAGCCTTGTCGCGGCGCGCTCCCAGCGTCTTGCCATTGACCGTGATAGTACCGGATGCGACAGGCACCAGGCCGGCAATGGCTTTGAGCAGCGTCGACTTGCCGGAACCGCTCTCGCCGACCAGGCCGAAGGATTCGCCGGACTTCACCTCGAGGTTCGCCCCTTTCAGCGCGCGAAAACGGTCGAACACCACCTCCAGCCCTTCAATCGAAATGGCTGGCGTCATGCCGCCCACTCCGGCTTGCGGTCGAGCACCGGCAGCGGGTGGCGTTCGTAACCGATCCTGGGCATGCAGTTGAGCAGGCCGCGCGTGTAGGGATGCTGGGCGTCGCGCAGCTCCGACGCCTTGAGCTGCTCGACCACCTTGCCGGCATACATGACGATGACGCGGTCGCAGAAGGAGGCGACCAGCCGCAGATCGTGCGAGATGAAGATCAGGCCCATGCCGCGCTCACTGACCAAGCGGTCGAGGATGCCGAGCACATCGAGCTGCACGGTGACGTCGAGCGCCGAGGTCGGCTCGTCGGCGATCATCAGTTCCGGTCCGGCGATCAGCATCATTGCGATCATGGCGCGCTGGCCCATCCCGCCGGACACCTCGTGCGGATGCAGGTCGAAGACACGCGAGGGATCGCGGATCTGCACAGCTTCCAGCATGGCCAGCGCCCGCTCGCGCGCTTCGGCCTTGGAGACCTTTTCATGCGTGCGCAGCGTCTCGACGATCTGGCGGCCGATGCTCATCACCGGGTCGAGCGAATATTTCGGATCCTGCAGGATCATGGCGATGCGTTTGCCGCGCAGCGCCCGGCGCTGGCGGGCGGGTATGTCCAAAAGATCGATGCCGTCCAAGGCGAGCTTCTTGGCCGAAACCAGAGCCTGCGGCGGCGTCAGCCCCATGATGGCGCGGCCGGTCTGCGACTTGCCGGAGCCGCTTTCGCCGACAATGCCCAGCCGCTCTCGGCCGAGCGAGAAGGTGACGCCGCGCACCGCCTGGATGAGGCCGGTCCGAGTCGGGAAGGTGACGCGCAGGTCGTCGACATCGAGAAGTGCACCGCTCATTGGTCACCACTCATTGGTCGCCACTCCGGGGATCGAGCGCATCGCGCAGGCCG
This sequence comes from Mesorhizobium sp. L2C066B000, assembly GCF_000502335.1. Classification (NCBI taxonomy): domain Bacteria; kingdom Pseudomonadati; phylum Pseudomonadota; class Alphaproteobacteria; order Hyphomicrobiales; family Phyllobacteriaceae; genus Mesorhizobium; species Mesorhizobium sp. L2C066B000. The sequence continues at coordinate 173,415 of NZ_AYWZ01000005.1, forward strand.
TCGCCCAGCAGGTTGAAGCCGAGACTGACGATCAGGATGGCGAAGCCGGGCGCGCCGGCCACCCACCATTGGTCGAGCACGAAGCGACGGCCGGACGCGATCATGGTGCCCCATTCCGGCAGCGGCGGCTGCGCGCCGAGGCCAAGGAAACCGAGGCCGGCGGCGGTGAGGATGATGCCGGCCATATCGAGCGTCACCCGGATGATCAGCGAAGAGATGCAGAGCGGCATGATGTGGCGCAGCACGATGCGGAACGGCGAGGCGCCCATCAATTGCACCGCCTTGATGTAATCGGAATTGCGCACGGTCATCGTCTCGGCCCGCGCAATTCGCGCGTAAGGCGGCCACGAGGTGATGGCGATGGCCAACACCGCGTTTTCGATCCCGGGGCCAAGGGCGGCGACAAAGGCCAGTGCCAGGATCAGCTTGGGGAAGGCGAGGAAGATGTCGGTAATGCGCATCAGAATGGCATCGGTCCAGCCGCCGGCATAGCCGGCGACGGTGCCGACCAAAAGGCCGATGGGGGCTGCGATGACGGCGACAAGAATGACGACATAGAGGGTCCAGCGCGAGCCGAAAAGAATGCGCGAATAGATATCGCGGCCGAGATCGTCGGTGCCGAACCAATGCGCCGCACTCGGCGCCAAAAGCCGGGCATTCTTGAGATCGCCGATGGTCGGCAAATAGGGCGCCAGCACATCGGCAAAGGCTGCGACCAGCAGCAGCGCGATGATGATGAGCAGGCCGAGAAACGCCAGCCGGTTGGCGGAAAAGCGCCGCCAAGCGACGTAGGCGCGGCCGAGCCGTGCCTGCATGCGCGAGGCCGGCCGATCGCTGAGCAGCCAATCGCGGCGCGTTTGGATTGCTTCGGCGCTCATCCTGTCTTCGTCCTCGGATCGAGCACCTTGTAGAGAACATCGGACAGGAGATTGATGCCGATGAACACCGAACCGATGACGATGGTGCCGCCGAGCACGGCGTTCATGTCGGCGTTCTGCAGCGAATTGGTGATGTAGAGGCCGATGCCGGGCCAGGAGAACACCGTCTCGGTCAGCACCGAACCTTCGAGCAGCCCGGCATAGGACAGCGCGATCACCGTGACCATCGGCACCGCGGCGTTGCGCAGCGCATGGCCCCAGATGATTCGCGTTTCAGACAGGCCCTTGGCGCGCGCGGCGACGATGTATTCCTGCGACAGCTCGTTCAGCATGAAGGAGCGCGTCATCCGGCTGATATAGGCGAGCGAGAAATAGCCCAGCAGCCCTGCCGGCAGGATGATGTGGCGGTAAGCGTCGTAGAAGACATCCCACTGGCCCTGCAGCGCGGCGTCGAGCAGGTAGAAGCCGGTGATCGGTGTGAATGTGTACTCGTAGACGATGTCGAGGCGGCCGGGAAAAGCCACCCATTGGAGCTTGGCGTAGAACAGGACAAGCCCCAAAAGCCCGATCCAGAAGATAGGCACGGAATAGCCGATCAGGCCGACAATGCGAACGATCTGGTCGATGAGACTGCCGCGTTTTACCGCTGCCAGCACGCCGAGCGGCACGCCGATCAACGAGCCTATCAAAGTGCCCAAAGTCGCCAGTTCGATCGTTGCCGGAAAGGCACGGCGGATGTCGGTCATCACAGGATTGGTGGTCAGCACAGAGGTGCCGAAATCACCGTTCAGCGCATGCTTGAGATAGATATAGAATTGCTCGATCAACGGCAGGTCGAGCCCCATCTCGCGGCGGGTGCGCTCGACGACATTGGCCGGTGCGCGGTCGCCGAGCACCGCCAGCACCGGATCGATCGGGATGACGCGGCCGATGAAAAAGGTCACCGCGAGCAGGCCGAGATAGGTGGTGACGGCGATGACCAGGAAGCGGCCGATCGCCAACAAGATAGCGACGGCGCGGGCGCTTCCCTGCCCCGCCGTCGCCTGGTTTTCAATCGCGCTCATCAGGGCGCGTCCGCCGGCGCTATTCCTTGGAGACCGGGCCGACGAAGTTGGTGTCGAAGCTCGGACCGAGCGCAAAGCCTTTCAGGTTTTTGCGCAGGCCTGCCACTTCCAATTGCTGGTGGATGATTACGAAGGGGCTGGTGTCGAGGATCGTCTTTTCAAGGCTCTTGTACATATCGGCGCGCTTGCCGGCATCCTTCTCCAGCAAGGCTGCTTCGGTCTGCTTTGTCAGGTCCGGGATGTCCCAGGCATTGCGCCAGGCCAGCGTCTTGGTCTTGCCTTCATCCGAATTGTCCGGGTTTGAGGCAAAGGTCTGGGCGTTGGAGTTCGGATCGAAATAGTCCTGGCCCCACTGGCCGATATAGATGTCATGATTGCGGGCGCGGTATTTGGTCAGCGTCTGCTTGCCGTCGCCCGGGATAATTTCCAGCTTGATGCCGGCTTGGCCAAGCGTCTGCTGGATCGATTCCGCCATGCCCGTTGTCGGCTGTCCCGTGCGTACGTCCATGGTTACGCTGAAGCCGTCGGCCAGGCCGGCCTTGGTCAGCAGTTCCTTGGCTTTGGCGACGTCGAACTTGAACGGATTTTCGTCCAGTTCGCCCAGCACGCCCTTGGGCAGGAAGGTCTGGTGAATCTCGCCAATGCCCTTGAGGATGGTCGTGCTCAGCGCATCGTAGTCGACCAGATATTTGAACGCCTGGCGAACCTCGGGCTTGGCGAGGTTCGGATTCTTCTGGTTGAGACTGATGTAAAAGACCGTGCCCTTCGGCGCGCTGGACGTGGTGAGATCGGCATTCTTGGCGATGGCGTCGAGATCGTTCGGCTCGAGGTTGCGGGCAACGTCGATGTCGCCTGCTTCGAGCGCCAGGCGCTGTGCCGAGCTTTCCTTCATGTTGCGGTAGATGACGCGGGCGAGCTTGGCCTTCTCGCCATTGTAATTGTCGTTGCGCTCCAGCACGACGACCTCATTGGCCCGCCATTCGCGCAGCTTGTAGGCGCCGGAACCGGCATAACCGGTCTTCAGGAAGGCGTTGCCGAAATCGTTGTCCCATTTGTAGTCGGCACTCGGCGTCACCGCGGCGACATGTTCCTTGACCAGCTTTGCGTCGACGACCGAAGCGACCGTTGCCGACAGGCAGTTTAACACGAAGCTCGGCGCATAGGCCTTGTCGACGGTGAACTGGAAGGTGGTATCGTCGACGGCCTTGGCCTTGTCGGCAACATTGTCGCCGCTGATGCCGAACTGGTTGATGATGAATGCCGGCGGCTTATCCAGCTTGATGGCGCGCTCGAAGGAATAGGCGACATCGGCGGCCGTCAGTGGATTGCCCGAAGCGAACTTTAGGCCGGGCTTGAGCTTGAACGTATAGACCAGGCCGTCGTCGGAGACGGTCCAGCTCTCGGCAAGGTCGCCCTTGACCTTGGAGGTGTCGCTGAGGTCGAGGCGGACCAGCAGATCATAGGTGTTGCCGGTGACTTCGGCGGTCGACAGTTCGAACGCCTCGCCCGGATCCATGGAGATGATGTCGTCGATGGCAAAACCTTCGACCAGCGTGTCGGCGGGGGTCACGGCAAAGGCCGGCGCGACGCCAATGAGCAGAGCGGACATGGCAGCACCTGCGAGCCAGACGCGCGAACGTAGAGCAAACTTTTCCATCATCATGATGATTGTTCCCTGTTTTGTTGATTGTTGACCCCGAGTTCCCGGCTCAGGGCTGCAGTAATCTTTTTCGCGGCCGGAGGACGACCGTTAGACCCCATACCGTGTTGATTTTTTTCCAGTTGGTCAACACCCTATCCGGCAGCCCTCCAACCGGCAACGGGCATTTTTGCGAGCCGGCATACTGGACCGGAATATGCTGTGCGCGTCGAAGCATGGGCGAGCCAATTGCAGCCGCCGATGGGGAAAAATCTGCTCTTTTCGGTGTTACTTGATGGCAGCAACCAGATCGGCGTCGGGGAAGCAGGTGGCGGGGCGGCCGTTCTTTTCCTGCCAGCTGCCGATCGAGCGGCGGGTCTTGAAGCCGGGCAGGCCGTCGGCGCTGCCGACATCGTAGCCCTTGGCCTCCAGCGCCCGTTGCAGCGCGGCGATGTCGGAACGATGCAGGCCGCCGACCGCACCCCAGCTGCCGACGAAATCAGCATCGCCATGGGCGATGCGGTCAGCGCCATGGCCGATGAACAGGGCGTAGAGGTCGCTGGTGTTGTATTGCTTCAGCACGTAGAAATTTGTCGTGGCGATGAAGGCCGGACCGCTGCGTCCGGCCGGCATCAAAAGGAACCCTTCCGCCTTCGGTTCGTTGGCCGGAAAGGCTTTGCCGCCGACGCGGCTGATTCCCATCGCCGCCCAGGCTGAGATCTTCTTGCCCTGGTCGGGACCTTCGAGCGAGCAGGAAACGCTTTCCGGAACCGTCACCTCGAAACCCCAGCCACGCCCCTTCACCCAGCCATAGTGGACGAGATAGTTGGCGATCGAGGCCAGCACGTCCGGCGTCGAATTCCAGATGTCCGGGTGCCCATCACCGTCGTAGTCGACGGCGTGCTTCAGGAACGAGGTCGGCATGAATTGCGGCTGGCCGAGCGCGCCGGCCCAGGACGATTTCATGGCGCCGACCGGCGCCAACCCATGCTCGACGATCTCGAGCGCCGCCAGTACCTCGGTGCGGAAGAAGTCCTTCTTGGTCGACATGAACGCCTTGGTGCCGAGAACCTCGAAGGCGTCGTAGGGCATTTTCGCCGCGCCGAAGCCGGTCTCGCGGCCCCAGATCGCCAACAGTATCTCGCCCGGGACACCGTAGCGCTTTTCGATCGCAGCCAGCGTCTTGGCGTTGGCCGCCTCGCGCGTGCGCCCACCTGACGTGACGGCGCGCACCGTCTTTTCGGCGAAATAGGCGCCGGGCGAACCGAACTCGGCCTGATGCTGTTTTTGCGGAGTTTTGGGTTTCTCGCCGGGCAGGACGAGGTCGGGCAATTTGAGGTTCGGCTTCACGCCGTCGAAAGCGGCGTCGAAGGTGGATTTGGAGATGCCTTTGGTCTGGGCTTCCGGCCAGAGATCGGTTTTCAGCCAGGCGCGGAACTGGTCGTCGATTTTGGCGGCGGAGGCGGGGGCTACAAAAAGCAGGGCAACGAGGGATGCGAGAAGCGCAACGAGCGCCAATCCAAAAGATCCGCGTTCTGTCGCGCCCCCCTCTGTCCTGCCGGACATCTCCCCCTCAAGGGGGGAGATTGGCTGTCGCTTCGGTTTTCGCCAACCACCAGCGTTGAAAGAAGAATGCCGCCCGAGAAGCTGCTGATCTCCCCCCTTGAGGGGGAGATGTCCGGCAGGACAGAGGGGGGTGTTTGGCGCAAACCTCGAAGAATGCGAAGCTTTCATGTCGCACATCCTGCCCGCCAATTGCGTCAAAACGCCGTACGCGAGCGCAAGGCCGCCGCCAGCGTCCCCTCATCCAGATAATCAAGCTCGCCGCCGACCGGCACGCCATGCGCAAGCCTAGTGACCTTGATCTCGAAGCCCGAGAGCTGGTCGGTGAGATAATGCGCCGTCGTCTGGCCCTCGACGGTGGCATTGACGGCAAGGATCACCTCCTTCACCTCACCGCCGGCAACGCGGTCGACGAGCGAGCGCACGTTGAGCTGTTCGGGACCGATGCCGTCGAGCGGCGACAGCGTGCCGCCGAGCACGTGGTAGCGCACATTCATGGCCGCCGCCCGCTCCAGCGCCCAGAGATCGGAGACATCCTCGACGACGATCAGCGTCGAGGCATCGCGGCGCGGATCGGTGCAGATCATGCAAGGGTCGGAGGTATCGACGTTGCCGCAGGTCGTGCAGATGCGCACCTTGTCGGCGGCTTCAGCCATGGCGGCGGCGAGCGGCGACAAAAGCTGCTCCTTCTTCTTGATGAGGTGCAGTGCCGCACGCCTGGCCGAACGCGGCCCTAGTCCCGGGACCTTGGCCAGGAGCTGGATCAGGCGTTCGATCTCGGGGCCGGCGATTCGCTTCGACATCGCACTGATCTAGGATTTTTCCGCACGCTTTGAAACATGCCGCATTCGCACCGAGCCCGCCATGCTGCCATGGCGGGCTCGGAAACTGTTTTAGGGGTCAGTAGGCTGAGAGCGGCCGGGTTTGATCGACGATCATTGCGCCGATAGCGTCGGTGTTCTCAGGCGTCGACTGGAAGCCCATCGACGCTTCCTGCGTCGCCGATGGCACCGAGGTGACGTAGCGGGCGTTCAGCGTGCCGCCGAAACGCGAGGCATCCGGCTCGGCCATCGGCTCCTGCATCGCCACCTCCGTCTGCTTGGCGGCGACGCGGGCGCTCTTGGCGGGCGCCGCGGAAGCCGTCACATAGGTCTGCTCGGCCGGGGCACGTGTCGCCTTGGCTGCGCGAACCGCCGCGGCCTGCTTGGCGGTATCTGGACGGACAATGGTCTTCACCACCGGCTCGGCGTAGGCAACCTGCACCGGCGCTTCAGGCACAGGCGCGCGCGGCGTCCCCGAGGCAACCATGGTCGTGGATTCATCCGGCAGCGGCTGCCAGTTGCGGCCGCGCTTCTCGTAGAAGGCGTTGCCGCCGGCAACCATGGTGTAATGCATGTTCTTGTAGGGGAACCTCAGGCCGGCGGTGTGGAAGTACATCGTGTTCTTCAGCTTGGCCTTGCGCTCGCCCTTGAGCACCGCATCGGCGGCCTCCTCGACATCGGGCATCGCTTTCGAATTCATCGCCCGCGTCATCACGCCGGGCGCGAACTGGCCCGGTTCGCCAACGACTTGGCAAATGGTGCTGCCATGATTGCCGGAGCGCAGCCGGTTCATCACCACCGTGCCGACGGCGATCATGCCGTCACGGCTCGAGCGGTTGGACTCGAAGAACATCGCCCGCTCCAGGCATTCCTTCTCCTTCGGCGTGTTGCGGTAGGCGCGCGTCGAAAGGAAGCTGGGCGTGATGGCGTCGGTCAGGCTGGCGACCGACAGGCCGTGCGAAGACGTGGTCTGGCTGCAACCGGCCAGGAACATAGGGGAGAAGATGATGCCGAGCAGAAGCGGCGTCTTCCATCGCGTCGCGATCAACAAAAATGCCTCATTGTCCAGATGCCAGCCCGCCCCGAGATGTGGCAAGAATGAGACTCTTAAAGGCAAAAAGATGGCTAAAGGATTAGCTTTCGTGCAGCATAGGTAAAACTTTATAAATGCCCGGATATGTCCGCGTGAGCAAAGCCGGAGAAAGTCTTAACAACAGCCTCCGCAGCCGATTTCCCTTCATAATCAATTAACTGGTTGGAGCCGGCTCAGAACGGCAATTTCATTCCGGGCGGGATCGGCAAGCCTGCCGTCAGCGCCTTGGTCTTCTCCTGCATAATCTGCTCGACCTTATTTTTGGCGTCATTGTGAGCGGCCAGCAGCAGGTCTTCGAGAATCTCGACCTCGTCCTCCTTGAACAGCGACGGATCGATCTTCAGCGACTTCATTTCGAACTTGCCGGTCAGCGTGACATTGACCAGCCCGCCGCCCGCCTGCCCGCTTGCTTCAATCGTCGCGATCTCGTCCTGCATGGCCTGGAACTTGGCCTGCATTTCCTTCGCCTTGCCCATCAGGCCGAGAAGATCTTTCATGGTCGGGTCCTTTGCGGATTCGTGGCTATGGTCAGGTTTCGTCGTCGTCGGACGGCGGCTCGACCGGCGCTTCGGCCTTGTCGGTGTCGACTTCCGGCGCGTCGGGAATGCGCACGTCGATGATCTTGGCGCCGGGAAAGCGCGCGAGGATGGCGGCCACCGCCGGATCGCTTTTCGCGTCGGAGAAAGCGGTCTCGCGCCTGGTCGATTCCATCTCGGCTAACGTCTGGCCGCCCTCTTCCTTCGACAATGACACCAGCCAGTTGCGGCCGGTCCAGGCCCGCAGCTTCGTCGTCAAGTCGTTGAGCAGCATCTTGGGCGCATCGGCGGTCAGGCCGACGTCGATACGGCCGGGCTCGATGCGCACCAGGCGAATACAGCTCTTGACCAGCACCTTGAAGGCGATGTCACGCTGCGCGTCGGCAAGAGCGACAATATCGGCCAGCGATTTCAGCGGCGGCGATTGCGGCTCGACGACCGGCTGCGGAGGCGCGACAAAGGCGACCGGGGGCGCGTCGACCAATCGCATGGTTTGCGCACCGGCTGGCCCGGACGGCATCCGGGTCTGCGCTACCGCGCTGGCGCCGCCGCCATTGCCGGCATTTACCGGCGCACCATTCGGGCGTGAAACACCACCGGACGCCGGAGCGCCGCTCTCTAGAGATTTCAGCGCCTCGTCCAGCGTCGGCAGGTCGGCGGCATGCGCCAGCCGGATCAGCACCATCTCGCCGGCGCTGACCGGTCGGTTGGACGACTGCACCTCGGGAATGCCTTTCAAGAGCATCTGCCAGGTTCGCGACAGAACCTTGACCGACAGCGTGCTGGCGAAGTCGGCGCCGCGGCGGCGCTCATCCTCGGACAGGGAAGCGTCGTCGGCAGCCGTCGGCACGAAGCGCAGCCGGGTGACGAGGTGGTTGAATTCGGCCAGATCGGTCAGCACGGCAGTCGGATCGGCGCCGGTGTCGTACTGGTTGCGGAATTCGGCAAGGGCGGCCGCCACATCGCCCTTCATGACATGTTCGAACAGGTCGACGATGCGGGCGCGGTCGGCGAGACCCAGCATGGCGCGCACCGCTTCGGCGCTGACGGCGCCGCCGCCATGGGCGATCGCCTGGTCGAGGATGGAGAGCGAATCGCGGGCCGAGCCTTCGGCGGCGCGCGCGATCATCGCCAGCGCGTCGTCGTCGACCGATATGCCTTCCTTGCCGGCAATCGAGGAGAGGTGCGCGACCAGTGCGCCGGCATCGATGCGTCTCAGGTCGAAACGCTGGCAGCGCGACAGCACGGTGATCGGCACTTTGCGGATTTCGGTGGTGGCAAAGATGAATTTGACGTGCGGCGGCGGCTCTTCCAGCGTCTTCAACAGGCCGTTGAAGGCCTGGGTGGAGAGCATGTGCACTTCGTCGATGATGTAGACTTTGTAGCGCGCCGACACCGGGGCATAGCGCACGCGCTCGATAATGTCCCTGATGTCGTCGATGCCGGTATGCGACGCGGCGTCCATCTCGATGACGTCGACATGGCGGCCTTCCATGATCGCCTGGCAGTGCTCGCCCAGGAAGGCGAGGTCGACCGAGGGATGGTCGACCGTCGGCGTCTTGTAGTTGAGCGCCCGTGCCAGGATGCGCGCCGTCGTGGTCTTACCGACGCCGCGCACGCCGGTCAGCATCCAGGCCTGGGCGATGCGGCCTGTGGAGAAAGCGTTGGTCAAAGTGCGGACCATCGGCTCCTGGCCGATCAGTTCGGAGAAATTCGACGGACGATATTTGCGCGCCAGCACGCGATAAGCGACGGCCTTTTGCTTCTCCAGGTTTTCGGGGTCCGAATTTCCGGCTTCGCTCATTCGCCCGTAAAGCTCCAAAAGGCCGCGTCTCAGCGTAGCCGATTCCTGCTAGATCGTTTCACCGTTTTCTGAAACGGCAAACCGCTCTACCCTTTGCTTTAGCGCAATTCCGGACGGGAAACCGCTCACACTTTCCCTGGAATTGCTCCAATAGTCTCGCCCGCGCTGCAATGCGTCGTCAATGTCGCGAGAGGGGCCGATGAGGTGGGAGGCTGGAACAATGACCCGTTCCGGGCTCGTTAGGGCTGCTTCCTTCCGGACCTGACCCGGTTGGCGAGTGGATCGTCCACCACCAACCTCCCGCGTTCCATATCGGCAATTCAGCGATCAAATGCAAGGGTGCATTGAGAATCGGATGCCCGTGAACTCCGCCGCTCAATGAATCGCTTGCAGCCCCCGTGCAGCCGCTCTAGCGTCATGAGTTTGGGAGTAATGCGAGAAGCGCAAGGGAAACGCCAATGCTACCGGGCCTCAAGGCCGGATTCACGCTCGACTCCAGGCTGGAGGCGGATAGCGAGCAGCTGATGTGGCTCGGCCTGTGCGAGCTCAGGGTGATGAACGATAGCCGCTGGCCATGGCTGGTCCTGGTGCCGCAGCGGCCGGGGGCCGAAGAAATCCACGACATGACGCCGCTCGACCAGGCGATGTTGACCTTCGAAACCAACATGGTGGCGCAGGCGCTGAAAAGAACCACGGGCTGCACCAAGATCAACACCGGCGCGCTCGGCAACATCGTTCGGCAATTGCATGTCCATGTCATCGCCCGCTCGGAAGGCGATCCGGGCTGGCCGGGGCCGGTGTGGGGGCACGGCATGCGCGAGCCCTATGAGCGTTCAGGCATCCGCCAGTTTGCGCAACAGATCAAGGCGGCGCTATAAGCCGCCTGTGTCCATTCCTAGACGTTCGAGCTTCCATGACCTTTCGCCTTTTTGACGCGCCCTTGCGCGAACCGAGCCAGTTCGTCGGCTTCGCCGGAAACACGATTGATCGGCAATCCGAGAACCGCGCCGACGATTCCGTCGAAAAGGCGTTGGCCGATCCCTCGGCACGTTTTTTGCCGATGCATGGCGGACGGCTGTATCTGAAATTGCACGATGGCAGCTTCGACCCTTGGTTCGATCTGGCTGAGGGCCAGAAGCTGCAGCCATCACTCGCACAAGGCGTGCTGCTTGGCTTTGCCGAGAGCGGCCCGGTACTTGCCGTGCCGGTCGGCCTCGATCCCGAACAGCTACCGGAGACCATGAAGGCGTTCGATTATCGCTCGGTCTATATGCAGGGGCTGATCGACGAGGCGGCAGCGGGCGCGCTGGCGCAAGGCGCCGCCCTGCTTGCCTGGCATGCCACCCATCGCTTCTGCAGCAAATGCGGCCATGAATCGCAAATGCGGGCCGGCGGCTACAAGCGCCATTGCCCAAATTGCGGCACCGAGCACTTTCCACGCACCGATCCGGTGGCGATTATGCTGACGGCGACGCGGGAAAAATGCCTGCTCGGCCGCGGCCGGCATTTCGGGCCCGGCATGTACTCGGCGCTTGCCGGCTTCATCGAGCCGGGCGAGACGATCGAGGCGGCGGTGCGCCGCGAAACGCTGGAGGAAGCCGGCATCCAGCTCGGCCGCGTCGTCTACCATGCCAGCCAACCCTGGCCGTTCCCCTATTCGCTGATGATCGGCTGTTTCGGCGAACCGCTCAATGACTACATCCAGGCCGATCTCAACGAGTTGGAAGATTGCCGCTGGTTTTTTCGCGACGAGGTGCGTTCCATGCTGGAGAGGACGCACAAGGACAATCTGGTCACGCCGCCGAAAGGCGCGATCGCGCATCATCTGATCCGCGCCTGGGTCGACAGCGAATAAGACTTGTTATTTTACGCAATTCCGGACGGAAAACCGCTTCACACTTTTCCTGGAATTGCTTAACGGGAGCAAAAAATGATCCGTCACACCGTGGTTTTCACCCTGAAGCACCCGCAGTACTCGCTGGAGGAAAAGCGGTTCCTCTCCGATGCCAAGCGCATTCTCAGCGCAATCAAGGGCGTCACCCATTTCGAGCCGCTGCGGCAAGTCAGCCCGAAGAACGACTACCACTTCGGCTTCTCGATGGAGTTCGTCGATCAGGCCGCCTACACCAGATATAACGAGCATCCCGACCACGTTGCCTTCGTGCGCGACCGCTGGATCCCGGAAGTCGAAACCTTCATGGAAATCGACTATGTGCCGCTGACCCTGCTGGTTTAGGGGAACCTTAGTCCGCGACCTTCCACTGCTCGCGCGACTCGCTGGCGGGATAGACACCCAGAATGCGCACTTCGCGCGAGAAGAAGCGCAGTTCGTCCAGCGCCAGCTTGACCAGTGGATCGTCGGGATGGCCCTCGATATCGGCGTAGAACAGCGTCGCGGTGAAGGCGCCCAGTTGATAGCTCTCCAGCTTCGTCATGTTGACGCCGTTGGTGGCGAAACCGCCCATTGCCTTGTAGAGCGCAGCCGGCACGTTGCGGACACGGAACATGAAGGTCGTCATCATCTTGGTGTCGGCCGAGGGCCGTTCGGCCAACCGCTTGTCCTTGGTCAGGACGACGAAGCGGGTGACATTCGAGTCCGTGTCCTCGACATTCTTCTCGATGATGTCGAGGCCATAGAGTTCTGCGGCGAGCGCAGGCGCCAGCGAGGCCATGCTGCGGTCCTTGAGCTCCGAGACCAGCTTCGCCGAACCCGCCGTGTCGCCGGCAATCACCGGCCTCCAGCCATTCTTGCGGATGTATTTGCGGCACTGTCCCAGCGCATGGATATGGCTGTGCACGGTCTTGATCTCTTCGCGTTTGACGCCGGGCAGCACCATCAGTTGGAAATGGATCGGCAGGAAATATTCGCCGACGATGTGGAGTTTCGATTCCGGCAAGAGATGATGGATGTCGGCGACGCGGCCGGCGATGGTGTTTTCGATCGGGATCATGGCGAGGTCGGCCTTGTTGGTCTCGACCGCGTTGAAGGCATCCTCGAAGGTGGGGCACGGCAACGGCTCCATCGAAGGGAACATGTTGCGGCTGGCGGTGTCGGAATTGGCGCCCGGTTCGCCCTGGAAGGATATTCTGTTGGTCTTGTCAGGCATGCCGATATCTCAGGTTGAAGGTCTCAGGAAAGAATTTGTCGGGCGCGTTCGAGGTCTTCCGGCGTGTCGACGCCGAGCGGCAGCGATTGCACGATCTCGGCATCGATGCGCATACCGGCCTCCACCGCCCGCAACTGCTCCAGCCGCTCGCGCCGTTCGAGCGGCGACGGTTTTAGCGCGACGAAGCGTTCGAGGGCTGAGCGCCGATAGGCGTAGAGGCCGACATGGTGATAGAGCGGCCCCTCGCCCCAGGGCGCGGTGGCGCGGGTGAAATAGAGCGCCTTCAGCCGCGTCGCCGACAACGGCGAACCGACGATCTTGACGACGTTGGGGTTGGCCTTTTCCTCGTCGCGGACGATCTCGACGCCGAGCGTGGCGATGTCGACCGCAGCGTCCTCGAACGGTTTCAGCGCCGCACCGATGATCTTGGGATCGATGGTCGGCAGGTCGCCCTGCACATTGACGATGGTTTCGACCTTGCGATCGGGGTCGAGGGCGGTCAGCGCCTCGAAGATACGGTCGGAACCGGATTCGTGGTCGGTGCGCGTCATCACCGCCTCGAAACCGTGCGCGCGCACCGCTTCGGCCACGCTGCGCGTGTCGGTTGCCACCACCACCCGGCCAAGCCCAGCCTCAGCGGCGCGGCGGGCGACATGGACGATCATCGGCGCGCCGGCTATGTCGGCCAGCGGCTTGCCCGGCAGGCGCGTCGAGGCCATGCGGGCCGGGATCAGGATGAGCGTGGACATCGAGGTTGCAAGGCGTTCGAAAGAGGATGGGGAAAGTGGCAAAAGGTCTCACTGGAAGCGCCCTTATAGGTGTTGCAACGCCCAAGCAAAAGACCTAGTTTCCGCCCGATTTGACCGGCTCGACGGGGTGGGTCACGATACCGACGGACGGAGTGGACGGAGAGGTCCGCCGGAAAAGGGAGCCCTGGGGCGTATGGATTCCAACGAAGTCAACAAACTGCTCGCCGGGTTGCTTGGAACCTGTTTCGTCGTCTTCTCGGTCGGTTTGGTGTCCGACGCCCTGTTTGCCTCGCCGGCGCCGGAAAAACCCGGCTTTGCCATCGAGGCGACGGAGCCTGCCGAAGGCGGCGCCGCCGGACCCGCGGCAGAGGCCAAGCCGATCGCCGACCTTTTGGCCACCGCCAATGTCGAGCAAGGTGCGGCCGTCTTTAAGAAATGCCAGGCCTGCCATTCCGGCGAAAAAGGCGGCCCCAACAAGGTCGGCCCGGATCTCTGGGACATCGTCGACCGCCCCGTCGCCGAGCATGAGGGCTTTGCCTATTCGGCCGGCATGAAGGAGTTTTCCAAGGGCGGCGCGGAGAAGTGGACCTATGACAACCTCAACCACTTCATCACCTCGCCGAAGAAATTCGTGAAGGGCACTGCGATGGGCTTTGCCGGCCTGCCGAAGGACGAGGACCGCGCCAACGTCATCGCCTATCTGCGAACGCTGTCGGACAGCCCAAAGCCGCTGCCGACGCCAGGTGCCGCCGCCGATGCAACGGCGCCGGGCAAGCCGGCCGAGGGTGCCGCTCCGGCCAAGCCGGCTGAAGGTGCAGCTCCAGCCCCTGCGACGCCGGCACCGGCGCCCGCCAAATAACCGAATTGTCATCTCCATGATCTCAAAAAAGCCGGGTTCAGCCCGGCTTTTTGTTAGGAAAATCGCATATGCGGCGACAAAGCCGCCGCGTGGCGGTTTTCACCGGCGTCAAATCATTTAGGATCGCCGGGCATCGCGAAGAGGAGAACGCATGACGGTTGGCCGAACGCTTCTGAGGTCCTTTCTGGTTGTGGGCGCCCTCGCAGGCGGCCTGCAGGCAGCCTTCCCCCAGGAATGGCACACCACCTCTTCGCTGATCGGCCCCTCCAAATATGGCGAGAACTTCCAGCGCTACGATTATGTGAATCCGGATGCACCGAAGGGCGGTACCTACAATTCGGTCGTTTCCGGCACGTTCGACAGCTTCAATCCCTACATCGTGCAGGGCTCGCCGGCGGCCGGCCTGCAGCCATTTGGCGGCGGCCTGCTCTACGACACGCTCATGGATCAAGCGACTGACGAAGGCAGCGTCAGCCACCCGCTCATCGCCGATGCCTACAAGTACCCTACCGACTATTCCTCGGCCACCTACCGGCTCGACCCGCGGGCGAAATGGCATGACGGACAGCCGATCACAGTCGACGACGTGATCTGGTCGTTCCAGGTGCTGAAGGCCAACAGCCCGATGTACAGCCGCTATTTCGAAAACGTCACCGACGCCGTCGCTGTCTCGGACCGTGAGGTCGAGTTCCACTTCGACCAGAAGGGCAATCGCGAACTGCCCAAGATCCTCGGCGACCTTGTCGTGCTGCCCAAGCATTGGTGGGAAGGCACCGACGCCAATGGCAAGAAGCGCGACATCACCAAGGGGACGCTGGAGCCGCCGCTGGGCTCGGCTGCATACAAGATCGCCAGCTTCAAGGCGGGGTCGGAAATCGTCTGGCAGCGCGTCCCCGACTATTGGGGCGCCAAGCTGGCTGTGAAGATCGGTCGGGAGAATTTCGACACGCAGCACTTCACCTACATTCTTGACGACAACGCCTCCTGGGAGGCGTTCAAGAAAGGTGGCCTCGACGATATCAAGCCGGAAAACAGCTCGAAGCGCTGGGCGACATTTTATGATTTCGCGGCGATCAAGGCCGGCGATGTGATCAAGCAGGAGTTCAAGACCACCTCGCCCGAGCCGATGCAGGCTTTCATGCTCAACCAGAGACACAAGCTCTTTGCCGATCGTCTGGTCAGGGCCGCGCTCACCTATCCCTTCGATTTTGAATCGATGAACCGCACGCTGTTCTTCGGTTTCAACACCCGCACCCACAGTTATTTCCAGGGCACGGAACTGGCCTCGAGCGGCCTGCCGCAAGGCAAGGAGCTGGAGATCCTGGAGAAGTACCGCGACAAGCTGCCGCCGGAAGTATTCACGCAGGAATTCAAGCTGCCGGTCTACGATTCGCCGCAGGCGGAGCGCAAATATCTGAAGCAGGCGGTCGACCTGTTCGCCCAGGCCGGCTGGGTGATCAAGGGCGGCAAGATGGTCAACGCCAAGACCGGCGAGCCATTCAAGTTTGAAATCCTAGGCTCGAATGAAACCGACCAGGTCATTTCCAGCCCCTGGATCGCCAATCTGCGCAAGATCGGCGTCGATGCGACACTGCGCATCGTCGACCCGAGCCAGTACACCAACCGCGTCAGAAATTTCGATTACGACGTCATCACAGGACAGCTCCAACAGTCGGAATCGCCCGGCAACGAGCAGCGCGATTTTTGGAGCTCCAAGTCCGCCGACACACCGGCATCGCGCAATTATTCCGGCATCAAGAACCCGGTCGTTGACGCCCTTGTCGACCGCATCATTTTTGCCACGGATCGCGATGACCTCGTCGCCACCACCCATGCGCTCGATCGCGTGCTGCTGTGGAATTACTATGTGGTGCCGCAATACTATCGCGCCGTTGTGTGGCTGGCTTACTGGAACAAGTTCGGCATCCCGGAAAAGCAGCCCGGCTACCGTGGCGCCGATATCGATTCCTGGTGGATCGATGCGGACAAGGAAAAGGCCCTGGCCGCCAAGTACAAGGGCAGCAATTGATGGCGGGGCTCCCTCGCCGCGATTTCCTGGCCCTCAGTGGCGCCGCGGCCGTTGCTGCGCTGCTGCCGGGCAAGGCTTTCGCCGCCAGCCCAACCGGCGTGAAACTGCATGGACTGTCGGCTTTCGGCGACCTCAAATACAAGCCGGACTTCACTCATTTCGACTATGTCAATGTCGATGCGCCGCAAGGTGGCGTCTTCAACTTCCTGCCGCGCAACTGGCTTGCCAACCAGACGCCGCTGACCTTCAACACGCTGAATTCGTTCGTTCCCAAAGGCGATTCGCCCCAGCGCACGGAGATGTGCTTCGATTCACTGATGGTGAGAGCGTACGACGAACCTGACGCCGTTTACGGGCTGATCGCTGACAGCGTGACGATTTCCGACGACCGCAACGACTTCACCTTCTCGCTGCGCCCGCAGGCCCGCTTCCATGACAGCACGCCATTGACGGCAGAGGATGCCGCCTTCACCTTCAAGCTGCTCAAGGACAAGGGGCACCCGTACTATTCCCTGCCGCTAACGCATCTGGATGACGCGATTGCCGTGGATGCCCACACGCTGCAGCTTAGGTTTTCCGGCAAGCAGACAAGCCGCACCATCCTCAACGTCGTCGAGTTCCCGGTCCTGTCGAAGGCGTTCTACACGGCCAACCCGTTCGATTCCTCGCAGATGAACCCGCCGTTGGGGTCAGCCGCCTACAAGGTCGGTCGCTGGTCGGCAGGGGCCTGGATCGAATATGAGCGTGTGGCTGATTATTGGGGCAACGACCTGCCGGTCAATCGCGGCCAGAACAATTTTCAGCGGATCCGCGTTGAGTTCTATCAGGACCGTAGCGTTGCCTTCGAAGCGTTCAAGAAGGGAGAAATCCTCTACAGGGAGGAATTCACCTCGCGCGTCTGGGCGACCGGCTACGACTTCCCAGCGTTCACTGCCGGCAAGGTGGTGAAGCACGAATTCCCGGCCGAAACGGTGCCTTCGATGCAGGGCACCGCCGTCAACCAGCGGCGCGAGCAGTTTCGCGACTCGCGCGTGCGGCAGGCGATCGGGCTCTGCTTCGACTTCGAATGGACGCGGCGCAATTTCTTCTACGGTTCCTATGAGCGCTCGCAATCCTGCTTCGAGAAATCCGAATTTCGCGCCGAGGGCAGACCGTCGCCACAAGAATTGGCTCTTCTTGAGCCGCTGCGTGAGCAGATTCCCGCCGAGGCTTTTGGCGAAGCCGTGATCCAGGACGCGTCGAACGGCTCCGGCCGCGACCGGCAGTTGCTTGGCAAGGCGGCCAAGCTTCTGGCCGAGGCCGGCTGGAAACGGTCCGGCAATTTCGTCGTGAACGACAAGGGTGGTCGGTTGTCCGCAGAGTTTCTTGTCGACGACGAAGTCTTCGAACAGGTCTACTCGCCCTGGGTCGAAAACATGAAGGCGGTCGGCATCGATGCCTCGATCCGGCTGGTGGATGCCGCGCAATATCAGCTGCGGCAGAATTCGTTCGACTACGACCTCGTCTCGGTCGCGGCCTCGTTTCCGGCGACGCCAACCCGTGACGACCTCGAAACCATTTTCCATTCGCGAGCAGCTACCGTATCGGGCTCTCGCAATCTGCCGGGAACGTCGAGCCCGGCCATCGACGCCCTGGTTGACGCCGCAGGTGCCGCCGAGGGTCGCGAAAGCCTGACAATTGCCATGCGCGCGCTCGACCGGGTCTTGCGTGCACGGAGGGATTGGATTCCAAGTTGGTTCCTGGCGAATCATCGAAGCGCCTATTGGGACATGTTCGGTTTTCCCGAGCGGAAACCCGATTTCGACTTCCCGGTCGAAGCGCTGTGGTGGGTCGACAAGGGCAAGGCGGCAAAAATTGGCAAAGGGTAGGCTGTTGCGCGGCACTTTACCCTCCCCCTCGTGGGGAGGGTCGGTGAGCACTTCGTGCGCAGCGCGAATGGCGAACCGGGGTGGGGGTGTGACGGCGTACGCCGGATCGAGACTACCCCCACCCCGCTCCGCTTCGCGGATCGACCCTCCCCACAAGGGGGAGGGTGAAAGCTGATGGGCGCCTACATACTGCGCCGTATCCTGCTGATGATACCGACCCTGTTCGGCATCATGGCGGTTGCTTTCGTCGTCACTCAATTCGCACCGGGTGGACCGGTCGAGCAGGTCATCGCCAGCCTGACCAACCAGGGCGGCAGCGACCGCCTCGGCAGCGGCGGCGGCGATGCAGGAGGCGGCGGCAATTTCGATGTGGCCGGTGACGTCGGCTCGAAGTATCGCGGCGCGCAAGGGCTCGATCCGGAATTCATCAAGAAGCTGGAAAAGCAGTTCGGCTTCGACAAACCACCGCTCGAACGCTTCGGCATGATGCTGTGGAACTATGCCCGCTTCGATTTCGGCGACAGCTATTTCCGTGACATCTCGGTTCTTGACCTGATCCTGGAGAAGATGCCGGTGTCGATCTCGCTTGGGCTGTGGATCACGCTGTTGTCCTATCTGATCTCGATCCCCCTTGGCATCCGCAAAGCGGTCAAGGACGGCTCCGCCTTCGACGTCTGGACCAGCGGCGTGATCATCGTCGGCTATGCCATACCGGCCTTCCTGTTCGGCATATTGCTGATGGTGCTGTTCGCGGGCGGCTCCTTCTGGGACTGGTTCCCACTGCGCGGCATCGTCTCCGACAATTGGGACCAATTGTCGTGGCCCGACAAGATCGTCGATTATTTCTGGCACATGACCTTGCCGCTGACGGCGCTGGTGCTGTCGGCCTTCGCGACGACGACGCTGCTGACCAAGAACTCCTTCCTGGAAGAGATACGCAAACAGTATGTGGTGACGGCCCGTGCCAAGGGCCTGTCGGAGCGGCGGGTGCTTTACGGACATGTGTTCCGCAACGCAATGCTGATCGTCATTGCCGGCTTTCCAGCGGCCTTCATCTCGGCCTTCTTCACCGGCTCGCTTTTGATCGAGAACATCTTTTCCCTCGACGGTCTCGGGCTGCTCGGTTTCAGGTCCGTGTTGGCGCGCGACTATCCGGTCGTGTTCGCCAACCTCTATATATTTTCGCTGCTTGGTTTGTTCGTGACGCTGTTGTCCGACCTGATCTACACATGGGTCGATCCGCGCATCGATTTCGAGCGGAGAGACGTCTGATGACGCAGGCTGCAGCCGAGATCACACCGACAAGGATCGCCCGCCCCTGGCTGTCGCCGCTCAACAAGCGGCGCTGGCAGAACTTCAAGGCCAACCGGCGCGGCTACTGGTCGTTGTGGATATTCCTCGCTCTGTTCGTGCTGTCGCTGTTTGCCGAACTGATCGCCAACGACAGGCCGATCGTCGCCTACTACAAAGGCGAGATCCTGTTCCCGGTGGCGGTCGCCTACCCCGAGGAAAAATTCGGCGGCTTCTACGCCGTCACCGACTATCGCGACCCGGTCATCCGCGACGAGATCAACGCCAATGGCTGGATGATCTGGCCGCCAATCCGCTATTCCTACCGCACCGTCAACAATGCGATCCCCGACGCCGCTCCCGCAAAACCGTCATGGGAATACGACGCGCAGAGGCGATGCAGCCAATATCCGCAAGGCGCTGCCGATCCTGACTGCATTGTCGGCAACTGGAACTGGCTGGGTACCGATGACCAGGCGCGCGACGTGCTGGCGCGCATCATCTACGGGTTTAGGATTTCCGTGCTGTTCGGGTTGATCCTGACTGCGGGTTCGTCGGTTATCGGCGTCGCCGCCGGCGCGCTGCAAGGGTATTTCGGCGGCTGGACCGACCTTCTCTTTCAACGCTTCATAGAAATCTGGTCGGCGATACCGCTGCTGTATCTGCTGCTGATCGTCGCCGCCATCCTGCCGCCGGGCTTCTTCATCCTGCTCGGGCTGATGCTGCTGTTCTCCTGGACGTCGCTTGTCAGCGTGGTGCGCGCCGAATTCCTGCGCGCACGCAACTTCGAATATGTCAACGCGGCCCGCGCGCTTGGTGTGTCCAACCGCACCATCATGCTGCGCCATCTTCTGCCTAATGCCATGGTGGCGACGCTGACCTTCATGCCTTTCCTGGTCAGCGCCTCGATCTCGACACTGACCTCGCTCGACTATCTCGGCTTCGGCCTGCCGCCCGGCACCGCGTCGCTCGGTGAACTGCTAAAACAGGCGCAGAGTAACCTCAATGCCCCCTGGCTCGGTATATCGGGCTTCATCGTCATCTCGCTGATGCTGTCGCTGCTGGTGTTCATCGGCGAGGCGACGCGCGATGCGTTCGATCCGCGCAAGGCGTTCCGATGAGCGAGCCCCTGCTCTCGGTCCGCGATCTCAGCGTTGCCTTCACGCAAGGCGGCAACCAGTCGATAGCCGTCGACCACATCTCCTTCGATCTCGCCAAGGGCGAGACGGTGGCGCTTGTGGGCGAATCCGGTTCCGGCAAATCGGTCTCGGCGCTGTCGGTTCTGAAGCTGCTGCCCTACCCGACGGCCAGCCATCCCTCGGGCAAGATCCTGTTCCAGGGCGCCGACCTTTTGGCGATGAACGAAAAGCAGTTGCGCAGCGTGCGCGGCAACAAGATCACCATGATCTTCCAGGAGCCGATGACCTCGCTCAATCCTCTGCACACGATCGAGCAGCAGATCGTCGAGATCCTGGCGCTGCATCAGGGCATGGGCGACCGCCAGGCCAAGGCGCGCACGCTGGCGCTGCTCAACGAGGTCGGCATTCGCGAACCGGAAAAGCGGCTCGACGCCTATCCGCACCAATTGTCCGGCGGCCAGCGGCAGCGCGTCATGATCGCCATGGCGCTGGCCAACGAACCGGAACTGCTGATCGCCGACGAACCGACGACGGCGCTCGACGTCACCGTGCAGGCGCAGATCCTCGAATTGCTGGCGGGGCTGAAGAGCCGCAAGGGCATGTCAATGCTGTTCATCACCCATGATCTCGGCATTGTCAGAAAGATCGCCGACCGCGTCTGCGTGATGACCAAAGGCAAGATCGTCGAGACCGGGCCGACCAGGGACATCTTCGCCAACCCGCAACACGCCTATACCAAGCACCTGTTGGCCGCCGAGCCGAAAGGCAAGCCGCCGGCCGCCAACGACGCCGCCAAGCCTGTGATGACCGGCAAGGACATCAAGGTTTGGTTCCCGATCAAGAAGGGTTTCTTTCGCACCACCGTCGACAATGTGAAGGCAGTTGACGGAATCGACGTCACCGTACGCGCCGGCCAGACGCTCGGCGTCGTCGGCGAATCCGGCTCCGGCAAGACGACGCTCGGCCTGGCGCTGGCGCGGATGATCTCATCGACCGGCACCATCCAGTTCAATGGCAGCGACATCAACCAGCTTTCCTTCAACGCCATGCGGCCGCTGCGCCGCGAGTTGCAGATCGTTTTCCAGGACCCGTTCGGCTCGCTCAGCCCGCGCATGTCGGTCTCGGAGATCATCGAGGAAGGCTTGAAGATCCACGAGCCGAAGCTGTCGCCCGACCAACGCGACGACAAGGTCGTCGCCGTGCTGAAGGAGGTCGGGCTCGATCCGGCGACCAGGAACCGCTATCCGCATGAATTCTCCGGCGGTCAGCGCCAGCGCGTCGCCATTGCGCGCGCCATGGTGCTCAATCCGCGCTTCGTCATGCTGGACGAACCGACCTCGGCGCTCGACATGAGCGTGCAGGCACAGGTGGTCGACCTCTTGCGCAATCTGCAGGCCAAGCACGACCTTGCCTATCTGTTCATCAGCCACGATCTGA
The DNA here is from genome assembly GCF_000502335.1 of Mesorhizobium sp. L2C066B000. Classification (NCBI taxonomy): domain Bacteria; kingdom Pseudomonadati; phylum Pseudomonadota; class Alphaproteobacteria; order Hyphomicrobiales; family Phyllobacteriaceae; genus Mesorhizobium; species Mesorhizobium sp. L2C066B000. Next base: position 195,291 of record NZ_AYWZ01000005.1, read on the forward strand.
AAGTCATTCGCGCCCTTGCCAATGACGTCATCGTCATGCGCAATGGCAAGATCGTCGAAGCCGGCCCTTCCGAACAGATTTTCGAGCGCCCGCAGACCGACTATACGAAGGCGCTGATCTCGGCCGCGTTCAAGATCGAGACGGCGCCAGTCGGTATCGTTAGCGAATAACAGGGAATACAATCCGCAAATGGAAAAAGGCAAAATCCTGCTTGCCGTCACCGGCTTTCATCCGCAGCGCTGGCGCGAGCTGCTGTCGGCCGAGCGCGAAGTGGTGCTGGAGCCGGACGGCGCCTCTGACCCGTCGATCACCTATGCGGTGGTGTGGAAGCAGAAGCCGAACCTCTTGAAATCGCTGCCGAATCTACGCGCAATCTTCTCGATCGGGGCCGGCGTCGACCATATCTTCGCCGATCCCGGCCTGCCCGATGTGCCGATCGTCAAAGTGGTCGCTGACAACCTGACGCAGTACATGACCGAATATGTCGTCTGGCGCGTGCTCGACCATCACCGCCAGGGCATGCTCTATCGTGCGCAGCAGCCGAAGAAGACCTGGCACGAACCGCCGCAGCGGCCGGCCGGTGACATCTCGGTCGGCATTATGGGGCTCGGCAATCTCGGCCGCGCCGCGGCGTCGGTGCTGTTGTCGCTCGGCTTTGCCGTAAATGGCTGGTCGCGCAGCGACAAGGCCATGAAAGGCGTTGCGACCTATGCCGGAGAGGCCGGGCTGATCCCCTTCCTCAACGCCACCGACATACTGGTGGTGCTGTTGCCGCTGACGCCGGACACGCACGGCATCATCAATTACGGCGTGCTGAAGGAATTGCGCAAGCGAAACGGCCTCGGCGGCTCGGTGCTGATCAATGCCGGGCGCGGCCGGCTGCAGAAGGACGCCGACATCTTGCGAGCGCTGGACGACGGCACGCTGAAGGAGGCGAGCCTCGACGTGTTCGAGGTCGAGCCGCTGCCGAAGACCAGTCCGCTTTGGAGTCACCCGAAAGTGTTCGTGACGCCGCACGCGGCGGCGACCTCCGACCCTGTCCACCTGGCGCCGAGCATGTTGCGGCAGATGGATGCCTTCGAGCGCGGCGAAAAGCTTGATAACGTGGTCGACCGCAAGGCGGGGTACTGAGGAAGTTCAGGTTCAGCTCGGCAGGGTGAACTTCTTCTGCTTGTTGGGCTTGCCGCAGTCGCGGCGGACGATCGAGCGGTTCATGGCGTCGATCTTGCCACTTGCCAGATCAGTATCGCGCTTGCTTTTGGAGCGCATATCCGGCGTGAACGGGCCGAAGCCCATCGCTGGATTGGAGAAGCTCGGCTTGGCGTCCGTCGATAGATGGTATTGCTGCGCCAGTTCGTTGCGCTGCGCCAGCAACTGGTCGCAAGGCACGTTGTCATATTGCAGCGACGATTGCACGTCCTGGTCCTGCCGCTCCGACATCGAACTGCCCATGCAGCCGGTCATTGCCAGGCAAGACACCAAGACCATCATGTTCCAGCGCATGTGTTCCTCCTCAATGCCTGCCGAGGGCTTTTCCCGGCTTGTATCCTACCTGATGCCGCGCCAGCCGCAAAAATCCTATTCACGTTTTCGAACAAGACGAGACATCAACCCTTGGACGAGGGCACCGCCAGCGCGGCAAGCCCGCCGACCGGCTGGCGGCGATCCCAGCGGATGACGGTCGGCTGCATCGACAGCACCGACAGGCCGTTTGCGGCAAGCACCCGCTCGACATAGGCTTGAGAATGGGCGTAGCGACGAGACGGCTGCAGCGCAAAACCGGCGTCGCCGCCCGCCCCGCCCTTGGCTGGCGTTTCGACGGAAAAGGCAAACAGGCCATTGGTGGCCAGAATGCCGGCGACGGTCTTCACCACGCGATCGAGCGCGCCGACATAGATGAACACGTCGGCCGCCACCACCAGATCGGCTTTCGGCCCGGCATAGGCAAAATGCTGCAGATCGGCCTTGGCGAGCAGGTCGTAGACGCCCTTGGAGCGGGCCTTTTGCAGCATGGCGGCGGAGATATCGTAGCCCTCCAGCCGTTCGGCGACCGGCCGCAGTTTCTCGCCCATCAGACCGGTGCCGCAACCGAGATCGAGCGCCAGCGAAAAGCGGCCCGGTCTTGCCGCGCGAATGGCGCGATCGAGAAACTCCGGCAGCCGGTAGCCGAGCTTGTCGACCAGCGAGTCCTCGAAAGTCTCGGCATAGTGGTCGAACAGCGTCTCGACGAAGGCGCTGGGTGGCGCTGCGGCAGCCGGCGCCTTGCCGATGAGTTGCAGCTTCAGCGCAGCACCCAGGCGATCCGCCGGGTCCAGTTTCAGCGCCGTCGCCCAGGCTTGAGCCGCCACGTCGAGCCGCTCGGCTGTCTCCTGCATCTCGCCAAGACGGAACCAGCCCGCCGCCCATTGCGGCGCCAGTTCCAGCGCGCCGAGCAGCAGCTCCGCCGCTGCCGCGTGCTCGCCCGAGCCGAAAAGCATCTCGGCATAGTCGGCGCGACGGTCGGCGGTCAGGTCGCCGGACGAGATTTTCAGCGGTTGCATGGCGATGGCCCCGCCGGCTGATGCGGCCGGTGGCTGGCTGTAGGCCGAGTCAGCAGTCTCTTGCAACAGGCTTCCCGCGCTGGAATTAGCCACTATCTTGACTGGATGCGCGCCAGCGACCTGCTCCATCCCCGGCCTGAAGGCCTTTATTGCCCATCCGGCGATTTCTTCATCGACCCGGTGCGGCCAGTCGACCGGGCGTTGATCACGCATGGCCATTCCGACCATGCCCGATCCGGCCATCGTTCGGTGCTGGCGACGCAGCAGACGCTCGACATTATGGGGTTGCGTTATGGCGAGGATTTTGCCGGGACAACGCAAGCGGCCGTGCTTGGCGAAGCGATGGCGCTGAACAATGTCAGCGTCACCTTCCATCCGGCCGGCCATGTGCTGGGCTCGGCGCAGATCGCGGTCGAGCACAAGGGCAGGCGCATCGTCGCCTCCGGCGACTACAAGCGCCAGAAGGACGCGACCTGCGCACCGTTCGAACCGGTCCAATGCGACGTCTTCATCACCGAGGCGACCTTCGGCCTGCCGGTGTTTCACCATCCGCCCGACACGGAGGAGATCGCCCGGCTGCTCAAATCGGCGGCGCAGTTTCCCGAGCGATCGCATCTGGTCGGCGCCTATGCGCTGGGCAAGGCACAGCGGGTGATGCGGCTGCTGCGCGATGCCGGTTATGACAGGCCGATCTATATCCACGGCGCGCTGGCCAAGCTCAGCGAATATTACCAGAGCCAGGGCATCGACCTCGGCACGCTGGAGCCGGCAACCGTCGACAGCGGCGGCAAGCAGGATTTCACCGGGGCCATCGTTGTCGGCCCTCCATCGGCCTTCGCCGACCGCTGGGCGCGGCGCTTTCCCGACCCGATCTCATGCTTCGCCTCGGGCTGGATGCGCATCCGCCAGCGCGCCAAGCAAGGCGGCGTCGAACTGCCGCTGATCATTTCCGACCATGCCGACTGGGATGAACTGACCGCTACCGTCAAGGAGACGGGCGCCGGCGAAATCTGGGTGACGCACGGCCGCGAGGAAGCGCTGGTGCGCTGGTGCGAGCTGGAAGGCATCGCCGCCAGGCCACTGCACCTGGTGGGATATGAGGACGAGGGCGATTGATGGTGATTTTTGATCCAGAAATCGCCGGCGCGGCGATCCTTCCCACCCCCCTCTGGCCTGCCGGCCATCTCCCCCGCAAGGGGGGAGATCAGATGTCACCTCCGCTTTCGCCAATCGCCAACCTCGCAAGATGGGCGGCAAGATCAAGGCTGCCAATCTCCCCCCTTGCAGGGGAGATGTCCAGCAGGACAGAGGGGGGTGCGCCAGAACGCAAACCTCTGCCGTCAACGCGGTCCTTGCATCCATGAACCGCTTTGCCGAACTCCTCGACCGCTTGGTGCTGACGCCGTCGCGCAATGGCAAGCTGACGCTGCTCGTCGATTATTTCCGCAGCGTCGAGGACCCCGACCGCGGGCTGGCACTGGCGGCGATCACTGGCGACCTCAACATTGCGGCGGTGAAGCCGGCGATGCTGCGCACGCTGGTCACCGAGCGCATGGATCCGGTGCTGTTCGGCTATTCCTACGACTATGTCGGCGACCTTGCCGAAACCGTCTCGCTGGTTTGGCCGCAGACGCCGGGACATATCCCCAACCGGGAGCCGACGCTTGGCGATGTCGTGGCGAAGCTGCAGGCGGCGAGCCGCTCGGACGGACCCAAGGTGCTGGCCGGGCTGCTCGACAGCGCCGGCATTTCGGCGCGCTTTGCCATCATCAAGCTCGTCACCGGCGGCTTGCGTATCGGCGTTTCGGCGCGGCTGGCCAAACAGGCGCTGGCCGATTTCGGCAAGGTCGATGTCGCCGAGATCGAGGAGCTGTGGCACGGGCTGACACCGCCCTATATCTCGCTGTTCGCGTGGCTGGAAGGCAAGGCCGAGAAGCCGAAGCGGACCGCACTTGCCCTGTTCAGTCCGGTGATGCTGTCGAACCCGGTCGGCGACGGCGACCTCGAAAAGCTCGATCCGGCCGACTATGCCGCGGAATGGAAATGGGACGGCATCCGCGTTCAGGCGGTGTGCGAGGGCGGCGTGCGCCGGCTCTATTCGCGCACCGGCGACGATGTGTCCGGCGCATTCCCCGATCTCGCCCAGGCAATGGATTTTTCCGCCGCGCTCGATGGTGAATTGCTGGTCGGCGAGCCGGTGGCGACCGGCACCTTTTCGGACCTGCAACAGCGGCTCAATCGCAAGAGCGTGGCCCCGAAGATACAGCAGCAATACCCGGCATTCATGCGCTGCTACGATGCGCTGCAGATCAACGGCGAAGATTTGCGCGCGCTACCTTTCCGCGAGCGGCGGGCCCGTCTTGAGGCCTTCATCACAACGCTGGACCCGCACCGTTTCGATCTGTCGCCGTTCGTCGAATTCCCGGATTGGCAAACGCTGGAGGAACTGCGCCGCGCGCCGCCGCACCCGATCATCGAAGGCGTGATGCTGAAGCGCTGGGATTCGCCCTATCTCGCGGGACGGCCGAAAGGCCCGTGGTTCAAGTGGAAGCGCGATCCGCACACGGTCGATGCTGTGCTGATGTATGCGCAGCGCGGCCATGGCAAGCGGTCCAGCTTCTACTCCGATTATACGTTCGGCGTCTGGTCGGGGCCGGAAGGCGCGGAGGAACTGGTGCCGGTCGGCAAGGCCTATTTCGGCTTCACCGACGAGGAGCTGAAGCAGATCGACAAATTTGTCCGCGACAACACCGTCGAGCGTTTCGGCCCGGTGCGCTCGGTGCGCGCCGACCGCAGCCAAGGCCTGGTGCTGGAGGTGGCTTTCGAAGGTCTCAACCGTTCGACCCGCCACAAATCCGGCGTTGCGATGCGATTTCCCCGCATCTCACGGCTGCGCTGGGACAAGCCGACCGCCGAAGCCGACCGCATCGAGACGCTGCAGGCGCTGCTTGATCGCTAGACTTAATTCCGAACCGGGAGTACCAACCCAGGCAGGAGCGTAGATGATTTCCCGATCCGACAAGGTTGAACGATTTCGTGCTCTTCACAAATCCGGCTGCTTCGTGATCCCCAATCCGTGGGACATAGCCGGCGCGCGGATGATGACGGGTCTCGGCTTCAAGGCGCTGGCGACGACATCGTCGGGCTACGCATTCTCGAAAGGCAGGAAAGACGGAGCGCTGGACGTCAGCCGCGCCGAGAGCCTGGCCTATGCCGCCGATATCGCCGCCTCGACCGATGTTCCCGTTACCGCCGATCTCGAGGACGGGTACGAAGACACGCCCGAGGGTGTTCCCGAGACCGTTCGGCTGGCGGCCGAGGCTGGACTGGCAGGCTGTCCATCGAGGATCGGCAGCCGAATTCCGATCTGCCGATACGCGATTTTGACGACGCGGTGGCGCGGATAGCCGCCGCCGCAGAGGCCGCGCGAAAATACAACATCGTGCTGACTGCCCGCGCCGACGGCCTCGGCAAAGGCGCTTATGATCTCGAAGAGGCCATTCGCCGCCTCAGGACATTCGAGGCTGTCGGCGTTGAGGTTCTCTATGCGCCGGGTGTGCCGGACCTGGCGTCCCTCGAAAAGCTTTGCCGCTCAGTCAAAACTCCCGTCAATCATGTGATCGGCCAGGGTGTCTCCGGGTTGACCCTCGACCAGATTGCGCAAGCCGGTGTGCGGCGGATCAGCGTCGGTGGATCGCTCGCCCGCGCTGCCGGCGGAGCGCTGCTGACCATCTGCCGGGAGATTGCGGCAGGCGACTTCGGCGCGCTGGACTCCGCCCCGGCCTGGGGCGTCCTGCACAGCCCCAAAGCGATGATTTAGCTGGCAGGAGCCGCGCCCGCAAATCCAGGCTGTGACCACCGGGCACCGGGACCTACGGTTCGATCGAGACGCGGATCTCGTAGATGTCGACCGCCTTGCCCTGCTTGTCGAAGTCGGAGTTGATGGCGATGCTCCCGGCGGCGCCCGGGGGCTTGTCGGGGAATTTCACGTCGAACAGATATTCGTTACGCTGCTGGCCGACCGCATAGCGCTTGCGGCCGCAGTCGCCGAGATCGCCGAAATTGCAGTCGACGGAGATCTGCGTGTCCTTGCCGTCCTCGGCGCGGGCGACGATGTCGAACACGGCATGTTTGCCGGCAAGCTTCTCCAGCACGCCCTGCCCGACATCGAAGCTGATGGCCGAGCCGGAAGCACCGGAGCGGATGCGCAGGAAGGAGCCGGTGTCGTCCTGCACGACATCGGCCTTGGCGTCGGACGGGGTCGCCACATGCGTTGGATCGGTGGGTGTAAACACGTTGATCCAGTCGCGCGTCTGTTCGGCGACACCAGGCTGCTGCGGCGCGCCAGGCTGCTGCGGCTCAGTTGTACCGGCAGGCGGCGTGAAGTCGTCATCGTCGACGGTCGGCGGCGCTTCGGGCGGCGCCGTGTCGAGCTGCGCCGGCGTCTTGAACACCCCGGTCTGCACGGCGAAATAGAGGCCGATGCCGGCGGCGGCGAGCAACGTCACGCCAAAGAAGATCGCCGTCAGCGGCAGGCGGCGGCCCCTTATCCGCCTTTCATCGCGATCAGGCGCCACTTCCGCCGCGGCCTCGGCCGGCGCGGAATCGGCCATATCGATCGCCGGGGCGCCGGGCAGCGTGGCGTCAGGCATGATGTCGGGGACGACCGGCAGCACGCGCGAACGCGGCGCGTCGGATGCCTCGGGCTGAACCGGTTCATCAACGACGATCGCCGGCGACGGTCCGGCCGCGACACCTGTCGGGGCATCGACCGCGGGCGCTTCGGCGGCGCCCTGTACGGCGTCTTGCGGCTGCGCAACGCGTTGCGGCAGCGCGGTATCTTGTGTCTGCGCAGCGCTCTGCGTCGGCGCGGCGCTCTGCGTGGGCGCGGCGACATCGGGGACCGCGGGCAGGAATTCGGATTCGATCTCGGCGATCTTTTCCTGGACCGCCTTGCGGCGCTTGATGGCGGCTTCCACCGTCACGCCGGGATTGGCCTGGAGCACGCGGTCGAGCGCCGCGAAAGCCGACCGATAGACCCTCTCGCGAAATGCCCGGTCCTCGGCGTTGCCTTTCTCGAAGGCGTTGCGGATCGCTTTTTCGATCGCGTCCAAGCGAATTTCCCCTGTCCGTTCGCTTACATTGCCATGATCGTTAGCCGCAGGAGACCAATCAATCAACGGGCGAGCGCCCGCATTCTGCCTTACAGGCCTGTTCAAGGCCCATTTCGATGCGTTTTGGCAATAAAATCAGTCGGTTTTGCCGCCTTGCCGGGCAGTTTGTGCGCAGTCCACCGCGACGTCTCCGCGTAGCCGAAAAAGCAAATGAGGCGGTGGCTCATTGCGCGCCAATGGAAAATGCCGGGACGAATTGCCGGATGCCGGCTCGAAATCGCGGTTGCCCATCTTGAATTAGCGGCCGGTTGAGTCTATCACCCAGCCGATCCTGGAACCTCGCGCTTCCCGGGCCGCTTTAGCTCAGTTGGTAGAGCACATCATTCGTAATGATGGGGTCAGGTGTTCGAGTCACCTAAGCGGCACCAGTTCTCCATCCGACGCAAGCGTGACGGCAGGTGCAAGGCTAATGCACGTCACTCCCTACGCCAACACCGGCACTTCCTGTCTGCCTCGTCGACATGCGCCATATGGCCGCCGCCACAGGATTGCGTCGTCAGACGCTTGACCATCGACTATGCTGCATCGCGCAAGATCGACAACCTAGAGAACCCGACACTACAAGCATAATTTATAAGATACAAAACCACTACCTTAGAATAATCTTCGTCAATTTTGACCTATATCAGACACTCCGGATTATAGTTGTGTAATTAAACCGTGTCTTTTCTGACATGGTACCACTTCTCGTACAGCATTGCGGACGTGAAAAACCCTCAGCGACGCAACGCACTCGCAAATCATACCCATTTTTAGCACTAACTCACACAAATATTACAGCTCGATAGATATTTTGTGTTGCACTGCACCATTACCCGGTTGCACCATTTCTTGGGGGATTTGGTACTGGGAAGTGCGCCGTGGAGGATTCCGCCAAGTTGATCAGCTTGAATTTTTCGCTGGCCAGCACCGATTTCGAGGCTGCCCCGCGCAAAAGGCGCGGGTTTGTTGTTTTCGGCGCACTCTCGACGCTGGCAGGCCTCGACCTGAGGCCCGGAATGCAGGGCCGCTGGCTTCATCGGAGATTTCAGACCGGCGGAAATGGCTGATGGCGGTCGCGCGTGACAATCAGTTGGACGCTCTGCGCGCCATCGCTGTCACGATGGTTCTCTATTCCCATTTCCTTGCACCCAACGGCTCCTCCTTTTGGGGCCACATCGGGGTGCGGCTTTTTTTTGTGCTGAGCGGCTTCCTGATCACACGACTGCTGCTCGAAGCGCGCGCCGCGGCCGAATTCAAAGCCGGCCCTGCATTGAGTTCCTTCTACATCAGGCGCGCGCTGCGCATATTCCCGCCCTATTTCGCCGTGCTTGGGTTCGTCTGGCTGACCGATCTGGAGCAGTCCAGTGGCTCGCTCGTCTGGCATGCGCTTTACCTGTCGAATTTTTGGTACGCGCTGCGCAACGAATGGACGCCCTGGCTACTCTGCCATTTCTGGAGCCTGAGCATCGAGGAGCAGTTCTATATCGCCTGGCCGCTGGTCGTGCTTCTCGCACCCCGCCGGCGGGTGGAAGCGATCACTATCGGCGTCATCCTGTTGTCGCTGGCCTATCGCTTCTACTGGCCGATCACCGCCACCCCGGCGCTAGCGCGCGACCTGCTGCCGCCAGCATCGATGGACGCGCTGGCGTTTGGTGCTTTGCTTGCCTGCCGGCGGACCAGAGGCGCCGGCCTGCCGCAATGGATGCGGCTAGGCTGGCCAGCCCTTGCGGCTGTCTTCCTGGCGATTGAGTGGCTTATCCCTGCGCCGGCCGATCCTATGCTGGAATGGGCCCGCTGGGCGTTGCTGCAGATCCTGCCCCTAGTGCCGCTGGTGGCCGTTGTGGCCGTCTGTTCAGCCGGCCTTGGCGGCGTCCTCGGCAGGGTTTTCGAACTGCCACCGCTGCTGTCACTGGGCCGCATCAGCTACGGCGTCTATCTTTACCATCCGATCCTTCTGTCGCTCGCCGTCAAGTCACAGCCCTGGATCCCGCTCAATGTCTCGGAGCAGGGGCCAGGGCGTTTCCTGGTCGCGAGCGCCGCCACGATCGCCGTCGCTTCGATCTCGTGGACGGCTTTCGAAAAGCCGCTCAACGGCCTCAAGCGCCGCTTCCCCTATGTAGCGCGCCGCCGCTCCCAGGCACGCTCTGGCGATGCCGGCTGGCTCGGCAGGGCGGCGGACGCCTATCCCGGCGGATCCCCCGATGGCCGCGCCGCACTCGAACTCCGGCGAACGGATGCACAGAGATGACCACCGCGCCGCTCGTCTCCGTCCTGCTGCCGGTCTACAATGCCGGGCCTTATCTCACCGCTGCGCTGGAGAGCATTCTGCGGCAAGACTACGATCGCCTGGAGGTCATCGCTATCGATGACGGATCGACTGACAACTCGCTCGAGATTCTCGAACGATACCGCCGGGCAGACAATCGCGTTTCTGTCATCTCGCGTGAGAACCGCGGCCTCGTCGCCACCCTCAATGAAGGGCTACGACTGGCCCAGGGCGAGCTTGTTGCGCGAATGGATGCGGACGATGTCGCCTATCCCCGGCGCCTCTCGCGCCAGGTCGCACTGTTCGAGCGGCGGCCCGATCTCGGCTTCTGCGGCGCCTGCGTCGATACCTTGCTTCACGGCCGTATCGCCAAAGGCAGGCTAGACCCGGTGTTCCGGCTCGGCCGGCTCGACATATTGTCGATGTTCTTTACGATATTCTTACATCCGACGGTGATCTATAACAGGAAGGTTATTGGGAACAACGATCTCTATTACGATCCAAAGTATAGGCATGCCGAGGATTTCGATCTCTTCAGACGGCTTGCCGGCCGTTTCCCGGCGACCATATTGCCCGATAGCCTGCTCGTCTATCGCATCCATGCGGGAAGCGTGACCATGCGGCATGCCAAGGAAATGCGCAGGACGCATTTGCGGATCGTGGCCGAAAATCTCGAGCGTGAGGGGCTTGCGGAAACCACAGCGGATCTGCGCGACATCGGCGAGGCCGTCTCTTTCGACACGGTTTCGCGCGCAGCCGATTTCATCCGTGCGCTCGAAGAGCGGATTTCCGAGCTGCCGACCGACACACGGCCAAGCTTCGAGGCAGGCGCGCTGAACCTGTTCTATTTCCTCTACCAACTCGTCGGCGACGAAGGAGAACCGCCGCTGACCCACGAATTGCTCACGCGGACGGCGAGATGGAATTTCATCCGGCGCCGCGAACAATATGCGCTGCGTCCCGGCGTCTGGGCGCCTTGGCTCAGCCTGCTCTCGATAAGGGCCGGAAAGCGGGCGGACGCGGTGGCCTACTTCTTCAAAACCACGCCGGCCGAAGCGGTGCTTGCGCGTTATCAGCGGGGACTGGTATGACCGACAGGCCCCACCCGCTCCTGCGCGATCACCAGTTTGCGAGTGCGCCTGTCCCGACATCTCCCCGATCGGAGCGGCCGTCGCTCGAGGTCAGTTTCATCGTCTGCACGCGCGACCGCGCCGCTGTGCTGGAGGCTTGCATAGCCTCGATCCAGGCGGCATGCCGGGTGCACGCCACCTTCGCGGCAGAGTTGGTGGTGGTCGATAATGGTTCACGGGACGGCACGTCAAAGCGGCTGGCCGCTATCGCCGAAACTTCCGACATCCCAGTCACAGCCGTCTCGGAGACTCGCCCCGGACTAGCCGCTGCCCGCAATGCCGGATTGGCGCGAGCGCGAGGCCGCGTGCTGGTCTTCGTCGACGACGACTGCAAGCTCGACCGCGACTATCTCCGCGACCTGGAGCGGCACTACCGGAGTGGCGAGAAGTGGCTGATCCGCGGCGGCCGGGTCGAGCTCGGTGATGCCCGGGACCTGCCCTTCACCATAAAGCTCTACGAGGCAAGCGAGCGGCTGACCCCGGCGGTCCACCCCGGCGGCTTCGTGCTCGGCTGCAACATGACCATGCACCGCGACGTCGCGGCCCGCATCGGGTCGTTCGACGAACGCTTCGGCGCTGGCGGCCCGCTACGCTCGGCTGAAGATACTGATTATCTCGTGCGGGCGATGCTGCTCGGCATGCCGGTCGAGTATGTGCCCGACATGACGGTCTTGCATCATCACGGCCGGCGAGACCGCAAATCGATCGACAGGCTGCACCGCGACTATAGCCTCGGTAATGGTGCGCTGTGCCTGAAACATGTCCGCCACGCCCCTTGGCTGCTTCGCCATGTCTATTGGTCCGCGCGGGCCGCGTTCAGGGAACTGGCGGGCCGTCCTCGCTTTGACCGCGACCTCGATCTGTCGCACTGGCCTATTGTCGTTATGAATCTGGCAGGTGCCGCCAGATTTGCGCTGCTCGTCATGATGGGATGGCCAAAACGGCTGCCGCTGCGCCACGACCGACAAGCCAGCGAAGCCAACGCGGAGGCCAGAGCGCGATAATGTCACTGATTCCGTCAGCCCTGCCAATGCTGCGCCGCGCGCTTGGTGGCAGGCTGTTGCGGCTCGTTCCCGTCGTGGTGGGGCTCGGGCTTGCAGGCGCCGCGCTGGAAGGCCTCGGCATCGGTCTCATCATTCCGCTGCTTGGCATCATTATGGGACGTGGCGAAACATCAGGCATGGCCGGTTTCTCCGCCCTCCTCCAGCAGGTTGGAGCGGACCTCGGCGAGCGCCAGCGGCTGATCGCCATTTCGGCCGCGATCCTCGGTTCGATCGTACTGAAAAATGTCTTTGCCTTCGCCAACACGCTGCTGACCAGCTACATCTACGGCAAGGCAGGTTATTCGATCCGTAGCGCACTGTCGGAGCAGTTGCTCAGGGTCGGCTACCCCTTTTTCCTGCAGCAAAGCCCCGGGCGGCTGCTCAACATCATCTCCAACGAATCCTGGCGAGCATCCGACGCTATCCAGGCCCTGCTCGGCGCGATCGTCAGTGCCTCGGCCGCCGTCATCCTGCTCGCCTTCCTCCTGCTCCTCTCTTGGCAGATGACGCTGCTGGTGACGCTAGGGCTGGCGCTCGTCCAACTGGCGCACGGGGTTTTGTCGTCCAATCTGAAGGCGCCGAGCCGCAGCGTCGTCTCGCGCAACAGCGCACTGGCGTCGCAGATGCTGCATCTGGTGCATGCCGGGCGCCTAATTCGCATCTTCGGGCAGGAGAACCGCGAAAAGGCGGTCTTCGCCAAAGCGTCCGACGGGGTGCGGCGGGCGGCTTTCGTGCTTTCAATCCGCCAGGGCGTCTTGCCGCCACTGACCGAGGTGTTGCACGCGATGCTGTTCCTGGCGGTGGTGATCGGAGCCTGGCTGGCGAATGTAAGCTTCCCGCTGACCGTCGCCTTCCTCATCCTGCTCTACCGACTGCAGCCGCATATGCGCGCCTTGCAGATGTCCTGGAGTCAGTTGCAAGGCATGAGCGGCTCGCTGGAGGAGGTACAATGGCTGCTCGATCCTTCCGACAAGCCCGAGGCGCCGCAGGGCAGCCTGCCGTTCGACGGCTTGCGCCAAGGGATCAGCTTCGATGATGTGAGCTTCGCCTATTCCGGTCCCCTGTCAGCCCCCGACGCGCGCGAGGCGGTGCTGCATAAGGCGGTGTTCGACATCCGCAGCGGCCGCTCGACTGCGCTGATCGGCCGCTCGGGCGCCGGCAAGACGACGATCGTCAATCTCCTGTGCCGCTTCGTCAAACCCGACAGCGGCAGGATCCTCGTCGATGGGGCACCGCTCGATGAAGTCGACCCAAGCCAGTGGCGGCGGAACATTGCCCTGGCCAGTCAGGAGCTGGAACTGGTCGATGGCACCATTTTTGAAAACATTATCTACGGCTACGACACGGCCTCGGCCAGCGACGCCATGCGCGCCGCAAGGCTGGCCGAGGCACATCAATTCATCGAGCACCTGCCGCAGGGTTACGCGACGCTGGTCGGATACCGGGGCATCAACCTGTCAGCCGGACAAAGGCAAAGGATCGCCCTGGCGCGGGCGCTGGTGCGCGATCCCGATATTCTCATCCTCGACGAAGCCACCAGTGCGGTGGATGGGTTGTCAGAAGCCGCTATTGTCGAGACGCTGAAATCGCGGGCCGGCCGCCGCACCACCATTGTCATCAGTCATCATTACAGCACCATATCGTTCTGCGACGACGTGGTGATCTTGAGCCGCGGTCGGGTGAAAAAACAGGCCCCCTTCGCAACCCTGGCAATGCTCAGCATGGACGAGCTTTACCAGCACGGAGCGGGTGAGTGATGGGGCGCACCCCAACCTGCGACGCGGCTTACGCCCGGCAGCTCGCAGATCGCGATCAATCCTGCCGGCAAACCACCGCCGCGACGCATTTCCGATTGTTCAAAAACAATTCTCGGTGAGAGGTCAGGCGGCCTTCTTCTTCGCCAGCCGCGCCTTGATCGAGGCGACGTCGGCGCGCGGCGTCGCGGCGAACAGCGTCCTGGTGTAGTTGTGCTTGGGGTCGGCGAAGACCTCCTCGCGCGAGCCGTATTCGACGGCTTCGCCGAAATACATCACCATCACATCGTCGGCGATGTAGCGCACGACCGACAGATCGTGGCTGATGAAGACATAGGTCAGCTGGAATTCGTCCTGCAGGTCGGCGAGCAGGTTGAGCACCTGCGCCTGCACCGAAAGATCGAGCGCGGAGACCGGTTCGTCAAGCACCAGCAGGCTCGGGTTCAGCATCAGCGCGCGGGCAATGGCGATGCGCTGGCGCTGGCCGCCCGAGAACATGTGAGGATAGCGATTGTAGTGCTCGGTTCCGAGGCCGACTTTCTTCAGCATCCTCATGGCGAGGTCGCGCCGCTCTTCGGCCGGCTTGTCGGTGTTGATGAGCAGCGGCTCGCCCAGCACATCTCCGATCTTTTGGCGCGGATTGAGCGATCCGTAAGGGTTCTGGAAGACGATCTGCACCTTGCGGCGCATCTCCCTGGTCAGGCCGTTCCTTGCGATGTCGACCTTGTTGCCGTCGATGAACAGTTCGCCCGACGTTGCCGGATCGATCAGCGTGATGATGCGCGCCAGCGTTGACTTGCCGCAGCCCGATTCACCGACGATGGCCAGCGTCTTGCCCTTGTCGACGCTGAACGAGACGCCCTTGACCGCATGCACGGTGCGCGCGCCGCGAAACAGGCCGCCGCCGACGTGATAGTCGCGCACGATGTCCTTGCCTTCGACGACCTTGATGCTCATCAGACGCCCCCGGCAGCCGGTTCGAACAGCATGTCCGAGACGGTCGGTAGCCGGTCGCCGACGGCATTTTCCGGCAGCGCCGACAAAAGCGCGCGGGTGTAATTGCTCTTCGGCGATTCAAACAGCGACAGCACGTCGGCCTCTTCCATCTTGCGGCCCTTGTACTGGACGATGACGCGGTCGGCGGTCTCGGCGACGACGCCCATATTGTGGGTGATCATGATCAGGCCCATGCCGTATTTGACCTGCAGCGAGACCAGCAGGTCGAGGATCTGCTTCTGGATGGTAACGTCGAGCGCGGTGGTCGGCTCGTCGGCGATCAGAAGCTTGGGATTGCAGGCGATGGCGATGGCGATCATCACCCGCTGGCACTGGCCGCCCGACATCTGGTGCGGGAACGAGTTCAGCCGTTCGGCCGGCTCGGCAATGCCGACCTGCGTCAGCAATTCGATGGCGCGCTCGCGACGCTGGGCCTTGTCCATGCCCATATGGAAGCGCAGCACTTCCTCGATCTGGAAGCCGACGGTGAAGCACGGATTGAGACTGGCCATCGGCTCCTGGAAGATCATCGACATGTCCTTGCCGACGATCTTGCGACGGTCGGCCGGGCTCATCTTCAGAAGATCGCGACCGTTGAAGCTCATCTGGTCGGCAGTGACCGTCGCCGTCCACGGCAACAGCCCCATCACAGCCAGCATCGACACCGACTTGCCGGAGCCGGATTCGCCGACGATGGCCAGCACTTCACGTTCGTTCACATGGAGCGAGACGCCATCGACCGCGCGGAACGGGCCGGATGCGGTCTGGAACTCGACGACGAGATTGCGGATGTCGAGCAGCGCCATTACGACCTCCTCAGCTTCGGATCGAGCGCATCGCGCAGACCGTCGCCGATCAGGTTGATGGCAAGCACGGTGATGAGGATGGCCAGACCGGGGAAGGTCACCACCCACCAGGCGCGCAGGATGAATTCACGCGCCGAGGCGAGCATGGTTCCCCATTCCGGTGTCGGCGGCTGGGCGCCAAGGCCGAGAAAGCCGAGAGCGGCCGCCTCCAGGATGGCGTTGGAGAAGGACAGCGTGCCCTGCACGATCAGCGGCGCCAGGCAGTTGGGCAGGATGGTGCGCAGCATAAGCCTTATATGGCCGGCGCCGGCGACCTTGGCGGCGACCACATATTCGCGGCTCTTTTCGGCCATGACGGCAGCGCGCACCAGACGGGCAAAGTGGGGTTGCAGGACAAGCGCGATGGCCAGCATGGCGTTGAACAGGCCGGGGCCGAGGATGGTGACCAGAACCAGCGCCAAGAGCAGCGACGGGAAGGACAGGATCAGATCCATGACCCGCATGATCGCCACGTCGACCCAGCCCCGGAAATAGCCAGCCAAAAGGCCGAGCGTGATGCCGCCGACAAGCGCCAGCGTGACCACGACGGCGCCGATGAGCAGCGAGAAACGCGCGCCATAGAGCAGGCGCGAGAGCATGTCGCGGCCGACCGCGTCGGTGCCAAGCAGATATTCCATGCTGCCGCCTGCCTGCCAGGCCGGCGGACGCAAGAAAGCGGTCTTGTCCTGGATGTCGGGCGCATAGGGCGCGAGCAGCGGTGCAAAGAGCGCGGCCAGCACCAAAAGGATGAAGACGAACAGGCCGATGACGGCGCCGCGGTTTACCGAGAAATAGTGCCAGAAAGTCCTGAAGCCGGTCAGTCGGTCAGGGTTGCCGGCGGCCATCGGGGCGATTTCGGTCGACTGGCTCATCACGCCGCCCTGATGCGCGGGTTGATGACGGCATAAAGCACGTCGACGATCAGGTTCACGGCCATGACGATAAGGGCGATCAGCAGCAAGCCTGACTGCACGACGACATAGTCGCGCTTGGATATGGATTCGACCATCCACTTGCCGATGCCCGGCCAGGCGAAGATGGTTTCTGTGAGAATGGCGCCGGCGAGCAGGGTACTGACCTGCAGGCCGATGGTGGTGACCACCGGGATCAGCGCATTGCGCAGCGCATGCACGCCGATGACGCGGGACGACGACAGGCCCTTGGCGCGGGCGGTCCGCACATAGTCTTCGCCCAGCACTTCGAGCATGGCCGAGCGCGTCTGGCGCGCGATCACCGCCAGCGGGATGGTGCCGAGCACAATTGTCGGCAGCACCAGGTGGCTCAATGCCGAGCGGAAAGCATCCCATTTGCCGTAGAGCAGGCTGTCGAGGGTCAGGAAGCCGGTGATCGGCTTGATAAAGAACTGAAGGCCGATGCGGCCTGAAACCGGGGTCCAGCCGAGATAGCCGGAGAAAAAGATGATCAGCAGCAGGCCCCACCAGAAAATCGGCATGGAATAGCCGACAAGGGCGGTGCCCATCAGCCCCTGGTCGAACCAGGAGCCGCGTTTGACCGCAGCAATGATGCCGGCCGGTATGGCCAGCACCATGGCGAAGATCATGGCGAAGACGGAGAGCTCGATGGTTGCCGGGAACAGCGTCATGAAATCTTCGATGACCGGCCGCTTGGACGAAATCGACACGCCGAAATTACCGGTCGCGGCATCGCGGACATAATGCGCGTATTGCTCCCAGATCGGCAAATTGTAGCCGAACTGTTCCTTCAGTTCCGCGTAACGCTCGGGCGACACGCCATGCTCGCCGGCCATGGCAAGAATGGGATCGCCGGGCAGCAGCCTGACGAAAGCGAAGGCGCAGATGGTGATGCCGATCAGCGTCGGCAGCACCAAGACGATTTTGTTTAGGAGATATCGGAGCATCTTGAAAAGCGGGCGGCGCCTGATTGCGCGCCGCCCGCCTAACAGTTCTATTCGGCCTTGTCGACGCCGTCGAAGCGATGAATGCCGAGCGGGTCCATCATGAAGCCGCTGACATTCTTGCGCACGACTGCGTAGACTTGGCTGTGTGCCATGAGGAAGGCCGGAGCCTGCTTCTGGAAGACAACCTGCGCCTCTTCATAGAGCTTGGTGCGTTCGGCCTGGTCGCTGGTCTTCTTGGCCTTCTGGATCAGATCCTCGAAGTCCTTGTCGCACCAGCTGGAGTAGTTCGACACGCCGATAGCCGAGCAGGCGAACAGCGTGGCGAAGAAATTGTCCGGATCGCCATTGTCACCGGTCCAGCCGATCTGGAAGGCGCCCGGGCGTTCCTTCTTCTTGCCTTCTTCGCGGTACTTCGTCCACTCGTAGCTGACGATTTCCGCCTTGACGCCGACCTTGGCCCAGTCAGCCTGGATCAGTTCGGCGGCGCGCTGGAAGTTCGGGTTGTAGGGACGGACGCGGTCGGAGGCCCAAAGCTGGATCTCCTTCAATCCGGCATCGGCCAGCACCTTCTTGGCGGCTTCCGGATCATAGGCGTCGGACTTCACGTCCTTGTTCCACGACCACATGGTCGGCGGGATCAGGTTTACGGCCGGCGTGGCGCCGGCGTCCTGGAACAGCGACTTGATGAGCGATTCCCGATCGATCGCCTGGTTGAGCGCATGGCGCACTTCAGGCTTGTCGAGCGGCGGGATGGTGGTGTTATAGCTCATATAGCCGATGTTGAGGCCAGCCTGATCCATCAGGGTCACGTCGGCGTTGGCCTTGATCGTGCCGATGTCGGCAGGATTCGGATAGGGCGCGATATCGCATTCGCCGGCGAGCACCTTCTGGATGCGGGCGGTGGCGTCAGGCGTGATCGCGAAGACGAGATCGTCGATCTTTTCCTTGCCCTTGAAGTAGTCCGGGTTGGCCGCATAGCGGATGACCGAATCCAGCTGGTAGTCGACGAACTGGAACGGACCTGTACCGACCGGCTTGGTCGAGAAGTCGGCCATCTTGCCGTCTTTTTCCAGCTGGTCGGCATATTCCTTCGACACGATCGAGGCGAAGTCCATGCCGAGATTGGCCAGCATCGGCGCGTTCGGCTCGGTCAGCGTCAGCTTCACGGTCAGGTCATCGACCTTTTCCCACTTGGCGACGTATTTCGGCATGTCCATGCCGGTGTAGTAGTCCCAGGTCAGGTTCGGCAGGTACTTCTCGCCGTTCCAGGGGTTTTCCTTGTTGAACTGGCGATCGAACGAAAAGACGACGTCGTCGGCATTGAAATCACGCGTCGGCTTGAAGAAATCCGTCGTCTGGAACTTCACGCCCGGATGCAGGTGGAAAGTATAGACCAGGCCGTCGTCCGAAATCTCCCATTTGTCGGCGAGACCGGGCACAACTTCGGTGCCGCCATGCTTGAACTCGACCAGGCGCGAATAGACGGTGCGCGACGAGGCGTCGAAGTCGTTGCCGCCCGTCGTGGTACCCGGGTCGAAGTTGGCCGGCGAGGCCTCCGAGCAATAGACCAGCGTCTTGGCATTGGCCACACCGCCGAGGACGCTTGCAGCCAGCAACGCGGCTGCAAAAGTCAGTTTCTTTTTCATTGAGCACTCCCTGATGTTCTTCCAAGCCCCTCTATAGGCTCGCGAAGCGCGCATATAAGCACCGTTTTTCCGGCTTTGGAACACCCTGTTTGCCTACCCCACCGTAAGCAGAAAATATTTCTCGGTCTTTGACGAACTGCAGAAACAAATAGCAAAATCTGCTAATCACGGGATTGTTAACGACCGCATTTTTTCATTGATCGCAGCAATCGTAAGCCAAAAATCCACAAGCCTGGGTTTCGCCACCGAGATGACCGGACGGCATTGCCTGAGCTGGCATCGCGGGAAGGATTTCGACGGCAAATCTTTGCCGTCCTGCCGCTGGGGCAAGACTTGCACGGCCGCCGATAGTCGCAATAGATAGATGACACGCTGGATTTTCCGGGAATCCGCGACATCGCTGCAGCGGAGGACGCCTCACCACATCGAGGCGGCGCAGCAGGAGCAGGCAACAGAACGACCGAGGGAGGCTAGAGGTGGCGAAAGCAACAAAGACAACGGCCCCGGCGAAAGCAAAAGCGGCGAAAGCTTCAAAACCGGCCGCCGCTGCCGCCAAGTCGAAAGCGCCACCGGCCAAAGCCACTCCCGCCGTCAAGCCAACGGCAACCTCGACGCCGGCGAAGGCAAGCGCCAACCCGGCAGCGAAACCTGCGGTCAAGCGCGCGGCGAAGACAACACCCGCTGCAAAGCCCGCCCAGCCGCCAGCCGCGAAGACAGCCGCGGCGAAGCCCGCCTCGAAGCCGTCGCCGGGCGCGGCCAAAAAACTGCCGAATACGCTGACGGCGCTTGCCGCGGGCTTGCCGGAAAAGCCATGGCTAAAAAGCTATTCGAAAGTCGTGCCGGCGGAGATCGGCGCCCTGCCCTACAGTTCGATCGGCGACTTCCTCGTCGGCGCCTGCAAGCAGTTTTCCGGCCAGCCGGCATACGTCTGCATGGGCAAGTCGATCTCCTATGCCGAACTCGAGCGGCAATCGGCCGCCTTCGGCGCTTATCTGCAATCGAAGGGCCTGCAGAAAGGCGCACGCGTGGCGCTGATGATGCCGAATGTGCTGCAATATCCGGTGGCGATGATGGCCGTGCTTCGCGCCGGCTATGTCGTGGTGAACATCAATCCGCTCTACACGCCGCGCGAGCTCGAACATCAGCTCAAGGATTCCGGCGCGCAGGCGATCGTCATTCTGGAGAATTTCGCCAGCACCCTGGACGCGGTGATTGCCAGGACGGCGGTCAAGCATGTGGTGGTCGCGGCGATGGGCGACATGCTCGGCGGCCTCAAGGGCACGATCGTCAACCTGGTCGTGCGCCGGGTGAAAAAGATGGTGCCGGCCTGGTCGCTGCCCGGCCATGTCAAGTTCAATGCGGCGGTGAAGGCCGGCGCCGGCATCGCCTTCAAGCCGGCCAAGATGGAAGCCAGCGACGTCGCCTTCCTGCAATATACAGGCGGCACCACGGGGATTTCCAAAGGTGCTGTGCTGCTGCACTCCAATGTGCTGTCCAATGTCGCGCAGAACACGCTGTGGCTGCAGGACGCCTATGCGATCAAGCCGAAACCGGCGCATCTCAATTTCATTTGCGCACTGCCGCTCTACCATATCTTCGCGCTGACGGTGAACGCGCTGATGGGCATGCAGCAGGGCGCCCAGAACGTGCTCGTTCCCAACCCGCGCGACATTCCCGGCTTCGTCAAGGAGCTGCAGAAATACCCGATGCACATTTTCCCCGGCCTCAACACGCTGTTCAACGCGCTGCTCAACAACGAGGATTTCCGCAAGCTCGACTTCAAGCCGCTGATCATGACGCTGGGTGGTGGCATGGCGGTGCAGAAGGGGGTTGCCGAGCGCTGGAAGGCGCTGACCGGCAATTCGATCACCGAGGGCTACGGGCTGTCGGAGACCTCGCCGGTGGCGACCGCCAACAAGTTCAGCGACAGCAATTTCACCGGCACGATCGGCCTGCCGCTGCCGTCGACCGAGATCGTCATCCGCGACGATGACGGCAACAACCTGCCGCTCGGCGAGGTCGGCGAGATCTGCATTCGCGGGCCGCAGGTCATGGCCGGTTACTGGAACCGGCCGGACGAGACCGCCAAGGTGATGACCAAGGACGGGTTTTTCAAATCCGGCGACATGGGCTTCATGGACGAGCGCGGCTACACCAAGATCGTCGACCGCAAGAAGGACATGATCCTGGTCTCCGGCTTCAACGTCTACCCCAACGAACTCGAGGAAGTCGTCGCCCAGCATCCGGGCGTGCTCGAAGTGGCGGCGGTCGGCGTGCCGGACGAGCATTCGGGCGAAGTGCCGAAGCTGTTCATCGTCAAGAAGGATCCGGCGCTGACCGTTGAGGCAATCACTGCGTATTGTCGCGAGAACCTGACCGGCTACAAGCGGCCGAAATACATCGAGTTCAGGACCGAGCTGCCGAAGACGCCGGTGGGCAAGATTTTGCGCCGGGCGCTGCGGGAATAATTTGAACGGCGAGCCTGGCGACGGCGGGATGGCGGACGATAGTCGGCGTCCCGATGCAGTAGTGTTCATCAAGGCGAACCTGCGGCTTGCGCCCGTTCCCGCGCTCCCTGAAATCCAGCTCTATACGGCTCATTCCGGCAGCGGCCTGAGGCGGCTTGTCGAGTGGCGAGCTCATGGACCGGAAGACGGCAGCCAGGCCGAGGAGCACGAAGCTGAGCCGCAGCCGCCCTACTGGGCCTATGCCTGGGCCGGCGGCGCCGTGCTGGCGCGCTATATACTCGACCATCCGCAAATCGTGGCCGGTCACCGCGTGCTCGACCTCGGCGCCGGCTCGGGCCTCGTCGGCATCGCCGCCGCCAAGGCCGGCGCCAGCGCGGTGATCGCCGCCGAGAGCGATCGCAACGGCGTCGCCGCGATCGGCCTCAACGCGTTGGCCAACGGCGTCGAGATCACCATTGTCGACCAGGATATCACCACGGGCCCGCCGCCAGCGGTCGATCTCGTGCTTGCCGGCGACGTGTTCTACGGCCGCGAGGTTGCTCTGCGGGTGATCCCGTTCCTCGACCGCTGCCTGGCAGCCGGCATCGAGGTGCTGGTCGGCGATCCCCGCCGCGCCGATCTGCCGCTGTCGCGGCTACGATTGCTCGCCGAATATCAGGTGCCGGATTTCGGCGACGCAAAGGGTGATGTGACCAAGCCGAGCGGTGTGTTTTGGTTCGAGCCGGAAGATTGCTAGCGCGACGCGGCAAAGCCCAGTCGCTCTGAATGGCCGGATTCTACTCATTGTGGACAAACCTCAAGGGGCAGAAAATAGATTGGATTAGCCGTTGATAGGAGAAGTCGAATGGCGTGGATTAAAGTTGTTCAACGTATCGGCTTCATAGTTTGCCCAAAGTGCGAAAATCGCGGCTTCGAGCTTCAGCCTGGCGAAGACATCGATAACGCAAGCGCCAAGATCAGGTGCGGCAGATGCGGGTACGTTTGCTCTGCTGATGAGTAGCCCACTATGTCCGAAAACAAACCAGAAGCTCCATAGTTTCATGGCTGCTTCCCCCAACTCGGCCATTGGCGGGGAAATCCCGAGCCGAATTGAGTTTGCCCCAGGCCCCCGTCAGACCGTCTCCTTGACCCGCGCCGACAGAAAGTCCGGCAAGTCGGCAACCGAATCCAGAACGACATCGGCGATCGACGCCAGCGATTCCCGCGTGCCGGTGCCGGAGAGCACGCCGACCGCCAGGCCGCAGCCGCCGGCACGCGCCATCTCCAGGTCGTGGCGGTTGTCGCCGACCATGGCGATCTCGGACGCCTTCAACCCGGTCAGGTCGCAAAAGGCGACGATCGTGTCCGGCGCCGGTTTCGGATTGGCGACCGCGTCATAGCCATAGGCGGCGGTGAACAGCTGCGCGACGCCGAGCGTGACCATGGTCTTTTCGGCACCGGCAGTCGAATCATTGGTGGCGACGCCGAGCCGGTAGGATCGCTTGTGCAGAGCCGTCAGCGCCGCGACGATGCCGGGCAAGGCCACCGCCATCGATGAGCCTTGCACCGAGGTGATCTCGTTGAAACGGGCGACGGCCAGCATCTGGTCCTCGTCGGACAGGCGCGGGAACCATAGTTCGACGACATCCATGTTGGTGCCCGAGGCGAAGATGGAATCCGGCTTGAAACGCTTGGCGACAAAATCGAAGCCCGCCGCTGAAAGCAGCCTGTCGGCTTTCCAGCGATCGCCCTCGGCAGCATCCATGGCCATGAAATCGGCGATGCCGAGCCAGGTCGCGTTGAAATCGACAAGCGTGCCGTCCTTGTCGAACAATATGCCCTTGATGTCGGCCGGATTTTTCATTGCGCCCCCCGCAGTTGCTGGATGCGCGCCACCAGCCCGGCCGTCGATGCGTCGCGCTTGGCGGCGCTCTCCTTGCCTTCCACGACTGGCAACAGGCCGGTCGCCAGCTCCTTGCCGAGCTCGACGCCCCATTGGTCGAAGGAATTGATGTTGAACAGAGTGCCTTCGACGAAGACGCGGTGCTCGTAAAGCGCGATCAGCCGGCCGAAGGTGCGCGGGTCGAGCTTGCGGTAGAGGATCGTCACCGAGGGGCGGTTGCCGGAGAAGACGCGGTGCGGGGCTATTCTGTCGACATCGGCCGGCTTCATGCCCTTGGCCAGCATCTGCGCGCGAGCCTCGTCCAGCGTGCGGCCCTTCATCAACGCTTCCGATTGGGCCAGGCAATTGGCAAGCAGTAGATCGTGCTGGTGCTTCAGATCCGGCTCATGGCCGACGGCGGCGGCAAGGAACTCGACCGGGATGGAATCGGTGCCCTGGTGCAGCAGCTGGAAGAAGGCGTGCTGGCCATTGGTGCCGGGCTCGCCCCAGACCAGCGGTCCGGTCGGCGTCGTCACCGGCGTGCCGTCGAGGGTGACGCCCTTGCCGTTCGATTCCATGTCGAGCTGCTGCAGATAGGCCGGCAGCCTGGAAAGGCGCTGGTCATAAGGGATGACCGCACGCGCCGGATAACCGCAGATCACGCGATGCCACCAGCCGACCAGCCCCAGCAGCGCCGGCAGGTTCTTCTGCAGGGGTGCGGTGCGGAAGTGCTCGTCCATCTCATGCGCGCCATCGAGGAAGGCGCGGAAGTTGCGCGGGCCGATGGCGATCATCACCGGCAGGCCGATGGCGCCCCACAGCGAATAGCGGCCGCCGACCCAGTCCCAGAAGCCGAACACGCGATCCGCTTCGATGCCGAACTTGGAAACCAGGTCGAGCGCGGTCGAGACGGCGGCGAAATGCTTGCCGACAGCTTCCTTGCCGAGCGCCTTCTGCACCCATTCGCGCGCCGTCTCGGCATTGGTCATCGTCTCGACCGTGGTGAAGGTCTTCGAGGCGATGATGAACAGGGTGGTTTCGGCCGACAGGCCCTTCAGCGTGTCGTGGATATGGGCGCCGTCGATGTTGGAGACGTAGTGCGCGCGCGGGCCGTCGTGATAGGGCGCCAGCGCCAGCGTCGCCATGGCCGGGCCGAGATCGGAGCCGCCAATGCCGATGTTGACAATGTCGGTGATTTTCTTGCCGGTGGCGCCGGCGGCCTTGCCGGAGCGAATGGCATCGGCGAAAGCGCCCATGGCGTCGAGCACGGACAGCACATCCGCCTTGACGTCCTGGCCGTCGACAGTGACGCCCTTGCCCGAGAGGTTGCGCAGCGCCGTGTGCAGCACGGCGCGGTCCTCGGTGATGTTGATCTTCTTGCCGGAAAACATCGCGGCGCGGCGACCTTCGAGATCGGCGGCGCCAGCGAGCTTCTCGAGCAGTTCCATCGTGCGCTGGTCGACCGCGCATTTCGACCAATCGAGCAAAAGGTCGCCGTCGCTGGCCGAAAATGTCTCGAAGCGCTTGGGGTCCGCGGCAAAAGCCTCGCGCATCGTGCCCGATGCCGCCGCGCGCGCAGCACGCAAGGCGACAAGCTGTTTGTCGAAGGAGGAATGATCCACTGCCGGCTCCTGATCGCTTTTTCACGACATCTTATCAGACCGGATGTTTCCGGCGCGTGTCGTCGCGCTGATCTTATCGAGCCGAATTCCGCATGTTTCAATGCGTGGGGATGACGCAGTGCAAGCATAGTGCGATGTGATGGAGCTGTGACGCTGCGCGTCGCGCTGGATGATGTGATGGGAGTAGCGACGACGCTTCGCATCGCGCTGGGGATAATGAGGCGCGACGACGCTGCGCATCGCGCGGGCGTCCGCGCTGCGGGATGACGCAAGCGTCACCCGGGGATGCGACGACGCTGCGCGTCGCGCATAGATCACTGGCATAAATCCCAGCGATCAGAAAAATTGATTGGCGCAACCCCTTGTGCCACGGTTACCTTCCGCTGGTCCAGCCAAGCAAAAAAGACTGGCCATCGAGGAACACCTTCCATGCCACAGCGTAACGACACGGCCATATGGTCCGGCCTGTTCCGGATTTCGGCGGAATCGGGCCAGACCCTGCAGGCGCAGATCCGTCAGGCGATCGTCGCCGCCATTCTCGACCGGCAGATCGCCGCTTCGATGCCGCTTCCGTCCTGCCGCATCCTGGCTGAAAAACTCGGCGTCGCGCGCGGCACTGTGGTGCTGGCCTTCCAGCAATTGGTCGACCAAGGTTTCCTGGTGGCGCGCGAACGGCGCGGCCATTTCGTCAATCCGGATGTGCTGGCCACCCCCGCCAAGCCGCACCAGAAGGCGCCGGACCAGCAGAACGAGATCGATTGGAAGGCACGCCGGCAAATCGCCGCCAGCGACATGCCGCCGCCGGCCAAGCACGATAACTGGATCAAGTCGTCCTACCCCTTCGTCTACGGCCAGTTCGACCCGGCGCTGTTCCCGACAGCCGAATGGCGTGAGTGCAACCGCATGGCGCTGGCCGTGCTCGAAATCCGCAACTGGGCCTCCGACATGGTCGATCGCGACGATCCGCTCTTGATCGAGCAGATCCAGGCGCGGCTGTTGCCGCGGCGCGGCATCTTCGCCAATCCGGACGAGATCATCGTCACGCTCGGCGCCCAGAACGCGCTCTATATGCTGGCGACACTGCTGATGACAAAGGGCTCCAAGGTCGCGATGGAAGACCCGGGATACCCCGACGCGCGCTCGATCTTCCGCCTGGCAGGCGCCGAGATCCAGCCGGTTCCGGTCGATCAGTCCGGCATCGTCACCTCGTCCATTCCCAACGATTCCGGCTTTGTCTTCGTCACCCCCAGCCACCACTGCCCGACCATGGTGCCGCTGTCTGCGGAGCGGCGGCAGGACCTTCTGGCGCGCGCCAACCGCCACAACCAGATCATCATCGAGGACGGCTATGACAGCCAGCTTCTCGACGAGGCGCCGCAGCAGGCGCTGAAGAGCCTCGATCGCTCGGGTCGCGTCGTCTATGTCGGCTCGATGTCGAAGACGCTGGCTCCGGGCCTGCGGCTTGGCTACATCGTCGCTTCGGCTGGACTAATCTCCGAGCTCAGGGCGCTGCGCCGCTTCATGCTCAGGCACCCGCCGGCCAACAACCAGCGCGCGGTCGCGCTGTTCCTGTCGCTCGGCCATCACGAGGCGCTGGTGCGGCGGCTGTCGTCGGCCTTCGACGAGCGGCGCAAGCGTCTGGTCCATGCGATTTCCGCATTCCTGCCGGAATGGCGCTCGACCGATTCGGCCGGCGGCACATCGCTCTGGCTGGAAGGCCCGCGCGGCACCGATTCACGTGGACTGGCCGAGGCCGCGGCCTCGCGCAGCGTCATCATCGAGCCGGGCGACCGCTTCTTCGATCGCACCGAAAAGCCGTCGCGCTTCATGCGCTTGGGCATTTCCTCGATCGCACTGCAGCACATCGAGCCGGGTATTCGCGAGCTC
Source organism: Mesorhizobium sp. L2C066B000 (assembly GCF_000502335.1). Lineage (NCBI taxonomy): Bacteria > Pseudomonadati > Pseudomonadota > Alphaproteobacteria > Hyphomicrobiales > Phyllobacteriaceae > Mesorhizobium > Mesorhizobium sp. L2C066B000. Next base: position 222,384 of record NZ_AYWZ01000005.1, read on the forward strand.
GCGACCGCGGCCGGACGCAGGCCCGCTGCAGCCTGATTTGCCTGTGCCGGAGCTTTGAACAGCCCCGGCCCTTGGCATGATCACCAACATTCTGCATTAGCTCTCTGGCATACTCGGCTGCGTTGACTGGCCCATAGGCTGGGCCAATGGCAACGGCATAGTCGGCTGACAGAGGGACGAAGCAAGCCGACGGTGGACCAATCATCGCGTCGTGTTTCGCAAACTAAAGGTGGAGTGCCCCCCATGTCAGTGGCTGTTGAGAAGCAGGATGCGGCTCCTAAGGATGCATCAGCCGACCAGCGTTCGCGCCGATCCGGCGGGCGCGAAGCGCGCCGCGCCATGCGGGCCGCACCGCTTGCCGACGATATCCGGCCGGTGCGCGCCGGCCTCGAAGGCGGCAGCTACGGGCCGCTCAACCAGAACGAACAGGAGCGCATCCATGAAGCGGTGCTGACGCTACTGGAGACCGTCGGCTTCGCCAATGCCATTCCCTCCTGCATCGAGGCTCTGACCGGGGTCGGCGCCGTTTACGGCGACGACGGCCGCGTCCGTTTCCCACGTGGGCTTGTGATGGACACGATCAAGAAAGCGGCGAGGAATTTTACGCTGCACGGCCAGGACCCCAGGCATGACATGCTGATCCAGGGCAAGCGCGTGCATTACGGCACGGCGGGTGCGGCCGTGCATCTGGTCGATGTCGAAAAGCGCGAATACCGCGAGTCGCTGGTGCAGGACATTTACGACGCCGCCCGCCTCGTCGAAGGGCTCGACAACATCCATTTCTTCCAGCGGCCCATGGTGCCGCGCGACATTCCCGATCCGCTCGAAATGGACTTCAACACGCTCTACGCCTGCGTGATGGGGACGTCGAAGCATGTCGGCACCTCCTTCACGGTGCGCGAGAACGTGCAGCCGGCGCTGGAAATGCTCTATGCGATCGCCGGCGGCGAGGAGAACTTTCGCGCCCGGCCGTTCGTGTCGAACTCCAACTGCTTCGTCGTGCCGCCGATGAAGTTTGCCGAGGACGCCTGCGGCGTGCTCGAAGCCTGCGTCGAAGGCGGCATCCCGATCCTGCTTCTATCGGCCGGCCAGGCCGGCGCCACCGCTCCCGCGGCGATTGCCGGCGCTGTGGTGCAAGCGGTGGCGGAAGTGCTGGTCGGTCTCATCTATGTCAACGCCATCAAGCCGGGGCATCCGGCGATCTTCGGCACCTGGCCGTTCGTCTCCGACCTCAGGACCGGTGCGATGTCGGGCGGCTCGGCCGAGCAGGCAGTGCTGACTTCGGCCTGTGCGCAGATGGCGCAGTTCTACGATCTGCCGGGCGGTTCGGCCGCCGGCATGACGGATTCGAAACTGCCCGACATCCAGTCCGGCTATGAAAAGGGGATCACCGACGTGATGGCCGGTCTTGCCGGCCTCAATCTGGTCTATGAATCGGCAGGCATGCACGCCTCGCTGCTCGGCTTTTGCCTGGAGAGCCTGATCATAGACAATGACATGTTGGGCCACTGTCTACGCTGCGTGCGCGGCATCGAAGTGACCGATGAAGCACTGTCGATCGACACCATCACCGAAGTCTGCATGAATGGCCCAGGCCACTATCTCGGCAATGAGCAGACGCTGCGGCTGATGCAGACCGAGTATTTTTATCCGGCCGTGGGCGACCGCTTTTCGCCCAAGGAATGGAACGAGAAGGGCCGGCCCGACATCTTGCAGCGGGCGATCATCGAAAAGAAGCGCGTGCTTGCCGAGCGCTTCCCGCGCCATGTGCCGAAGCTGCTCGACGACAAATTGCGCGCCCGCTTCGGCGAGATGATCAAGCTGCCACGCAGCGGCATGGGCGGGTAAGCTTCACCTTACGAAGGTCAGTCCGCACTTAGCCCAAAGCGCTCGACGACTTCGGCGCTGATCAGCTTGCCATGCAGCGCCATCAACACGATCTGGGCATCCAGGCTGTCGCCGGTTTCAAGCGCAGCCTCGATGCGGCGCTCAGCGTCCAGCCGCCGCTCCGGCCCATTGGCCTGCTCGAAGGTTTGTGGGCCTGCGATGCAATAGCCAAACAGCTGCGCCACGGACCGGTAGGCGTCGGGCGGCGGCTCGTCCGGCCAATGATCCTTCATCAAATTGACGATGGTGAGCTTTATCCCCTCGGGAACAAGCGCCGGATGAAGATCGGCGCCGCGCAGCGCGTTGTCCAGTTCCCGCAAATCGCCGGAGCGACCGAACATGCCGAGGAAACCGATTGAAGAGCGCCGTTTAGTCACGTTGATACTTTCCGTCCGATAGCCGACCACTCATACGGAATGTAGGATCGTTTTTCATCGCCCTTGCGGAGTCTCAGGCAAGCCAGGCGTCGAGCCCGAATTCCCGCTGCAACAGGTCTTCCGCACTTTCCAGCGCGCCCTCGATCCAGCCGTGATTGTTGGACCACGCTTCGCCACAGACATGAATGCCCGGAGCGAGCGTATGGCTCGCCAGTTTTATACCGGAGATATCTATGCCACGGTCCCAGACATGCGACGCGCCGCCATAGGCCGGCGCACCCCAATCCTGCGCAAACCCGCCGATGGGTTTCGAGATGGCGCCGTGTTTGCCATGGACTTCGACCATCTGGCCGTGAAAGGCCTCCAGCGCGGAATGTCCCTCGGCCAAAACCGCAAAACCGTGGCGCCGAGCGAGCTCAGGCAGCAGTGAGCGCCAGAATACCATGTGCCTGCCATCGCAATAGGCCATGGCGACGCTCCGGCGAATCGTCGCGTCGCGCGCGTCCACTTTTGTGAACTGCCATATCTGGCGAGCCGGCAGATCGGTCACGCTGTGGCCAGCCGCGATGCCGTTTCGAGCCCACCATGGGCTGGCATAGCAGGCGGCCAGCGTGAGCATCGGCCAGGGTTCCGGTGCCGGCAGATCGCTGGGCTGCTCGATGCCGGACTTTTCCAGCAGGGTCCGCAGGGGGCGGACCGGTAACGCCAGCACGACCTTGCGCGCCTCGACCGTCCCGCCTTGCCCCTCGACAGACAAGACCATCCCTTGCGCCGAGCGGGCGATGGCGGTCACGGTGTGATCGAGATGGACGGCGCCGCCGCTGACAGCGATCCGCCCGGCCATTCGCTCCGCAACCGGCTGGAACCCGCCATCGGGGGAACAATAGGAGCGGCCGCCGCTCAGCTCGCCGAGCGCAAGCCTGAACGTCTCGGCGGCGTTGGGTCCACGCAGGAGCAACGAATAGCCCACCGCGTCCTCGGCAAAAGCCATTTCCTCCGGGGTCAAGACAGTCGCCAGCACATCCCAAGTCGCCCAATCCGCCAGCTTGCGGCCGCGATAAACGAAGCCTGCGGCGCCGTTCCATTCGGCGCTGCCGAAGGCCTCCGAACCCGGCAGGATCAGTGCTGCCGCCTTTCGCAGCAGGCGGGACGGGCCTTTTTCCTGCAGCCGACGCGTCACGTCATAGGCAAACAGGCGGCGCGGCGCAAAGCGCGATATAGCGGCGTAGGGCAGGCTCCTACCGCGCAGATGGAGCCGGTTGGCGCCGGTGACGACGTCCATACCCGACAGCTTTACATCCAGCGTCGCCATGAGTTTTTTGAGCAGCCGATGTTGCGGCATCAGCATCATCGCGCCGAGATCGATGCCGAAGTTCGGCTCTCCGGGAAATGAGACCGTGGAGGCCCGACCGCCGACGCGACCGGCGGATTCGAAAACAGCGATCCTTGCGGGCTTTTCACTTTGGGACAAGCGCCACGCCAGGAAGAGACCGGCCATGCCCGCGCCGACAATAGCAATGTCGACCGGGGCAATGTCGATCGGGCTAGGCGGCAAGGATACGCCCGTGGCGGAAAACCATCATCATGGACGACGCTCTGGACCCCTCTTGATTTCGTGTCAAAAAACCCGAAACTGACGAGGACTGCAATGTCATACTGACAGGTGGGATCAGTTGGCGTGCGAGCAGTGATCTAAAACGGGCAACGGGTCCTATGAAGAAACAGTATCACACACCAGTCATCCGCAAGGCAGGACGACTTTCCGGCATCACAGCCATCGCCGCTTCGTCCGGCCCGCCTCCACCCTGAGGCCGCCATCCAAACAAGCTTACGCCAAGGCTTTCATGCCGGCCCGATCAGGCCGGCATTTTCATATCAAGCGGGTGCTCAGTGGTTGTCCCTCGGCACGCCGCTGGTGTGCGCGACGTCCTGGTATTTCACCGCCGGCTTCAGCACCATGCCCTCCGAGAACTGGTCGACCATGGAGCGCTGGATCTCCTGCCATGGCGTCTGATGCTTGGGATAATGATAGCCGCCATCGACCTGCAGTTCGGCACGGCGGCGCGTGATTTCCTCGTCGGTGACGAGGATGTTGGCAGTGCCTTTCCGTAAATCGATGCGCACACGGTCGCCGGTCTTGAGCAGCGCCAGGCCGCCGCCAATGGCGGCCTCCGGCGAAGCGTTGAGGATAGACGGCGAGCCGGATGTGCCCGACTGGCGGCCATCGCCGATGCAGGCCAGCGCGTGAATGCCCTTCTTGATGAGATAGGCGGGCGGCTGCATGTTGACGACCTCGGCGCCGCCGGGATAGCCGATTGGGCCAGCGCCGCGCATGAACAGGATGGTGTGCTCGTCGATGCCTTGCGCCGGATCGTCGATGCGGGCGTGGTAGTCCTCGGGACCATCGAAGACCATGGCGTTGCCCTCGAAGGCTTCCGGGTCGTTCGGGTTGGAGAGATAGCGTTCGCGGAATTCCGGCGAGATGCCGCTCATCTTCATGATTGCGGAATCGAACAGATTGCCGCTGAGATTGATGAAGCCGGCATTGGCCTTCAGCGGCTCGGCGACGGTGCGGATGACGTCGGTGTTCTCGTTGGCGACATCCTTGCAATTGTCGCCGATCGATTTCCCGTTGACGGTCATCGCTTCGGGATAAGGCAGCAGCTTGGCCTTCATCAGTTCGGCCACCACAGCCGGCACGCCGCCGGCATGATGATAGTCCTCGCCGAGATATTCGCCCGATGGCTGCAGATTGACGATGAGCGGCACATGGAGGCCGACCGTCTGCCAGTCGTCATTGGTGAGCGGCACGCCGAGATGGCGGGCAATCGCGTTGAGGTGGATCGGCGCGTTGGTCGAGCCGCCAATCGCCGAATTGACGACAATGGCGTTCTCGAACGCCTTGCGCGTCATGATGTCGGATGGCTTCAGATCCTCATGCACCATCTCGACGATGCGCTTGCCCGTCTCATAGGAGATCTGGCCGCGCTCGCGGTAGGGTGCCGGAATGGCAGCCGAGCCCGGCAATTGCATGCCGAGCGCCTCGGCCAGCGAGTTCATCGTGGTGGCGGTGCCCATGGTGTTGCAATAGCCGGTCGACGGCGCCGATGAGGCGACGATGTCCATGAACTCGTCATAGTCGATCTCGCCGGCCGAGAGGCGCTGGCGCGATTCCCAGACGATGGTGCCCGATCCCGTGCGCTTGCCCTTGTGCCAGCCATTGAGCATCGGTCCGACCGAAAGTGCTATGGCCGGAATATTGACGGTGGCCGCCGCCATCAGCAGCGCCGGCGTGGTTTTGTCGCAGCCGATGGTCAGCACGACGCCGTCGAGCGGATAACCGTAAAGCACTTCGACCAGGCCGAGATAGGCAAGGTTGCGGTCGAGTGCCGCGGTCGGGCGCTTGCCGGTCTCCTGGATCGGATGGCACGGGAATTCGAAGGGGATGCCGCCCATCGAGACGATGCCTTCGCGCACGCGCTTGGCGAGCTCGATATGGTGGCGGTTGCATGGCGACAGATCCGAGCCGGTCTGGGCGATGCCGATCAGCGGCTTGCCCGACATCAGCTCGGCCCGCGTCAGGCCATAGTTCAGGTAGCGCTCGAGGTAGAGCGCGGTCATGCCTGGATTGTCGGGATTGTCGAACCACTCCTGCGAGCGAAATTTCTTCTTTCCGGTGGGGGCGCCTGCCATCATGGTCTCCGTATTTGTAAGACAAATCGATATGGCAACGCGCGGAAGCAGGCAAGAGGGCGCACCGTCGCAACCGGACTTTGGTGCGATAGACACAGACCAGACCGTGCGTTAGGCCTTCGAAGTCTGTCCGGGAGGTGTCGATGGCTTTGGTGATCGAAGGCGAGGAACGCATTGCCGCCCCCCTGCAGAAAGTGTGGGACGCGCTGAACGATCCGAAGGTTTTGCAGGCGACCATTCCCGGCTGCCAGCACCTGGAGATGAAATCGCCGACCGAAATGGCGGCGACGGTGGTCCTGAAGATCGGACCGATCAAGGCGACATTCAACGGCGAGGTGACGCTGAAGAACCTGAAGCCGCCGCACTCCTACACCATCCAGGGCGAGGGCAAGGGCGGTATTGCCGGCTTCGCCAAGGGTGGCGCCGACGTGACGCTGACGGCGGACGGGCCGGATGGGACAGTCCTCAAATACGCGGCCAAAGCCGAAGTCGGCGGCAAGATCGCCCAACTCGGCAGCCGGCTCATCGAATCGACTTCGAAGAAGCTGGCCGGGCAGTTCTTTTCAAGCTTTGGCGAGAAGGTGGGTTCCCCTCCCCCTTTAGGGGAGGGTGCCTCGTGAAGCGAGGCGGGTGGGGTCGCCTCAACTGCCTCAACGTGAGTTGAGCTGCCTCGACTTGTAAAGAAATAGCGTCGAGCGTGTCACCGCGGACCCCACCCGGCCCTTCGGGCGACCCTCCCCTCAAGGGGGAGGGATATCCGAGCTACTCGAACACGATGTTCGGCACCGCCGCTTCGGCCGCGCCGCGTTCTTCGTTGACCCGGTCCCAGACCTTCGAAGCAATATCGCGGTAAATCTTCGCCTCGGGGCTGTCGGGCTTCGACGCCACCACGGGCGAGCCTTCATCAGAACTTTCGCGAATTCCCATTTCCAGCGGCACTTCGCCGAGGAAGGTCACGCCGAGTCGCTCGGCCTCGCGCCGCGCCCCGCCATGGCCAAAGATGTCGTAGCGCTTGCCGGTATCGGGGGCTATGAAATAGCTCATGTTCTCGACGATGCCGAGCAGCGGCACGTCGACCTTCTTGAACATATTCAATCCTTTGCGGGCGTCGATCAGCGCCAGGTCCTGCGGCGTCGAGACGATGACGGCGCCGGCCAGCGGCACCTGCTGGGCCATGGTCAGCTGGGCGTCGCCGGTGCCGGGCGGCATGTCGACGACGAGCACGTCGAGGCGGCCCCATTCGACCTCGCGCAGCATCTGCGTCAGCGCCGACATCACCATCGGACCGCGCCAGATCATCGGCGTCTCCTCGTCGACGAGGAAGCCCATCGACATCACCTTAAGGCCGTAATTCTCCATCGGTTTCAGGATCTTGCCGTCGACGGTCTGCGGCCGGCCATGGATGTTGAGCAGCCTGGGCATGGACGGCCCATAAATATCGGCATCGAGCACGCCGACACGCAAACCGTTGGCGGCGAGGCCAAGCGCGATGTTGACAGCGGTGGTCGACTTGCCGACGCCGCCCTTGCCGGACGCCACCGCGATGATCGCCTCGATGCCGGGCACGCCGCGCTTGCCCGAGCTTTGCGAGGCCGGGGCGTGCGGGGCTGGAGAGTGTGGAGCTGGGCGCGGCGCGGCTGGCGCAGCCGGCGGTGCGG